>SAAB01000030.1 GCA_009929615.1 Clostridia bacterium | reverse complement strand
AAGAGTCTGGATTCCTTATATTTTGGGCATTTTTTGAAAGTTGTTT
Organism: Clostridia bacterium; assembly: GCA_009929615.1. Taxonomy (GTDB): domain Bacteria; phylum Bacillota; class Clostridia; order Lachnospirales; family Lachnospiraceae; genus Frisingicoccus. The sequence continues at coordinate 40,503 of SAAB01000030.1, read as the reverse complement.
ATTGTAAAGCTGATAAAATCCGCAGTTGTGGATAAAACTGCGGAAACTCAAGTGGTATACTGTGATGTGTAAAATATAGAAGGGAAGCGACTAGGCGTGGAAATGAATGCAAATGATAAAGCAATCAAACAGATGTGTTTGGGGATTGCGTTGGTATTGCTGGTAGCAGCAGCAATATTCTCATTAAAAAGTGATGGTCTGGAGGGACTTTTTCAGGGGTGGTTTAAGATACTTATTTCACCAAGCCCTTTAATGACGGATTATTTTCGAGTGGGTGGTGTAAGTTCGGCTTTCTTTAATGCGGGTATATGCAGTTTGACTTGCTGGCTGATTGTTGTTCTTACCAAAGCCAGAGCGACGGCTTCAATGCTTGCAAGCTATATGCTGGTGGTAGCCCACTGCTTTTATGGTATGAATTTCCTTAATATATGGCCCTGTTTTATAGGGGTTATTCTTTATTATGTACATAAAAAAAAGAACTTCAGGGATCATCTGCACATTGCGATGCTCTCCATGGCTTTTGGTCCGCTGGTAGGTGAGGTCCTTTTCAGGTATCCGATTGGTTCCGGTTTTGTTGTGGGTCAGGCTCAGATTACACCGATAGGCGTTATTCTTGCAGCGGTAATAGGGCTTGCGGCAGGAATGGTTCTTCCGGGAATGCTGGAAGGAGCCATGTGGATGCATAAAGGTTATAATCTTTATAATGGAGGACTGGCATTTGGCCTTGTAGGATGCTTTTTGTATGCATTTCTTTATAAGACGATGGGGCTGGAATCTTCGGGGCCTGTAGCACTGGATAATAGTTTTTATGATGGTATTGGGGAAATAAATTGGAGATTTGCCAATATACTTTTTATTCTGATATTTGGAACGGCGTTGATTGCCGGTTTCATAAAGAACGGGAAAAGTCTTAAGGGATATAAAGAATTGCTTGAGGAAACAGGACATCTTTCAAATTTTGCAGATAAATACGGAATGGATGTCTGTCTTATAAATTTTGGACTTTACGGTTTTATGGTCCTTATTTATATGAATCTGGTCATGCTTTTTACGGATGGGGTGGCTTTTTCCGGGCCGACGGTCGGTGCTATATTTGCAGCTACTGCCTTTGCAGCAGTAGGGCAGCATCCAAAAAACACATGGTCTATTTTCGCGGGTTATGTGGCCCTGTCGCTGTTCGTTATGAGCATATGCATGCTCCAGGGACGGGCGATACCATGGACATTATCCACCCAGGGGTATATTAATGGTGTGGCCTTTGCAACGGGTCTTGCACCGATTGCAGGACGTTATGGATGGCGTTCGGGAGTAGCTTCGGGTATTGTAAGTGCAGCCATATGTACATCAACGGCCTCTATTCATGGTGGATTTATGTTGTTTAATGGCGGGTTTAGCGCTGGAATTACAGCTTTAATTGTAATATCTGTATTAGAGCATCATTTTCCACATATGAAAGTACGAGGAATTTAAGAATAAATGTGATATCAAGAAAAGCGGCTATTAAGCCGCTTTTTTTGATACATAGATATGTTTTAAAAGATATTAAGAAAACCGCTGTATCAGGCTGTTTGCAAAGTCTTTTGCATGTTGAATCTTTAAGTCATCGATAAATTCCGTCTTATACCCCAGATCGCGTTCTGCCAGCATGCCTTCGTAAATAAGTCCGGAGTGTTTGCTGTAACGGCGGATGCCTTCTTCAAAGAGGTCAGCACCTTTTTCTAACTGATAGCCACAGGTTGCGATAATGGCAGTATGTTTTCCGGCCCAGAGAGATGGGCCTTTTTCTTCGCCATAGAATTTATTCATGCCATAGACAAGACGGTCTAACAGGGCCTTCATCGGTGGTGTGCAGTACCAGGAGTAAATCGGTGTTGCAAAAACAATAACATCACTGGATAGAATAGAATCAAAAATACCCTGCGCATCATCCTGGTGCTGACAGCCGAAGATGGACCAGTCAATCTGACAGACACGGCAGGCTTCGCATGGCTGTATGTCTTTGTCATAGAGCCAGATAAGTTCGACATCGTTGCCATTCGCTATTAAAGTATCAATGAAGGGTTCAACAATGGAGATGGTATTTCCTTTTTTTCTGGGACTTCCCATAAGAACACAGTATTTCATAATAATGCCTCCTCTCATATGGGTGTACACGTACTCTGCTTTGTATTCATTATATCATATTTTCATATAATAAGAAAAAGGCTTTCAAAAATCCGAAGATTTTTGAAAGCCTCTATCAAACAATATAGAAAGTTTTTTGATTATAATCCCATCATAGCACAGATAATGAATAAGAAACATGCAATGAATGGAATGAAAATCTGGGTTACTGCGATATCCCAGTAAGCCTCTTTATGTGTCAATTTACAAATACCCAATAATGTAATCTGAGCACCCTGGTGTGGCAAGCTGTCCAGAGTACCAGCAGCGATAGCTGCAATACGATGAACGTATGGTAATGCAATTCCCATGCTTACATATGTATCTGTTAAGGCTGTGAAAGCAACACCCATACCACCTGAAGCAGAACCACAAGCACCGGCACAGATAGCAACTGTAACCATTACGAATACAAGTGCAGGCATGTTCAATGTCTTCAGTAATTCAACTAAATCTGCAAATCCCTGTGTATTTCTAACAACACCACCAAAACCAACTACGATAGCTGTATTCAGGATAGATACACCAGAGTTGGCAGCACCTTCGTTGAATACGGCAATCCATCCGTTAATACCTTTAACACGGTTGAACATAAGAATTGTAGCTAAAGCAACACCGATGAATACGGATGTTTCAACAGCGAGTCCAACAACGTTGAAGCAGATAAGAATAGCAGCGATTGGGATAATAGAAATTACAAAGTTTGGAAGGTCTTTATCCTCTTCGATTGCCATCTCTTCAGGAGATAACTGGAATTTAAGGCTTGTATCATTGAATACGATACCTTTTTTAGTAAAGCTGCGAGTTCTCATTTCCAACCATGCAAAAATCATAACATAAGATGCTACTGTGATGATAATGGAAGGAACTAAAGCTGCAGTTGCAGGTGTATTCAAGTTAGTCATAGCAATAACGTTCTGGATGGAAGGTGAACCAGGACCATACATGGACCATGTCCAACAACCAGCAGAAATTGCTGCAGGAATCAGACGACGGGTAACATTACCCTCTTTGAACATATTCAAAGCGATTGGGTAGATAACGAAAAATACAACGAAACCACTAACACCACCGTATGTAAGAATACCTGTGATGGTCATGATAATTGGTGCAACAAATTTACCTTTGCAAAGACCAGCCAAAGTCTTGGAGATAGATTCAGCAGCGCCTGTATGCTGGTAAACAGCTCCGAACAATGCACCAACAAAGAAAATTAAAAAGTAGTTTGTTACATAGTCAGCAGCGGCTGGCATGAAAGCTGTTTTTAAGCTTTCAAGGATTGGCAGACCGGAGCAGACAATAACGAAAATAGTTACCAGCGGAGCAAGAATTAATGCACTAATCTGCTTAAATGCCAGTAAACCAAATAAAATTAATGCCAGAAGTAATACTAATATACCGAAATTCATAACATTTAGCCCCCTTGAAGGTTATATTATTTGTTTTTAGTTTTTTACACAAAGGGATGGAATAGATTCCACCCCTTTGGAACTAAGTTACGTGGTTTAATTCAAATGAATTTTAATTATTTATCAAGACCCATAGGTGCATCAACAAAGAGTGCTGTATCCATTAATTTTGGTGTGCCATCCATCTTTGGTGTGAAGTCCATTAAGTCAAGAACCTGAGTCTGTAAATCGATTCCAGGTGCAACTTCTGTTAAATATACACCGTCTTTACGAAGTTCAAATACAGCTCTTTCGGTGATGTAGATAACTGGCTGACCAATCTTAGCAGCATATGTACCGGAGAAAGTAATCTGTTCAACTTCTTTAACGAATTTTTTAGATTTACCTTCCTGAGTAATCTCAAGTTTTCCGTTACCTGTTGCAATCTTAAGACCGCCAGTTGTGAATGTACCTAAGTAGTAAACTTTCTTAGCATTCTGGGAAATATTGATAAATCCGCCACAACCAGCAATACGGCCGCCGAATTTACTTACGTTCAGGTTACCTTTTTCATCAACCTGAGCAAGTCCGAGGAATGCCTGATCAATACCGCCGCCATCATAGAAGTCGAACTGGTATGGCTGATCAAGGATACAATCAACGTTTACAGAACCGGCAAAACGGGAACCACCCTGTGGAACACCGCCTACAGGACCAGCTTCTACGGTTAATGTCATCCAGTCGCCAATGCCTTCTTCGTTTGCAACTGCAGAAACGAATTCAGGAACACCGATACCGAGGTTAACTACAGCACCTTTCTGTAATTCCTTAGCAGCACGACGAGCGATGATTTTCTTAGCATCCAGTTTTGGTGCTTCAAGAGAACCAAGAGGAACTCGGAAATCACCTGTCATGGAGCCATCATATTCCTGTTTGTAAATCTGAGCATTATCATCGCCTTCAGCAACAATAACACCATCTACATAGATACCAGGAATCTTAACGATTCTTGGGTCAAGGCTTCCGTTAGCAACAACTTTTTCAACCTGAACGAATACTTTACCACCATTGTTCTTAGCACACTGTGCCAGAGAAACTGCGTCCAAAGTACAGCATTCTTTTTCAAGAGAAATGTTGCCGGATTCGTCAGCGTATGTACCACGGATGAAAGTAACATCCAATGGCTGGGATTTGAAGAGAAGTTTTTCTTCGCCTTCAATCTCGATGAGCTTAACGATATCTTCGGTTGTTTTAGCGTTAACTTTAGCACCTTCGATACGAGGGTCAACATATGTATTCAGACCAACGTGTGAAATAGTACCAATACGTTTGCCGGCAGCATCACGTACCATCTGAGCCATAGTTCCCTGTGGAAGGTTGTATGCTTCAATTTTGCCTTCAATAGACATAGTACGAAGAGTTGGTGCCAGATTATAATGTCCAGCGATAAGACGTTTAACCATGCCTTCATGAGCAAAATGATCAGCGCCTGTACCTTCGCCTGCACCCTGTCCAGCAATTGTGAAAATTGTCAAATCTTTTGGATGTCCTGTTTCGAGAAATCTCTGTTCAAGAGCTTTGTTTAAAGTTTCAGCAAGACCTGCCTGAACAAAACCTTCTGTATTAATAACGGCTCCGTCCGGAACCTGTGCAGCAGCTTCAGCTGCTGTAATAATGTTAACTTTCGCCATTGGTATTATGCCTCCTAAAAAATATGTGTATCAAAACGGTATCAGTTAAATTAGAAATCTGTTAAAGTTCTGCCACGTTTTTCAAGGAAAGCTGTCATACCTTCTTTTTTATCTGCTGTAGAGAAGGAAAGGCCGAATAAGTTAGCTTCAAGAGCAAGACCGTTGTTAAGGTCTGTGTCAAGACCAACGTTGATAGCCTGTTTAGCAAGGGAAACAGCATAGCTTCCTTTGTCCATAATCTTTGTAGCCATTTTTTTACAGTAGTCAATCAATTCAGCCTGAGGAACAACCTTGTTTGCAAGACCAATTCTGTAAGCTTCCTGAGCATCAATCATATCACATGTGAAGATTAACTCTTTAGCACGGCCTTTGCCTACTAAACGAGGAAGTCTCTGAGTTCCACCAAATCCTGGAAGGATACCAAGACCTGTTTCTGGCTGTCCGAATTTAGCATTTTCAGCTGCAACACGGATATCACAAGACATGGAAATTTCGCATCCACCACCTAAAGCAAAGCCGTTAACAGCTGCGATAGTTACCTGTGGCATGTTCTCAAGTTTCAAGAAAGCTTCTTTAGCAAGAAGACCCATAGCGCGTCCTTCAGCTGGTGTAGCATTAACCATTTCGGAAATATCAGCACCTGCTACGAAAGATTTTTCGCCTGAACCAGTTAAGATAAGAACTTTGATATCTTTTCTGTCCTGAATTTCTGTGAAACATTTGTCAAGCTCTGCCAATGTCTCGCTGTTTAAAGCGTTCAGTGACTTTGGACGATTGATAGTTACCACTGCGATTTCGTTTTCGACTTCCATTAATAAATTGTTCATAAAATGTCGCCTCCTAAAATTTTTGATAGTGTAAGTCATGCTAACTGCTTGCCTAAATAAAAATTAGCATGCTAAGTACTATAGTGAAATTATACTCTGCTGCTAATTTTATGTCAATGAGTTTACCGTTAAAAAAACGGCAATATTCAAGAAAATGGATGTAGAAAAAAAATGACCATTTTTGGACACTTTCACTATAAAATGGAATTCCCTTGAATTCAAGTTGTGCCAATTCAACTATTTTATGCAAAAAAATCAGGTAAAAAAAGGAAAACGATTGACAAGAATTGAAAAAACATTTATCTTAAATAGGTAAGAGATGAAGGGAGTGAAACAGATGCAGTTGGAAGAGTGCGTGAATTATTTATTAACAACAGCGCAACATTCCGTTTTTTTAAGAATGACGGAAAAACTTTCTGTTTACGATATTACTCCAATTCAGTACGCGGTTTTATATTGTTTGTGGGAGAACGATAAGGGAAGCCCGAAGGAAATTGCTGAAAGATTGAAGTTAGAGAATTCTACCATATCCGGTATTCTTGAAAGAATGGAAAAAAAGGATTTGATAGAGAGAAATATCAGTAAAGAAGATCGACGTTTTATTCAGGTCCAACTCACCGAAAAGGGAAAAGAGCTGGAAGATGCGGTATTAAATGCCGTTGAAGAAGTTAATAGTGAAGTTATGGCGAAGTTTACAGATGAGGAATCTTCTGTATTAAAGACGCATTTAAGAGCATTAGCTGGTATCGAGAGTTAAAGGGTTGGAAACAGCCCTTTTTCTTCTATACTGATATAGTAGTTAGAGAGATGTGGAGGTTGGCTGAATGAGTGGAGATATTAAGACAATCATTGATAATACAGTAAAAGATATTGCGGATTATTATTCATCAGAGGAGTCTTTTGCGATTAAGAAGGGAAAGCATCTGCCAAATCGCCGAGAGATTATAGGCGTTCTTAAAATATTGCGGAGAGTAATGTTTCCGGGATATTTCGGACCTGAGAATATTACAGCAACAGCACCAGAGTATTTTATCGGAAATTCTTTGACAGATGTATATATGACACTGAAGCAGCAGATAGAAATGGCTTTAATTTATCAGAATGAAGAGGCTGTTGAAGAAAGCCTGATTGCTGAACAGGCAGAGGATATCTGCGCCTACTTTTTTGACAGACTGCCAAATATCCAGCAGATGCTGTTAAAGGATGTGCAGGCAGGTTTCGATGGAGACCCTGCAGCTAAGAGTAAAGAAGAGATTATCTTTTCTTACCCGGGGTTATTTGCCATATTTGTATATCGAATTGCTCATGAACTTTATGTTAAAAACGTACCTTTTATACCAAGAATCATGACAGAATATGCCCACAGCCGTACAGGAATTGATATTAATTCAGGGGCAACTATCGGCGAATACTTCTTCATTGACCATGGCACAGGTATTGTTATTGGTGAAACAACCAGTATTGGCAACCATGTGAAGCTTTATCAGGGTGTTACACTGGGAGCTTTGTCTACACGAAGTGGTCAGCAGTTGTCAGGAGTTAAACGACATCCAACGATTGAGGATAATGTAACGATTTATTCCGGTTCAACCATTCTTGGCGGGGAAACAGTGATTGGTGAAGCTTCGGTTATCGCCGGAGGAGCATTTATTATAGCTTCCGTACCACCGAGGACCAAGGTTACTGTTAAGAATCCCGAATTGACCTTTAAGGGTCAGCAGGTTTCAGACAGTATGTGGGAATAGAAACTGAATATAAAAAGATTGTGCTGCAGGGCGATAAACCTTGCAGCATTTTTATGGCATAAAGAGTTATTGACATATGCCAATAATGATGGTAGGATAGAAAAAAAGAGAGGAGAGATGCCTGTGGGAAGACCGGTTAAATGTCGAAGGGTGTGCAGAATGCCCGGATGCCGCGAATTTTATGGTGGCAATGATGTAGAGAATGGGATTCTGCTTACAGTAGAAGAGTATGAAACACTACGTCTTATCGATTATATGGGTATGTCTCAGGAAGAATGTGCCCGGCAGATGAATGGTTCCAGGGCAACAATACAGGCTTTGTACACAGAAGCACGTCGCAAAACGGCACGTTTTCTTGTGGAAGGCTCGACTCTTCGTATAGAGGGTGGGAATTACAGATTGTGCCAGTCCGGATGCAGGAAAAGCGCAGATGAATTTTGTCATTCGAAACCTTGTGAAAAGAAAGGGGAAAATAAAATGAAAGTAGCAGTAACGTATGAAAATGGACAGGTATTTCAGCATTTTGGACATACAGAACAGTTCAAGATTTATGAAATTGAAGATGGAAAAGTTATTTCCAGTGAGATTGTAGATACAAATGGTCAGGGCCATGGTGCTCTGGGCGGTTTTCTTGAAAATCAGGGCGTCAGTGTCTTGATTTGCGGAGGCATCGGCGGGGGCGCAAGGAATGCCCTGGCGGCTGCAGGAATCCAGCTGTTTGGCGGTGCCTGTGGAGATGCAGATGCTCAGGTGGCATCTTATATTAAAGGCAATCTGGTTTATGACCCGGATGTTGAGTGCCAGCATCATGGTGAGGGACACGGAGAGGGCCATAATTGTGGTGGCGAACATCATAAATGTCATTAGGATAATAGAAAACTGCTGTTTGCGGAAAGCTGTAAAAAGACTTTCTGCAAACAGCAGTTTTTTTATAATTGCCGGAAAGTATCCGGACGGAATGTTCGGTTTGCTACAGCACTTTCAATCTGTGCCAATAGAGCTGGAATATCCCGGTTAAAGGTGCCTCCAAGAGGAATGTAGTTGGATGCGTGATTTGCACGGAATACGGTACCTTCGCTATCGATATTCTGAAGGAAAAGGGTCATCTCCTTAAAGATGGCATCCGGACCTTCCAGTGGATGGAATTGTCCCGCTTTCCACTGCTCGTGAAGCGGTGTGCCGGGCTCAATCAGAAGGGTCAGCAAACTTGCAAATTCCGGTTTGATAGCTGAGATAACCTTTGCGGATTCAATGGCATGTTCTTCCAGATTCTCAATGCCTCCGAGACCGGAAATCAGTGTAATAGAGGATTTAAGCCCAGCGGCTTTCAGCTTCTGACCGGCCGTGATGATTTCGGCCTGAGTAGCATTCTTCTTAACCGCTTTTAAAACCGTATCCGAACCGGATTCTGCTCCCATGTAAACCATATCCAGGCCGGCATCATGAAGGGTTTTTAATTCTTCCGGGGTTTTAGCAAGAATATCCTTTGGCGCACCGTAAGCGGTAATGCGTTTTACAGTAGGTAAAATCTGGTGAATCCGGTCAATAATATAGAGTAAATCCCGTGTTTTTACAATTAAAGCATCTCCATCAGCCAGAAATACACGTTCAATGTCAAACATATAATACTGTTTGGCTGTTTTCATATCTTCGACCACTTCTTCTAAATCACGGATGCGGAATTTTTTATCTTTATACATATTACAGAAAGTACATTCGTTTCGAGCGCATCCGATAGTCAGCTGGAGAATCAGGCTGCGGGCTTCACTTGGGGGACGGTAAACAATTCCCTCGTATCGCATAATATAAACTCCTTTCGGAACTATTTGAAATAGTTCGCATGCTAGTTATTTTTCGTAATAGTATATCATACTTTCTTTGGTTTGACTATTGACTATTTAAAAGATTATAGTAAAGTGTACATAAAGGATTTTGAGGAGAAATAATGAAAATACTATTAGTTGCAGTAAATGCAAAATATATACATTCGAATCTGGCAGTTTATAGTTTAAAAGCCAATTGTGGCAAGTGGGAATCCCAGGTTGAGCTGATGGAGTATTCCATTAATCAGTATCCGGAAGATATTCTGCAGAGCTTGTATAAAAAACAGGCAGATATCGTCTGTTTTTCCTGCTATATATGGAACATTCAGATGATTGAACAGGTGGCAGAGTGGCTGAAGATGGTAGCTCCGGGAATACAGATATGGCTGGGTGGACCGGAAGTATCCTTTGATGTTAAAGAACGGCTTGAAAAGTGGTCCTTTGTTGATGGCATCATGTATGGTGAAGGTGAGAGCACTTTCGGGGATTTGATGGCCTGTTGGAACAACACTACGGATGCCGAAGCCATTGATGGAATCGGTCATAGACATTCTGATGGAACAGTGGATATTCACCCGCCCAGAGACTTTGTAGATATGAGCCTTTTAAACTTTGTCTATACACGTCCGGAAGATTTTGAGAATAAAATTATTTATTATGAGACGAGCCGGGGCTGTCCTTTCCAGTGCAGTTATTGCCTGTCATCGGTAGAAAAACAGGTTCGGTTCAGAGATACAGAACTGGTGAAGGAAGAACTGCAGCAGTTTATCGACTGGGGAATTCCACAGGTGAAATTTGTGGATAGGACTTTTAACTGCCGCAGAGAACATTCGATGGAGATTCTCCATTATATTAAAGAACACGACCGGGGAAAAACAAATTTTCATTTTGAGATTACAGCAGATTTGCTGACAGAGGAAGAACTCGTATTTATGGCCGGGCTTCGTCCCGGTCTTATTCAATTGGAAATCGGTGTACAATCCACCAATCCGGAAACGCTGAAGGCCATAAGACGCCATGTTTCTTTTGAAAAGTTGTCAGAAATTGTCCGGAGAATCCATCAGAGCAAAAATATTCATCAGCACCTGGACTTAATTGCAGGCTTACCCTTTGAAGGTCTGGAACGGTTTAAGCAGTCCTTTAATGATGTCTATGATTTGAAGCCGGAGCAGTTTCAGCTTGGATTTTTAAAAGTTTTAAAGGGTTCTTATATGAGAGAAATGGCTGAGGAATATGGCTTGATTTATCGGCCGGAGCCGCCCTATGAGGTTTTGGCAACAAACTGGCTTTCTTATGAAGATATATTGGCCTTAAAAGCGGTGGAAGATATGGTAGAGGTTTATTATAACAGCCGCCAGTTTGAGAATAGTCTTGAGTGGCTGGAGAAGTACTTTTCATCTGCTTTTGATATGTATGAAGCATTGGCAGATTATTATGAAAAAGAAGGGCTGAAAGAAATCAGTCATTCGAGAATGAGCCGTTATAAGATATTTCTTGATTTTGCCGGTCAATATTTAAATCAGGAAAATCAAAGCGTTTTCCGACAGCTTTTAACCTATGATTTATATCTGAGAGAAAATGTGAAAAGCCGTCCGGAATGGGCAGCCAGTCAGGATATGTATAAATCGGCCTATGTGGAATTCTTCAGAAAAGATGAGAGCCGGGGAAAATATTTTGAAGGCTATGAAGCATATACAACAAAGCAAATACAGAGAATGACCCATGTGGAGCATTTTAATGTGGACATTCCAGCGATAATCAGGGGAGAAGCAGGAAGTAGAAAATCTGTCTATCTGTGGTTTGATTATCTGCATAGAGACCCACTGACCTGGCGAAGCCAGACGATAGAGGTGACAATAGATGAAATTGACGAAGAAAGAGAGAGTTAAAAAGATACTGGAACTGTTGGATGAACATTATGGCACAGAAATGATTTGTTATCTGAACCATGAAAATCCCTGGCAGCTGCTGGTTGCAGTTATTTTAAGTGCGCAATGCACGGATGCCCGGGTAAACATTGTAACGGGTCCACTTTTTGAAAGATATCCGGATGCCCAGGCACTGGCGGAAGCAGATGTGGCAGAAGTTGAAGAATATATCCATTCTGTTGGATTTTATAAGAATAAAGCAAGAAATATCATTCTGAGTTCAAGAAAGATTGTTCAGGAGTATGGTGGTGAGGTGCCGTCGGATTTAGAGGCCCTGACATCATTAGCGGGTGTTGGGCGTAAGACAGCAAATGTCATTCGTGGAAACATTTATAATGAGCCAAGTATCGTTGTAGATACCCATGTGAAACGTATTTCGAACAAGTTGGGATTCACGAAGGAAACGGAGCCGGAGAAGGTGGAATATGCCCTGATGAAGGTGCTTCCGAAGGACCATTGGATTATGTATAATATTCAGATTATCACATTGGGACGTCAGATATGCATAGCACGCCGGCCAAAGTGTGAGGAGTGTTTTTTAAGAGAGTACTGTCCTTCCAGTGAGGTGAAATAATGGTAACCTCATATGTGTGTTTTGACCTGGAAACGACAGGCCTTTCGCCGGAAAAGGACGAAATTATTGAAATAGGTGCTGTTAAGGTTGTGGAAGGTAAGGTTGTCGGACGTTTTTCCAGATTTATAAAACCGGATGAACCCATATCATCACTGGTGGAAGGGCTAACCGGAATCAGTAATGCAATGGTAGCGGATGCAGGTCCGACAGACCGGATAATTTATGATTTCCTTGAGTTTTGTGAGGAATATCCGGTGATAGGGCATAATCTGATGTTTGATTATCGTTTTACTTGGCGATATGCGAAAAAATATTATATGGATTTTAATAAAGAAGGGCTGGATACGCTGAAAATAGCCAGAACTGTGTTGGCGGACCTTCCTTCAAAAAGTCTGGGGAATCTGTGTGAATACTATGGGATTGTCAATGCATCAGCCCATCGGGCGTACCATGATGCCTTGGCAACAGCCAAGCTTTATCAGACATTAAAACACTATTTTTCAGAGGAATATGCAGAGCTTTTTGAGGCTGCCCCGTTGCAGTGGCGGCAGAAAAAAGTACAACCTGCTACAAAACGTCAGAAAGAATACTTGATGGAATTGAGAAAATATCATAAAATAGAGATTAACAGCAATTTGGAAACATTGACGCGAAGTGAAGCTTCACGCCTTATTGATAAAATAATGCTTCAATATGGACGGATGGAATACAGACGCCGCCGATAGAAGACGTTCTGGTAGAAAATAGGAGTGGTATAGATGAATTATAAAACTAAGAAATTGATTTCAAGAATTATTATTATCGTTCTTGTCGTAGCTATGATTGCTGGCATTGTTGTTTCATTTTTATAAGGAGTTCTTAAAATGAAAATTGGAAAAGTTCCCGAAAACGTTTTAAAACGGTCGGTGTTCAAACAGATAAAATTAAAAAGAGATGAAGTAATGATTCACCCGGGAGTAGGCGAAGACTGTGCAGCAGTTGCCTTAGAGCCGGATGAAGTTCTTGTGCTTTCAACCGACCCGATTACGGGAGCTGTTTCTGATATAGGGACACTGGCCATTCATGTGACGGCCAATGACCTGGCATCCGCAGGGGCTGAACCGGTAGGCGTTCTTCTGACGATACTGTTGCCGCAGAGTGCGGAGGAGGCTGACTTGAAGTCTCTGATGAAAGAGATGGGAGCAGCCTGTGAGTCGTTAAATATCGAGATTATCGGAGGTCACACGGAGGTGACCGGGGTAGTGAATCAGCCAGTGGTAACGGTAACCGGTGTGGGAAAGGCGAAGAAAGCTGCTGTTGTTTCCACAAAGGGAGCACAGCCGGGCCAGGATATCGTGGTGACAAAGTGGATAGGTCTTGAGGGAACTTCGATTATTGCCGCCAGTAAGGAAAAGGAATTGAGAGAACGTTACAGCCAGGAGTTTATCGACCGGGCGAAAGGTTTTATTCAATATATTTCGGTTGTTAAAGAAGGTTTGGCAGCCAGAGATTTTGGGGTATCTGCGATGCACGATGTGACAGAAGGAGGCATCTTCGGTGCACTCTGGGAGGTTGCAGTCGCGGGAGGCGTGGGACTTTTGGTTGATTTAAAAAAGGTTCCACTGAAACAGGAAACAGTAGAGATTTGCGAATTTTTTGATTTGAATCCCTATCAGCTCATTTCCAGCGGGTCAATGCTTATCGCCTGCGACAGAGGGCATGATTTGGTCAAGGAACTGGAAAAAATTGGCATTCACAGTGCTGTTGTAGGAAAATTTACGGATAATAATGATAAAGTTATTGTCTATGATGAAGGAGAAACCCGCTATTTAGAACCACCGAAAACAGACGAGCTGTATAAGGTAGAATGTGTGGAGGAATAAAAGATGAATGAGTTAAAAGAGAAAATCCTGACAATTATGGAGAAAAACAGCAAGGTCAGCATTGAAGACCTGGCCGTTCTTTTAGGGGATACAGAAACAAACGTATCCAGAGCCATCTATGAGATGGAGCAGGATAAGATTATCTGCGGTTATCATACATTAATTAACTGGAATAAAACAAGCAACGAAAAGGTTATCGCTATGATTGAAGTTCGTGTAACACCTCAGCGTGGACAGGGCTTTGATAAAATTGCTGAAAGAATCTATAATTTCAGCGAAGTAAACTCGGTATACCTGATTTCAGGGGGATTCGACTTAATGGTTATGCTTGAAGGAAAAACATTGCAGGAAGTAGCTATGTTTGTTTCAGATAAATTATCACCATTAGAATCCGTGCTTAGCACAGCAACACACTTTGTTTTGAAAAAATATAAAGAACATGGGACGATATTCGTTTCCCAGAGTCCACGTGAAAGGATGCTGATTACGCCTTGAGAAATCCATTAGCAAAACGGACCGTGGGCATAAGGCCTTCGGGCATACGAAAGTTTTTTGATATAGTTGCAGACATGAATGACCCGGAAGTTATCTCTCTGGGTGTAGGTGAGCCGGACTTTGATACGCCATGGCATATTCGAGAAGAGGGTATCTATTCTCTGGAGCGTGGACGGACTTTTTATACATCGAATTCCGGATTAAAAGAATTGAGAACAGAGATAAGTAAATACCTGGAACGAAAATGTCATGTACAGTATGATGCGGACCAGGAGATTATGATAACGGTTGGTGGTTCAGAAGCTATCGATATCGGACTCAGAGCTGTATTGAATCCGGGGGAAGAAGTTATTATTCCTCAGCCAAGCTATGTTTCCTATGAACCATGTACCGTCCTGGCATATGGTGTTCCGGTCATTATTAACCTTCAGGAAAAAAATGAATTCCGGTTGACAAAGGAAGAACTTCTGGCGGCGATTACGCCAAAAACAAAGGTACTTATTCTGCCATTCCCGAATAATCCAACAGGGGCAGTCCTCAGACAGCAGGACTTAGAGGACATCGCAAAGGTTTGTATAGAAAAAGATATTCTTGTAATGACAGATGAAATTTACAGTGAGTTGACCTATGGAGAAGCTCATCGGAGTATCGCTGCAATTCCGGGAATGAAAGAGCGGACCATACTAATCAATGGCTTTTCCAAAGCCTATGCTATGACAGGATGGCGTCTGGGCTATGCCTGTGCACCTCACAATATACTGGCACAGATGGTGAAGATTCACCAGTTTGCTATTATGTGTGCACCGACAACAAGTCAGTATGCAGCAGTAGATGCCTTGAAAAATGGTGACCGGGATGTGGAAGAGATGCGGACGGCCTATAATCAGCGTCGTCGTTTTCTGATACACACTTTCCGAAAGATGGGGCTGGAGTGCTTTGAGCCATTTGGGGCATTCTATGTATTCCCAAGCATTAAAGAGCTGGGAATGACCTCAGAAGAATTTGCTACAGAACTTTTAAAACGGGAGAAAGTAGCGGTTGTCCCAGGAACAGCCTTTGGAGACTGTGGGGAAGGATTCTTAAGAATATCCTATGCCTATTCTCTGGAAGAATTAAAGCAGGCAACAGATAGAATCGCACGATTCGTTGAAGAAATTCGTAAAGAAAAAGGATTGGTTTAATTGCTTAATATCGTACTATTAGAGCCGGAAATTCCGGCAAACACAGGAAATATCGGACGAACATGTGTGGCTACCGGAACAAGACTGCATCTTATAGAACCTTTAGGATTCAAGATTAATGAAAAGCAGCTTCGTCGGGCAGGAATGGATTACTGGAAAGACCTGGATGTGACGGTTTATGATAACTTTGATGACTTTCTGGAGAAGAATCCGGAGTGTCAGGGAAAGCTCTACATGGCCACAACAAAGGCAAAACATGTGTATTCCAACGTGAAGTTTGAAGAAGACGCCTATATTATGTTCGGGAAGGAAAGTGCGGGAATTCCGGAAGAGATTCTGGTAGAATATGAAGAATTCTGTCTGCGCATACCGATGCTTGAACATATACGTTCTCTGAATCTGTCAAATTCAGTTGCCGTAGTGCTGTATGAAGCACTGAGGCAGCAGGCGTTTCGTCAGATGCAGATGGAGGGAGAACTTCATCGGCTGCACTGGAAAGAATAGTCAAAAAAGACCGGACGAAACAACCATCGACAGGAAGCTGGCTCCGGGAGGGGATGTCGGGAGCCGTCATCAGAACCCTCAAAATTATCAAAAAGCACTTTTAAACGAGAATTGTATAAAGGAAACATCAGCTGGCAAAGGTGTCGAGTCGTTGTCAATGCTGAATCGTCGAAAGATACGGAGCACTGCACTTTCTGTCATCTGGTTGTTCTTAGTGTTATTTTAGCACGACAAGGTGAAAGGAACAATCACAATGCTTCGACAAAAAAAGACGCTTCCAGACCATTTGAACATGGTTTGGAAGCGTCTTTTTTATTTGAATTCGACAATTGTTACACCGGTTTCACCTTCGCCAAAGGCACCAAGGCGATAGGATTTTACATATCGGGATTTTTTTAGTTTATTGTGAACAGCGGTACGGAGTTTTCCGGTTCCGCGGCCGTGAATGATGGTCACCTGATTTAAATGGGCAAGATAGGCATCATCCAGGTATTTATCCAGTTCAGGGATGGCTTCATCCACGGTTTTTCCGATAATATTAAGACTGGTGCTTATAGAAGCAGATTTTGACATCTTTATCTTTCCGGCACCGGTTTTCTTCAGAGTAGGCGAAGTAATGACTTCTTCATCCAGGAGCTCCAAATCGGAAATTTTTATCATGGATTTTAAAATACCCATCTGCACAGGAATCTGCCCCTTGCTGTCGACTTTTCCTGTAATTGTTCCCTTGATGTTCAGACTAAGAACCTTAACACTGTCACCGGGATGGAAATCTTCCGGCCGGTTTTTCTTTGCATTTTCCCGTTTTAAGGCCAGTTGTTCATCGGTTTTTGATAATTTGTCACGGAGACCGGAACGCTTATTTTCAAGGTCTTTCATGCTGGTGGCTTTGCCGGAGGCCACTTTGTTTAAATCACGAATCGTTTGGTCCGCATAATCCTTGGCATCCTGAAGAATTTTTCGTGCCTGCTCGTTGGCATCGCGGAGAATACGTTCTTTTTGTTTTGCCAGATTGTCCTGTTTGGCTTCGACTTTTTCTTTTAAAACAGCAACCTCAGCTTTATATTGCTCGATTTCCAAACGTTCTTTTTCAATGGTAGAGCGGCTTGTTTCCAAATCGGAAATCAAATCTTCAAAACTCTGGTCATTGGCATCGATATATTTTTTTGCCTCTTCAATCATCGAATCGGATAAGCCAAGCTTACTGGAAATAGCAAAGGCATTACTTTTTCCGGGGATACCGATAAGAAGACGATAAGTTGGGCTGAGTGTGGCTAAATCAAATTCGCAGCTGGCATTGCAGGCACCTTTGGTGGATAAAGCAAAGACTTTTAATTCACTGTAGTGGGTGGTTGCCATGGTAGTGACACTACGGTTCAGGAAATTTTTCAAAATAGCCATGGCGAGAGCAGCACCTTCGGTTGGGTCTGTTCCGGCACATAACTCATCCAGAAGGACGAGAGAACGATAGTTGGACTTCTCAATAATGGAAACAATATTAGTCATATGGGATGAGAAAGTACTCAGACTCTGCTCAATACTCTGCTCATCGCCGATATCTGCAAAAACATCCTCATAAACGGACAGTTCTGAACGGTCAAAGGCAGGAATATGCAGACCGGCCTGACCCATCAGGGTTAGAAGACCTACCGTTTTTAAAGAAACAGTTTTACCACCGGTGTTTGGTCCGGTTACGAGAAGAAGACGATAGTCTTTACCGATAGAAATGTCAATCGGAACAACTTTCTTCTTATCCAGCAGGGGATGGCGGCCTTTACGGATATTGATATACCCATTTTCATTAAAGATAGGTTCTGTGCCATTGTAATTTCTGGAAAGATTTGCTTTGGCAAATACAAAGTCCAGATGGGACATAACCGTCACATTTGTTGCCAGCTCTTCGGAAAATTCGGCACACTGGTTACTCAGGTCAGCTAAAACTTTTTCGATTTCCTCTTTTTCTTTAGCGGCCAGTTCACGGAGGTCATTGTTTAATTTAACAACGGCCATAGGTTCAATAAATAATGTGGAACCGGAAGATGACTGGTCATGAATCATACCTTGAATCTGGCTCCGGTATTCTGCCTTTACAGGAAGACAGTAGCGGCCATTTCGCATGGTAATCAGATTATCCTGGAGTTTGGAACTTACAGAAGATGAGTTGACCATGGCATTTAACTGGCTGTGCACCCGTTCGTTTGTCAGTTTTATCTGACGGCGGACCTGTTTTAAACCGGGGCTTGCATCATCGGCAATTTCCTCTTCAGAAAGTATGCATCGACGGATTTCCCGGCATACTGGCGAAAGTGGCTCAATGGTATTGAAAAATCCATCCAGAGAGTCGGTCACGGACTCGTCATTCTCCCGGCGTCCGTAGGATTTTGCCCGAAGAGCCACTTCCAAAAGAGAGGCAATGTGCATCAATTCGGTGGCGGACAGGCTGGAACCAACCTTAAGACGGAGCAGGGAACTACGGATATCCCGAAGTCCTGAAAAGGACAGACTGCCTTTGGCAAAGACCCGGGAAAGGGCATCACTGGTTTCCATCTGGCCTTGACATATTTCGCCCAGGTCCGTGGATGGCTGTAAATTCTGACACAGGGATTTGCCCATCGGAGATGAAGCACAGTCCATAAGTTTCTCTATAATTTTATGATATTCTAATATTCTTAACGCTTTTTCATTCATAGTTACACCTCATGCCTATTGTACCCTATAATGTAGAAAATGAAAATGAAATTTTCAAAAATCCTGTTACCTGCAAGGGAAATGTGATATGATAGGGCAAGATAAAATGATTAGAAATGAGGGTATGATATGCAATTTATTGGTGAACTGCAGGAGGGAGCGAACATCTCCGGCATTTATTTATGCAAGAACAAACAGAATCTGAAGACAAAGGCTGGCAAGAGCTACTACTCGATGATTCTTCAGGATAAAACAGGCACTATAGATGCTAAAGTATGGGAATTAAACAATGGAATTGAACATTTTGAGTCCATGGACTTTATTAAAGTGGATGGCATGGTTACCAGCTTTCTGGGCTCTTTGCAGGTGAATGTGCGCCGTGTAAGACGGACACAGGAACAGGAATATAATATTCAGGATTATCTGCCAACAAGTCAGTTCCCGATTGACGGAATGATGGAAGAGTTGACAGGATATATTGAAAGTATTGAGAATCCATATTTAAAGGCATTGCTGGAAAGCTTTTTTGTCGAGGATGCAGCGTTTATTAAGAGCTTCAAAGAGCATTCCGCAGCAAAAAGCGTTCATCATGGATTCGTTGGTGGCTTGCTGGAGCATACATTAGGAGTGACAAAACTCTGTGATTTCTATTGTACACGCTATCCTGTTCTGAATAGAGATTTACTTTTATGTGCAGCTATGTGTCATGATATTGGAAAGACAGAGGAACTGTCTCTTTTCCCTGCAAATGATTACACAGACGAAGGACAGTTAATCGGTCATATTGTCGGTGGTACGGAGATGATTCACGACCATATTAAGGAGATTCCAAATTTCCCTGTGGGTCTTGCAAATGAACTGAAACACTGTATTTTAGCTCATCATGGGGAATTAGAATATGGTTCTCCAAAGAAACCTGCGCTGGTAGAAGCATTGGCATTAAATCTTGCGGATAATACGGATGCAAAGATGGAAACAATGACAGAATTATTTGCTTCGGCAGCAGATGGCCTGGAATGGATGGGTTATAACCGGATGTTTGAGTCTAATTTACGAAGAACATCCAAATAAAAGGCGGTTTTGCGATGAGTGAAGGATTAAAAAAGAATGATGTGGTTACATTAACCATCACAGATTTGGGAAGCACAGGTGAGGGAATCGGACGTTTTGAGGGATTTACCCTCTTTGTTAAAGATGCCCTTATTGGTGATGTCATTCAGGCTAAGATTATTAAAATGAAGAAATCCTATGGCTATGGACGGCTTATAGAAATCCTAACACCGTCCCCATATCGTGTAGAGGTGAGATGCCCCCAGGCCAGAGCCTGTGGCGGTTGTCAGATTCAACCGCTGGATTATGGCCGTCAGCTTATATATAAAGAAAATAAAGTCCGGGAACTTTTAGACCGGGTTGGAAAACTTTCGGATTATCAGATGGAACCAATTATCGGTATGGAAGAACCCTGGCATTATCGTAATAAAGCCCAGTTTCCGGTAGGCCAGGCAAAGGATGGTCAGGTTGTTACAGGTTTTTATGCGGGAAGGACCCATTCTATCGTTCCGGTTGAAGAGTGTTTTATTCAGCATCGGGAGAATGAAAAGCTGATGGCCATTGTTCGTCAGTGGATGGAGCAGCATCACATTTCGGCCTATGATGAAAAAGAACATAAGGGCCTTGTACGCCATATCTTTACCCGTATTGGTAAGCACACGGGAGAAATCATGGTGTGCCTGGTCATCAATGGGAAAAAAGTGCCCGGTGAGGAAGATTTGATAAAAGTCCTTGCAGAAGTGCCGGGGATGACCAGTATCTGCCTGAATATTAATCGTGAACGGACCAATGTGATTCTTGGGAGTGAAATCAAATGCCTTTGGAGACAGCCCTATATTACCGATGCTATCGGCGATGTCAAATATCAGATTTCGCCACTGTCCTTTTTCCAGGTCAATCCGATTCAGACGGAGAAACTCTATAAGACGGCTTTGGAATATGCACAGCTTCAGGGGAACGAAACGGTCTGGGATTTGTACTGTGGTATCGGAACAATATCCCTCTTTCTGGCAAAGCATGCAAAACAGGTTTGTGGTGTGGAAATCATCCCGGAGGCCATTGAAGATGCCCGGGAGAATGCCCACTTAAATCAGATTCAGAATGCCCGCTTTTTTGTTGGAAAGGCTGAGGAAGTTCTTCCGGAACAGTACGAAAAAAATGGCATATTCGCAGATGTTATTGTGGTTGATCCGCCAAGAAAAGGCTGTGATGAGAAACTTTTGAAGTGTATGACGGCCATGGCACCGAAACGAATCGTTTATGTCAGCTGTGACCCGGCGACCCTTGCGAGAGATTTAAAATACATGGAAGAACATGGATATAAAGTTCAAAAAGTTCGCTGCGTTGACATGTTTCCACATTCTGTTCACGTTGAAACTGTGATTCTGATGACACGTTGTGGTCAAAACGATAAATAAGCCACTCCAACCACAAGATGTTGTGGTTTTGGAGTGAAAAATGGGCAAAAATTAGGCTAAAAAATGCCCGATTTTTGCCTTGATTTTTAGGGAAAAATATAGATGACATAGGGTAATATCCCGGTGATGACAAAGAAAGGAGCATGGATTTTATAATGGATGAGAAAAAAAGATATGCTGAACAATGGGAAGAAAGTTCCCAATTATTTTATAGCAATAATGATTATTTTTGGATGTGCAATCAAATTAAGCAGTATCATATAGTTCTTGAAATTGGTTGTGGAACAGGGCAAAGTACATTAGCATTGGTTGAGCAAGGGCATAAGGTGATCTCTGTTGAAAAGAATCAGTATTGTCTTGAAAAAGCACAGTCTCTAATAAGAAGTAAAGGATATACATATGAAATGCTAGAAGGATCGAAAAATGATTGCAACGTCATATTTATCTTAGCAGATATTTGTGATGAGAATTTTTCAAGCAATTTATCAACAATAGCATTTGATATTGTTGTCTGTTGGAATGTCGGAACATATTGGTCTCAAGATATGTTTGATTATTATAGAGAAAAATTATTAAAATATGGTTTGACATGGCAACAGATCAAAGAAAATCCAGAGTCATCATATGGCGAATTTATTCAATGGAAATCTTGTGAAATTGCTAAGGAATTCAATTTGCCAGTACATTTTATAGATAGAGGATCAATGCTTATTATAGAGGAAGATGATCCGTATTTTATTTCACTAAAAGATGAGTTTAAGTATTCCAAGATAAAATATGATAATAAGAAATCCAGTTCTATGTCATTGGGTGGAGTTCCATTGACAGTGGAGCAGCAAGTTTGCTTTGAAAAAAGTATTGATATAGTGTTAGCATCAATCTTATTAACAATATAGTAATACAATAAGAAAATTCAGAGGCATTGGGATGAAAAATCTTGATGCCTCTGTTTTCATATAAGCCAAAAACAATTTAATAAATCTGCCATCAGGCAAACAACCATGAGGTTATGTTCTTCGTTACTGAAAAACATAGCCTCTTTTTTGTTGTCCGATTTGCAGAAAAAGAAAGGACTGATTGAAGTGATTACAAGATTTATGAGAGATACACCTCTCGCCGCCATAGAAATTGAAATGCAACTTATTCCCGGCTTTACGCCTCGTGCCTACGGAACATTCCGAAGCCAGCAAAGCTATGTGAATCCAAACCCTATTTTATATGAAGAATTGCTAGGGGTGTTTTTGAAAGAGATAGAAATTCAGGCATTTGCTCTACGAGTGCAAAGAATCATAGAGGTTACGAGCAACCTCGGAGAAAGCGAGGTGAATCAAATGCTTTTTAGAAATGCAGAGCATAAAAAGAGATTTCAAAGTATCTGTAAGAGCGGTTTGTTTCCGAAGCTAGAAGAAAGCTATGGATATGCAGCTGCTATTTTTTTACTCTCTGCAGATGCGTTTGTCTGGAATAAGGCAAAAAGTTTTGTAGACAGCCAACTCATTCATTTTGAAGCTATCCGCATTCATGGTGTGGATTTAGATGGGTATGTCATCTTTCATATGGCAAAGGAACTTTATTCTGGAAAAGAACACATTACAGTTTCTGAACTAAGTGATCCGGAGCTGATAAACGATAAGCTACTACGACTTATCGTCAATGCCTTTTTAGTGAGGCGATATGGAATCAATGTAATCAAAGGAGGGCGATAGCAATGGAAAAACAAGGGCTTCAAACCTTGCGGCTGTGGAATCCCCTGTTCACAAAGATTTATCGTAAAAACGAATGGGGCGACACTGAAAATGAACCAGAGGATATGGATGCTAATGAAATAGTGGAATATCAAGAGGAAATTCTAGCAGCTATTGAACGAGAGAAACTCCCAAATGAAGGTGAGCGTGGTTTGGCTGGTTACCTTGATAATGATGTTCTTAAGGGAAAAGTGTACAGTATTAATCCCGCTGTTGAGGAATGGGATGGCAAGCTGTGGGGTGTTACAGAAGTACAGTCGTATGGCGAACTGACACAGGCTGAGCTTGACGAGGTTATTTCAGAGCTAACAGGGCAGTTTTCAGACGGATATGTGCCTAAAAAAGATATGTGCCCAAGTGAGGTGAAAATGCTGTAATAGCAGTACTTTCTAAAAAACTTGGGCACATATTATTTGTGGAAATATATACTTTCTTTAAAATATAGATAGAGCTTTTAAAGCTACTAAAATATTTTGGAGGATTTAAAATGAGCAAAACAATTTATGAGTTAAGTGATGAAGTTTTAGGTGAACTTGAAGATCTGGGTCATAGCAAACTAACCAGAGATAATTTCAGATATTTTTGGAATGGAATGGCACGATATTTTGAAAGCAAAGGTGTATATGAATTTGATATTAATGTGGCAATGGAATATTTCGAAATGCGATGTTCTAAACATAATTTCAAGAAAAGAAGCGAAAATTTCATAAGGCGTGCAATCTTGATATTAGACCATTACAGTAAATATGGTAGTATACCACTACGATGCTATACGCCCATATCAAAGCTAAATAATATAGAACTAATAAAGCGTTTGAGCAGTTATGGGGAATCCTTAGTAGGTGGAGAATATTCAAGCAAAACAATCGAGGGCTATTTAAGGTATGCAAGTTGCTTTTTGCAGTTTTCGGAACAAAATGAGTATTACAAATCAGATGATTGGTCTGCAGAAACCATATTTGAATATATTTCAACACTTTCAAGCTTCCAAAAAGCAACAATTAAGCATAGAGTTGGTGGTCTTAGATTGTTTTTGAAATATATCTACTTCAATGGGGTTACAAAAGAAAATCTATCTGTGTATGCCGGTACTGTAAGAGGAACATATCATCAAAAAATACCATCAATATGGACTAAAACCGAAGTAAATCAAATGTTAAGTGCAATTGATAGAAATAATCCAAACGAAAAGAGAGATTATGCGATGATTCTTCTTGTTGCAAGATTAGGTCTTAGAAGCGGTGATATTAAAAAGCTAAAATTTGAAAATTTCAACTGGAGCAAAAACGAAATCACCTTAAATCAATCGAAAACGGGTGAGCCTCTTACACTTCCTTTGCTTCGTGATGTAGGTTGGGCAATCATTGATTATGTGCAAAATGCAAGACCGAAATCGGATAACCCTCATGTTTTTCTAAAACATCTTGCACCTTATACAGAATTGTCAGAGGGAAACCATCTGTACAAAACGCTAGAGAAATATATGGTTCGTGCGAAACTGCCCATATCTGCTAAAAGAAAAAACGGCATGCACTCCCTCCGTCATTCCTTAGCAACCACACTACTTGAAGAAAATATACCATTAGATGAAATATCAGGTATTTTAGGCCATGCATCCTCAAATTCCACATCAATATATCTAAATACAAACATTGAGAGACTTCGGGAATGTTCTCTTAATGTAAGTAAAATTGAGGTGAAATAATATGGCTAATTTTAACGATTTCACTTTTAACAGTGGCTTTGCAAATGAAATAGAACTCTTTGTTAAACTGAAACACGGTTTGGGCAATGAATACTATGGGCCGGCTGTTGTATTAAAATCCTTTGACACCTTCTGTCAAGAGAATTTTGGTAATGAAACAATTCTTACTAAAAAGATTGTTTTGGCATGGCACAAAAGGGGTGTGGACAGGCTTTTGTCCCATAAAACCCAAAGACTAAATATGACACCAATTGCCCATTTAGGTAAATATCTGTGTGATAAAGGTATTGAAGCATATATCTTTCCCGTTAAGACCTTACCGCCTGAAAAAAGATATACCCCTCATATATATAGCACAGATGAGCTCCTTCGATTTTTCGATGCAACGGATAGCTGCCACTTTTCGCATCAATATCCCAACAGACATCTAATCATGCCTGTGCTGTTCAGAATGCTATATTCCTGTGGTCTACGTGTCTCGGAAGCAACAAGTTTATTAACTGAGAATGTGGACATTGAAAATGGTGTGCTAAAAATTGTTGGTGCAAAGAATGATGGTGAACGACTTGTTCCGCTTTCTGAAGATATGCATAAAAGGTGTATTGAATATTGTCATAATGTTCATTCAAATACTCGGTACAAATACTTTTTTCCATCCATAACCGATGAGCCGATTAAATATATGAATATTTATGGAAATTTCAGAAGATTTTTAAGGAATGCAAATATCTCCCACGGTGGAAAAACGCATCAGATAAGAATTCATGATTTCAGACATACTTTTGCCGTGCATTGCTTAAGGAACTGGGTATTAGAGGGCAAGGACTTAAATACCTGTTACCCATATCTAAAAGCATATATGGGACACACTCTTTTTAGGTATACTTCATATTATTTAAAAATCACAGCAGAAATATATCCTATGATCACCGAAACTCTTGAAATGACTTATCCCGACATCATTCCTTTTATGGGAGGTGAAATCAATGAAGACAACTGATTTTTCCTTTCATCTAACCAATTTTTTGACAACATATATGTCTGGACAACGCAATTCCAGTATTAATACAATTAAAAACTACCGAGATGCATTCAAATTGTTTTTGATTTTTTGTAAAGAGGAAAAGAATATTATTCCAGAAAAGCTCACCATTTCAAAAATCACCTCTCAGCTGATACAAGATTATTACAATTGGTTGCAAACCTCTCGTAGCTGTAGTATTAACTCAAGAAATCACCGAAGGACTGCATTAAACTCCTTCTTTGGTTATTTGCAAATCGAAGCTCCTGAGCATATGTTTTTATGTCAAAAGATTTTAGCTATTCCTAAAAAGAAGAGTCCAAAGACAGTTGTCGGATTTTTAACGCCTCAGTCTATGACTGATTTATTAGGCATGCCAAATCAAATGAACAAAGCAGAACGCAAGCAACTTGTAATTTTAACTTTGTTATATGATACCGGCGCAAGAGTAAGCGAATTATGTGGGATTAAAATCAGAGATATTCGCTTGGAAGCTCCTGCAATTATTACATTAACAGGTAAAGGCAACAAAACAAGACATGTTCCAATAATGAAAAATACGGTTATGCTTTTGCAACAGTATTTAAGCGATATTGGATATGGTAGTCTTAAAGACAGTGACTATCCATTGTTTGTAAACTGCCATCATGCTCCATACACAAGAAAAGGCATTTCATATATTATTTCAAAGTACGAAAAAAGAGCGATTGAACAGTCAATTCAGCTTGCAGACTTTAAAATTACTCCACACATTTTTAGACACTCAAAGGCTATGCATCTATATCAAGCCGGAATTGATTTGATATATATTCGAGATATTTTAGGCCATGTAGATATTTCCACGACTGAAATCTATGCAAAACTGGATACAGAACGAAAACGAGATGCTCTTGAAAAAGCTTATCCCGAAATCACAAAATCAAATCTTCCCGATTGGAATGATGATATAGATCTAATAGCAAAACTAACCGCTTTGGTGTGATCATGACAAATAAATATGTGCCCAAGTTTTTTAGAAAGTACCGTTATTACAGCATTTTCACCTCACTTGGGCACATATCTTTTTTAGGCACATATCCGTCTTTATGTGCTTAGTCACATAAAGACGGTTGGGGTGAGGGCTTCGAGCAGCGACCAATTGATACTTCCGATGGAGAATTGTATCTTAGCTTTTGGAATTCAGGAAATGATTTTTTTATTAAACTAGAAGAACAATTGAAAAACCAACAGTCACAAGGCTTTGGTATGACAATGACATAATTACTTGTTGCTTTTAAGGGAGGTGATGCAATATCAATAGTTTTATCAGTTGGGTGGGCGGTAAAAAGGCTCTCCGAAAAATCATTTACAAGCTGTTCCCAAAAGATTTCGGAAGATACATTGAAGTCTTTGGCGGTGGAGGCTGGGTGTTGTTTGGCAGACCGCCTGATCCAAAGGCAATGGAGGTATACAACGATTATAATTCCAACCTTGCCAATATGTTTTACTGTGTCAAAAACCGAACTTGGGAATTTTTAAGACATCTCGGCTTTCTTCCCATTAACTCAAGGGATGAATTTATAGTCATCCGCAAATTCATGGAAAAGGAGGAATTCGACACCGAGTATCTGAAACAGGAATTGGAGCTTGCACAGCATAATCTGCCGCCTCCTGAGTTTGAGGACATCAAGGAGATTATGCAGGAGAATGCAAAACCCAGTGATATACGCAGGGCGGCAGCATTTTTCAAGCTCATCCGTTATAGTTATGGAAGCGGCTGTACTTCTTATGCTTGCCAGCCATTCGATGTGCGGAAAGCATTCTTCATCATTTGGGAAGCATCACGCAGGCTGGCAAATACGGTGGTGGAAAATAAAGATTTTGAGGCGTTGCTCCGGCAGTACGACCGTGACAATGCCTTTTTTTATTGTGATCCGCCGTATTACGAAACCGAGGGTCACTATGCTGTGGTGTTCCGAAAGGAAGACCATACACGGCTTCGGGATACTTTGGCATCCTGCAAAGGTAAATGGATGGTGTCCTACAATGACTGTGAATATATCCGGGAGTTGTACAAAGACTTCCACATTTTATCCTTTACACGAATCAATAACCTAGCCCAACGGTATGACGGAGGCTGTGAGTATCCGGAGGTTATCATTACCAACTATGATCCAACAGAGCGTCAGCAGGCGGAATCAAGGCAGATGAACCTTTTTGATTATGAAAATGAAGGAGAGGAAGAAGATGAATTCTATCGAACAAATGAGATGGGCTAAAGAGCTTATCTCAGAAAAGACAAATGGTTTTATGGAGCTATCAGTCGGGAATATGCATGATGATTTGTTTATCAGTGCTTCTGACAAAGCAATGGTTGGATTGTATCTATCTGTGCTGCCGAATATGAAAACGCAGAAATATGACTGCATTTTCAAGGGTTACACGCGATGCGCCGGAGGATATAACGACAGCAAGAAAATGCAGAAGCTCACAGAGGAATATCAAAGTGTGACCGATGTGCTGAAACAGTTTGAAAAGGCTAAAATTTCTTTAACTGAAGATGAGCTTCAATGTTTTGTAGCAGAACTGAAATCAGCAGAAGAACAAACAATAACCCAATCGATGGGAATATAGGGAGGAAACATATATGTATCATACAAAAAATGCAGATATCCATGAGCTTGATGAGCTTGTAATTCCAAACTGTTTACTGGAAGCCGCAGAGCTTTCCGAAAACTGTGATTTAGATATTCAGTGTGTTCCGGGTGCAATTATTATCGGAGGAATAGATCCTATAGCTATCGTACCTCCTGCAATAATGGAGCTATTTGACGATTTGGGAATCAGCCATGCGGCAATCCGCAAGGTTTTAATGGAGGGAGAAATTTAGATGAATGGAAAGCCCGTTTATAAATTAATGGATGGAAAAGGCCGCGTGCTGATACCAAAGGAAATGCGTGCAGCTACAGGTATGGATTATGGAGATATCGTTAGGCTTGGCATGGCGAACGGTAAGGTTTGTGTGCAGAAGGTGGATATCATCGAGGTTGGTGACCAATCGCCGGAGGCTGTGGAAGCTTATGTTCGTGCTGCATTTAAGACTATGCCGGATGATACTAGAATCAGCCTCATTTCTGATCTTACTAATCTATTACAGCAGAAAAAGGAGGCATAGGCGATGGATGCAAAACAACGATATACGGAAGCAGATTGTACCGAAACAGGTTATGCCTGCTCCATCAAGGGAAAGGTTGTAGTCATAAATTGTGATGCACTGCAGCAGAATTGCAGAAATCAATTATTTTACTGCCTCTGCGGAAATGGAGTTGATGCGAATCCGAAAGGCTGTGCAGTATTTCTTGTATCCTTAAGCAATGGCGAATTTTCTTTAAAAAGGCGCAATGAAGTGCTGGGTATTTTAAAGCCAGTGTTACTTCCGGATTCTGCAAAACTCCAGCTGTCTCAAGTTAGGCCGCAGGGAGCACTAAACTTAAAAAGCCATGAACCAAAATACAGTGGTTACAGCTTTCTGCCCGATGGCCGTTATGCTGCTGGTGTTTGGCTTTGCAGTAAAAAGGAAGTGATGGACTATGTAGAAATGCAGAAGCCCTATCAGCATCGAATTATGATCTGCGACCGCAATGACTTTTGTGTTTTGGAGATGCAGAATCAAAATCTCATCTATCCTTCAGAAAAAGAAATGAAAGCTTTTCAATTGGAGCAGACAGAAGCAGGAGGAATGCAGATGATATAAAGGAGGCTATCACAATGCGAGGAATTATAATTGAAAAAGGTACGATTGTCTATTATGGCAATGCTGCCGGATATGTGTCTGGCAACAAGGCGGTAGTCGATCCGCTGTTTGAATCACAGGAAATGCAGGATTTTCTGAATCGCCAAAAGGATATCTCGGAAGTAAAATGGGTGGACGGTGTGTTTGACCGACTATCCAACGGGCAGAAAGAAACTCATGAACTTACCCTGTTAAAAAACTGCCGTATCTGGCAGCTCAAGCCGGAATCGGATATTCTAATGCGGTTTATCAGTTACGATCAGATGAAAAAGGACTTCGGAGAACCCAATCCGCAGGATTACCAAGTGGTCTATGATGGTGAGGTAGAAAGCAACAGTCTGGAATCAATCTATACCAAGTTTAATACTGCCCACCCGCCCAGCTATACCGGACATTCCCTATCTATGTCTGATGTAGTGGAACTATACGATGGCGAGGGCAGTGAATTTCATTATTGTGACCGCTTCGGCTTCAAGCAGATTGACTTTGAAGCTCCAAGCCAGTCACAGACCATGCAGCTTTGAGGGCTGTTTTTTTATTATGCAAATACAAAAATCAAGGAGGAAAATATTAATGAAAAAGTATTTTGTTAAGGCAAAGTACCAACTAACTAAGAAAGTGCTGCAGGCGAAGCTGGCTCTGGAGAGCCGCAGTGGTGAGGGATTTGTGGATACCGCAATTAAGATTTTGATGGCAGTGGTTATAGGTGCGTTGGTGCTTGCCGGGCTTTATGCACTGTTTGGGGATGTGGTGCTTCCAACACTCACTCGCCGAATCACAGAAATGTTCAACTATGGTAACTCAGCACGTTAAGAAAATCAGACAGGAAGGAGAAATTATCATGCCAAATGTAGATATAAAAATCAGTTCTATGTATCCATCGGGAAGCGCTGGTGGAATACGAGCCTACGCATCCGCTACTGTTGATGAGTGCCTTGCGATTCGAGGCATTAAAGTGATTGAGGGCGGCAGGGATGGTTTGTTTGTTGCCATGCCAAGCAGAAAAACGGAAAGTGGTTATAAAGAAATATGCTTTCCTGTGACAAAGGAATTCAGAGAGCAGCTTCACAGTGCAGTACTGGATGCGTACCAGCAGGCAATCATGCAGAACCAAGCTCCTGTAGAGCATCAGGAACAGCCGGAATCAGCACAGCCAGATATGCAAATGGGCAGTATGTAACGAATCAACCAATATAAATTTATGGAGGTAATGTGAAATGAGAAAGATGATGAACAACATGAAAAACAAGATGGTAATCAAGGCAATGCAAGTAAAAGCCATTGTTACTAATCCAAGCGGTGAGGGTTTTGTGGATACAGCAATTAAGATTTTGATGGCAGTTGTTATTGGTGCGTTGGTACTTGCCGGTCTTTATGCGCTGTTCGGCGATGTAGTGCTTCCGACCTTGACACGCCGAATCAAAGAAATGTTCAACTATGCTGGGTAATGAGATCACTTTACAGGCGGTCTTTTTTCTTG
The DNA here is from genome assembly GCA_009929615.1 of Clostridia bacterium. GTDB lineage: Bacteria > Bacillota > Clostridia > Lachnospirales > Lachnospiraceae > Frisingicoccus. The sequence continues at coordinate 9,443 of SAAB01000030.1, read as the reverse complement.
CTCTTTTGTTGACTGCATCTGTGATTGACCTAAGAACAAGAACCATACCGGACACTTTAAATGTGCTGATTGCCCTGACTTCGTTCTTTGTTTTTGAACCTTGGAATCTGATTGGCATTTTTACCGCTTTGCCGTTTCTCCTTGCCGCTGTGTTTTGCGGCGGCATGGGTGGCGGCGATATTAAGCTGATGGCAGCCTGCGGTGTGGTGCTTGGATTACCCTATGGATTGCTTGCAGAAATGTGGGGACTGTTCGTGATGCTTGGCTTTTACGCCACATACTGTTGCATACAAAAAATTCGCAAGGCCGAAATAATGAAATCTTTTCCCCTTGCTCCGTTTCTGTCAATCGGCTGTACTATCGCATATTTCATCAAACTTGGAGGATTAAGTCTATGAAAAAAATTAAGAAGAAAACCGTCATTGGAGCTGTGTGTCTGCTTGCTCCTTTGGCAACAGGTGTTTACCTGATCCATAGACACAAAAAGAAATACTACGCAAAAGCAGTCTAATATTTGAAAATAAGGAGGATTTTAAGCTATGAGCTTTCTAAAAAATAGAACTGTAATCGGTGTCATCTGCATTGTACTGTCCCTCATTATCTGCTTTGCAGTCACACCGCTATTTAACAAAGGAATAAGCCAAAAAGCAGAGATTGTCCGAGTGACAAAGGATATCAAAATCGGCGATGAAATCACCAAGGATATGGTGCAAACCGTGGAGGTGGGTGGCTATAACTTGCCGGGAGATGTGGTAAAGAACACGGAAACTGTTCTTGGTAAGTTTGCATCTGCGGATATGGTTCCCGGCGATTACATCATCAGCTCTAAGATTGCAGATGAGCCTGCTGCTGAAAATGCCTATTTGTATAACCTGAGCGGAGAAAAACAGGCAATGTCTGTATCGGTCAAATCCTTTGCAACAGGGCTTTCTGGCAAGCTGGTATCCGGCGATATTGTGTCCATTATTGCACCGGATTACAAGAAACAAGGTGCGACTGTTATTCCTCCGGAGCTACAGTATGTGGAGGTTATTGCAGTCACTGCAGGCAGTGGGTATGATGCCAATACAGGTGAGCAGGAAGATGCTGAGGAAAAGGAACTGCCTTCTACCGTTACGCTTTTGGTAACACCGGAGCAGAGCAAAATCCTTGCGATGCTGGAGGCAGACGGTAATCTTCATATTTCTCTCGTTTATCGTGGCTCAAAAGAAAATGCCGCGAAATTCATTGAGGCACAGCAGGCAGTTCTGACCAAACTATATCCCTCTGCGGAAGAAGAATCCACAAAGCAATCAACAGAAGAAAAACAGGAATCTTCGGAAAGTGAGGAATCAACCGAACAGACTGTTCCATCTGTATCAGCAAATACATACACAGAAAGTGAGGCTGAATAAATGCTGAATTTCAAAAAAGGCGGTATTTTCAGCCGTAACACAGAGCCGGATAAGATGGAGCAGGAAGCTGAAAACTCTGCTCAGGTACTGGCTGTTTGGGGCAGTCCCGGCTGCGGCAAAACAATGGTAGCTGTGAAGCTGGCGAAGCATCTTGCAGATAAAAAGAAAAACGTGGTATTGGTGCTTTGCGACATGACAGCGCCCATGCTCCCTTGCATTTGTCCAGCGGGAGATCTTGAAAGTGACCATTCCCTTGGAAGCATTCTGGCGGCAACCCATGTGACAGACTCGCTCATTAAGCATAACTGCAATACCCATAAAAAAATCAGCTACCTTACCATCATTGGGATGCGGAAAGGAGAAAATGAATACACCTACCCAGCGCATAATGCAACGCAGGCAACAGAGTTGCTTGACCATTTAAGAGATCTGGCTCCATATATTATTATTGATTGCGGCAGCTATATCGCCAACGACATTTTATCGGCGGTAGCTCTGATGGAGTCAGATGCGGTACTTCGTCTGGTAAACTGTGATTTAAAATCCATCAGCTACCTGTCCAGCCAGCTTCCCTTACTGAAAGATCATAAATGGGATGCAGACAAACAGTACAAGGTGGCCAGCAACGTGAAATCAAATGAAGCTAGCGAACACATGGAACAGGTGCTGGGCAATGTAGTATTCCAGATACCCCATTCACCGGAGCTTGCGACACAGATGCTATCAGGAAATCTGTTTGCTGATCTTGCACTAAAAGATAGCAGAGGCTTTCGCAAGGAGATTGAGAAAATCGCAAAGGAGGTGTTTGGATGCTAGGCAAAAAGCGTAATCAAAGTGTGTTTATGGAGGGTGAACCCTCACATGCAGCAAGAGTTTTGGAAGAGAAAGATCCTGCTCCAAAAGTTTGTACGGAAGAAGAGACAGATATGGCAGAATCCAGAGAAGCTGTTGTTATAACCGATTTGGAAGAGCCAAGGCATAACAAACGTGATGTTCTTCGTACTCATGATCTATTCTTTTCTGCGGAGGATGATAGCAAAGATTTTTCTGCTGTGCTTCGAGATGTGCAGGAGCATATATCAGGGAAATACAGTACTCTGTTGACGAGTGGCAATACCGAGGAAGTCAAAGAACACATCAAAAGGTATATCACCAAATATGTGCAGGACAGTCGGGTGGCAGCCAAGGGAATGACAAATCAGCAGCTTGTAGATGCCCTTTACACGGAGATGGCTGAGTTTTCCTTTCTAACAAAATACATCTTCGGAAAAGGCATTGAAGAAATTGATATCAACGGTTGGAACGATATTGAAGTGCAGTATTCGGGTGGTAAAACCGAGAAGCTGAATGAACACTTTGACAGCCCCGAACACGCAATTAATGTAGTTCGCCGAATGCTTCATGTGTCCGGGGTGGTGCTGGATAATGCCAGCCCTCTAGTAACCGGGACATTAGCAAAGAACATCCGTATTGCGGTACTTAAAACTCCTATTGTGGATGAAGAAGTAGGCATAGCCGCTTCTATCCGTATTGTAAATCCCCAAAGCATGAAGAAAGAGGATTTTGTAAATGGCGGCACAGCCACCGATGAAATGCTGGACTTTTTATCCGAGTGCATTCGCTATGGTATTTCAGTGTGTGTAGCGGGAGCAACCAGTTCCGGAAAAACAACTGTCGCAGGCTGGCTTTTAACCACAATCCCGGATAACAAGCGTATCTTTACGATTGAAAACGGCAGCCGAGAGCTGGCACTCGTCAGAGAAAAAGATGGAAAAGTAGTCAATTCCGTTATTCATACTTTAACCCGTGACAGTGAAAATGACCGCCAGAGAATCGACCAGATCGCGCTGCTTGATGTGGCTCTTCGTTTTAATCCTGATATTCTTGTTGTCGGCGAAATGCGTGGTGCAGAAGCCAATGCCGCACAGGAAGCGGCAAGAACAGGCGTAGCTGTGCTTACTACCATTCATTCCAACTCCTGTGAAGCGACCTATCGAAGAATGGTATCCCTGTGTAAAAGAGCAGTGGATATGTCCGATGAAACCCTCATGGGTTATGTGACAGAAGCCTATCCCCTCGTGGTATTTTGCAAACAGCTTGAGAACAAACAGAGAAAAATGATGGAGATTATGGAGTGCGAAATCCTGCCCGATGGCAGCCGTAGCTTCCGTCCTTTGTTCCAATATGAGATTACCGAAAACCGCATGGAGGACAACAAATTTGTTATCAATGGCAATCACCGTATGGTGAACAACATTTCAGAAAGTTTGTGTAAACGACTGCTTGAAAATGGCATGCCCATTGAAACAATTAACCGCTTAAAGAAAGGAGGTGTTTCTGTATGACTTTTATAGAGTTACTCGCCTGTGTCGGAATGATTACAGGCTTTTTTCTTTTGCTGAACCTAAAGCCGATTGATTTTACTAATGGACTATTCAGCTTTTTAACAAGAGAATCCAAAAGCATCAGGGATGAAATCAATGAGGCAACCAAGCGTAAAAAGCCCAATGTTCTCAAACGTGAAATCCTAGAGGCACAGGAAATTCTCAAAATGACTGGAAGAAGCAGCCGCTTTTCTCTAATATGTGCCTGTTCCTTGCTGCTCTTTGCCATTGGAGCCTCCATCGCTATTGTGTTTGGAAATTTCTTTTTAGCTCCGGTCATGGCGGTGGGGTTTATGTTCTTTCCATTTTGGTATGTGAAGCTTACCGCAAGCCACTTTAAAAAGGATATCGCCGCAGAGTTGGAAACTGCCCTTAGTATAATCACAACTGCATACTTAAGAAATGAGGATATTCTGACTGCGGTGGAAGAAAACATCAACTACCTGAATCCACCTGTTCACCATGTGTTTCAGGATTTTATTATGCGGATCAAGCTGGTCAATCCGGATATTGAAGCTGCACTCAAAGCGTTAAGAACCAAAATAGACAATGAGGTATTTCATGAATGGTGCGATGCTCTGTGTGACTGCCAATATGACCGCAGCTTGAAAACCACGCTGACACCCATTGTCAGCAAGCTATCCGATATGCGTATTGTCAATGCGGAGCTGGAATATCTGGTGTTTGAGCCGAGAAAGGAATTTATCATCATGGCGATTTTCGTCATGGGCAATATTCCACTGATGTATTTCTTAAACAAGAGCTGGTACGACACCTTAATGCATACTCCAATGGGACAAATCATTTTAACGATTACAGCAGCTCTCATTTTTATCTCAACCGCTTTCGTCATTAAGTTAACTAAACCCATTGAGTTTAGGAGGTGATGCAGATGATGATGCTAATCTTTACATTTGGAATTCTCCTGGCTTTTGGACTGTTCTTCATTCTAGCTGATGTGCTGAAGCTACCATATCTTAGCGCCGCAAAAGCAATGCTGAGTACCACAAGAACAGAGAAAAAAGCCGCAAAAAGTATAGAAACCTATTTGATGACGTGGGCAGTGAAGTTCTCCAAATACATCCGTATGGATGAATACCGTAGAAGCCGAATGAAGAACATCCTCAAGGCAACAGGCATGAATATGACACCGGAGGTCTATCAGGCGTATGCATTTGTCAAATGTGGAGCAATCCTGCTGGGTGTTGTTCCCTGTCTTTTGGTGTTTCCGCTGCTGGCACCCGTAGTGGTGTTTTTGGCAGTCATGATATATTTTAAGGAAACCAGAAAAGCCGATGAAAAACTGAAAGTGAAGCGAGATGAAATCGAAAATGAGTTGCCGAGGTTTGTAGCCAATGTGGAACAAGAACTGAAAAACAGTCGTGATGTGTTATCCATAATCGAAAACTTCAAGAAAAATGCTGGGGATGCCTTTGCAGGAGAGCTAGACATTTTGGCAGCGGATATGCGTTCCTCAAGCTATGAAGCCGCCCTGACCAGATTTGAGGCAAGGCTTAATTCGCCCATGCTTTCGGATGTGGTAAGAGGGTTAATCGGTGTACTTCGAGGTGATGACAGTGCTGTATATTTTCAAATGCTCGCCCATGACTTCAAGCAGCTGGAGCTGCAAAAGCTCAAAAGTGAGGCACAAAAGATACCGCCGAAAATTCGAGTGTTCTCCTTTATCATGCTGCTTTGCTTTTTGCTGACCTATCTGGCGATTATTGCTTTTGAAATCTTAAAGTCGCTGGGTGGAATGTTTTAAGGCTGAAAGTCTTTGGAAAGGAGGATTTGAATGTGCTGAAACTATTAAAATCAAAACGCGGCGAGGGCTACATTGATGTGTGCGTGTTAGTACTCTGTTCAGTTCTGGTCATTGCATTGGCGGTTAAGGTATTTCCGGTATTTATTGCTAAAAATCAGCTGGATACTTTCGCAACGGAGCTTTGCAGGGAGGCAGAAATCAGTGGAAAAGTTGGCAGTGAAACAAGCCTTAGAGCTACTGTTCTTAAGGAGAGTACCGGACTTAATCCCAATATTTCTTGGTCAAAGACCGGAAACATTCAGCTGAATGAAGAAGTGACGGTCACCATTACCCTACAACAAAATATTGGCTTGTTTGGAAACTTTGGCTCGTTTCCTATTACGCTGAAAGCACAGGCAACTGGGAAAAGTGAGGTGTATCATAAATGATAAAGCTAATAAATTGTTTCAGAGATAAAAAAGGTTCTTCTTTTCCTCTGATTATCGCCATCACTTTGGCTCTGGTTATTATTATGTGCGGCATCTTGGAGTTTTTCAGGCTGAATATTATTGCAAGCGGTGTTAAAGAAGCCGTGCAGGATGCCATTATTATTACTGTTAACGACAACTATGCTAACGTGTATCATGGTGTGCGTGAGGGATATAGTGGCGGCTATTTGCCGGATGGTTCCTCGTTTTCTTATAGCGTAGATACAGGAGATGTATATGACCACATGGACACTACCCTTGGCACGACCGTAGAAAGTGGCAAACATATTAAGTATTCCGGTGATGTGGTGGAATACAAACTGTCGGGCTTGGAGGTAACAGTTCGAAATGCTCCGCTGGCTCCTTCTTCGCCAAGAAATGCACAACATTTTGAAGCAGATGCAGTTATTTTATTGGAGGTTCCGGTGCAATTTGGCGGTAAACAGCTGCCACCTATGAAGATCAAGCTAAAGGTTCAGGCAGGGTATACAGAGGTATTCTGATTATTTTCAAGAATTGTCTGGACTTGTGAAAAAACATGTAGTAATGTGTGAGCTAACAAAAGTTAACTACACCATAAAGGAGGGTTTTCTATATGAAAATAAATGAAAAGACCAAAAAGGTTCTTACCATTGCAGGATGTACTATCGTAGGGTTGGTACTTGTTGTGGCTATCGGCTCACAATTTGCCAAATCACCGAAAGATATGGATACATTGCCGTCAAGCGCTGCGGTAGTATCCGATGTAAATCCAAGTATTGATACAGATACATCGACAGGAGAAAAAGACATAGTAGTGAATTCAAACACCGACACTTCTGCAGAGACTATAGATGAAACACCAGCTCAGACTGATCAGCCGGAACAAAGCATTCAGCCAGAGGTTACTAAACCGGCAGTGCCAAGCGAGGAACAAAAAACGGATTCTACGCAAAAGCCTGATGGTGAAAAAGTAACTGGGACTCCAAAAGCAGAAGATCACGACAATGTAACTCCTTCTGCTGATACCAAAAAGAAAGAGAACGAACCTCAGGGCGGCGAAACACAGAATGGAAAGATTTATGTTGAGGGATTTGGCTGGATTGATGATGTCGGCGAAGGGCAAGGTACAACAGCCGATGATATGTACGAAAACGGAAATAAAATCGGAGAGATGAATTAACAACAAAATATTTTATAGAGATTGCACAGCCGAAATGCTGTGCTTTTTCTTTTGGAACGGAGGTTGTAAATGAAACGATTATGTAGTGTTTTGTTAGTGCTTACCTTGCTGTTCACCTCACTATGCTCCACTACTGCCTATGCGGTTGGCGACGGGAATGTAGATAATGGCGGTGGTGGAATGGGTCAAGGAACAAGCACTGATAAATGGAGTCCTGGTAATGAAGGTGTGCGTGTAACGGTAGTCCGTGCAAGTGACCATGCAGTAGTCACAACACCGATTGATTTAACCAATAAGTCTCCGTCAGATATTCGATTACACTTTGGAAAGGTTAGTAAATTATCTTATACCGGAGGGCGTGGAGTATCTCCTTCTGGTTCCAAATACACTTATGTGAATCCGGCACAAGCCTTGCCTACTATTATCAGCTCCGGCAGCGGCAATGCCAATATCGAAGCAATCAAAAGTTATTTTACCGATGAACAGGTCATCCGCAGTATTGCAGGTATGACAGGAATGGACTTTGATACCTTGGTTGGCGGCGACTATAAGCTGCTTATCGAACCCATCGCTTATATTACATTTCAAGGCGTTAAGGTAGCTATGACTGCAACAGAATCAGCTCTATATAATGAACAGGTAGGTGGATTGCTGCGCAGCAAGATGGTATCCCTTTCTCATAAAAACTTACCGCTGGCTATGTTTTTGGAAGTAGCTGACTTAGGTTATCCAGCATGGTCTGGAAGCCGCAGCAGTGCTGCTTCTGATTCGGATATCAAATCATCCCTTGGACTTGGTGTGGTTCGCTTTAAAGATATGCCGGCCGAGTCTCCAGAAATCAGCACCGATAATTACAAATATAGAGTCAATACAGAGGTAATCACTTCTGTCACTGTCAGCGGTGGTCAAAGCGATCCGGATAACCCGGTGTCAGTCACTTTTTATATTGAAGGCAGAAGCTATCGTGTCAGTAATGTTTATTATCCAAACGGTGACAGCCAGATTGCATGGGTACGGTGGACAACACCATCTACACCTCAGACAATGACCATTCAGGTATCTGTATCAGGTGGAGGCAGTACTAGTCAAGGTGTGATTACTGCTAAGATTGCAGATTTGGATCAGAATGAGCCGCCTAATCCCGTAGCCGATGACCGTAACGACAGCTATACAAAACCATCTGTACCAAGCAATGCGCAGGTCACTTCTTCGTCTTGGGGGGTATGGCGTCCTTGGTGGAAAGCTTATTGGGTATGGCACAGCACTGGAGATGACTCGGGTTATTGGTGTGATCATGGCTGGTGGGAGTTTGATTTTGACCGCTATCATGCCAGCCTTTCTGCCTCTATGAGCATTAAGCCCGATGACAAAAATCCAACAGCAAGCGGTAAAACCATGAAGTCCGGATATGGAATCAACCAGACGGTAACTGCAAATGTGAGTACCAATCAATCTTCTGCGGTTACAGGGGCTCAGAATGCGGTGACGTATTTTCCTGAATTCCAATACAAAAGTTTTTGGCGGCTGCTTGACCGTTCAGGTGGCAGTTACAGTCCAACCTTTGAGTTTAAGAAAAATGAGTACAGCACCTATAATCGTAGGACACATTTCACTCCGATATGGATACCGGATGGAAGCTATACACCGTACACTTGGCTGATTGATTGCTGGACACCAACAGGAATGCTGTCTATGAACCTGACTGACTCAGTAACCATCAGCGGTAATCTTTGGACAGACTGGCACATTGCTCCGCAAAACCCTAATTAACAACAGAAAAAGAAAAAAGATCGTAAGGCTCTGCTTTGAGTTTTACGGTCTTTCTTTTTCGCAAGTCTATCAATGAAAGGTGGAAAATTAATGAAAATGAAACGAATTGCTATGCTTCTTTGCATCGCCCTGTTACTGACAATGGTGTTTAGCACAACCGCTTTCGCAGCCGGAACAGGTGATGTTGCCGGAGCGATTGAAGGGACATGGACGACTGCATCCCAGCAGATTAAAACAGTAGTTAATAAGGTTGTGTTTCCTGCAATTGACCTTATACTTGCGGTGTTTTTCTTTGCCAAACTAGGCACAGCTTACTTTGATTACCGCAAGCACGGTCAATTTGAGTGGGCGGCTCCGGCAATCCTGTTTGCCTGCCTTGTGTTTACCCTGACTGCTCCACTATATATTTGGACGATACTTGGATTATGATATTGGAATAGGAAGTGGGCAACCAAGCCAAGGTTGCCCACACTTTCGTAGTAGTCAAGATCAGCTTTGGTA
>SAAB01000079.1 GCA_009929615.1 Clostridia bacterium | reverse complement strand
TACCATGTAATCAAGTAAAAAAATAGTATTAGGAAAGCATTTACAACTATTATCTTTTAATTGCTAATTGCAATATCAAGGACTTTTTCAGCAGCTTCGCATACAGCAGAATGCCGGGATTTGATTCAGGATATTCTTCGAAGTGAATGGGGATATGAAGGAATTGTTATGACAGACTGGATTATTGCGGCGATGATGGGTAAGAATAACAAATATCCGGGACCGCAGGCGAAGAAGATTGCAGCAGCGGGCGGAGATTTGGTGATGCCCGGTGGAAAAGGTGATTATAATAGCATTTTACAGGGATTGAAGGATGGAACTTTAAGTCGGAGGCAATTAGAAGTTAATGCCACAAGAGTATATAGGCTGTCAAAAAGACTGGAGGAAAATTTTACGAAGAATTTATGAATGCTTAACGGGAATAAGGTAGATGATAATGGAACATTGGCTTTAGAATTTAGGAACAAATAAATTCAGCAGGTGAGAAATGTCAAACAAACAAGTAAAGTTAAAACACATTCAGGATTCAGCGAAGCTCTATCATTATACAAAGAGCAGCGGCATTAGTGGAATTCTTCAGTCAAAATGTTTTTGGGCAACAAAAAGTGATTTTTTAAATGACCCAAGAGAGTTTTCCTATATTAAAAATATTATTCGCTCGGTCTGTCGGGACACCATAAAAAAGGATATGTGGCGGGAAATGTTTTTAGAAGATGTACTGGAAGAGAGCATATTACTGAGCGGTGGCAAGAATAAGGAATATTTTGTCCTGTCCTTTTCAAATTGCAGAGACAGCATTACAATGTGGTCGGAATTTGGTAACAAAACAGGGTACAATATTGGACTGGACAGCCATCGGATTATTGAGCGTATTGAAGAAAATAATACGATTGAGTATCATGGCTTTGTGCTGTATGAACCAGAGGAACAGAAACGGGCTGTAAAACGGATTTTTGACAGAAGTATTCCGGAAGAAATGCAGATGTCTTTTGAAGAACTGATTGAAGCAGGGGCAAAGGATAGAAACAATGCAGATTATCAGAAGATGTGCCGGAAGTTTCAAAGGATAACAGCTGTTTATGCTATGTTTTTCAAACACAGTGCTTTTAAAGAAGAGCAGGAATACCGTTTTATTTTTAAACGTAAAAAAGAAACAGAAGTATTATACCGGGAGAAGGACGGCTTTATCATTCCATATATTGAAATTCAGCTGTCGGATTCACTATTGCCTGTGCAGGAAATTATGGTAGCACCTAAGAACCATGTGGATTTGGCGAAAAAAGGAATGGAGTATATGTTGAAAGAAAAAGGCTATGAGGTTGAGGTGTATTTGTCAAAAATTCATTTAAGATATTAATAAGTAAGGCCTGCAATCTGAATTCGCTTCAGTTTGCAGGCCTTATGTTTGTCAGACAGCAGTTTTTATTTCTCGCTGAGGTTCGGTCATGGCGTAAACATTTAATATCGCCGACAGTTCATTGGGACTCAGCAGTTTTTCTTCCAAAACGATTTCCCGGACCGTGCGGTTTTCTCGAAGTGCCTGCTTTGCAATTTTTGCCGATATCTGATAGCCAAGATACGGACAGAGAGCGGTGGCAATGCCGGCACTACTTTCCATAAGCTGCCGGCAGTGTTCGCGATTGGCGGTGATACCTGTGATACAGTTATCTGTCAGTGTTTCAACAGCCTGGGTAAGCATGGTAATGGATTCAAACAAATTATAAAATACAACAGGTTCAAAGGCATTTAGTTCCATCTGACCAGCTTCGGCAGCCATGGTGATGGTCGTATCGTGGCCAACAACATGAAAAGCAACCTGTGTAACAACTTCTGGAATAACCGGGTTTACTTTGCCGGGCATAATCGAAGAACCATTTTGTTTTGGAGGAAGATTGATTTCTCCAAGACCTGTTTTGGGGCCGGAGGATAAAAGGCGTAAATCATTGCACATCTTGGAAAGATTGACGGCACAGGTTTTGATAGCTGCTGAAATAGCTACAAAACCATCCAGATTTTCTGTTGCATCAAAAAGGTCATCTGCCTGTACCAAAGGATAGCCCGTAATATATGCCAGTATAGGCACCACATGGTAGAGATAAAACGAAGAAACATTAATGGATGAACCGATGGCTGTGGCACCAAGATTAACGGTGTACATTTCTTTTGATGTATTACGGATACGTGTCAGGTCACGATGTATCATAGAAGCATAGCTGTGAAATGTCTGACCAAGACGCATAGGTACTGCATCCTGAAGCTGGGTACGCCCCATTTTTAATACATTATCAAATTCATCGGACTTTTCCCAAAGGGCTGTTTCCAGACGCGCCAGCTCATTCATAAGTCTGAATAAAAGATCCAGAACCGTCAGTTTACCGGCGGTAGGAATCACATCATTCGTGGACTGGGCCATGTTGACGTGGTCATTTGGATGGATTTTTGTATACGAGCCTTTCGGAGTGCCCATTAATTCGCCGGCCCGGTTGGCTACGACCTCATTTATATTCATATTTGCACTGGTTCCGGCACCGCCCTGAACAGCATCTACAATAAATTCATTTTCAAATTTGCCATCTATAATTTCATCACAGGCCTGAACAATATAGGACGCTTTTTTACTATCCAAAAGAAGGCCGTGCTGGTTTGTTATAGCAGCAGCCTTTTTTATTTTTGCCAGGTTTTGAATAAAAACCGGATGAAGGTGGTGGCCTGTAATATTGAAGTTTTGTTTTGCCCGCAAAGACTGTACGCCATAATAGGCATCCAAGGGGATGTTCATAGTGCCAATGGAATCTGTCTCAGTTCTAGTCATGTTTTTCATTTCTTCACGCTCCGTTATTTCTGCAAGATTTGTTTTTGTCAACGTTGGGAGAATAACATGAATGACAGAATGAGTAAATAATTTTAAGGAAATACCTTTGATTATTCGCAAATACCATATATAATGATTAATAAAATAAATAAAAATCGGAAAATAATTAATTATATTAAAGAAAGGTAAAGGCGTTAAAGATGGAACGGGAACTGGATGCAGTGGATAGAAAAATATTAAAATTGTTATTACAAAATGCAAGAATGCCGTTGAAAGAAATTGCACGGGAAGTGTATTTATCTTCACCGGCCGTGTCCGCACGGATAGAACGATTGGAAAAGTCGGGAGTACTGATGGGGTATCATGCCCAGATAAATCATTTGCTTTTTGGATATCATATAAAAGCTTTTATTAATCTAGAGGTGGAGCCGGCCCAGAAGAAAGAATTTTATCCATTTATTGAGAAAATTCCGAATGTCATAGAGTGCAACTGTGTAACGGGTGACTATTCTATGTTGATGGAAGTTGTCTTTCAAAGTACCATACAGTTAGACCATTTTATTAATTAATTGCAGCACTTTGGGAGAACAAAAACCCAGATTGTATTTTCCACTTCTGTAGAACATCGGAATTTACCGGTTTAATGCCAAAATATGTTATAAAATACCAGTAAATTTACAAATATAACCTAGTTCTCCAGGGAATATAGTTGTATAATATAAGTAAAATGGATTTTGTGCGAAAAATGAATAAAGGGGGAGCAAAGATGAGAAAAATGAGAAGAATAATTGCACCTATTTTAATGGTGGCACTGATGAGTGTTTTCTTGATGACTGGATGTAGTAAAACGGCAGAAAGTGCATACACACCAATTCCGGGACTTGATACAAAAACGGAGATTACATTGAAGATAGCTATTCCATATGAAACAAATAAAGCGATGAATACTGTATCAAACGCTTTTATGGATAAGTATCCGAATGTGACTGTACAGATGCAGTATATTGAAGATTATGATACCAATGCTGTACAGCTTTTTAAGGAGAATTCTTTAGATATGATTCTTCAGAAAGATTTGACTTTTGAAGAAGAGACCGTTAAGAATGAGGCCACCGGAGAAGAGACATCTACAGGGGCTACAACGGATAATTATTTTTATAATTTTGCAGCGGATGGGGATATAGATTTTTCTGACACGAATCCAGATATTTCGAATAATTACCGGCATATAAGAAAGGATGAAGACGGCAATGATATTGCCTATCAGTATAGTTATCCTTTAGGCGGAGAAACCAGGGGTGTTTTTGTCAATAAAACTTTATTAGATGAGTATGATCTGGCGGTCCCAACCAACTTTACAGAGTTTCTGGCCTGTTGTGAGGTTCTGAAGAATAATGGACTGATTCCTGTGCAGGGTGGCGGTGATACAGCGGCTTATGGTTTAGGAATGGCACCGGCAGCGAATGAGGCCGTACATAGTGAAACAGCTTTGGCAGCCATGGCAGCGGCTGAACCCGGAGTGAGCAGGGCGTTTGAAGATACAATAAGCAAGATCTATACCCTTGCGACGATGCGTTACTTTGACTATAAAGCGGTTGAAGGAACAGGGTTCTATACGAATACAAGTGAACTTGGTCAATCCGAAAGTTTTCTGGGGATATCGAAGGATAAAGATACCTTTGAAACAGTTATGCCTGAAAACAATTATGGATATGTAGCATTTATGCCATATATCAGTTCAACGGAAACAGTTATCCAATCTTTAATCGATGAATATCATCTGGATACAGAATTAGAATTTATATGTTCGCCGCTTAATGATGAGGGAACAAAGAGCCCTGTTTATATTACACCATATTATGGTATATGTGCGAATAAGAATAGTGAGAATCTGGACTGGATTCGTGAGTTCGTTAATTTCCTTTTCCAGGAAGAAAATAACAAAATATATGCTTCAGATGCATTCATTATTCCGAATACAACAGAGGCACTTCAATTTGTGGCAGATACCTATGGTGTAGATGTGGATAAAGATGTGACTTTATGCGGGCAGATTCGTTTTTCAGATGAATATAATGGTTTTACACCACTGGCGGCCGGCTTGAAGGAAGCCATGAAATGCAGTGCTCAAAAATACATGGTGAATCTGAATAAAGATGAAAATGGAAATATTCAGTACGAAACAGACGAAACTGGAAAAGAATTTTTATATATGGGCAATGAACAGGAAAAGAAGATTTATAAAGAATACGTAGGCGAAGAGGATTCAGCAATGCCGGGTTATGCTTTTTGTACGTTAGAGTATTATCTGGATATTCTTGAAAAAGAATTTGCAAAATACAGGGTGGGGTAGAGATGAAGGATAAGAGAGGAAAACGGATATATTCCATACTTATGGTAGTTATATTAAATATAGCACTGTTCATTTGTGTTATATTTTCTGTGCTTTCAGCATTTAATAACTCTGAAAAAGTATCCTTCTCTCAAAATATTGAAAATGTACGTACCCTGACAAATGCATCTGCGAATAAAATAGAACTTGAGCTCGCTAATCGCACAAAGGAACTTGAAAGTGTTTCGGGTTATATCAACACCTATCATAGTACAGGTATGAACTTTGACGAAATACATTCTTATCTGTCAGCATTATATGCATCAGAGGGGAATTTCTCCTGGCAATTAATTAATAATACGCTTGAAAATGAAGGAAAGAATAACGCGGGTTTTTCTGCAATAGGTTTGTGTTCAGAAAGTGATGAACAATTCTTTTATCGTGTAGATTCCTATCCGGAGCTTGCAAAGATATTTGGTGTGGCCGGTGAAGATAACGTTGGAATTGTTCATTATACAGGAGAGTTTACGGACTCATTACCATCCCATAAAAAATCTTCAGCTATTACGACAACCGTAAGAGTAAGGACAGAAGATGGGTATGAATATAAAACGATGATGTATCTGCTTGAAAGTGATTACATCAATGAACTGATTGCCAATAATAATGATATTGATACGTGGAATTTCTTTGACTATTCGAATATTATTATAGATAATAGCGGAAATTATGTCATATCTAACAGCTATTTTCAAGGGACGAACTTTATGGATTATATTTCCTTGTATAATGACTTTACAAGTGATGAGGCGGATATTCTCCTTGAAAAATTAAAACAGGAAGATTATCATGAAGTTTTATACTATCAGAATAATCGGGGGCAGGACTGTGCTTATACGATTGTTCCGGTTCAAAATAGTGAATGGCATATTTTAAGTATCGTGCCCCTGTCATCGTTTCACAATACCTATGATTTTAGTAATGATTTTTTGAAATTTGCTATAGTACTTATCGCTTTATTTATTGTAGATGGTATCGCACTTTTAATGGGGAATAGTAAACTTCGCCATTTGACCAAAAGAGCGAAAGAAGCGAGCGAATCCAAGTCCTTGTTTCTTTCATCAATGTCTCATGACATTCGGACACCATTGAATGCGATTATTGGGACAACGGTTATTGCTGAAAAGCAGTTGGAAGAAACAAAGATAGACCGGGAAGCAGTTAAAGAAAGCATCCGAATGATTGAACTTTCGGGAACGCATTTACTTACGCTTATTAATGACATTTTAGATGTGTCAAAAATTGAAAGTGGTAAAATCGTCTTACAGCCAAGCGAATTTTCAATTGTTGATATTGTTGAACGAATGGTTGAGATGTGTCAGCCTAAAGTACAGGAAAAGAATTTTGTTTTTGAAACCCATATTGAGAACGTTTCTCATGCATACATCAAGAGTGACGCATTGAGACTGAACCAGATATTTATAAATATTTTGTCTAATGCATTAAAATATACCGAACCGGGTGGAAAGATTTTAGTAGAGCTCAGTGAAGAACCAACTCCAGGAAAGCCGGAGTGTGCTCGTTATATATATAAAGTTTCGGATACAGGTATTGGAATGTCACCGGAGTTTGTGGATACAGTTTTTGAACGATTTACACGGGCTGTGGATACAAGAATCAATTCGGTTCAGGGAACCGGATTAGGAATGGCTATTGTGAAGCAGTTGGTCACCATACTGGGAGGGACCATACAGGTTGAATCGGAACTCAATGTTGGCTCTGTTTTCACCGTAACTTTAGATTTCCCGATTGCTCAAACACCTGTGGAATTCAAGTCTGATGATAATAAGAAAGTGGAAGGTGTGGAATACTTCCCTGATTTGAAGATTCTTGTAGTTGAAGATAATAATATTAACTGGAAAGTTTTAGATAAAATTTTGAATTATTATGGCGTGAAGGCTGAACGGGCTGAGAATGGAAAAATAGCAGTCGATAAGGTTCAAAATTCAGAGTTTGTATATGATTTGATTTTAATGGATATTCAGATGCCTGTTATGAATGGCCTTGAAGCCACAAAGATTATTCGAGGTTTACAGGATAAGAAAAAAGCTTCTATGGCCATATATGCTATGACAGCAGATGCCTTTACAGAGGATATTCAGCGATGCCTGGAAGCCGGCATGAATGGGCATTTAGCTAAGCCGATTGAAGTGGATAAGCTTCTTGTATTGTTTAGAGAACTTGCTAAATAGATAAAGGGAGTACTGTTTCTGTATATTTGGCAAACCAGTACTATACTTAAATGACCTCTGCATAAACTGTAAAAACAGGTATGCAGAGGTTTTTTTGTGAAAGAATATATTGAAGAGAGAGCAATAGAAATTGCATTGTATATTATTGAAAAGAATGCAACGGTCCGCCAGACGGCCAGCCAGTTTGGAATCAGTAAATCAACGGTACATAAAGATGTGACCGAACGTCTTCTTGGGATTAATCCCGGGCTTGCAAAGCAGGCCAGGGCAGTTTTAGACGTGAACAAGTCAGAACGCCATATTCGTGGCGGGATGGCTACAAGGGAGAAATATCGACATAAACATTAAAGGACTTTTATTTTTGCAATATTTGGACTATACTTAAAGAAAAACAAGTAGCAGGTAAGGAGGGTGCATATGTGTACAAAAAAAGAGATGAGTTTTTCGGTCTTTATCTTGCATCTGGTGAATGAGTCTGCAATAATAAAGCTAATCAAGGAAACACTGAGAAACAGGGCTTTCGTAGATTGGTTCATATTTTCAGAATTGTTTTAATCAATGTATACCAGTACATTTATACAAATCTGTAAAACGCAAAAGGGAATGAGGTCGAAAGATTTTGTTCTCTTTTTGTTTTTATATAGAATAAGTTATTTTGGTTAATTCTATTTACGAGATACAAATAATAAGATATAATTATATCGAAGAAAAGATATGTGCAAAAACATGGAAGGAGCGATTATTATGTTAATTAAAGCATCAGCATCTTTAAGAAATGAATATTCAAGTATTTCTGAACTTGCTAAAAAAACAAAAGAGCCTATTTATATAACGAAAAATGGAGAAGGAGATATGGTTTTGATGAGTATTGAAGCGTTTGAAAAACGTGAACAGGTACTAGAATTAAGAGAACGAGTATTGCAGGCAGAACAAGAACGCTTATCCGGGGCAAAAACGATGAGTGTTACAGAGGCACGGAAAGGGTTAAGGGAAAGACTTAGTGAAGTATAGAATTGAAATATTACCTGCTGCATGGGAAGACTTAAAAAAGATAGAAGACTATTACGCTATCCAATTTGATGTGGAGACAGCAATCAAAGTAAGTGATCATATTCTTGATACAATTGAACGGCTAGAGGATTTCCCAGATTCTGGTTCTTTAACACCTGATAAATGGTTGAATGAAAAAGGATATCGAATGGTTATCTGTAAAAAGCATATTGCAATTTATAAGGTGATTGATCAGTCAATATTTATATATCATATCGCAGATACGCAAACGGAGTATACGAAATTGTTTTATTAAGACAGTTGCCATTCAATGTATAATATGACATACTGGCTTGTACAATAATAACGCTAAACAAAGAAATTAGTAAAAATGAAGGGTGCAAAAAAAGCCTGTATTAGAGGTATTTTGCACCCTTTTAAATTTTCGGCGTAAGTTTGCAACGAGGGGACGTGACGGAGCGACTGATTCAGATCAATCCGGGGCTTGCAAAGCAGGCCAGGGCAGTTTTAGACGTGAACAAGTCAGAATGCCATATTCGTGGCGGGATGGCTACGAGAGAGAAATATCTGCATAAGAGATGAGGTACAAACTAATAGCTGGGAGATTTCAAAAACGAAATCTCCCAGCTGTTTCTAAGATATCCATGTGCATGCACTTAGCACGTCGTTATAGAAATCGAGAACTTTTTTCTCGCCATTATAGGCGTAAGATCCATTCCAAGCATATATTGTATCTGTCAACCCAAAATTAGGTCAACTGCTCATTGAATTCTAGGTCACTTAAGACCACTTTGTACACCCATGCGCCAGCATGGGTGCATTCT
>SAAB01000144.1 GCA_009929615.1 Clostridia bacterium | reverse complement strand
ATGTCTTTGAGGTCTGACACTGCTTGAGTCTCGTAGGTTTCCATGCGGTCTACTCCCTTGGTGTTTGTGTACCCCGGCCCGGTGGTTAGAAGATGTGTGCGCGGTGTTGCGCGTGTGTCCGCCGGGTCGGGGTAGGTTTTGGTGTGCGCCGCGCATGCTTAGACCCTGTTTGTGGGGTGAATCGAAGGTGCGGCGCACAAATCTTAGTTGGTTATTCGCGGTTGTTTGCGGGGCGCATGTCGGGGTATGCGGTATAGAAGCCGTCGGCTTCGATTTCGTGACCGTCCTCGGTGTATTCAATCATTATGTTTCCTCTTCTTCTTTGAAGCTCGGGCGACCGCGGTGTTGGCGGTGGTGTCCCGGTAGGTTGGTTGCGGTGTTTTGGTGCGCTCGCGGATCTCGCCGCGTAGGTAGGCGGGGAGTGTCGCACGTGACCGCTCATACCTAGCCTGGCGTGCTACCAGCTCGTAAAGGTCAGGTTCTTTAGCCACGGGCACCCCTCTTTTTTAAGCACAAAAAAGGAGGGTAACCAGCTTTGGTCACCCTCCTTTTCTGATCACTCACATGGAAGAACAAAGAATGTTCACACACCCAACACCAGGTGTCAGGTCTAGGTTCCCTCGCTTAGAGAAAACCCGAACCTATCAACTAATTATTCACAAATTATGCGGCCTGGTCAAGGGCGACACGCTTATTTTCCAATCTTCTTTTTTTGATTGCTTTCAGCTCCGCCTGGTCTAGCGCTTCATCGAAGAGGTAGACCCAGTGGCCGTTCACCTTTTCGCGGGGCACTTTGCCGCGCTCACCCCACATACTGACCTGCACGGGGGTTTCTTTGAAGCCCCACGCTTCTAGTGCTTTCACTGTGGTGGCGAGGTTGAAGTATGAGCCGTCGAGTTTGTCGTAGACCATGTCGCGCCGCTGCTCTTTGAGGGCTTGGAGGTCGTGTAACTGCCCGCAGGCGCATTTGTGGTGTGTGCGGTCTGGTGGTGCTTTTGCTGGCTCCCCGCATTCTGGGCACCAGCCCCAGAGGATTAGCTCAGGTTGGGTGTCCACTAGACGTTCAGCGGTGCGCACAGCAATGCCGAGGTCACTGTAAAGGTAGAGCAGGTTGGCTTTGTTCTCGGCGGGGTGGGCTAGCCTATACGCCTGCGGTAGGAGCACAGTGGGTTTGCGGGTGCGCACCCCGATATTCTCCCCCAGCGCTTTGACTGCCTGGGTGAGGTCGTGTGAGGCTTGCAGGGGCGCTATCCGTATACCAGCGGGGGTGCCCTCGGAGCCGGTAGACCACCCGCCGGGGGTCTTGGTAGCTTGCCCGGTGGCTTCAAAGGTCAGCTCGTGCAGGAGCGTAGTCGCGGAGGTGAGCAACTGCTCCACCACTGAAATGCAGGTGGGGCAGGTGCGCGCCATAGTGGGGGCGTCACATATCTGGCAGGGTCTCAAAGGCATTTCCTTTACTGGTTGGGGGCGCAGACGGCGAGGACGATGATGGGGGCGAAAGCCATGGCGAGGACGAGGACGGTCAGCATGGTTCTACCTCCCGGTGGTTTCGTGTTTATCGCGTGCCTTCCGAGCTTTAGGCAGCGAGGCGGTAGCCTTCTCCCACGTGCAGGTGCGGCAACGTATCAGCCAGTACCCACTGGATGGGTGAAAACATTTCTCAAGGGTGGTCTTATGGTTCATGGTTTATCTTTCTTCCCAGTCAGTGAATATCAGCCAGAAACCCAGCTCACCCTTCACCGGGTGATGCCTGGGG
>SAAB01000078.1 GCA_009929615.1 Clostridia bacterium | reverse complement strand
ACGTGTGATTTATTCAGTTTTCAATGAAAATAAAATTTAGAAAATCAGGCTGCAAAATAGCTGGTATTCGTTTGAAATGCTGAGTTTTCGGACAGTCTGCTGGGGGTGGAATAGGGTGATTACATCAATTGATAAATTAGAAAATCTTGGAATTTATCAAGATTTTTCGACAAAAACTTGTTCTGATTTCAATAAGTATAATTTGATTTATGGGTGGAATGGCTCTGGGAAAAGTACATTATCTAGATTGTTTGCTCACATTGCAGGACAAAAGAATTTTGAGAATAAAAAATGTTTCAAAGTAACGATAACAAGCAATGGAACACAATATAAGGAGTGCAATTATCCATTAAAAAGTGAAAACATTGTTGTTTTTAATGAAGATTTTATAAAAGACAATATTGATTGGAATGGAACAATTAAAAGTATTCTGTTGTTAGATGAAACAAATATTGGAGATACCAAAAGATACACTTTTTTAAAAGACTATTTGTATGGCTCAAATGATGAGGATGGTGAGATAAAGAAAGTTAAGGACAAGGAAAAGAGTCTTGAAAAAGATGATTCAGACATTCAAAGAATACTTACGAATATCGGTAAAATCGTAAAGAATCATTATCAAGTACTTGATACGGGGGATACATATTATCTGAATTACAACAAGACAAAAGTCAGTTCTTTGATTGAAGATAATGTAGAGCCATTGTCAGACTCGGATATAATGGATAACAAGAGTTTAGAACTAGCAATTAAAGAAGCTAGACCGATAAAGAAAGAAAAAATACGAGATATAAATCCCACATATAACGAACAGCAAATTGTTGATATGATTCAATCAATCCAGATAGTCATTGAAAGCAAGGTGGCTTCAAAGGTTATTGAAGAATTAAAAGTTGACCAGCAGTTATCAGAGTGGGTAAGGACTGGTTTAGAAATACATAAATCAAAAAAATTGAAAATATGCTCTTTTTGCGGTAATCAAATTTCAGAAACCCGAGAAGAAGATTTGGAAGCACATTTTAGTGATGCTCTAAATCAATTAAATCGAAATATTGATGATTTGCTAGAGAAAATACAATTACTAAAATATGAATCCGAGTTGGAATGTGAAAACGCTTCGGTTTATTACGAGGAACTACAGGATAATGTTCTTGAGTTAAATGTGAAATTCAATAAGGAAGTCAAAGCATTGAATGCGGAACTCGAACGATATGAGAAATTGCTTCACTCTAAAAAAAGCAATCCATTTAATATCTTGGATTTTGATGACAATAACAAAAATCTCGTAACGATAATAAAGGAAATTAATAATCTCATAGGAGATTATTCAAAACTAATAAAAAAACATAATAAAAAGACAGATAGTTTTGAAGAGGCTACAAAATCTGTAAGAAAAAAGATTGAGAGACATTATGTTCAGGAGCAGATTGGGGAACAGGAGTACAAAGAAAAAATAGAACAATATAACAAAAAAAATGAGGAAATAAAGAAAGCAAAGAAAGACTTAAAGGACAAAGAAGATGAATATTTAAAATTGGAAGCAAAGCTTTCCAGTGAAGGACTTGGAGCTGAAGAATTCAATGAAAAACTATTTAGATTCTTAGGTTATGATGAAATCACACTGGCATTTGACAAGAATGAAAAAGGTTATAAAATTCTTCGTAATTCTATTGAAGAAGCGGAAAATCTAAGTGAAGGTGAAAAGACTGCCATTGCATTTATTTACTTTATTACCAAGATTAAAGAGAGCGGTAGAAAAATATCAGATTGTATTGTCGTTATTGATGACCCTATTTCTAGTTTTGATTCGAATAAACTCTTTTCTTCATATGCATATACAAAATCAGAATGTGACGAAGCAAAACAGATTTTTATTCTGACTCATAATTACAATTATTTCTCATTGGTTTTGGGATGGTTTAATAGAAAACATAAAAAGAATGACACAGGTGGAAAAGTTCCTGATTATTCACTGTATCGGGTGGAAAATAAAATTGTGGATGGAAAAAGGGCTGCGATTTTAAAAGATGGAGGAGAAAGTCTCAAACAAGCTACTGAATATGATTATGTTTTTTCCACTGTATATCATATGAAGGATAAACCTTTATCTAAACAAGAAAGTATCTTTTGTGGGAATGTATGTCGAAAACTTGTTGAATCTTTTTTGAGTTTTAAATTTCCTAAGCAAAGAGCGGATTTAGCCTCGTTATTAAATGTGGCGTTACCGGGAAAAGAAAATGATATAGAAAGAGAACGAATCTATAAATTTACAAATATTTACTCACACGATAAGCAAATAAATGTATTCGAAGAACTTGATGCTGATATTTTGGATTCAAACAATCAGATGGTAATCAACGATGTTCTATCTATGATTAAAAAATTGGATAGTATTCATTACGATGCTATGGTAGATAAAGTTAAAAATGATTGTTAATAATCAAAAGGCAGGGGATGGCAGTATTTTATTTAAATGAGAATAATTTCAGAAACCACCTATGAAGTGTTAAAAGGAGGCAGCTATGACGTGGGAAGAGTATTACGATAAGTTTTATGATTGGGCAACCAGTACACAGATTCAGAAAATATCACAGATTTCTTCCTTTGGAGCTTCTGATGAAGTGTGGGAAGTTGCAGAAAATCTGTTTGATGGTAAAGCGGCCACACGATTGATAAAGAAAGCTCTCATTAACGATGTAAGATTTACTTGCGAAGAAATTGAACAAATGATTTATTACATTGACACAGATGTAATAAATCGAGCTTTCCAAAACGTAAAACTGCCACTTACTGAAGACCAAATTTACATATTTGACGGAATCGTTGATGCAGATATTCTAAAGGAGATTGCAAAGAAGAGTGGGATATCGCTGGAAACCTATGATGAAGCAGAGCAGATTATACAAGAAACACCCGCCGAACGCAGGAAACGCCATCGAAAAGAATTTTGGGACGGGGCAGCGGAAACGATGATGATAGACTTATTTATAGATGATTTCTTTGGAAAGAAAAAGCGATAGGAAGGGAACATCTGAAAATGGAGGACTAAAAATGCCAAGAACAATTACAGTAAAAGGAATCGGAAAGGTATCAACGAAGCCTGATTTGGTTGTGCTTTCTCTAGAGATGGTATCAAAAGATAAAGAATATGACAAGGCAATGGACAGTGCAGCAGAGCAACTAGCACAGTTGAATGAATGTCTTGCGGCCATCGGATTCGAGAAAGAATCGGTGAAAACAGCTAATTTCAATGTGGATACAACTTATGAGAACTACAAGGACAAGCAGGGCAATTACAAACGAGTATTCAGCGAGTATGTATGTTGTCATAACTTGAAACTTTCCTTTGATTTTGATATGAAGAAATTATCACAAGCACTGGGAGCTGTTGTTAAGTGTTTGGCGCATCCGGCACTGAACATCGAATTTACAGTGAAGGATGCCACTGCGGTAAATGAAGAGCTTTTACGAGAGGCGACTGTTAATGCAAAGAGAAAAGCGGAGCTGCTCTGTGAAGCGTCAGGTGTGAAGCTGGGGCAACTTCTAACGATTGATTATAACTGGGGAGAGTTAAATATTTACTCGGATACCAGATATGATATGGACGAGTGCCTGCTTGCAGCACCAGAGATGGGACCAAGACCAATTGACATTGAACCGGATGATATTGAAGTTAGAGATACAGCTACTTTTGTATGGGAAATTGAGTAGATAATAAGAAGAGGATTGAACATATGGAAACAAAACCAAGAATACTTTATCTCTTGAAGATTTTGCAGGAGCGAACCGATGAAGAACATCAGCTTTCCACGAATCAGCTCATAGAGATATTAAAAGTCGAATATGACATTTCTACATATAGAACAACCATCTCAAAAGATGTGGCTGCTTTGCAACAGTTTGGAATTGATGTTGTGTCGGTTCGTTCAACGCAGACTAAATATTTCATTGGCGATAGAGACTTTGAACTTGCAGAGCTTAAGATTTTGATTGATGCAGTGGAATCCTCTAAGTTAATTACGCAAAAGAAATCGAAAGAGCTGATTTCAAAAATTCATTCGCTGACAAATGAGGGACAAGTTCATAAATTAAAAAGGAATAATTACTTTGCTGAAAGAGTAAAGCCTGATAATGAGCTGATTTATTATATTGTTGATGCTATCAATGAGGCCATTAACAGTAATCGGCAAATCTCATTTCAATATTATGAATACACTGGACTAAAGAAAAAGACATTGAGAAATAAGGGCGAAGTGTATGTAATTAGTCCATATAGCCTTGTATGGTGCGGCGATTATTACTATGTTGTCGGTCATTCAAAGAAGAAAGATAAGATAGTAACCTTCCGGGTGGATAGAATTGCAGCTACTCCAGAAGTATTAGAGAAAGAAAGCATTCCAGCACCGAAAGACTTTGATGTGGCTGAATACACGAAACAAGTATTCTTTATGTATGACGGAGAGCAGGTCGAAGTGACCTTGCGCTGTGATAACAGCTTGATGAAAACAATGATTGACCGATTTGGAGAAGATGTTACCACTCTGGCATACGATATGGAATCGTTCCGATTAGTTGCGACTGTATCTGCCAGCCAGACATTCTATGGATGGGTATTTGGATTTGGCGGTAAGGTGCAGATATTAGAACCAGAAAGTGTTAAAGATGAATATAGGCAAATGATATTAAGAGCAAATGAAGAACTGTTAAATTAAGCAAGATGTGATATGGGGAAGTTGTAACCTTTCACGAGGAACAATACGAATGAATAGAAAATACAAATTAACAAAGGAATCGAAATCTCAGCAACAGAAATTTTTTAGGCTGTGTAGCGATGAATACCGAAAAAAACTCATAGGTAAGCAAGTAATGACTGCCAAAGAGTTCAGTGATGTTATGTTGATATTAGCATATATTGGATTTGATGATTATCACTCGTATCTTATCCAGAAATTCCCAGAACTAACAGAGGCATATGCATCTTTGATTGAAAATGAAGTTGAAAGAGATAGTGAGCTGGGCGAATACCGCTGTCAAGACGAAGATGATATTATACTGAAAAAATTCTGCGATGGCATTAAAAATAAGCGTGTGCAAGAAGAATATAGGTTTGACTTTATGATTTAGTGTATAAAGGCAGAAGAGGAAAGGAAGGATATAGATATGGCCAATGCTATAACAAGTTGTCGCATTGTGTGCAGCACATTGTTGATATTCGTTCCGACATTTTCTCCTGCGTTTTATACATTATATATTATGGCTGGCATAACAGATATGATAGATGGGACTGTTGCAAGAAAAACTGGAACAGATAGTCAGTTCGGTGCAAAGCTGGATTCTGTTGCTGATTTTGTATTTGTCGCTGTATGCTTAGTTAAGATACTTCCGGCGATTACAATTCCGCAGTGGATTTGGATATGGATAGGTATTATTGCAGTCATCAAGCTAATCAATGTTGTATCTGGCTTTGCTATGCAAAAGACACTTGTAGTGGAACATACACTTATGAATAAGGTTACGGGTGTATTACTATTTGTTCTTCCGTTGACACTATCATTGATAGACATAAAATACAGTGGAATCGTTGTAGCGGCTGTTGCGACATTTGCGGCTGTTCAGGAAGGCCATTATATTAGAACGGGGAGAATTGTAGAATGAGCAAATCCCTGAAATTTTGGATTCAGTGAGTCCAAAATTCACATCACTTTTGTCTTAGACTCAAAATCGTGATATATTGCAGGCAAAAGATAAACTGGCTTGTGACTGGTGTGAAAAGAAAAGTAGACATTGAGAAGGGGAAAGTAGACATTGGAAAAGAAAAGTAGACATTGTCCCAATGATTGTCGACACACTGTGTAGACTTTTCTGTCTGACAGGGAAGGAGGATTCGATGGAAGATTCAACAAGAAAATATATCGCCATAGATTTGAAATCATTTTATGCGTCCGTTGAATGTATAGACCGAAATCTTGACCCGATGACAACAAATCTGGTGGTTGCAGATAAAAGTCGTACAGATAAAACCATCTGTCTTGCGGTGTCTCCTTCACTAAAGGCATACGGAGTGCCGGGTAGACCAAGATTATTTGAAGTGATTCAAAAGGTAAAAATACTGAATGGTGAGAGAAGGGCAAAGGCAAATAGAAACCAGCAATTTGAAAAGACCAGTGATGATAAATTACTGCGTTCTTCTGCTTCCTATGAAATAGATTATATTGTAGCTTCGCCTAGAATGGCGAGATATATGGAGGTAAGCACACAAATTTACAATGTTTATCTGAAATATATCGCTCCAGAGGATATACACGTTTATTCGATTGATGAGGTGTTTATTGATGTGACCAATTATCTGAACACCTATCAGATGACAGCCGAAGAACTGACAAGGACAATGATTAAAAATGTTCTTGAAGAAACAGGAATAACCGCAACTGCGGGAATCGGAACAAATTTGTATCTCTGCAAAATAGCTATGGATATTCTTGCAAAACACGCAGAAGCAGATGAGAATGGTGTAAGAATGGCAGAGATTGATGAAATGTCATATCGTAGACTTCTATGGGAGCATAAGCCTATTACAGATTTTTGGAGAGTTGGCAGAGGTTATGCAAAGAAGCTTGAAAAATATGGTCTTTACACAATGGGCGATATTGCAAGATGTTCCATCGGAGCAGACAATAGCTATTTTAATGAAAAGCTTCTCTATGACTTGTTTGGTGTCAATGCGGAGCTTCTAATCGACCACGCTTGGGGATGGGAACCGTGCTTAATATCAGACGTCAAGGCATATAAGCCAACCACGAATAGCTTGAGTTCTGGGCAGGTGTTACAGTGTGCTTATACCTTTGAGAAAGCAAGAGTTGTCGTTCGGGAAATGATAGATGCACTGTCACTCGATTTGGTGGAAAAGGGACTGGTAACTGACCAGATTGTGCTGACTATTGGATATGATATTGAGAATCTGACCAATCCGGATATAAAGAAATTTTATAAAGGGCAAGTTACAACAGACCGTTATGGACGAAGTGTACCAAAACAAGCCCACGGAACACAAAATATGGAAGAACCAACTTCATCAACCAGACTTTTGATGGAAGGGACTTCAGAATTATATGACAGCATCGTGGATAAGAATCTGCTGGTTAGGAGAATTACAATCGCAGCCAATCATATTGTAGATGAAAAATCTGTGGTGAAAGAAGAGTCTTTTGAACAGCTTGACCTATTCACTGATTACAATGCATTGAGTAAGGAAAAGGCAGAAAAGCAGGAAGCACTGGAAAAAGAAAAACAACTCCAGAAAGCAATGCTGAGTATTAAAAACAGATATGGTAAAAATGCGGTGTTAAAAGGAATGAACTTTGAAGAAGGTGCTACTGCAAGAGAACGTAATGCTCAGATAGGCGGTCATAAGGCGTAAACATCAAGAGCAAATCGAGAGGTGAATATGAATAAGAATAATACTGAATTTCCATATGAGGATATTGTGAACCTAAAACATCATCAATCGAAGACAAGACCGCATATGTCCAACTACCAGAGAGCTGCTCAGTTTGCTCCGTTTGCAGCACTTACAGGATATGGAGATGCAGTGGATGAGACGGCGCGAATTACGGCGGATAGAATTGACCTTTCCGAAGAGGAAAAGAGTATTCTCAGTGAGAAGCTTACGCTCTTGAGAGATTCTGTGGGTCAGAAACCAAAGGTTCTATTCACCTATTTTGTGGCAGATGAACGAAAATCAGGTGGAAGTTTTGAAAGCAAAAAGGGAATACTAAAGAAATTTGATGAGTTTGAGCGAATCATCACGCTGGAGGATTCAATGCAGATACCGATTGATGATATTATTGAATTGTCTGGGGAATTGTTTGCAGATTTCGAGTAGGACAATTCTTCATTGAATAATATACTTTTGGAGTAGACCTTAGATGATATGGAAGGAAGAGCGAAAGATGGTAAAAAACTATTACTTTATAAAGAATAAAGAATTCGTAAATTGCAAGTGCAAGTTGGACACCCGCACAGTAAAAATCAGTTTCTGAACCACGGGCACGAGGAGAGTCTTAGCTGTCCTCGTGAGTGCGTTTGCCGCAGCCCGCAGGCTGCGAATCCTTAAAGCTGATAAACCCGGTCAAGGAACTTGTCAAACAGCTCCTCCGGGGTGTAGTAGCCAAGCTTCTTGCGAGGTCGCCCGTTAAGTTTGTCGGCAGCCATTAAGATGTACTCATCAGAGAACTGTTCCATCGATACGCCCTTGGGGGCGAATGCCCGGAACAGGCCGTTGTGCCGTTCGTTCTGGGCACGCTCCCATGATGAGTAGGGGTGTGCAAAATAAACCTTGCTACCCCAAGTCTCGGTCTGGGCAAAATCTGCGAACTCGGAACCGTTGTCCACCGTGATGGTCTTGAATACTTGAGGGAACTTGTCGCCATACTCGGCTCTAAGGTTCTTCATGGCGGCTGTAACGGCCTCTGAGGTCTTGCTGGGGATGCGGAAAGCAAGATAGGCTTCCGTCACCTTCTCCACAAGGGAGAGGACGACTGATTCCTTCCCATCACGCTTGCCAACCACGGTATCGCCTTCCCAATGGCCTTCCTCCACCCGGAGGGCGGCAATTTCAGGGCGTTCATCAATGCTTTTGCCGTAGACTTTCTTGTTCATACGGGGGTGCTTTTCCTTGGCCTGCTTGCGTTTCAGAGCCTCTGGCACCTCAGTCACGGAGAGAGGCAAGTTGCCAGCCCACAGCTCATTGTAGAGAGTGCGGGTGCAGACCATCTGGTCTTCCGGGAACAGTTTATGTAGTCTGGCATGACCCACGCAGGCATCCAAAGACCATTTTTCGGTGCGAACCTTCTCGACGGTCCAGGTCATAAATCTGGTACAGTGGGCAAGCTTGTGACGTCTCTTAGCGTGCTTCCTGTTGGCTTTGTACACTGTTTCTCCACGCTTTGCTGAGTAGCCGGGTGCTCTACCTTTCTTACTTTTGCGACACGGCGTACCTCGCTTCAATTCATTTGCAATAGTAGACGGAGAGCAGTTAAGCTTTTGGGAGATAGCTCTATTGCTGTACCCTTCACGCTTGAGGCACTGAATCGCTCCACGATCTTCCCTTTGAAGATGCTGCCCCCTCTTGCGTTCCGGCGCAACTGTGATATAATCTTGGCAGTCCATAGTGATTGCCCTCCTTGGTGAATGTGGTGTAGGAACTCCATTCTACCATGCGAGCAAAATCACTATGGATTTTTTATCCAAGTGTCCAACTTCATTATGCAATTAACC
>SAAB01000029.1 GCA_009929615.1 Clostridia bacterium | reverse complement strand
CAGAGGTGGAAGTGCAGCAATGCATGGAGCTGACTGTTACTAATCGGTCGAGGGCATGACCAGAAGGTTGGTCGTAAGAAGGTAAGAAAGTGTTTGATGAAAGAGAGTTTTCAGTATGTAGTTTTGAAGGCATATGTGTCTTCTTTAAATTTTGTTGTAAGGCCTAGTGGCTCAGTTGGTTAGAGCGCCGCCCTGTCACGGCGGAGGTCGAGGGTTCGAGTCCCTTCTGGGTCGTTTAACATTATATGGCTAATGTTATTAGTATGTGGGATCTTAGCTCAGCTGGGAGAGCATCTGCCTTACAAGCAGAGGGTCACAGGTTCGAGCCCTGTAGGTCCCATTACCTTTATTAAAAGGAGTTCACATGCCGATGTGGCTCAATTGGCAGAGCAGCTGATTTGTAATCAGCAGGTTATCGGTTCGAGTCCGATCATCGGCTATATCGCGTCTTTAAGACGTGAAAAATATTATATGGATGGGTTCCCGAGTGGCCAAAGGGGGCAGACTGTAAATCTGTTGTCGACGACTTCGAAGGTTCGAATCCTTCTCCATCCATTAGCATAGTGTCGCTATGCATTTATATATTGTCGCGGGGTGGAGCAGTTCGGTAGCTCGTCGGGCTCATAACCCGAAGGTCGTAGGTTCAAATCCTGCCCCCGCAATTCTAGTTTGGAATCAACATTAAAACATGCGGCCATCTTAATAGGGTGGTCAGTTTGGCGTCTATCGCTTAATATGTGTTTCCAAATTTATGAGCCCAGATAGCTCAGTCGGTAGAGCAGAGGACTGAAAATCCTCGTGTCACTGGTTCGATTCCGGTTCTGGGCACTTATCAGAAAGCGATATAATGTCGACTGATATGGGGTATTAGCTCAGTCGGTAGAGCACTTGACTTTTAATCAAGTTGTCCGGGGTTCGAATCCCCGATGCCTCATTCAAATGAGAAGTCCGATTACGGTTTACGTAATGGGGCTTTTTTTCATTTTTATAGGGCATTTCATACAAAAATTTTCGTAAAACGTAAGAGAAACCGGAGTTAAGCCCTATAGACGGGATTCTGTGAATGTGTTAAAATTAGTACGAATATTGTTAAAGAACAGACATAGTATAAGAGGTGAATTATATCAAGCCTAATTTTAAAGAGTTTTTGAAGTATATTTTATGCGTTGGTGTTATTATTTTAATAATTACACGGTTGGACAAGATTTTTTCCTGGGCAGGTAATTTGTGGGAAATTATTTTTCCACTTGTATTAGGATGCCTGATAGCATATGTATTGAATATTATTATGAAATTTTTGGAACGATATTGGTTTGTGAATTCAAAAAATCGATTTGTTCAGAGAACCCGACGTGGAGCATGTGTTTTTTTGTCGATTTTCTTCGTACTGGGAGCAGTAATATTAATCATACGCATTATACTTCCGGAATTGATAGAGGCCTTCGGAGTGATAGGGAAAGAGATACCTATTTATTTTGAAAAGGTCCAGGCTTGGATTATTGCCAATGGCGAGATGTTTCCATCTCTTGCAGAGCAGATTGGAACGATGGAGATTAACTGGCAGGAAATATTTGAACGCTTGGTTGGTTATGCAACAAGTGGTGTGAGTTCGATGCTGAATTCAGCAGTCCTTCTTATAACGAATGTTGTTGGTTCTATTTTCAACGTGGTTATTGCACTTATATTTTCCATATATGTTCTTTTAAATAAAGAAAAGTTGAAGTCACAGCTTCAAACTTTGGAAAAAGTATATATGAGTCCATCGGCAGTTACCAGGTTGAATAAGGTTATTGAAACTGCACATAGTTGTTTTACAAGTTTTATAAGTGGACAATGTGTAGAAGCAGTTATTT
Organism: Clostridia bacterium; assembly: GCA_009929615.1. Lineage (GTDB taxonomy): Bacteria > Bacillota > Clostridia > Lachnospirales > Lachnospiraceae > Frisingicoccus. The sequence continues at coordinate 39,109 of SAAB01000029.1, read as the reverse complement.
TGGGCAGTTTATGTACTGTGGGAATGCTTCTTTTGAGATTCCCTTATGCACCGATGGTTGGAACACTGATTGGTGCAACGGCATTGATACCGATGGTGGGAGCATATCTGGGAGCGGCGGTCGGAGCCTTTATGATATTTACAGTAAATCCGATAAAAGCTCTTGGATTTCTTATATTTATTGTTATTTTGCAACAGCTGGAGGGAAATTTGATTTACCCAAAGGTTGTTGGTGTATCCATTGGACTTCCGGGAATATGGGTACTTGTGGCCGTGACCATAGGTGGCGGTTTAGGCGGTGTTCCGGGAATGCTTATTGGCGTTCCACTGACGGCGACGATTTATCGTTTGATTTGTCACGATGTTAAGGAACGCAAGGAAAAAATGATTATTGGGGAATAAAATAATATAGCAGAGGAGTAAACTATGAGAAAAACAAAGATTATCTGCACACTTGGACCAGCATCTGAAAACGAGGATGTTTTAAGAAAGTTAATGTTGGAAGGAATGGACGTGGCGAGATTTAACTTTTCCCACGGAACCCATGAGGAGCAGCTTGAAAAGCTTCATCGTGTAGAGCATATCAGAGAAGAATTAGGTCTTCCGGTAGCAGCATTACTGGACACAAAGGGACCGGAAATTCGTTTAAAACAGTTTGAAAAAGGTAAAGTAGAGTTGAAAAAGGGCAGCAAATTCACACTGACAACCCGTGATATTATGGGAAATCAGGATATTGTAGCCATTACCTATAAGGACCTTCCAAAGGATGTAAAGGCAGGAAATAGAATCCTTTTAGATGATGGTTTAATCGAACTTCGCGTCAATAGTGTGGAAGATACAGATATTCACTGTACCGTAGAAAATGCCGGAATGATTTCAAATCAGAAAGGTGTTAATGTACCGGACGCAAATCTTTCAATGCCATTTATCAGTCAGAAAGATTATGAAGATATTTGTTTTGCAATTGAACATGGATTTGATTTTATCGCAGCATCCTTTACACGTTCAGCAGAAGATATTATGGAGATTCGTAAGATTCTCAGTGAGAAAAACTGTAATAGCATAAACATTATTGCCAAGATTGAAAATATGCAGGGTGTTCAGAATATCAACGAGATTATTCGTGTTTCTGATGGTATTATGGTTGCCCGTGGAGATATGGGTGTAGAAATTCCGATGGAAGAAGTTCCGGTTCTTCAGAAAAAGATTATTCGTAAAGTATATCAGGCAGGAAAACAGGTTATTACAGCAACACAGATGCTGGATTCTATGATGAAAAATCCACGTCCTACCCGTGCAGAAGCAACAGATGTTGCTAATGCTATCTACGATGGAACAAGTGCAATCATGCTTTCCGGTGAGACAGCGGCAGGTTCTTATCCTGTAGAAGCATTACAGACAATGGTTAAGATTGCAGAACGTACAGAGATGGATATTAATTATCGTCGTCGTTTTTCTGAGTTAAGTACAGGTTCAATTACAGATGTAACCAACGCCATTTCCCATGCAACATGCACAACAGGTATGGATTTGAATGCAGCGGCTATTATTACAGTAAGTAAATCAGGAAGAACTGCACGAATGATTTCTAAATTCCGCCCAACATGTCCGATTATTGCCTGCACTATGTCTCAGCAAGTATTCCGTCAGTTGAATTTATCCTGGGGTGTTATGCCGATTATTATTCAGGAAAAAGGAACAACGGATGACCTTTTTGAAACAGCTGTGGAAGCAGCACAGGAAGCTGGATTCGTTAAACAGGGGGATGTGACTGTTATTACAGCAGGTGTTCCACTGGGAGTTTCCGGTACAACGAATATGATTAAAGTTCAGGTTGTGGGTCATATTCTGGCAAATGGTATGGGAATTAATAAACGTAAAGTGCGCGGTCAGTTATGCGTGTGCCATTCCAGAGAGGAATTAGTTTCTAACTACCAGCCAGGAGATATTATCGTTATTCATGATACAGATAATTTGATGATGGAACAGTTAAAAACAGCCGCTGGAATCGTTATTGAGAAGAGTGGTGTTGATGCTCACGCAGTTACCGTTGGTTTAAGCCTGGATATTCCAGTATTAATCAATGTAAAGAATGCAACAGACATTTTAAAGAGTGGTGTGTTTGTTGACCTTGATTGTGAAAACAGTGTTATTGTAGCTGGAGAATAGATTATATAATTTAAAGGCAATAAAAAGACGAGGATTCTAAGAGAACCTCGTCTTTTTGATTTTTATGTTATTTTTCGACATACTTACAGGCCTGTCTGGCACAGTAAGCAATAATCTCCATGCAGTTTTTCTTTCGCGGTTTGGAATCAAAGTCACCAAAAGGCTGGGACATCTCACTGCAAATCAAAGTACCATATTGGGATTCGGTTTCTTTAATCATTTCACCGAAAACCGGATAAATGTTTCCCTGAAGGTCTTTAATGCGTTCGCCCATTTCCTCTTTAGGTCCAAAGGGATTGCGTCGGCCTTTAATTGTGCTCAGAGCCATAACAGAACCGGTAATAGCACCGCAGATATTCTTCGTGTGGCCAATACCTCCGCCAAATCCGGTTGCCATACAGAGCACGTCTTCTGGAAGATTCGTTTCATACATGTCCATAAAGGTTTTTAGAACACATTCGGTGCAGTTTAAGCCCTGGCGAAAATACCCGCGGCTAAGTTCGTCGGCAATAGCCAATTTTTCATCTAAAGTCTTATTTTTTATAATATCCTTTTCCATAACAGTTCCTCCCCATAAATAGATATCTTTATTTTAGATATTTTGGAGAGGAATGTCAACTTAGGCATGAGGAATGTTCGTGAATTCAGAAATCTCACGGCTGATTGTGCATAAATCATCCACAGATAAATCATGAATGGAAGGGTGACCTGTGATTCGGGCGAAGGTTTCAAGTTCGCGTTTGGTACAGTTCAAAAAATTACCAACCCGTAATGCTGCGGCATCGATATTAAAGCGGCTGCGCAGTTCTGGATTCTGGGTGGCAACACCAACGGGACACATGCCGGTACCACAGATACGGTACTGCTGGCAGGCTGTGGCAATCAATGCAGCCGAAGCAATGGCTACAGCATCGGCACCCATGGCAATAGCTTTGGCAAAGTCTGAGGATACACGCAGACCTCCGGTGATTACCAGAGAAATATCTGAATGAATTGAATCCAGATATTTTCGCGCCCGGTAGAGGGCGTAGATTGTTGGAACGCTGGTAGCATCACGGACAATTTTAGGGCTGGCACCGGTAGCACCACCTCGGCCATCGATGGTAATAAAATCAGGTTCAGCAAAGACACAGTATTCCAAATCTTTTTCAACTCGGCCAGCTGCAATTTTAATACCAATTGGCCGGCCTTCGGAAGCAAAGCGGAGCTGGCTTACTAAGTCTTTTAAATCTTCTTTTGTTTCAATATCTGGAAACCGGGAGGGGCTGATTACATCTTGTCCCTGAGGTTTATTGCGTACTTTAGCAATCTCCGGGGTTACTTTATTCCCGGGAAGATGACCGCCCATACCCGGTTTTGTTCCCTGGCCTATTTTGATTTCAATGGCATCCGCCTTTGAAAGATTTTCCGGTGTAACGCTGTACAGATTTGGCACATATTCAAAAATATATTTATAGGCACTATCCATTTCTTCCGGAAGAATACCGCCTTCCCCACTACACATGGCAGTTTTTGCCATAGCACTGCCTTTGGCAAGGGATATTTTCGTTTCCCGGGACAGAGCACCAAAGGACATATGGGAAATGTATACTGGATTTTCAATAATCATAGGTTTCCGGGCATGTTTGCCAATGATGGTCTGGGTGCTTACCGGGGCATTCTCATCCAAGGGCATTGGATTAAGCTGTGCGCCTAGAATAAGAATATCCTCCCAGTTTGGCATCGGAAGACGGGTCCCCATAGCTTCAATAATAGGTTCACCTGTGACAGCCATTGTGTGAATTTCTTTCATATAGCGGCAGTGGTCATCATTTCTAATGTATTCCGCAGGATATTCCAGAGATATCTCGGATGCAGCCGTTGGGCTTCGGTCAGTGGATTCTGAGGAATCCGTTTCGGCAATTTTCACAAAATTGTCTTTGGACTGGCGGCATACAGGACAGGCTTTAAGCTCTGAAAAGGATATATTTTCGGTAGATTCATCAAAAATATATCCACAGATACTGCATTTGTAGATGGACATAGTTCCTCCTTATAAAAAAGGCGGGATGTGATAGTCACATCCCGCTTGAAAATTAATAGTTGGTGGATTTTAACTGGAAATGATCCTTTGGATGTGCACAAACAGGACATACATCAGGAGCATCTTTTCCAATGTGAATGTGTCCGCAGTTAGAGCATTCCCAAATCATATCGCCTTCGCGGGAGAATACCAAACCACCTTTTACATTCGCAAGTAATTTGCGGTAACGGTCTTCATGTTCTTTTTCAATTTTTCCAACACCTTCAAATAAAGCAGCGATGTCATCAAATCCTTCTGCTTTAGCTTCTTTAGCAAACTGAGCATACATATCTGTCCACTCGTAATTCTCGCCTTCAGCAGCAGATAAAAGATTTTCTTCAGTGGTTCCAATACCGTTTAATAATTTAAACCAGATTTTAGCATGTTCTTTTTCGTTATTTGCTGTTTCTTCAAAAATCTTAGAAATCTGAACATAGCCATCTTTCTTAGCCTTTGATGCAAAGTATGTATATTTGTTACGTGCCTGAGATTCACCGGCGAATGCTGACCATAAGTTTGCTTCTGTTTTTGAACCTTTTAATTCCATAAGTAATACCTCCTAATAATATATAAAATTAATAATGATTACTAATATTATATGATATTTACCTATATTTGTCAATAAGGAACTTGTAATTTCGGTCAGTATATATTAGAATGTAGAAAACATTGACTCAGTATTCGGAGGAAGGAGATGGTAATATGGAGGCAAAGAATGTTTCAGAATCAAGAACAGTACAGCATCGTATCGTTATGTATCCGGATATTAATGGATTTGGACGATTATTTGGAGGTAAACTTTTAGCTTGGATTGATGAGGTCGCGGGGGCAACAGCAAGACGGCATTGTGGACGGGATGCTACAACGGTAGCTATTGATAATACTTATTTTAAGTCAGGGGCACGATTAAATGATATCGTTATACTGATAGGAAAGATTACCCATGTTGGTAATACATCGATGGAAGTAAGAATTGATACATATCGTGAAGAAGTGGATGGCAAGCGCTATCCTATTAACAGAGCATATTTTGTAATGGTATGCATGGGTGATGATGATCGACCGATGAAAGTTCCGCCACTGACATTAGAAAATGACGGTGAGCGTATGGAATGGGAAACTGCTGAAAAACGGCGGGAACTCAGACTTCAGCGTCGACAGGAAGGCTATTAATATTAAAAGGCAATGGTTCTTTTTGAACCATTGCCTTTTTTGTTTATTTTCCAGCCAGGATGTCTGCGATTAAATCCCGTTCATCCATTGGATATTTGATACCTTTAATTTCCTGATAATCTTCATGGCCTTTTCCGGCGAGAATAATAACGTCGCCATCCTGGGCATTATCAATACAATATTTAATGGCTTCTTTACGGTCTGGAATGGTGACATACTTTCCGGGACCCTTGTGAACGCCGATAAGAATATCTTCAATAATGGCCATCGGTTCTTCAAATCTCGGATTATCTGAAGTGACGACGGTCAAATCAGAAAGATTTGAGGAAACTTCCCCCATCTCGTAACGGCGATGCGGGTCACGGTTACCACCACAGCCAAAAACAGTTACCAGTCGTTTCGGATGGTATTCTTTCAGCGAAATTAAAAGACTTTCCAGAGCCATGGCATTATGGGCATAGTCAATCATTAATGTAAACTTTGGAGAAATCGGTATAATCTCTAAACGGCCTTTAACGTGGATATCAGCTAATGCTTTTAAAATATTTTCTTCCGGCACATTAAAGTGATGACAGATAGCGATGGCGGTGAGTGAATTGTAAACACTGAAACGCCCGGGAACATCAATTTCCACATTTAAATTCAAACGCCCAGTGAGTTTGTAGGTAACACCGAGAAGGCCGGGTTTCTGAAGCAACTGCATATCTGAAGCGCGGTAATCTGCCTTGTCAGATAGACCGAAGGTTTCCAAATCACAAGTATGTCCGGCGATGATGCGTTCCACATATTCATCATCCATATTGACAATACCATGACGGCACTGTTTAAAAAGCAGGGATTTACAGTGGATATAATCATCTAAATCCGCATGCTCATTCGGACCAATATGGTCTGGGCCGAGATTGGTAAATATACCATAATCAAAAGTAAAACCATCAACACGGTGAAGCATCAGTCCCTGGGAAGAAACTTCCATGACAACACATTCACATCCGGCATTCACCATGTCGCGGAAATACTGCTGTACAAGATAGGATTCAGGGGTGGTATTATTGGCTTTAATGACTTTTTTTCCAATAATGGTTTCAATAGTACCAATAAGGCCGGTTTTAAAACCGGAGTTTTCAAGAATGGAACGTACCATATAGGTTGTTGTTGTTTTACCTTTGGTTCCTGTAATACCAATGGTTTTTAACTGTTCCGCAGGATATCCAAAGTAAGCTGCGGACATACAAGCCAGGGCAACCCGGGTATTTTCTACGCGGATAACGGTAGCCTGAGCAGGAACCGTCACATCTTTTTCGACGATGACAGCAGTAACACCTTTAGCAACAACATCAGGGATGAATTTATGACCATCCATAACGGCACCGCTGATACAAACAAAAACGCCATCAGGGCAGGCATTTCTGGAATTGTAAAGCAGGTGGGAAACAGGAATATCTATAGAGCCCTGAGTGCATGTGTAGTCCATGCGTTCAAGTAATTGTGATAATTTCATAATTAAAGTCCTCCGCTTTCTTATAAGTCGATTTCGCCGGAGAAAACTTCTGTGGCCGGTCCGGTCATGAAGATACGGTTTAAATCCGGGTCATATTTAATTAATAAGTCACCGCCGATTAAGTGAATCAGCACTTCGTTATCGGTTTTTCCGTTTAAAATACATGCCATCGCAGTAGCACAGGCACCGGTGCCACATGCCAGCGTTTCGCCGGAACCACGTTCCCATACGCGCATATCTACAGCATGGCGGTCAATAACATGAACAAATTCGGTATTCACTTGTTCAGGGAAAATCAGATGTTTTTCAAAGTGTGGTCCAATCTTGTCCAATGGAAGACTGGCAGTATCGTCAACGAAGACAACAGCATGAGGGTTTCCCATAGAGATACAGGTAATATTCCAGGTCTTTCCATCAACTTCAACGGGTTCGTTAATAACGCGTTCTTTCGGAATATTGACAGGGATTTCTGCCGGAGCAAGAATCGGGGCTCCCATATCCACAGTAACCGTAGCTACTTTGCCATCTTTAATATCTAAATCTAAATATTTAATGCCCCCAAGGGTTTCAAGGGAAATCTGAGTTTTATCAGTCAGATGATGGTCATAGACATACTTGGCAATGCAGCGGACACCATTACCGCACATCTTGCCTTCAGAACCATCCAGGTTATACATAGCCATACGAAAATCGGCTTTATCGGAAGGGCATATAAGAATCATCCCATCGGAGCCAATACCAAAATGGCGGTCACTGACAATCTTTGCAACTTCGGAAGGATTTTCAATGGTTTCTTCGAAGCAGTTTACATATACGTAGTCATTTCCACATCCATGCATTTTTGTAAATTTCATGATTAATTACACCTCCAAAAGTGTTCTATAAACAGTATACTATGTTTTTTTTTAGAATCCAATCAGTTATTGAAATTTTATAACTGGTTATGTGTTTTTTATAATTGAAAAAAGGGGGTACAACGTCTATAATTAACTGTAATATGCAAATCGGAGGAAATTTATGAATATACAGAGATTATTTGAAAGTAAAAAAGTGGTCTACTCCTTGGAAGTTTTTCCACCAAAGAAGACGACTTCTATAGATACAATTTATAATACACTTTATGGTCTTAGAGGATTGAAACCAGATTTTATCAGTGTGACCTATGGCGCCGGTGGCTCGGAAACCCAGAAGAATAAAACCTGTGAAATTGCGTCATTAATTCGCAGCGAGTATCAGATTGAACCGGTCAGTCATCTGACCTGTGCCGGCTCAACAAAGGAAGACATAATTGAATTCCTCAATCGCCTGAAAGCGGAAGGTGTTCACAATATCCTGGCACTTCGTGGAGATATTACACCGGAGAATCAGGTAATTGACTTTGAGCATGCCAGTGATTTAGCAGCATTTATTAAGAAGTATGATGACAGTTTTAATATCTCCGGGGCATGTTATCCGGAAGGACACTGTGATGCGGCAAATATTGACGAGGATATCGAAAACTTAAAAAAGAAAGAGGCGGCAGGCGTTGGACATTTTATCAGCCAGCTTTTTTTTGACAATGACCATTTTTATGAATTTATGAATAAAGTAGAAAAAGTGGGAATTAAAGTGCCTATTGAAGCAGGAATTATGCCGGTTATCAATAAAGCACAGATTGAGCGGACTGTGTCTATGTGTGGAGCCAGCCTGCCGGTGAAGTTTTCAAAAATGATGAATAAGTACGCACAGGATCCGGTTGCCTTGAAGGATGCGGGAATTGCCTTTGCAACGGAGCAGATTATTGACTTAATCAATAATGATGTTCAGGGGATTCATTTGTATACGATGAACAATGTGGAGACAGCAACACGAATTACGAATAGTATTGCCAATATTATTGCGAGCTGTAATAAATGAAGATGATAGAGAAATTAAATCGCGGAGAGATACTCCGCTATATGGGATATAAGGATTCAGGTGTGACAGAGCGGATAGAAAAGCTGCTGACCAGGTGTGAAGAAGAAACGCTGAAGATAATTCAGCCTAAATATATTTATCGGAGATTTCAGATAGAAGCCGGAGAGCAGGGGATTTATGTTCAGGGTACACCGCTGATTTTAACAGGCAGCGATATTCGGGAACATTTAAAAAACTGTGAAAGCCTTTTTTTGTTGGGGGTCACTGCGGGAATTGAATTGGATAAAAGAATTCGTCGCTATATGATTACGGAACCGGATGTGGCTGTTGTCATGGACAGCTGCGGTATTCAGGCGGTGGAGCAGATTGCTGATGCAGGGGAAAATGAAATCGAGGCCATCGCTAAGGCCGAGGGGAAACATCTGACATGGCGATTCAGCCCCGGATATGGAGATTTGCCTTTGGAAACGCAGAAAGAACTGGTACGCGTTCTGGATACGCATAGGAAAATCGGTGTGTCTTTGACGGAAAGCTGCCTGATGGTGCCGAGCAAGTCAGTGACAGCCATTATCGGTATCAGTGATACGAAAAGGGACCCGCGGGAGAATAAATGCGATTTCTGTAATAACCGGGGGAAATGTGAATTTAGAAAGAAGGGGACGAGATGCTAGATTTAAATAAAGAGATAATTATATTAGACGGTGGTATGGGGACAATGCTGCAGCAGGCAGGTGTTCCTATGGGCAAGGTGCCGGAGGCTCTGAATCTGACCCATCCGGATACAATTATAGATATTCACCGCCAGTATATAGCGGCGGGTTCAGATATTATTTATGCGAATACTTTTAGCGCGAACCGCTATAAATTAAGTTATAGTGAGTATTCGGTAGAGGAGATTGTCACGGCGGGGGTTCAGAATGCCAGAAAAGCGGCCGAGGGAAGCCGGACGAAAGTGGCATTAGATGTAGGACCCATTGGCGAATTGATGGAACCGAATGGCAATCTGAAATTTGAAGATGCCTATGATATGTTTAAGGAAATGATGATTGCCGGTGAAAAGGCCGGTGCAGAAGTCATTGTGATTGAAACAAGTACGGATCTGTTGGAAATGAAAGCAGCGGTTCTGGCGGCCAGAGAGAATACGAAGCTTCCGGTTTTTTCAACCATGACCTTTGAGAGAAACGGGCGGACCTTTACCGGCGTGACTGTAGAGGCAGCAGCTTTGACACTGACAGGTCTGGGGGTGGATGCCATTGGCATTAACTGTTCTCTGGGACCGGATGAGATATACCCGCTGGCAGAAAAGCTTATGGAGTGGACACCGCTGCCCGTTATTATTAAGGCAAATGCAGGGCTTCCAAATCTGAATTCCGGAGGCTACGATATCAGTGCGGAGGCCTTTGCATCCCAGATGGAAAAATATATGGATTTAGGCATTCAGATTATCGGCGGATGCTGTGGAACAACACCGGAGTATATTCGTCAGATGAAAGCTATGACAGAGCGGATGAAGGCGGAAGGCCGTATTGGAAAGCGGGCGGACTATATTCATAAAGCGGCGGTCTGCAGCAGTACCCAGGTTGTTCCGGTAGATGGCGTAAGGATTATCGGTGAGAGAATTAATCCTACAGGAAAGAAGCTTTTTAAAGAAGCACTTTTAAATCACAATATGGGTTATATTCTGACCCAGGGGATTTCCCAGGTTGAAGCAGGTGCCCATATCTTAGATGTGAATGTAGGGCTGCCCAAAATTGATGAGGCAGGACTTATGGTTGAAGTGATTAAGGAACTTCAGGGTGTTGTGGATGTGCCGCTTCAGCTGGATTCTTCCAATGCATCTGTGATTGAGCAGGGACTTAGAATTTACAATGGAAAGCCTATTGTAAACTCAGTCAACGGTGAAGACGCCGTGCTGGATAAAATATTGCCACTGGTAAAAAAATATGGTGCAGCAGTCGTTGGTCTGACATTGGATGAAAATGGTATTCCATTGATGGCTGAGGAGAGGTATGCCGTGGCGGAACATATTGTGAAAAGGGCAGAGGACTATGGCATTCCAAAGGAAGATGTCTATATTGACTGTCTGACCCTGACAGCATCGGCTCAGCAAAAGGAAGTCGTAGAAACCCTTAAAGCTCTTCAGCTGGTTAAAGCGAAGCTGGGAGTAAAGACGGTTCTCGGTGTTTCAAATATTTCCTTTGGACTTCCGAAACGTGAATTGGTTAATGTGGCATTTTTAACTTTGGCACTGGCCCATGGTCTGGATTTGCCGATTATTAATCCAAATGTTTCGGCAATGATGGCTGCCATTGACAGTTTTAATGTTTTATATAATAAAGATGAAGGTTCAAAGTATTATGTGGATAAATACAGCAGAATAGTAGAAGCAGAAAAGAATAAACCGGTAACAGCTGTATCAGAATCAACGGATACGAAAAGTCTGGAGTATGCGGTATTAAATGGAATTAAGGAATATGCAGGAGAAGCAACAAAACTTCTGCTACAGGAAAAGGATGCTATAGATATTGTAAATACGATATTGATTCCGGCACTGGATAAAGTTGGAATTGATTTTGAAAGTGGAAAATTATTTCTTCCTCAGCTTATCCAGTCGGCTACAGCGGCACAGGAGGCTTTTGATGTGTTGAAAGAATTTATGGCAGCCGATAAGCAGAATCAGAATGTATCAAAGGGAAAGATTATCGTTGCTACGGTCAAAGGAGATATCCATGATATTGGTAAGAATATTGTCAAAGTGGTTATGGAAAACTATGGTTATGAGATGATTGACCTGGGCAAGGATGTGCCGGCTTCTAAAGTTGTGGATGAAGTCAAACGTACCGGGGCTAAACTGGTTGGTTTAAGTGCATTGATGACAACGACGGTTGTGAGTATGGAAGAAACCATTCAGGCACTTCGGGATGAAGGCTGTGACTGTAAAATATGGGTTGGTGGGGCAGTGATGACAGAGGATTATGCCCGTCAGATTGGAGCAGATTTTTATGCAAAAGATGCGAAACAATCCGTAGATATCGCTAAAAAAGTACTTGGCTAGAGGATAGACACCTAGCACAACATGTTGTGCTGGGTGTGTTTTTTTACCCATATTTTGTATTTTGTTGTGGATTTTTAGATAGAGTGGTGATATAATAGCCTAGAGTCATTACTGAAAGAAAAATTTAGGGAGGAAAGTTATGATAGTTATTAAGCGGGACGGCCGCGAAGTGAATTATGATCGAAGTAAGATTATTGTTGCCATAACAAAGGCGAATGACGAAGTGCCACCGGAAGAGAAGATTTCCGAAGAGATGATTGAAGGCATTGTCGAGTATATTGAAACACGCCATCGTAAGCGTATGCTGGTGGAGGATATTCAGGATATTATTGAACAAAAACTGATGGCCGAGGGGAAATTTGATCTGGCCAAAACTTATATTATTTACAGATATCAGAGAGAATTAGTACGAAGAGCGAATACAACAGACGATTCTATTTTAAGTCTGATTAAAAATAGTAATAAAGATGTCATGGAAGAGAATTCAAATAAGAATGCGATTGTGGCATCAACACAGAGAGATTTGATTGCGGGTGAGGTATCTAAAGATTTGACCCGTCGTATGCTGTTGCCGGAGAAGATTGCAAAGGCTCATGAAGAAGGTGTGCTTCATTTTCATGATGCAGATTACTTTGTTCAGCCAATTTTCAACTGCTGCCTGATTAATGTTCAGGATATGCTGGAGAATGGCACAGTGATGAATGGAAAACTTATTGAAAGCCCTAAGAGTTTTCAGGTTGCATGTACAGTTTTGACCCAGATTATTTCAGCCGTAGCAAGTAGCCAGTATGGTGGACAGTCTGTAGATGTACGCCATCTCGGAAAGTATTTACGGAAAAGTTATAATAAATATAAAGGACAGATTGTTGAGCAGTATGGAGACAAGCTGGATGAAGATACGATTGAAGGTTTAGTGAAGACTCGTCTGATGGATGAACTTCGCTCCGGTGTTCAGACGATTCAGTATCAGATTAATACATTGATGACAACCAATGGTCAGTCCCCATTTGTAACTGTATTTTTAAATTTGGATCCTAAAGATGAATATATTGAAGAGAATGCACTGATTGTTGAAGAGATTCTTCGTCAGCGTCTGGAAGGTATTAAGAATGAGAAGGGCGTTTATGTCACACCTGCATTCCCTAAACTGGTTTACGTATTGGATGAACATAACTGCCTGAAGGGTGGAAAGTATGACTATATTACAAAGATGGCTGTACGTTGTTCATCAAAACGTTTATATCCGGATTATATCTCTGCTAAAAAGATGCGTGAGAATTATGAAGGTAATGTTTATAGCCCGATGGGCTGCCGAAGCTTCCTTACACCATGGAAAGATGAGAATGGCCAGTATAAATTTGAAGGCCGTTTTAATCAGGGGGTTGTCAGCCTGAATCTGCCACAGATGGGTATTGTTGCCCGTGGTGATGAAGATAAATTCTGGGAGATTTTCGATGAGCGCCTGGATTTGTGTTTTGAAGCCTTGATGTGCCGCCATAAAGCACTGGAAGGAACCTTATCCGATGTCAGCCCGATTCATTGGCAGTATGGTGCTATTGCCCGCCTCGAAAAGGGTGAAAAGATTGATAAATTACTTCATGGTGGATATTCAACCATTTCCTTAGGCTATATCGGCTTATATGAAGTGACTAAGGTAATGAAGGGTGTAAGTCATACAACACCTGAAGGTCAGGACTTTGCATTAAGAGTTATGAATCATCTTCGTTCAGCAACAGATCGTTGGAAACAGGAAACAGGTATTGATTTCAGCCTTTATGGAACACCGGCAGAATCCCTCTGTTACCGTTTTGCACGGATTGATATGGAACGCTTTGGTGTGATTAAAGATGTTACAGATAAAGGTTATTATACAAATTCCTACCATGTGGATGTTCGTGAAAAGATTGATGCTTTCAGCAAATTCAGTTTTGAAAGCCAGTTCCAGAAGATTTCAGCCGGCGGTGCAATTTCTTATGTAGAGATTCCAAATATGCGCCATAACCTGGAAGCACTGGAAGAAATCGTGAAATTTATTTACGATAATATTCAGTATGCCGAATTTAATACAAAATCCGATTACTGCCATGTATGTGGTTTTGATGGAGAGATTATTATTAATGATGATTTGGAATGGGAATGCCCACAGTGTGGTAATAAAGACCATGCCAAGATGAATGTTACACGTCGTACCTGCGGATATCTGGGAGAAAATTTCTGGAATGTAGGTAAGACAAAGGAAATTGCTTCCCGTGTGCTTCACATTTAGAGGTAAATTATGAATTATGCAGATATAAAACAATATGATGTTGCCAATGGTCCCGGCATTCGAATTTCACTTTTTGTAAGCGGCTGTACCCATCGGTGCAAAAACTGCTTTAATGAAGAAGCCTGGGATTTTAATTATGGCAAACCATTTACAGAAGAAACGATCAGTCAAATTCTAAAATATCTGGAGCCGGATTATATCTGGGGACTCACGGTTCTCGGCGGAGAGCCTTTTGAACGGATGAATCAGCAGGGACTACTGCCGCTTCTTCGCAAGGTTCGGGAAGTATATCCGAAGAAATCCATCTGGTGTTTTTCGGGATACCTGTTTGACCGTGATATTGTTGGACGGATGGTTGAAGACTGGCCGGAAACGAAAGAAATGCTTTCATATATCGATGTTTTAGTCGATGGTGAGTTTGTTGAAGAACAAAAAGATGTGAGCAAGCGTTTTAAAGGTTCGGCAAATCAGCGGACCATAGATGTTCAGGCGTCTTTAGAAGCAAAGGCAGTTGTTCTTGTGGAAGGTTACGAATAGGGAGAATATAGATGAAGCAGCAAGTAAAAGTTAAAAAGCTTAATGAGAAGGCTATTCTGCCGACTTATGGAAGTGAATATAGTGCAGGTTCAGATCTGTATGCCTGCATGGATGAAACAGTAACGATTCAGCCGGGAGAGACCCTTTTGGTAAAGACCGGTCTGGCTATGGCAATTCCGGAAGGCTACGCAGGACTTATTTATGCACGCAGTGGTCTGGCTACAAAAAAAGGCCTGGCACCTGCGAACAAGGTTGGTGTTGTTGATTCAGATTATCGTGGAGAAGTTATGGTTCCATTGCATAATCATTCCCGTGCGGCTGTTGAAGTAGAGCATGGAGAACGGATTGCCCAGATGGTTATTACGCCCTTTTTGACAGCAGAATATATGCTGTCAGAGGAGTTGGATGATACAAAACGAGGCCAGGGTGGTTTCGGTTCTACAGGAACAAAATAAAAAATTTATAAAAGAAGCTCAGGAAATTATTTCCCTGAGCTTCTTTGCTATTATGTCCGAAGAATAGGTTTCCTGTTATTTGAGGTGTATAGAATTCCTGTGAGTAATGCCAAAACAATTAGTGTGATACCCATAATCAGGTCGACAGGGATATTTTTCAAAAGGAAAACAGCAGCAATCGGCGGCAGACAGATTATGAAATCAATAAGCATAGTCACCATAGTAGAGGCACTCTGTTTTACAATGCGCGTTTCATTTTCCCAGACAAGCACAGGGAATAACAGGTTAATCGTAATACCGGCAACGGAAGAAAACAGGATATAAACTCCGGGTATAAGAATTAACCAAAGGGTGGAAAGAAGCGATGGTTTTAGTGCAATCCAGCTCAAAATCAATGCGACCAGATAAAAAGGAAAAACAACGGATAAGTGCGTGAGAATCTTGCTGTCGTAAAGGGTTTTGCTTTTTATCGGAAGTGTCTGAGCGAGCCACCAGTTTTTTCCTTCCATAGAGATGGAACAGGATGTCGATGGCATAATTCCGGCTATGATACCAAGGATAAGCGGAAGAATTTTTTCAATCATACCGGGACACTGAAACATAAGTTCCATTTTGTCAATGCCTGCAACAAGCAGGGCGACAGGTACCAGCACCATCATCAGATAACCAATAATCGTGTTGCTGATATAGACGCTGGAAGCAAAATAACGTTTTAGTTCTTTTTGCCAGAGAGCCTTCAGCAATGAAGCGGCAGAGAGGCTCTGCAGTTTATAATTATTTTTCGTAGAGGTTGCATTCAGTGCGGTACAAATCGTCAAAAAGTATTTTTGTATAATGACCGCCATAAGAATAAAAACTGCAGCAGACAGACTAACCAGGGCAAAAAGAGCCAGTATATCTGAGTGAAGGACAGCATTCCCGAACCAGATGGCGGGCGGATATAATGCCCCAATCTGCGAGGTAACCGTGGCCGCTATGTTTTTGAGCATATCCGGTGTCAGCATAGATGACTGGTTAGAGACAATGGTGTTCGCTATAATAACAGCGATGGCGAAAAGAATAATCATGCCGCCGCTGGCTAGACTCTTATGTTTCATCCGGGAGCCGATAGCTGTAATTACTGTACCAATGGCCGTAGAAAGAGTCATTGGAAGCAATGGAAGGAAAAGGGTTCCAATAAAACTGAAGATATAGAAGAGCAGGCCGGGATGGACGGAAAGACCATAAATAATCGTGCCGGGAATCATAACCAAAAAGCTCAGAAGAAGATTCGTCGAATACATGGTTAAAAAGCGACTGACGATAATAGCAGACTTTGATAAAGGCAGAGAAACAAGAATTTCAAAGCTGTTCATCTGGAAAATAACGCCGGAGGCTTTAAAGAATGAAAACATCAAAATAACAAGGCAGGTAATTGTATAGAGATAAATAGGTATAATCTCGGCCATGCCTAAGGATATAAAAGCATTTGATAAAATGGCAATATAGAAAACAAGCATAGCAATCAGCAGTAACCAGACCAGAGTCATGAGTGTATAACGTTCTTTTTTGCCTTTGTCACGGGTGTGGCGGATTTCATTTAAACCGAATAAATTACAGAGTTGTAAGGTTGTCAGTTGTTTAATTTGTTTCAACATTAGAGACCACCTCCATAAATACGGATTCGAGGGATTCACCTTTGGTCAGTTCGTTTATATTTCCGGAAGCAATGAGCTGGCCATTTTTTATAATAGCAACTTTATTACAAAGTTTTTCGGCCACATCAAGTACGTGGGTTGAGAAGAAAATGGCTTTTCCCTCATCGCACATTTCATGCATGATATTTTTAAGGGTGAGAGCAGCCTTCGGGTCCAGTCCGACAAAGGGTTCATCAAGTATCAGGAGGTCAGGTTTGTGAATAAGTGCCCCAATAATAGCCAGCTTCTGTTTCATACCGTGAGAGTAGGATGAAATCAAATCACCCAGAGAACTGGTGAGTTCAAAGGCCTCACAGTGATTTTTAATACGCTCTTCCCGGTCGGCTTTTGAAATGTGAAAAATATCTGCCATAAAATTAAGGTACTGGATGCCGGTTAAGTATTCGTATAAATCAGGATTATCAGGAATGTAAGCCAGTTTTGATTTGCACAGAAGCGGGTCATCTTTAATGGAAATACCATCAATATGGACATCGCCTTCTTCAAAATCGATAATGCCGACAACGGCCTTAATGGTGGTCGTCTTACCGGCTCCGTTATGCCCGATAAATCCGTAGATATCACCGGCTTCCACTTCCAGATTTAGATGAGAAACCGCAGTTTTACCACCTTTATAGGTTTTCGTTAGATTTTTAATACTGAGCATGGTTATTCCTCCTTTTCACATGGGGAAGAGATGAAGGTAATACGCCTTTCTTTTCGTCCCTCGCCCGCTTTATTATAAATAACTTCATTGAAAATGGATCCGATTTTTTGCATCATATCCATAAATTCTTCATCAGTGAGCAGCAGTGTCGAGGTTGAAAGGCTGAGTAAATCCTTTTGAGGGTCAGCATCCGGATTGGAAAAATAGGCCTGAAACGTTGCCATCAAAGACATCAGTCCGGTTTGAAAAAGTATTGAAATATCCTGAGAAGTCACTTCGCCAATAGGATTTTGGACAAGACGGTAAGTCTTTTCCACAGTACCGCGGACCTTTCGTTCTTCTGCAACTTCAATACAGTTGTTTTCGAACAGGGCCTTAACATGGCGGTAAAGACTGGCAGGTGGAATATCTGTCAATTCTGCCTTCATTTCCCCGGTAGTTCCCTGGCCATGGATAATCAAGTATTGAATGATTCTCTGGCGGATGGGGTTCATAATTATCTTAGTAAAATCCGAGTTGATAAAATCATCTCCTTTAATATCAAATTTAATAATATTCTCAATTATGATAATATACTTATAAAAGCCAGTTGTCAAGTATGAAAAAAGACCGCTGCTCTCGAGCAGCGGTCTATATATTCTAGCATTGATTGGTTTCTATAAAGTGCGTTCGTTCATTTAATACTTTGTTAAACCTTCTCCGGAAAAGGGTAAAGGTGGTTGATGCAGCCAGAAAATCAGAAATTGGCTCGGCCAGAAAAACAGCAAATACTTTATTTGCAAAGAAATTCGGTAGAATATAAATCAGCGGTATCAGCAGAATAATTTTACGAAGCAGGGCAAGGAAGAGGGAAATCTTCGCCTGTCCAATGGCGACAAAAGTCTGCTGACATGCAAGTTGAATACCCATCATAAATCCTGAAGCCAGATAGATACGAAGTGCCCAGGAAGCCATTTCTTTAAGTTCGGGCTCACTGGCAAATATGCCAACCAGGAGGTCCGGTGCAATCATATTCAGTAACCAGTAAAGGGTCGAAAAGGTTACTGCTGAAATGAATAACAGGCGGAAGGTGTGGGTTACACGGTCTTTATTACCGGCACCGAAATTATAACTGATAATCGGCTGGGCACCCTGGGTCAGACCGGACAGAGGCAGGGAAAGCGTCTGCATAATACTTGATAAAATAGTCATGGAGCCAACAGCCAAATCTCCACCATATTTCTGCAGAGAGGTGTTAAAGCAGATGCTCAGCAGACTTTCGGTACTCTGCATAATAAACGGTGACATACCAAGGGCAATTACAGGAACAAGAATCTTTCCCGAGAGTTTCATATTTGAGAAGCGGATTTTTAAGGTTGTTTTCTTTCCGGTCAGAAAGCGAAGAACCCAGATGGCGGAGACACACTGGGAAATAATAGTTGCCAGCGCGGCACCCCGTACGCCCATATGAAATACAAAAATCAGGACAGGGTCCAGGATAATATTGAGGACAGCACCGATAATAACGGTAAACATGCTTATCTTTGCAAAGCCCTGGGCGGAAATAAAGGAGTTCAATCCCAGAGAAATCATAACAAACAAGGTTCCGATAACGTAGATATTTAAATAGCTCAGAGCATAGGGCAGGGTATCACTGCTGGCACCGAAAAGCTGAAGCAGTGGTTCACCCCAGATTAAGAAGATGGCAGTCAGTGCAGCGGCAAGCAGGATGAGAATAGCAAAACAGTTGCCAAGGATGTGCTCAGCCTCTTTTGTGTTTTGTTCGCCCATGCGTATGGATGCCTGCGGAGCACCGCCCATGCCGATAAGGCTGCTAAAAGCACTGATTAATATGATAATGGGGAAGCAGACACCGACACCGGTTAAAGCCAGTGAACCAATTCCTTCAATATGGCCGATATAAATTCGGTCAACAATATTATAAAGCATATTAATAAGCTGGGCTGTGATTGCCGGAAGTGCCAGTTGAAAAAGCAGTTTTCCAATCTTTTCAGTACCCAGTTTATTCGATGTAGATGAAGCCATTTTTAAGTCCCCTTTAACCTTAGTGTTATTATAATAATCAAACTATCATAACATATCAAATGAAGGAAAACAAGAGCGGTCAGGCCCTTCGTTGCAAAAGAAAAAGTTATATGATATGATTACTGTGTTTATGAAAAATCCTCGCCAAACAGGCGTTGAGAGGTGTTAAATATGAGATATGATGTGATTATTATAGGTGCCGGTCCGTCCGGTATCTTTTGTGCATACGAGTTGATAAAAAATCATCCGGATAGGAAGATTTTGATGATTGAAAAAGGCCGGGCTATTGAAAACCGCCATTGTCCAAAGCGGACAACACGGCAGTGCGTTGGATGTAAGCCTTGTTCTATTACGACAGGCTTTGCTGGTGCAGGCGCATTTTCCGATGGGAAATTGTCATTATCTCCGGATGTTGGCGGTAATCTTCCGGAAATTCTGGGTTATGAAAGAACAATAGAGCTTTTGAATGAGGCAGACCAGATTTATCTGGATTTCGGAGCCGATAAGAAGGTTTACGGACTGGATGATTATGAATCCATTGAAAAGATACGAACAAAAGCCATTCGGGCGAATTTGAAATTAATCGAATGTCCGATTCGCCATCTGGGAACAGAAGAGGGGTATAAGATTTATACCCGGCTACAGGAGCATCTGATGGCCGCTGGGGTTGAAATACAGTTTATGACCATGGTTCAGGATATTCTTATGGAGGATAACAGAGCCATTGGGGTTGTTACGGATAAGGACGAACGTTTTTATGGGGATGAGATTGTTGCAGGGATAGGAAGAGAGGGCTCTGAATGGTTTTCTCATGTCTGCAGCAGTCATCATATAGAAACACGGGTAGGCACGGTCGATGTCGGTGTCCGGGTAGAAGTCCGGGATGAAATAATGAAAGAATTGAATGAGAAGCTTTACGAGGCGAAACTGGTCTATTACACTCCAACCTTTGATGATAAAGTCCGGGTTTTCTGTACCAATCCATCGGGAGAAGTGGCAACGGAGTATTATGATGAGGGGCTGGCCGTTGTCAACGGACATGCCTATAAGTCTAAGGATTTAAAGACAAAGAATACCAACTTTGCCATTTTGGTTTCGAAAAATTTCACCTCTCCCTTTAAGTCGCCGATAGAATATGGAAAACATATTGCACAGCTGGGGAATATGCTTTGTGATGGCAGAATTCTGGTTCAACGGTATGGTGATTTCAGAAGAGGCCGTCGGACAACCCGGGAACGTATGATTCGAAATAATATCACAGCCACATTAAAGGATGCAGTGCCGGGAGATTTATCGCTGGTATTTCCACATCGTATTATGGTGGATATTGTAGAAATGATAGAAGCCTTGGATAAGGTTACACCGGGAATTGCCAGTGAGGAAACGTTGCTCTATGGTGTGGAAGTGAAATTCTATTCCAATAAGGTTCTTGTAAATGAAGATTTCGAAACAAATATTCAGGGCTTAAGGGCCATGGGTGACGGAGCATCCGTAACACGAGGGCTGCAGCAGGCTTCAGCGAATGGTTTGGCTGTGGCACGGAGTATAATAAAAAAATATGAATAATTCAGAGAAGTTATATAAGAAATTAATCGAATACAGCCAGGGAAAGGCTTATCCATTTCATATGCCGGGACATAAAAGGCAGATAATGTCTATGGAAGACCCCTATCGGTTTGATTTAACGGAAATTGATGGGTTCGATAATCTACATGAAGCAGCGGGTATCTTAAAGGTGGAAGAAGAAAGGGCAGCCAGACTTTACCAGTCGGAGGAAACACACCTTATGGTGAACGGCAGTACCGGAGGTGTTTTAGCCGGAGTTGCCGGAGTGACCCGTCGTGGAGACCGGGTACTGGTTGTCCGAAACTGTCATACAAGTGTCTACCATGCTTTGGAATTAAATGGATTGAAACCTGTATTTCTTTGGCCGGAACTCAATGAGGAACTGGGTATCTATTACGGAATAACCCGGGAGATGGTTGAGAAAGTATTGGAAAAGAATTCGGATATACGGGCGGTTATTTTTACGTCGCCAACCTATGAAGGTATTTTTTCGGATGTTAAAGGTATTTGCGAAGCGGCTCATCAAAGGGGGATTCCCTGTATTGTAGATGAAGCCCACGGTGCCCATCTTAGATGGTGCCAGCTCCCGGACAGTGTTGCCCAGGGGGCAGATGTGGTCATACAGAGTCTGCATAAAACCTTGCCGGCTTTGACGCAGACAGCCCTGATACACCTTAACGGAAGTATCATATCTAAAGAGCGGGTTCGGAGAATGCTAGGGACATACCAGACATCCAGTCCCTCCTATGTTTTGATGGCTTCTATTAGTCAGTGTCTGGAATGGCTTGAGCAGGAGAGCGCAGAAGCATTTCGGATTTATGAGGAAAGAGTAATGGCTCTTCGGAAAAAATTAGAAGAACTTAAATATATTCAGCTGTATACTCCGGATGAGCTTTTTGACTGGGGAAAACTTGTGATTTCTACACCTTTACCTAAATTGACCGGGCGGCAGTTATATGATGAACTCAGGGATACTTACCATCTTCAGATGGAGATGGTGTCTTCAAAATATGTTCTGGCAATGACCACGGTGGGAGACAGCCCGGAAGGTTTGAAACAACTGGAAAGTGCTTTAGACGAAATGGACTGGTTCTATGAGATGGATGCGATGGCTGGGGCATTGATAGCCATGGATAAAGAAGATGCACCGGAGGAAGAAGAAGGAAAAAAGATAAAGACCTTCTTAGTACCGGAACAGGCTATGAATTTAGCTGAGGCTGTGAATCAGTTAAAAGAGAATATTCCGCTGGTTGAAAGTGGTGGGAGAGTTGTAGGTGAGTATATTTATTTGTATCCACCAGGCATACCGATGCTTATACCCGGAGAAGTGATACATGTGAAGCACATTGAAAAGATGGAGCAGTATCTGGCTCAGGGCATGGAGATTCATGGCGGATATGATAAAGAAACAGAAAGCATTAGTGTTCTGTCAGAAATGAAATAAAAAGGATTGTGGATAAATGTCAAAATTATTTTGTATTATGGGGAAAAGTGCATCTGGAAAGGATACTATATTTAAACGTCTCGTTCAGGAGGAACGGCTTGGATTAAAAACAGTGGTTTCCTATACAACCCGGCCGATGCGGGAAGGCGAGAAGGATGGTGTGGAGTATCATTTTGTGAGCAGGGAAGCCCTTGAAGATTTCCGAAGCAGGGGAAAGGTGATTGAGTGCCGGGATTATCATACGGTTCATGGTCTGTGGAGTTATTTTATGGTGGATGACGGGCAGATTGATTTTTCACAGAATCAGGATTTGATTATTATCGGTACACTGGAATCTTACTGGCAAATCCGAAACTTTTTTGGTGGAGAGAATATTGTACCTATTTATATTAATGTTGAAGATGGTCTTCGTCTCTCTCGGGCACTGGAGCGGGAACGGCAGCAGGAAACACCAAGGTATGCAGAATTATGCCGTCGGTTCCTTACGGACAGCGAAGATTTTTCTTGGGAAAAATTAGAAAACTGCGAAATACACCGAATTTATGAAAATGTCGATATGGAAAGATGTTTGAATGAGATATATACAGATATTGTGGAAATGCGTTAGAATGTGGTATACTGTCCCTAAAGGAAAGTTAGAAATAAGGAACCAGGGAGGTGACACGTTATGTCAAACTTTAAAGATATTGTAGGTCACGAGCAGATTATTCAGCATATGTCTATTGCGCTGAAAAGCAAAAAGATTTCCCATGCTTATATTTTTGAAGGTCCGAATGGCAGTGGAAAAAATGTACTGGCCAAGGCCTTTGCAAAAGCCTTAGAGTGTGAGGCCGGATATGGCGATTCTTGTAATATGTGTCGCTCCTGCCACCAGATGGATACAGGGAATCAGCCCGATGTGAAGTGGATTACCCATGAGAAACCGGCAACAATCAGCGTTGATGATGTGCGTACACAGATTAATGGGGATATGGCGATTAAACCTTACAGCAGTAAGTATAAGATATATATTGTAGATGAAGCAGAGAAGATGAATGAGCAGGCTCAGAATGCTCTGTTAAAGACCATTGAGGAGCCGCCGGCATATGGCATTATTATGCTATTAACAAATAATCTGGAATCATTACTGCCAACGATTCTTTCCAGATGTATTGCTTTCCATCTGAAACCGGTGGATAATTATAAGATTGTAGAATTTTTGGAGAAGGAATATGGTGTGCCGGATTATAAAGCACGAATTTGTGCGGCATTTTCCCAGGGAGTTGTGGGAAAAGCAGTGAGTATGGCTTCTTCAGAGGATTTTAATGATCTTCAGTATCAGGTTTTGAATATTGTAAAGAATATTCATGATATGGATGTTTATGAAGTGGTTGAGGCGGTGAAACGGCTCAGTACCTATAAAACCGATATTAATGACGTTATCGATATGATGATGGTCTGGTACCGGGATGTACTTGTTTTGAAAGTGACAAAAGATGCGAACAGCATTGTATATAAAGATGAGTATCGTTTTCTTATGGATCAGGCAAACAGGTCTTCTTATGAAGGATTGAATGAGATTATTCAGTCTTTGGAAAAAGCGAAGATTCGTCTGGCGGCTAATGTGAATTTTGATGTGGCCATGGAGATGCTGATGCTCGTAATGAAGGAGAATTAGAGGAATGATAAAAGTAATTGGTGTGAGATTTCGTCAGGCTGGGAAGATATACTATTTCGACCCGCTGGATTTTGATATAGAAGTAGGACAGCATGTTATTGTGGAGACAGCCCGAGGTATTGAATACGGATTGGTTTTAAGCGGTCCGAGAGAAGTTGAAGACAATAAGGTTGTGCAGCCTTTGAAAGCAGTTATCCGTGTGGCAACACCGGATGATGATGAGATTGAACGTAAGAATAAGGAAAAAGAGAAATCTGCTTTCAATATCTGCTTAGAGAAAATCGCTAAACACAAGTTGGAGATGAAGCTTATTGATGCAGAGTATACCTTTGATAATAATAAAGTCCTTTTTTATTTTACAGCAGACGGTCGTATTGATTTCCGTGAACTGGTAAAGGATTTGGCTTCTGTTTTCAAAACCCGTATTGAACTTCGTCAGATTGGTGTCCGTGATGAGACAAAGATTCTTGGTGGTATTGGTATTTGTGGACGCAGCCTGTGCTGCCATACCCATTTATCTGAGTTTGCACCGGTATCTATCAAGATGGCAAAAGAGCAGAACCTGTCATTGAATCCGACAAAGATTTCAGGGGTCTGCGGACGTCTTATGTGTTGTCTGAAGAATGAAGAAGAAACCTATGAATATCTGAATAACAAACTTCCTTTTATAGGCGACCGCGTTACGACTTTTGATGGTTTTAAAGGGGAAGTATCAAGTGTCAGTGTTCTGCGTCAGCTGGTCAAGATTGTCGTTACGAATGAGAATGACGAGAAAGAGATTAAGGAATATCCGGTAGCTCAGTTAAAGTTCCGGCCAAAGCGTAAGAAAGAACGTATAAATATTAATGATGCGGAATTAAAACAATTGGAAGCTATGGAGAAAAAGGACAGCGGTTCTACACTATAGTGAAACAGATGTAACAATTAGGGCATCCCATGAATGACGGGGTGTCCTTTTCAACGATATTTGAGGATGTTGATGGAATGATTGAATTAAAAGAAGATGAACGATTGGATGATCTGGAGCGAAACGGTTATAAGATTATTCAAAATCCTAAAAAATTTTGTTTTGGCATGGACGCGGTTCTTTTGTCTGGATTTGCTCAGGTAAAACCGGGGGAAACGGTTTTGGATATGGGTACAGGTACGGGCATTATTCCCATACTTTTAGAAGCGAAGACACCGGGGAAACATTTTACGGGGCTGGAGATTCAGGCTGAGAGTGCGGATATGGCCCGGAGAAGTGTGGCCTATAATCATTTAGAAGCTCGGGTAGATATTGTTGATGGCGATATTAAAGCGGCATCTGAATTATTTCCATTGGCTTCTTTTGATGTCATCACTTCAAATCCTCCCTATATGACAAATTCCCACGGTATTCAGAATCCGGAAGGGCCAAAGGCTATTGCCCGTCATGAGATTTTGTGTTCTCTGGAGGACCTGGTCAGGGAAACCAGCCGTTTACTGCGGCCCGGTGGACGTTTTTATCTGATTCACAGACCTTTTCGGCTGGTGGAGATATTTCAGACACTGACAGCCTATAAACTGGAACCCAAACGGATGAAACTGGTATACCCATTTGTGGACAAAGAGCCAAATATGGTGATGATTGAGGCTGTTCGTGGTGGAAAATCCAGGATTAAGGTGGAGGAGCCATTGATTGTATATAAGGAACCCGGAGTTTATAATGATGTTATCTATGATATATATGGATATTAAGGAGGGCAGTTATGTCTGGTAAATTATATTTATGTGCAACACCGATTGGAAATCTGGATGACATTACACTGAGAGTACTTGATACATTGAAAACAGTGGATGTTATTGCGGCAGAAGATACCCGTCACACCATAAAACTGTTGAATCATTTTGATATAAAAACGCCGATGACCAGTTATCACGAGTTCAATAAAATCGAAAAAGCCCATATTCTGGTTGCAGAATTACAGGCCGGAAAGAATATTGCATTGGTGACTGATGCGGGAACACCGGGGATTTCTGACCCGGGAGAAGAATTGGTAAAGTTCTGTCAGGAGGCAGGTGTCGAGGTGACTTCGCTTCCGGGACCGGCAGCCTGTATCACGGCATTGACCATATCTGGTCTTTCTACAAGACGTTTTTGTTTTGAAGCCTTCCTTCCAACGGATAAAAAAGAGCGGGAAGCAGTTCTGGAAAGATTGAAAACGGAGACACGGACGACGATATTTTATGAAGCGCCCCACCGTTTGATTAAAACCTTAAAGGTTCTCAGGGAGCATGCAGGAAACCGTCGGCTGAATATATGCAAAGAGCTGACGAAAAGATATGAGAAAAACTGGCTGACAACGTTGGATGAAGCAATTGCATGGTATGAGACCAATGATGCCAGAGGAGAATATGTACTTGTTCTTGAAGGTGCGGATGCAAAAGTCTTAGAGAAGGAACGTCAGGCGGCCTGGGATACCATGTCCATTGAAGAACATATGGAGATTTATCTGTCAAAGGGGCAGACAAAAAAAGAAGCAATGAAATCCGTTGCTTCTGACAGGGGGATGACCAAAAGAGAGGTCTACCAGTATTTAATTCAATAGAATCAATAAGTTTTTGGGGGGAATGGTGACGAAGGACCGGGGGAGTCCTCGCCGCCACCAACAATAATATGAAAAGGCAATGCTTACTCTTGAACAGTAAGTCCTGCCATTTTGGCCATTTCAATAATAGAACGTCTTGAAACTTTCTTATCATGATAGTCAATCAAATCATTCATATCACCAGTGAAAATATCACTTGGTTCATATTTTTTCAAAATAATTTTTTCATCATCCACAAAGATTTCCAATGGATCCCGTTCACCAATATTCAGATTCCGTCTGAGTTCGATTGGCAGGGTAATACGACCTAATTCGTCTAATTTTCTTACGATACCTGTACTTTTCATCAGAGCGCCTTCCTTCCCAGAGCTAGTTTATTTGCCAATAAAATGAAAAAAACTGCCAAAACACCCAAGTGTTTGACAGTCATCGTTGACTTCTATATCATTTAATAAATCACATCATAGCAGTACGAAATGTTTTTGTCAATATATTTTTTCGAATATTTTTCAAAAATTTTCCATATATATGAAAATAATTCCAGTTAGAGGAGCAGGTCTTTGAATAAAATATGGGGGTGGATGCTGCTCATAGGTATTGCGGTCGGGCTGGTTACAGGAAAGGCAGCAGAAGTGTCGACAGCACTTATTGAGTCAGCTAAAAGCGGTGTGAGTTATGGTATTGGCATGGCGGGTGTTGTGGCCATGTGGAGTGGAATGATGCATCTTGCAGAAGCCGAGGGGCTTCTCGATATTCTGACGCGGAGAATGGAAGGGCTTATTCATTTTCTTTTTCCGGATATTCCAGAAAATCATCCGGCTGAAAAGTACATATCCTTGAATTTTGCTGCGAATATTTTGGGCTTAGGCTGGGCGGCGACGCCTGCCGGATTGTCGGCTATGGAAGCATTGGAAAATCTGGAAGAGGAACGTCGTGGTTCCAGACATCCTTTAGCCCGGGGGGCAGGGACAGCCAGTCAGGAGATGTGTACCTTCCTGGTCATTAATGTATCCTCTCTTCAATTAATCCCAATGACTGTGATTGCTTATCGAAGTCAGTTTGGAGCGGCCATCCCGACAGGAATTGTACTGCCAGGCATTTTAGCAACGGCATTTTCCACGGCAGCAGGTATTCTGTTTGTTAAAGCGATGGGGAGGCGGCTGTGAATTTAATTCTCTTTTTGTCAAATTGTATTATTCCGGTGCTCATTCTGTATATAGTATGCCTTGGACTGACCATGAGGTTAAATATTTTTGATATTTTTATAGAAGGTGTTAAAGACGGGTTGAAAACGGTGGCGGGGATTATTCCAACGCTCATTGGCCTGCTTACAGCCGTAGGTGTTTTAAGGGCGGCGGATGTCTTTGGATATTTGGGAAAGATTTGTGCACCTGTTCTGGAAAAGCTGGCCATGGCACCGGAGGTGCTTTCCCTTATGTTTATTAAATTGTTTTCATCGACAGCAGCCACGGGACTGATGCTGGATATCTTTACCCAGTATGGGGTGGATTCCAGAAACGGATGGCTTTCGGCATTGGTACTTAGCTGTACAGAGAGCTGTATTTATACGATGTCTATTTATTATATGTCCCAAAAAATTACAAAAACACGGTGGACGCTGGCAGGAGCATTGACGGCTGCCGTCGCAGGCATTGGAGCAAGTTTTGTACTGACAGGGATGATTTATTGATTATTTATAAAATTGAAAAAAAGTGATATACTGAAATACAAAGCACACAGGATGGGAGCGATTTTATGATTATAATAGGAATATTGGTTGCTATATTTGCGGGAATAGGTATATGGATAGGGAATTTTTTCTACGATCTTGCATTGAATCCCCATGGCAAACTGTCGATTCCCGAGTCGGAGGACGGTGGTGAAAAGCTTCCTTTCGAAACAGATTTTTCATGGATAGAAAGCAGTCAGCCGAAGAATGTATATATTAAGTCTAGGGATGGATTAAAGCTCCATGCCTATGCGGTTGAACATCCGGGTACTCGCAGATGGCTGATTCTGTGTCATGGCTATATGTCCTGCGCTAAATCGATGTCCTGTCTTGGTGAGGCCTTTTATGATATGGGCTTTAATGTACTTCTTCCCGATGCAAGAGGACATGGGGAGAGTGAAGGGAAGTACTATGGAATGGGATGGCATGACCGGAAGGATGTTCTACGCTGGGTTGCATATTTGAATAAAGTATATCATCATCCACCGATGGCACTTTATGGCATTTCTATGGGTGGCGCAACCGTTATGATGGCATCCGGGGAAAAACTCCCGAAAAATGTCGAGATTATTATTGAAGATTGTGGATACACATCGATTGATGAAGAATTTACATTTAACTTAAAGAATCTATTTAAACTGCCGAAGTTTCCATTTTTATATTTAGCGAGTATGGTGACAAAAATGCGGGCAGGATACAGTTTACTGACGGATGGTTCTGCGTTAAAACAGGTCGCAAAATCGGTGACACCGACATTATTTATTCATGGCAGTGACGACCATTTTGTGCCTACATATATGGTAAATAAAATATATGATGCAGCAAAATGTCCGAAGGAAAAACTGGTGATTCAAGGGGCTGAACATGGGCTGTCCTCTTGGGTTGCACCGGATATATATAAGAAAAAAGTAAAGGAATTTGTGGAGAGATATATGACACCCGAGGAAAAAGCTGGAAAAACAAGCTGAATTATGAATAATATATTGACTTTAAATCCAAATACACTTATAATTAAAACGGTCTAGGAAGGTCGCAAAGGTGCACAGAAGCTACCTTTGCGACTGTTTTTTCACTATCGAAAAAATATGAGTAAAGAGGGATGGAATATGAAAAATTATTGGAAGAAACTTGTGGCCATAGCGATGGCCGGTGTGATGGTATGCGGCATTTTGACAGGTTGTGGTTCAAAAACAACAGAGACAAAAGCAGAGACAACAGAAGCGGGAGCTTCTACAGGTGGAACATTAAAGGTAGCTATGGAATGTAGCTATGCACCATATAACTGGACTCAGCCAACAGATGCTAACGGTGCTGTACAGATTTCCGGAAGTTCAGATTATGCCTATGGCTACGATATCATGATGGCGAAATACGTTGCTGAGAAATTAGGACGTGAATTAGAGATTGTTAAGCTTGACTGGGATTCCCTTGTACTGGCTGTACAGTCCGGAACGGTTGATTGTGTTATTGCAGGACAGTCCATTACAGCAGACCGTCAGGAAATCGTTGATTTCACGACACCTTACTATTATGCATCGATCGTTACTCTTGTAAAAGGTGATGGTAAATACGCAGAAGCTAAAGGTGTTGGAGATTTAGAAGGAGCAACATGTACTTCCCAGCAGAATACAGTATGGTATGATGCATGTTTGCCACAGATTCCAAGTGCCAACATTTTACCAGCTCAGGAATCCGCACCGGCAATGTTGGTTGCTCTGGAATCCGGCAAATGTGATGCAGTTGTAACAGATATGCCGACAGCGATGGCAGCAACCGTTGCTTACCCAGACTTAAAGTTACTTGATTTCTCTGGTACAGAAGATGACTTTGAAGTATCTGAAGAAGAAATCAATATCGGAATTTCTGTTCAGAAGGGCAGTGAATTAACAGCTCAGATTAATGAAGTATTGAAAGAGCTTACACCAGAAGATTTTGATAAGATGATGGAAGAAGCTATTTCTGTTCAGCCGCTTTCTGAATAAGAAAATAAGACACTTAATGGGCACGGAGGCGGTTATCGTCCCCGTGCTTTATCGTCGTTATTGACGGATTTACGAAAGGAGAGAGAAGGATGCCAACAACTTTTTGGGGAAGAGTCCTTATGTTATTGGACGGATATTCCATGTCTTTCCTACGGGGAGCCGGTGTCACCATGGCTATTGCACTGGTCGGCACTTTTATCGGATGTGTTATCGGTTTCGCTGTAGGTATTGTTCAGACCATTCCTGTTTCTAAGAGCGATAATATTGTAAAACGTATCATCCTTAAAATTATACACTTTGTTTTAGCAGCTTATGTGGAGATATTCCGTGGAACACCTATGATGGCCCAGGCAATGTTCATTTATTTTGGTTCTGCAGCGGTTTTTCATATTAATATGTCCATGTGGTTTGCAGCCTTTTTTATAGTATCGATTAATACAGGTGCCTATATGGCTGAAACGGTTCGAGGCGGTATTTTATCCATTGATCCGGGACAGACAGAGGGAGCAAAGGCTATTGGTATGAATCATTTCCAGACAATGGTGAATGTTATCATGCCCCAGGCATTGAGAAATATTATGCCTCAGATAGGTAATAACCTGATTATCAATATTAAAGATACCTGTGTTCTTTCAATTATCGGAACGGTAGAACTTTTCTATACGACCAATGGTGTGGCAGGTGCCAAGTATCTTTATTTTGAATCCTTTACAATAGCAATGGTTATTTATTTTATTTTGACATTTACCTGTTCACGGATTCTTCGCTGGTGGGAAGGAAAACTGGACGGACCGGATAATTTTGACCTGGCAACAACAGATACATTAAAGCATACAAGCGGTATGTACAAGTATCCGTCTGGAACGAAAGAGGAGGAAGACTGATTATGGCAGAGAAAATTTTAGAAATCCGCCATTTGAGTAAGACTTTTGGCAAGAATGTGGTTCTTCGGGATATCGATTTTTCTGTATGCCCGGGGGATGTCACCTGTATTATCGGTGCTTCCGGTTCGGGAAAATCCACACTGCTTCGTTGTATAAACTTTTTGGAAGAGCCGACAGCGGGAGATATTGTCTATCATGGACGGAATTTGATGGAAGATCGTATGAATGAAGCTTCTTACCGGGCAAAAGTAGGGATGGTATTTCAGAGCTTTAATCTGTTTAATAATATGACCGTTTTAAAGAATTGTATGGTTGGACAGATGAAGGTCTTAAAGAAAGATAAAGAGACAGCAAAGAAAAATGCGATGTATTACCTTGAGAAGGTAGGCATGGCACCTTATATTAATGCGAAACCCCGTCAGCTTTCAGGTGGTCAGAAGCAGCGTGTGGCTATTGCAAGAGCCCTTGCCATGGAGCCGGAAGTACTGCTTTTTGATGAACCGACATCTGCACTGGACCCTCAGATGGTAGGAGAGGTTCTTGCAGTTATGCGAAAGCTGGCAGAAGAAGGTTTAACAATGATGATTGTAACCCATGAGATGGCCTTTGCTAGGGATGTTTCCAATCATGTGGTTTATATGGCTAATGGTGTTATTGTTGAAGAAGGAGAGCCAAAACAGATTTTTGGCAACTCCCAGAATCCTCAGACAAAAGAATTTTTAAGCCGTTTTGTTAAAGGCTAAAGATTAAACATAGTTTTACACAGGTGACTGCCGAAGGAGGTTTTAAATATCTTATTTAGAACCCTTTCGGCAGTCTCTTTTGATTCGCCGTCCTCAAAAAGGTTCACAAGAAAATCAGCTTCGACAAGAATCTGATAATCAAGACCATCAATATTCGTGTAGGTATGATGATGACCGACAAGATAACAGATACGGTCAATCTTTTCGGCCGAAAAATTCAAGTGGCTGAGCATGTGCCTGGCGGCAGAAGGACCTTCCTGTTCCTGAAGTTTTCCGTTTGAACTGCCGTATTTTAATTCGGCGGGTTTGATACCGATATCATGGACATAGGCAGCAGCTTCAAGGGTAGTTAAGGTATCGGAATCAAGTTCTTCCATCTCGCCGATAAGGCGGGCAAAGCTGTGGACTTTAATAAAATGCTGGATTCGTTTTGGGTCACCACTGTAATAGCAGACCATGGAGTTATATAATTCGTTTAATTGATTTTTCATAAATTTCAGCTCCTTTATGTATTTGGATAATATGGTTATTATAGCAAATATTCTTGACCTTTTCATCTTTAAAATCTATACTTTTATTAACCGGTCAAAATTTTTGAAAGCGAAGGAAAAATGATAAATACCAGAGATTTATTAAATGAAACAACTGTATCAGAAAAGACCCGTAGATATGAAGCTGTCTTTGGCGAAGGGGATGTGGAGATATACAGCACGCCGGGACGTTGTGAAATCGGAGGAAATCACACAGACCATCAGCACGGAAAAGTGCTGGCAGCGGCAGTTAATCTAGATATGACAGGGATTGCCGGATATAATGAGGAAGCAGTCATCAACCTTTGGTCCGAGGGCTACGGAAAAATAGAGATTCCGCTGGACACTTTGGATAAACAGGAGGGTGAGGCGGGAAGTACAACCGCTCTTGTTCGGGGTGTTGCTGCATACCTGGTGGAACGGGGATATATTCTGAAGGGGTTTAATATCTGTGTATTCAGTCAGGTACCTGAAGGAATGGGACTTTCTTCGTCGGCCGCATTTGAAGTGCTTATCGGAACCGTGATTTCGGGGTTATTTAATGATGGCAGGATTCCAAAAGAAGTACTGGCTCTTGCCGGACAGTATAGTGAGAATATCTATTTTGAAAAGCCATGTGGACTTATGGATCAGATGGCCTGTGCCTGGGGCGGACTCATTCATATTGATTTTGAAAATCCGGATAATCCACAGGTAACGGAAATAGAGGGCGATTTTGGAGAGTATCAGTTATGTATTACGGATACAAAGGGAACCCATAAGAATCTGACGGCAGATTATGAAGCCATTCCCGCAGAGATGAAAAAGGTGGCAGAATATTTTGGCAAAACCGTACTGCGCGAGGTTAAAGAGGCCGATTTTTATGAATGCTTAAGAGACGTGAGAGAGCAGACAGGTGACCGGGCGGTTTTAAGAGCGATGCATTTTTTTGAAGAAGAGCACCGGGTTACAGAAGAAGCAGAAGCCCTGAACCGGGGGGATATGCAGGCTTTTCTTAAAGTCGTCAGGGCTTCGGGGGATTCCTCGTTTAAATATTTGCAAAACGTTTATCGAACACGAAATATCGACAGTCAGAACCTGTCGCTGGCACTGGCCCTTAGTGAGAAGATTCTCGGGGAAGATGGCGTCAGCAGAGTTCATGGCGGTGGATTTGCCGGAACGATAGAGGCTTTTGTTAAAATGAGCCGGGTTGCTGACTATCAGCGAAGGATAGAGGCGGTCTTTGGACCGGGAACATGCTGGGGTTTATCAATACGCAAAGAAGGAACAATGAAAATTTTAGGATAAAGAAAAGGACTGGGAAGCAGACACCATGGGAAGATTTTTAAATGTTGGTATTATTCAGATGCCAGTGAGCAGAGAGGTTGAAGAGAACCTGACACATATTGAAGAAAGTATTGACGCAATGATGCGTGGCTATCATAAGCCGGAGTTAATCGTTGGCGTGGAAGGGATTGCCGGAGGACGTCCGGAAACAATTCCCGGACCAATGACCGAAATTTTTTCTGCTATTGCTAAAAAACATCATATTTATCTGATACCGGGGACGATTAGTGAAAAATCCGATGAATTGCCGGAGGGTATAGTGTATAACAGTGCACCAATCTTTAATCCGGAGGGAGAACTTCTTAATGTTTACCGGAAAATGGCTCCTTGGCGCCCTGTGGAGCGGCGGACTATGCCGGGAAAAGAATACGTTGTATTTGATATTCCTGAAAAGGAAACGAAGATAGGCGTTCAGATTTGTTATGATATGAATTTCCCGGAGATATCCAGAAATGAAGCACTTATGGGTGCGGAAGTGCTGGTCAAACTGACGATGGACCCGGATGAACTTTTTAAAATTAATAAGCCGCTGCATTTTGCAAGGGCCTTGGAGAATCAGGCCTATTTTGTGTCGACCAATGCGGTAGGGATGTATGGCGGCAATCACATGTATGGAAATTCCATGGTTGTTGGACCAGAGGGAAATACCATCTGGGAAGCAGGAGCAACAGCTTCAGTGGCGACGATAACTCTGGATTTGGATGTAGTCACCAGATGCCGTCAATATGGAACCTTGTTTATGGACCACTATCTTCAGCATTTGAAGGAGTTTGCATTTCCGATGCCCTTTGCTGAAAATTGGCATAAAGCACCGTTGTTTAAATCTCTGGAGGCAGCGCCGGCGAATATTGCGGAATATGAAAGACAGGTGTTGGCTGCTGGAGTTGGAAATATCACTGCTGAGAATGGGTTTTAAAAGAAGCATAGAAAGAAAAAAGCAGATTTCATTTTTTTGAAATCTGCTTTTTTTTTATCGAACGGTAATAACGTGTGTATTGACCAGCTGGATAAAAAGTTTTGCCAGTTCAGGGTCAAACTGGGTGCCGCTGTTATCCTCAAGCTGGGAAAGGGCATAATTGATATCCAGAGCACTTTTATAAGGCCGTTTGGATACCATGGCATCAAAGGAGTCTGCTACACAAAGGACACGGGCCAGCAAAGGAATATTCTGACCTTTTAACTGACGGGGATATCCCTTGCCATCATAACGCTCGTGATGGCCGAGAACAGCAGGAATAACATAATCCAGAGATGGCAGGTGGCGGATAATATTAATTGACTGTTCCACATGGCTTTTCATAATTTCAAATTCATCCGGTGTCAGTTTGGACGGCTTCTGAAGAATACTTTCGGGAATACCGATTTTTCCAATATCATGGAGCAGTGCCGCCTCTTTGACAATCTCAACACAGTCCGCATTCAGGTTATAGGCTCTCGCCAGCTCTGTGGCGTAATAGCAGACATTTTGTGAATGACTGTAGGTATAATGGTCTTTAACATCAATAGCGGCTGTTAAGGCATGAATGGTTGCGGCATATTCATCATAAACATTTGGCTTAAATGTACCTTCAACGACATCCAGTGACTTTTCAGCAATGATTGGCGGTTGTCCGGCAGAATATATAACGGTACAATTTTTACCACGCCGTTTGGCATTGTATACGGCCATATCTGTATTGTTGACTAACTGTTTCAAATCTGAAGCAGCAGATGGAATGGCACAGATACCGCAGCTTGCTGTGAGCATTTTCATGGCATAGTCCGTTGCCTGACGGTTCATATTCATAATCTGACTGCGAATGGTTTCCGCCAGGTTATTGGCAGATAAAATATCAAAGCCCGGGAGAATGACAGCAAATTCTTTTCCACCGTAGCGGGCAACATGTCCATGGTTGCCGACAGAGCCGGAAATAATATGGGATACATTCTGGAGGGCTACATCGCCTTCAACATTTCCATAGAGCTGATTGAAAAGTTTGAAATCATCCAGGTTGATAATCAACAGAGCAAGCTCTTTGCCGTCGGAATGGCTGCTGAGGGTTTCCTGATAGCTCTTTTCTAAAACTTCATAAAAATATTTTCGATTTAAAAGACCTGTTAATTCGTCCGTGCGTGCTTCCATGAAGGCTTTTTCATAAAGCCGAGAGTTCTTTACGGCAACGGAGCTGACGGAAGCGAGAGAATCCAGAAAGTTCATATCATCATAGGAAAATTTGGTGTTGCGGGCCTTGTTGGAAAGCAGGGCAATACCGACCAGGTCATTACCATCCAGTAAAGGCAGAACACATTGGATACCTAGCGTTGCCAACTGATTTTTTTCAAGTTCCCACATGGAGCGGTAAATGGAAGTTCTGCGTAAATCCTGAACGAGAACACACTGTTTGTTTGCTTCCAGGTAGATGGCCAGTGGATTATCATTTCGAATAAACATGCTTCGTTCGTCCAGAGGACTGCTGCTTTCCTGAATGCGGTAACCGTCACCGGAAAAGTCTTTAACACAGATATATACTTTTTCGACATCCATAGTATTCTGAATGACTTCAATCAAAAGCTGGAGGACATCATTGACATTCAGCGTGTGAGAAATCTGAGTCGTAAAATCCTTCAGGTAGTTGGCCTGGATGATTTCATCACGGATAAAGACTTTGTCAAAAAAATGCTTCAGCAATGAGTAAAACAGCAAAGTCGATAAGGTGAAAGTGACTGCAATAATCAGGACGGAATGTTCTGCAAAAAGCGGCAGATTATGGGTGACAAAGTATTGCATCGGGTCAATTAGATTACAGAATAAAATAATGGCCAGAATACCTGAAATAATGTAGCAGGTACTCCGGGATACAAGCAGAGTCAGCCTGAAAAGGTGTCGCCTGTAAAGCGCATAAAACATGAAGAAGGCATTCACAACACCGCTTAAAATATCGATAGGGAAACCCTTGAACAGTGGTAATACAGTGGCCAGATTTCCAAGGAAGAGCACAAAAATACCGATACCTATAGGTAGAAACCGGTTCCTTGCCATTTCATCGGACTTACCAAATCTAAAAAGCTGAATCAGAATATGGGCAATAACGAGTATTGTAAAAATTGCCGGAATGAGAACAGGAATACCCAGGTCGTATACAAAACGGGAAGAGTTTCCGGTTGTTTCCAGGTGAGGCGCTGCAATAATAAAGCCCGAGGTCAGGTGATTAACAGCGATAAAAAAAAGTGACCATCCAAACCAGAATTTTTTGAAAAATGTAGAGTTATCACCAATATAAACGGTAATAAAATTGAAAAATGCCGGTGGTAACAGAAACAGGCCGTCAATGGACAAATAAAACCAGAAGCTAGTCGATGGAAAAAGTCCGATACGCATGCCAAAGGAACCTGTTGTCCACATAATAAAGACAATAAGAAGGATGATAAATGCATTAATTATTTTATTTTTTTTGGCAGCAAGAAATGCCAGAAGCAGAATCAGATAGCACAGTAAAGCAATTAAAGAAAAAACTACAAAAGTTTGCATGTCAAGCCTCCTTTATTTAGTCAGGGTTTTTATTCAGCTCTAAAAGGCTGATTTTTTCATAAACCGGCGGATTAATATGTCGAAGGGGCCGGTCTGCGGTTGCATAGTAACGATCAAAAGTACCACTTTGCAAAATCGTTATTTCCAGTGGGTCCATGCCCAGGATTTTCTTTAAATTATCATAATCATTATCCAGATATTTAAAATAGACGCCGAGATGTTCTTTGAGAATCTCAGTAGTTACAGCACTGCTTAAGTAGCTGGAAGTGTCCATTTCCACATACATATGCATATAAGGATGTTTTTCTGCAGTAAATTCTTTGCAGGCAAACCAGTCTTTTATTAAGAGTCCGGACAGTTGAATGACCTGACGGACAGAGTATTCTGTAATACGGGTAAAACCGGCAATGTCAATGACTGTCGGGATACGATCAACATATTCAAACCGAGGAATATGGGTGCTTTCTGTGGGACTGTCCAGGGCAATGCAGCGGTAGACATCGCCGACGCGATATCGCATAAAGGCACCGCCTTTAAAGACAGAAATAACCAGTTCATATAATTCACCAGGGACAACCTGGTCCATCAGGTAGGTCTTTGGCTGATAATCCAAGTCTTCTAAACTGCGGTTCATCTCAGCTTCCGGTATAAATTCATAAAAGCAGGAATCCGGGAAAAAGTAGAGACCATTTTTGGCCCAGGTCTCACAGCCCATACAGCCGGGTTCGGTTCCGGCAAAGACTTCAACCGGACGAATACCCCAGAAATCTTCCAGTTCGTCTTTATAGCTGCTGTTATCCGTGCCTGCACACATAAAGCCCTTTAAGCGGAAAATATCCTTTGGTTTCAGTTCTCGTTCCTCTTTCTTACATGTTTGTTTAGCCTTCAAATAGCGAAGGAGCATCTTTGGTGAATAGCTGAGAAAAGAAAGCTTATGGGAATTGCTGCTGCCCTGGCTCAGTGAAGAAAAGCTTTTGCTGACAAAGTAGGCTACACTGCCCACACCAAAAAAGAGGTCAATTCCTTTGGAGAGTCCCAGTTTAAAGCCCAGTTTATTTCTTTCGGAAAAAGAAAGCTTTTCAGCGGTCTTAACCGATGGCAGGAATTCTATCTGGATTTCATCACCCAGAAGTAATGGAAGGAGACCGGTAGCATAGGGCAGTGGTGCAAGGCCATAAAGCATCGTATCTCCGGTGGTGACATCAAACTTCTTCCGCTGGGTGCTTGTGGCAAGTATCAGGCAGGCAATAACATTTGTCCGGTAGGTGTTAAGCATGCTTTTTGAATAAGGAGCCAGTTTTACCGGGTGTTTTCCACCTTCCCAGGTCGTCTGAATCCACACAATCGGGTCTTCTGGCAGCATATTACCCTTCTTCATCAGAAGAACATCCGCATAGGTTTCATAGGTGGTTAAAGGGAAATCCTGACGAAATTCGGCAATAGAACCAATCTGACGGCCCTTAAGCAGGCACTGCCCCAGAGCACATTCACTCCAAAGTTGAATCTGTTCATTCATAAGGCGATATTGAATGTGCATATATTCTTCTATAGATAAATCTAAAAATCCACAATATTCTTTCCATATATCTTCTGGCTCAATCACAAATTTTGTGGGATAAAGGATTT
The DNA here is from genome assembly GCA_009929615.1 of Clostridia bacterium. GTDB lineage: Bacteria > Bacillota > Clostridia > Lachnospirales > Lachnospiraceae > Frisingicoccus. The sequence continues at coordinate 63 of SAAB01000029.1, read as the reverse complement.
CTGACATAAGTCTTCCTGCTGATATCAAACAGTTTAAGGAAGAAGTATTCATCATCACGATAT
>SAAB01000143.1 GCA_009929615.1 Clostridia bacterium | reverse complement strand
GAGGCTGGGCAAAAACTAGCTTCTCACAATAAAAAAACGAGCAGTTCCAATTAGGAGTTGCTCGTTTTCCACTTCATGCTTTATAATTATAATAATCACAAAACAACTAGAAAGGCATGAAAATGTATAAACAGTATAACACAAATCAGCTTAGTTTGGAATTAAATATTGCTTGGGACTTACCTGCAACGCATGAGGCTCGTCTCATTAGTCAGTTTGTGGATACTATTCCTCAATCCGTTCTATTGGAAGAAACTTCCCATACTGGTCGTCCAGCATTTCATCCAGCTATGTTGCTCAAAATGACCCTGTTTGCCTATGCTCGTCAGGTATTCTCTGGTCGGAAAATCGTTCAAATGAATGAAGAAGTTATTCCTATGAAATGGCTGAGTCAGGATACCTACGTCTGCTATCGTACCATAAATAGCTTTCGGGCTAGCACACACGCCAATCAGCTCATCAAAACTGCCTTTATCTACTTCACTCTCCTCCTCAGAGAGAATGGATTGATTGAAGATGAGGCTCTCTTCATTGACGGAACGAAGGTAGAAGCTGATGCCAATAAGTATTCCTTCACGTGGAAAAAGGCCGTTGAACGCTATGAAGATGCCTTAAATGGAAACATTTCTGCCCTTTATGACAAGCTAGTTCAAGAAGGGGTAAATACTGCCTTGTCCAAGGAAGAATGCCTCACTAGCGAGGGGCTCAAACAACTCCTACAAGAAACTGAACAAGTACTAGATGAGGTGGAAGAAGCTATCTCACAAGAGCCTAAAGTCATTAAAGGTGGCTCAGCCAACAGACAGAAACGAAGAAGAATTAAGAAACTAAAGAGAAAGTTGAAAGAGGATTGTCTTGTTCGGAAACAGAAGTACGAACGAGATAAACAGATTCTACAAGAGCGAAACTCCTACTCTAAAACGGATCATGATGCAACATTCATGAGAATGAAAGAAGATCATATGAAGAATGGTCAGCTCAAACCAGGCTACAACCTCCAACTTGGTACAAACAGCCAGTTTGCCTTAGCTTACGGATTGTATCCGAATCCAACTGACACTCGTACACTCAAGCCTTTTCTTCAATCCATCCAAACCTTAGAACTCTTTCAACATATTGTCGCGGATGCAGGTTATGGAAGTGAAGAAAATTATAGCTTTATCGTTGATGACCTAGAGAAAACACCTCTGATTCCCTACGGAACATATCAGAAAGAGCAGAAGAAAAGCTATAAGAAGAGTGATGCCAATCCTGAAAACTGGACCTATCTAGAAGATTCTGATCAGTGGATAAAGCCAGATGGAGTTGTGTATTCATTCAAGAATTATTCACGAAGAACGGATAAATATGGATTTGAGAGAGATATTAAGATTTACGAAGCTGATCCAGTACAAGCTAGTGAGGAATTAGACCAATTAGCACGGACGGAAAAAGGAAATCTCAAACAAATTCAGTATAATCCTACGTGGAACTATTTCAAGAACCTTGTCAAAGATGAGTTGACAAGTAAAGTGGGAGCCCGCATTTATGCCAAACGCAAGGTGGATGTCGAACCTGTATTTGGTAGGATGAAGGGTGTTTTTGGCGTGCGCAGAGTTCATGTCAGAGGACAAAAAGTGGTTGAAACAGAGATAGGATTCCTCCTAATGAGCATGAATCTAACGAAATTGGCTAAGAAAATAGTCCAAGATAATAGAGATAAAAAGAAAAACACAGATAGTTCGGCTGAATTTCATCAAAATCAGCTTGAATCTATCTGTGTTTTTTATTTACTGGCTAGTTTTTGCCCAGCCTCT
>SAAB01000077.1 GCA_009929615.1 Clostridia bacterium | reverse complement strand
GATATCGTGATGATGAATACTTCTTCCTTAAACTGTTTGATATCAGCAGGAAGACTTATGTCAGAAATCCTTTATCCCACAAAATTTGTGATTGAGCCTTTATTATAATAATATTCTTCTTTATACCTATCATATTCGCAGCCATCCCCACACAATGGGCACGGTTGGCTTTCAGAGTGTCCTGCAGGTCACGGCCGGTCTGAAGGTCTGCCTTTGTGGCAGGTTCTGATTTCTGAGATAAGAAAAAAGTATCTTTCATTATTGGTTTAATCATTGTGTACTCCTTTTTATCATCATAAAATTTATAAAACTAATTGTCAATGCTTCCTCTTATACAAAAACAGGAGAGGCACCGAAGTGTCTCCCCTGCATTTATTTCAAATCTTATTTACAGTACTTTGCTTTCAACTCAGCAACTTTAGCGGTGTAAACGCCCTGCTGTTTCTGCTGAAGTAAGATATTCTTCACGTCGTTCTTTACTTCTTCAAATGAAGCTACTGCTGCATTTGAACGATTCTCAACTTTAATTAAATGATAACCAAACTGTGTTTTTACAGGTCCTACCATTTTTCCGGGTTCTGCTGCGAAAGCAGCCTCTTCAAATTCAGGAACCATCTGGCCACGGCTGAATTCGCCAAGGTCTCCACCCTGCTGGCGGGATGGACATGTTGAATGTTTTGCAGCGGCTTCTTCGAATGTCATTGTTCCATTCTCAATTTCGCCCTGAACCTTCTTGATATCTTCTTCAGATTCCATCAGGATATGTTTTGCATGAGCAGAATCCTGTTTCATGTAACTTGCCTGATGTGCATTATAATATGCTTTTGCTTCTTCATCTGTAACTTCAATCTCACTGAGAACTTTATGCATAGCCATCTGGCTTAAAACATCCAGCTCAATCTGAGCAACTGTCTCTTTAAATTCTTTTGTTTCGTTTATCTTTTCTTCTTTTCCCAATTCTGCGAATAAGTAAACAGCAACGAACTGCTCTTTGAAATAAGCAACTGCCTCAGGATTCTGAAGGTATGCCTGCTGCTCCTGTGGAAGTCTTACTTTGAATGCGTCAAAATCTGCTTCTGTGATTTCTTTTCCTGCTACTACTGCAAGTACATCGTTATTCATAATTATTCTCCAATCTGTTTTAGTGCATATTGTTTTATTCTATGGGAAAAGAACCAATTTGTAAAGAAATATCTGAAAAGAAAAACACTTTACCCGAAAATTCGCTTAATCTCGTCACGTTCCCCCTGGGTTTCTACCCAATTCTCCACATAACCACAATCACAACAGACATAACAAATCACCGGTATCCGGGCAACGTTGTGCGAACTGCATTTTGGACAGCATTTTAAATTTTTCATTATAAACTCCTCCTTGATATCCACATTTTATCAAGGTTTCTTTGCATAAATGCCAATAGTTTCCTTTCGTTTTTCTTACACTCTGTGTTATAATAAATCTTGTCTTTTATATTCCTGCACATTCGTGCAAAACAATCCACAACTTGCAGCTTTATTAACGAATTTTTCCACAAAAGGCAGGTGATGCCTATGATTGTTTGAGTCTTTTCATTTTAAAATCTATCTTGAAAGGAGTTCAATCTATTGGCACAAACCAATTCTAAACAATATCTAAAAAGTAAACATATTTATCTTGATATCTTAGTTGAACTTGAAGATTACAGCCTTGCTAATATTGAAATGCAAATGGTTGGATTGAAATTTCCCAATACACGTTCAGCTGTTTATTCAGCCAGCCTAATTTCAAATCAGTATAATTCTCTGGTTGCAAAATACATCGAAGCCACTGGTTCTCCTACAGAAACCGTAACCGACGATGTCATTGATTATTCTAAAGTACATAAGGTCTATACCATTGTTCTGATGGAATCCAGCCCACAAATTTTTCATCAATACCCCAACAATTATATTCACCGTAGCCATCAGATTTTTGATTCCGGATTACCATTGGACATGTTGCAAGAATATATCTATATTTCCCTTGATATATCAAAAAAAATAATAACCACCCCCTCCAACGAATTAGAGTCATGGCTTGCCTTTCTAACCGCTGATACAGTTTCACAAATAGATTCCATTATCCGCCTTTTCCCCTACTTCAAAAATTTAAAAGATGATGTTATACTGTATGGAGAAGAAAATCCACGGGAGGTGTTAAACGTGTATCTGGAAGGTATTGAAATTTTAGACCGAAACACAGCTTTGAATGAGATTAAAGAGAATCGAAAGGTTATTGCGGATTTAAAAAAAGAAAATCAAACACAGATATTAAGAGTTGCTCAAAATATGATAAACTGTCATTTTTCATTAGAACAGATTGTGCAATGCACGGGCCTTTCCGAAGATGAGATTGCTGCACTTAGATAATATAATACATCTTTGCAGTTTTAGTGAACAAAAGATACAAAAGTGGTCGAAGTTTTTCGACCACTTTTCTATACCCTATCCTATTAGATATGTCTTGAAATATTAAAAATTGTATTTGTTACATTTGCAGCTGCTGAAATCTTGCTGCTGGTCTTGATACTTGCCAAATGTGCCGTCTGCTCCTGCTGCTGTGCAACCATCTGTGCATTTGCCTCTTCGATTTTGCATCTATGAAAATATTCTTCATATTTATCGATTGCTTCAGCCAGATTCTCTGCCCGCTGCGTCTGAAAGAGTTTTACCAAGTATTCTGTAGCCATTGGGTACCAGTAATCCACTGGAAGAAATGCCAATTCATCAACATGGGCGTCAAAAATCTTCTGTGCATCATTCTTTTCTGCATCAATCCGTAACTCTAATTCTTCCGCCTTTGCATTCGTAGCAGCTTTTTCATTTTTGTAACTTGTGAAACAGATCTAACAAGCCAATAATAGTCCGCCAAAACTAATAACCGTCTGAAGAATTTTTCCAACTACCGGAAGGAAGCCAAAAAGTCCGCTGAGACCTGTACTAATAAACCATATAACAACACCTATAATAATCCATTTTGTACGAGCTTTTTTTAAAGATTCTGTCAGATTGATTTTCTCCTGCTCCAGTTCTGAAACCTTAACATAATGTGCATTTGCCTGTTTGCAGATACTGTCTGCATTTGTGAGTAATTGTAATAATTCTTTCATAATAAAAATCTCCTTTTTATTTTATTTTCTGCCTCCTAGACGTAGCAAATAATGTATAGGTTTTAAATTTTTTAAAATTTTTAAAATTTTTTGCCCCTCTGAGAAACTTGCATAGAAATCCTATTTACCATCGCATTGTCCAAACAGCTGTCTTGTCATATATGGCAACTTGTGCTATAATACGGCGCATACAGGAAACGACCCACAGAGGAGGAAATCATGTTATTAGCAGAACAGATTAAACAGCTGAAAAAGGAGAAAGATGCTGCTATCCTTGCTCATTATTATGTGCCGGGCGATGTGCAGGATGTAGCCGACTACGTCGGTGACTCTTTCTATTTGAGTAAAATCGCAACAAAACTTGAAAATAAATCCATTATATTTGCAGGCGTGGAATTCATGGGCGAAAGTGCAAAAATCTTAAACCCTGAAAAACGTGTATTTATGCCTGACGCCACGGCCGATTGCCCGATGGCCCATATGATTGATATTGAAGATATTGAAAAAATCCGCAACGAATATCCGGATGTCGCTGTCGTGTGCTATATCAACTCGACTGCAGAAACAAAAACATACTCAGATGTGTGTGTAACGTCTTCGAATGCTGTAAATATTGTAAAGAAACTCCCAAATAAAGACATATTCTTTATTCCAGACCAGCATCTGGGCAGTTATGTTGCAGAACAGGTCCCGGATAAAAATATTATTCTCAATCCCGGCTTCTGTCCAAGACATCACCAGCTCACAAAAGAACAGGTCCTTAAAGCCAAAGAAGAATACCCGGATGCACTATTTTTAGCCCATCCCGAATGTCCAAAGGAAGTTTTGGATGAAGCGGATTACATAGGCAGTACTTCGGGAATTATTGATTATGCCACTGAAAGCGATGCCAAAGAGTTTATTATTGGTACAGTTATCGGCGTCTTTCATGAATTGAAGAAGCGAAATCCGGATAAACTTTTCCATGCTATTTCTAGCACACAGGTTTGTGTAAATATGCAGAAGGTAACCCTTGAAAAAGTTAAAAATGTTTTGGAAACAGAATGTAATGAAGTATTTGTTTCCGAAGAACTCCGCGAAAAAGCAATGGTCCCTCTCACACGAATGCTTGAGATGGCCAAATAGAATCTATACTTAAAAAGCTGCTCCTGGGAGGGAAAAATATGCATTCTGAAATCAAAAAATTTATTAATGAAAGATTCACCTCACTATTAAAAAGTTGTGAAACGAATCTCTCTAATTTAGTAGCACCACTAAATCAGAGCGGCATCTCTTTGACTGAGCATTTACAGCAAGATTTGTGTCTATATCTTGTTTTTCTAACCATGTCTGATGGTGTAAAAGATTCATTGGAACTTAGCTATATTTATGAATATTTGAGTGATATGCCTGTCGATAACGACCTCATAGACTCTTACTTCAAAAAGTATGATACGAATAAAGCATTATCGCAGGAGATACCTTTTTTATTACGGCTATTAGTAAGGCTTGACAATTCCATATTTGAGAACAACTTAGACATTGAACACTCTTTAGCCTTCTTGCTATTCATTATATATGCCGCAGTAAGTCAGGATTTTTTAATGTGTGATAATACTGTCACAGAAAAAGAAGTCCATTTTATGACAACTTATTTGGATAAACTACGAGCCTACATCGTACAAGAAGTAAACTATGAAGTAACGGATCTTGATATATTTTCAGACAAAATAAAGGAGCTATGCGAAATCGCATCCTCTGAATCCACTTCTACTGAAGAATCAACCGTTTCGGAGGATGTTGCCCCACAAGAAGAAACCTTAGCCGACCTACTTGCCCAGCTGAATGCCCTTGTGGGTCTACAGGCAGTCAAAGAGGACGTAACTTCTCTTATCAATCTATTGCAAATTTCAAAACTTCGTGAAGAAAGAGGTATGAAGAAAATCCCTATGTCTCTCCATCTGGTATTTTCCGGCAATCCCGGGACCGGAAAAACAACAGTTGCAAGACTTCTGGCTAAGATATATCACAAACTCGGGGTCCTTTCTAAAGGCCACTTAGTCGAAGTTGACCGTTCCGGCCTGGTTGGAGGCTATGTTGGACAAACCGCCATTAAAGTAAAAGAAGTTGTTGACAAAGCCATCGGTGGTATACTTTTTATCGATGAAGCCTACTCTCTCTCTGCAAATAAAGACGAAAACGATTTTGGCAAAGAAGCGATTGACATTATGCTTAAAGGAATGGAAGACCATCGAGAAGATTTAATTGTAATCGTCGCCGGTTACCCTGATTTAATGAATGAATTTTTAAATACTAATCCGGGATTACGCTCCCGATTCAATAAATATATTAATTTCGAAGATTATCAGCCTGCTGAGCTTTCTGCCATTTTTCTAAGTTTGTGCAATCAATCCGGCTATGTAATAAACGAAGAATGCTCCGAATATATTGAAAAATATTTTGAAAAACGCTATCTCACACGTAATACGAATTTTGCAAACGGTCGTGATGTCCGCAACTTTTTTGAAATTGCTATTGTTAATCAGGCCAATCGACTGATTAAAGACCCAGACATTACCGACGAAGAGCTTTCTACTATAGAATTATCTGATGTCGTAGATATTAAGTGCTAGGCTGAATATAACTCTCATATCTTTATTCACAAAAAAGTGGCCGAAATTTTCGACCACTTTTTCTATATTCAACTCATACAAATTAACAAGCCTTCAGCATCATTTTCGCATGCTCCTCCATGGCATCATAAGCCCCCGTACTGTCACCCGCACAGATGGCATCCAAAATCTTTTTATGGCAGTCATACACTGCCTTTCTGGATAATTCTTTTCCTGTTAACTGCAGCTCCGGATGACTGTAAAATCCCATCGGAGATGATTTCAGCTCTGAAAAATAAGAATCCTCTAAAGAATCTAAAATTTCCGCATGAAATTGCTGATCCAGCTCAAAGTAATCGCCAAAAGGTACATCTTCCGATAGGGCTTCTTCCATATCTAACAGCAGATGTTTCATCCTTCGGACATATTTATTCCTCTTATCTGTTTGATACTTTTGAGCCAGGCAACGGACACAATATCCTTCAATAGCATTGCTAAAATGATAATGATGAAGTATTTCTTCCGGTGTTATATAATGCAGACGGAAACCTACACTTGGCATCATGTCCAGTCTTTTTTCATCACACAGCTTCTGCACCGCTTCTCTGATCGGTGTCCTGGACATCTCCATCTCTGCGGCCAGCACATTCAACGAATAGGTCTTCTCATAGACAAGTTCTCCATTATTAATTTTACGAATAAGTTTATTATAAGCTTCATCTTTTAACAGCATAGACATCTGTGCTTCCTCCAATATTTTTCAAATTGATATACCGGTATACCTCATTTCATACTATATCATTTTTAATTTAATTTATCAATAATTCCGTATAAAATTCCGTATTTGTTTATATTATTATACATTATGCACAACAATATTCGATTGTTTTTGTAATCCTATTCTATTGACAAGTTGTAGACAATCATGATAGCCTATAACCAATATACCGGTTCTACTGGTATGTGTGGTATATGTGGTATATATTACAAAAATTAAATGGAGGGATTACTTATGTTAAACAAAATGTATGCTATGAATCGTGAAAGTTTTAACGAACTCACAAAGAAAACGGACCTTGCCTTTCTTCCTGTAAGCCCTATGGAAGCCCACGGGCCACATCTCCCGTTAAGCTCAGATGTAATCACAGCCTGTCAGATGGCTGAGGACACAGCCAGAAAGCTTCAGGATGAAGGAATTGAATCCCTGATTGCAACACCTATCACTTATTGTCTGGCCGATGTTGCCAGCTGTTTTTCAGGAACAACGACGATACGTGCTGAAACACTCACCGCTATTGTTGAAGATGTCTGCACAAGTCTCGCCAGACAGGGATTTAAAAAAATAATGCTCATCAGCGGCCATGCTGAAGGTCCTAGTATTGATGCCATTGTCCAGGGTGCCGCAAATGTCCAGGCCAAGTACCCTGATTTCAGGTTTCATTTCTCCGACTTTTTTGTCAAAGGTCTCCCGCTGGCTTATCATGTATGCCGGGGTGAGCATCCTGAATGGGATATGCATGCCGGTGAAATTGAAACATCACAGATTATGTATGTTCACCCGGAATGGGTTGATATGGATGCTTTGAAAGATCTGCCTCCAAACCATGCCGGCGAACATTTCTTTGAAAAATGGGACCAGGGTTGTGATAATTTCATTGACCTCGGTGCTCCAAACACTTATTTTGGGGATCCTGCAATATCAACTGCTGAAACCGGACGGAAAATTTTTGATATTGTTGCCGATTTTATCGTTAAAGAAGCCAAAGATAATCTTTTATAATTAACAAACGAAGGGGGATTTATTATGAATGAAGTAAAGTTCGGTAGAATTCTTGAATCAGGTATGGGAGCTGTCATGTCCCTTGTTCTCAGTTTTTCAGCCCAGGTACTCCTGGGTGCACCACTTTCTGTCAGAGGTGTTTTATTTGGATGGGCCGGTGCTTTCGCTATTGCCGTTGCTATTAATTATTTCTTCCCCGTAATGAGCTGGTGTATGAATATCACAAAAAATATACAGAACAAATGGGCCGAATATGTCGTCCGTGTTGCCATTTTCTCTTTTATTGAAATTTTATTTAACAGTGTGTGGTGTATGGTTAATTCCAATGTCATTCAATTCTGGCCACAAAAATTTCTACCTTTATTAGGCCTTGGTACCGCAGCCATCTTTATTGCACTGCCAATCATGTCCAGAATCGCTGGAGCATTGGCCAAAGAATAAAACGAATCATTCTCTTTAAATAAAGAATGCTCTGAGGGACTCCATCTAATCCCCAGAGCATTCTTTACATCATTATATTCCATCCCATCAATCAAATTCCACACACTTCGCAAGTTCTTCGATTTCTTCCATAGAAAAACCATCTTCAGCGACCAGACTTTCAAAGGTAGTTATTCCGCTGGTATCTCTCTCTTCTACTAATTTAAGCAACCGGATATTTTCAAAATCTTCAATGCACTGATTCTTCCCAAAACTCATTGTCTTTCACGCTCCTTTAACCCAATTTAACCATCAAAATTCGTTTTACAGATTCATTAAGCCGCTCTTCGCTGATTGTACCATTATTAACAGCATCCAGAACGCCCTGATATGCCGCTGTAAAATCACTTGGCATAAGAAGCATATCCGCCCCTGCCTGAATAGCCTGAACGGCAGCTTCATCCGGTGTATAATAATCAGTGATGGCCTCCATGCTGAGGGAATCTGTAATAACAATCTGCTCAAATCCTAATTCGCCACGCAAAAGGTCTGTAATCATTGTAGCAGAGAGGGATGCCGGAGTACCATCTGAAACAACCTGTGGAACTTCCAAATGTCCAACCATCACAAAATCAGCACCGGCCTGAATGCCCGCTGAAAATGGAAGGAACTCTGTAGATCTTAATTCATCCAGTGAACGGTCCACAATGGCCGCACCGTTATGGCTGTCTGTTGTCGTTGCCCCATGTCCCGGGAAATGTTTCAAAGTTGCACTGACACCCATTTCCTGAAGTCCCTCGACAACCTTTGCAACCATTTCAGCATCTACACTGGCATCCGGACCAAAAGAACGCACACCAATGGCTGTGTTGTCCGGATTCACCAGCACATCTGAATCCGGAGCAAAGTCAACATTAAAACCAAGCGCAGAAAGGTATGTCCCAATAGTAGTTCCCACATCATATGCCTGGGAAGAATCACCACTGGCTCCAATAGTCGCCATATCATCCACAACAGGAACATCAAACAAACCACTGTTGGCAATTCGTGCCACAAGGCTTCCACCTTCTTCATCCACACCGATAAATAACGGAATTTCACTGTAGGACTGCGTTGCCTGAATCATATCCGTCAGCTGTTCCTCACTCTGAATATTCTGTGAAAAATAGATAATACCTCCAACCGGATAGTCACTCAGCGACTGCCTTGTTGTATCACCGGCCTGAACAGCAACATCTACACCTGTTAATTCTTCAGGTGTTACAAAAAACAACTGAGCGACTTTTTCTTCCGTTGACATAGAATCCAGCTGCTCCTCTGCTTTTCCCTCCGCAGGGTCCTCTGTCTCAGCCGCTGTCTCTCTTTCTTCCGATGTCGCAGTTGCTGTCGCCTCTTCAACTGTGGCTGGCACCCTGCTCTCCCCTGATTCTGAGCTTTTGGAACTATTTGGGCTCAATCACAAATTTTGTGGGATAAAGGATTTCTGACATAAGTCTTCCTGCTGATATCAAACAGTTTAAGGAAGAAGTATTCATCATCACGATAT
>SAAB01000028.1 GCA_009929615.1 Clostridia bacterium | reverse complement strand
TCTTTTCTCTTCTTGCCATAATAAAAGGCCTCCTATGATTTTATTTTATCATAGAAGACCTCGTGTATCAGTATTTACAGAAAAACTTTCACAGACTCAACTAAAAAGAGTAATCCCCGCGGATATTTCACAGTCCGCAGGGGATTACTCTTTTTGTAATTATTCTAATTCAAAAGCTCCGGTATATAACTGATAGTATTTACCTTTTTGTGCAATCAAATCTTTATGTGGACCACGTTCAATAATTCGTCCCTGTTCAAGAACCATGATAACATCGGAATTCTGAACAGTGGAGAGGCGATGGGCAATGACAAATACGGTTCGTCCAAGCATCAGCCGGTCCATGCCTTTCTGTACAATGGCCTCTGTTCGGGTATCAATGGAAGAAGTCGCTTCATCAAGAATCATAACTGGAGGGTCTCCAACAGCAGCGCGGGCAATGGATATTAACTGACGCTGTCCCTGGGAAAGGCCGGAACCATCACCGGAGAGCACTGTGTCATAGCCCTGAGGCAGACGACGGATAAAGCCGTCTGCATTGGCCAGTTTTGCTGCGGCAATACATTCTTCATCGAGGGCCTCCAGATTACCATAACGGATGTTATCCATAACTGTTCCTGTAAAGAGGTTTACGTCCTGAAGAACAATACCGAGAGACCGGCGTAAGTCATCTTTTCGAATATTATTGATGTTAATTCCATCATAGGTAATCTTGCCATCAGCGAGGTCATAAAAACGGTTAATCAGATTGGTTATGGTCGTTTTGCCGGCACCGGTAGCACCAACGAAGGCAACCTTTTCACCAGGCTCAGCATAGAGGGTGATATTGTGAAGAACAATTTTATTCTCATTGTATCCAAAATCCACATCATGGAAACGGACATCCCCTTTTAATTCTGTATAGGTGGCCGCTCCATCTTTCTGAGGACATTTCCATGCCCAGATTCCGGTACGGTGGTCTGTTTCTTCCAGTTTGCCGTCGATGTAACGGGCATTAACCAGTGTGACAAAACCATCATCTGTTTCGGAAGTTTCATCCATTAATTTAAAGATTCGTTCGGCACCGGCAAGTGCCATAATAACAGCATTCAACTGCTGGGAAATCTGGCTGATTGGCTGGTTAAAGGATTTTGTCAGCTGAAGGAAAGAAGCAATTGCTCCAAGGGTCAGCCCGCTGACGCCGTTAATAGCCATAATACCGCCGATAATGGCGACACATACATACTGCAGGTTTCCAAGATTCATCATAACAGGCATGAGAATATTGGCGAACATATTAGCAGAAGTGGCATCACTGCAGAGATTTTCATTTTTCTCATCAAAGGTATTTTTTGCCGCTTCTTCGTGGCAGAAAACTTTGATAACTTTCTGGCCGTTAATCATTTCCTCAATATAGCCATTCATATTTCCAATCGAACGCTGCTGGCGAATAAAAAAGGTACTGCTCTTGCTGGCAATGAATTTTGTTATTTTCAAAATAAAGGTTACAAAAATGATGACGACAAGGGTAAGCCATATATTAACGGAGAGCATGGCAAAAAATACGGAAACCACTGTAATCAGTGAGGAAAATACCTGAGGGACACTTTGAGAAATCATCTGGCGGAGTGTGTCGGTATCATTGGTGTAATGACTCATAATGTCGCCATGAGTATGAGTATCAAAATATTTAATAGGCAGTGTCTGCATATGGGCAAACATGGTATCACGGATTTCTTTTAAGACACCCTGGGCAATGGAAACCATAATACGGTTATAAAGCAGAGTCGCTAAAATACCTATCAGATAAATACAGCCCATGCTGACTACAGATTTTAGAAGTTTATCGAACACCGGATTAGCTTCAAGAAGCAGAGGTGTAATATAACTGTCAATTAATGTCTGCAGGTAGAGGGATGCGGCAACACTTGTTAAAGCACTGACTAAAATGCAAATTAATACAAAAATAAACCGGAGTTTATAATGACCAATATAGGAAAGAAGACGTTTTACGGTGCTGGTCGGCACTTTCTTTTGCTGTTTATTCATTGTCCTCATCTCCTTTCACCTGGGATGCGCATACCTGCTGATAGATATCATTGGATGCCATTAATTCTTCATGGGTACCTATGCCATTAATCTCTCCATTATCCATGACAATAATCTTATCGGCATGTTCAACAGAGGATATACGCTGGGCAATAATAATTTTGGTTGTATCTGGGATTTCTTCTAAAAAAGCTTTTTGGATCATAGCATCTGTTTTTGTATCTACAGCACTGGTGGAGTCGTCCATAATAAGAATTTTTGGATTTTTCAGCAGGGCACGGGCAATACACAGACGTTGTTTCTGACCGCCGGACACATTGGTTCCGCCCTGTTCGATATAGGTATCATATCCGTCAGGGAAGGTCCTGATAAAATCATCCGCCTGGGCGAGGACACAGGCATGGATTAATTCCTCATCGGAAGCATCTGCATTACCCCAGCGAAGATTATCTTTAATTGTTCCGGAAAAGAGAATATTCTTCTGAAGTACCATAGCAACTTCGTCTCTGAGGGTTTCCAAATCATAGTCCCGTACATCAACACCACCCACTTTGACGATGCCGGAAGTCGTGTCGTAAAGTCGTGGGATAAGCTGTACCAGGCTGGATTTTGAAGAGCCGGTGCCGCCGAGAATACCAATAGTCTCACCGGAAGCAATATGTAAATCAATGTTTTTCAGGCAGAGTTTATCAGGATTCTTTGAATAGCTGAAATTGACACCGGAAAAATCAATAGAACCATCTGCAACTTCTTTTACTCCGGAGTCTTTAACCGGGATATCGGATGTCTCATCTAAAATTTCAACAATACGTTCGGAAGATGCCCGGGAGAGGGTAATCATAACGAATACCATGGAGAGCATCATTAAACTCATTAATATCTGCATTAAATAGGTAAACAGACTCATTAATTCACCGGTACTAAGACCTATTGCACCATTATTCCCTGAGGATACGATAAGACGGGCACCAAACCAGGAAATAAGAAGCATACTGCCATAGACACAGAGCTGCATGATAGGCATGTTAAAAGCCAGATTTTTTTCAGCCTTACTGAAATCTTGGTAAATACTTTCAGAAATGGTTGTGAATTTTTTTATTTCATGTTCTTCACGAACATAGGATTTTACAACGCGGATACCGTGGAGATTTTCCTGCACGACACCATTTAACTTATCATAGGTTTTAAATACCCGCTCGAAAATCGGATGGGTACGTGTCATGATAAAGTAAAGGCTTAATCCGAGAATAGGTATACAGACGAGGAAAATCCAGGCCAGTTCGGAGGAAACCCTAAAGGACATTACCAAAGCTGAAACCATCATAATTGGTGAACGGACAGCAAGGCGGATAATCATCTGATAAGCATTCTGAACATTGGTAACATCCGTTGTCAGACGGGTTACAATGCTGGCAGTGGAAAACTTATCAATATTTGAGAAAGAAAAATTCTGTACGTTGTAGTACATATCTTTTCTTAGATTTTTTGCAAAGCCTGCTGAGGCAATTGCAGCACTTCGGCCGGATAAAAAGCCGAAGCAAAGGGAGATAAGGGCGGATATAACCAGAGCCACTCCCATTTTGATAATGTAATTCATGTTGCCCCCGTCGATACCGAAATCAATCAGATTTGCCATGAGAAGAGGAATAATAACTTCCAGAATAACTTCCATTGTGACAAATAAAGGAGCAAGGAGGGAATCTTTTTTATATTCCCGTATACTGTGCATTAAGCGTTTAATCATCAAGAAACCTCCTGTTTTATTCGATGTTTGTTTTAAATTTCTTCATAATGCGGAAGAAAAAAGCTAATTCTTCATCGGATATATCCTGACGAAGAAGTTTTTCAGTTTCGAGTATTTCATTTTTGATAACCTGGTAAATTTCTCTGCCTTTTTGTGTTATTGCAAGCTTTTTTAACCGGGCATCGTAGGAAACGGATTCTCTTCGGATAAAATCTTTTTCTTCCATAAGCTGGAGTATCTTAGAAACCGTTGAGCGTCGAATTGAAAAAGCACTTTCAATATCCTTTTGAAAAACATCCCGGTCGTCGTGACACAACAGGTACCCAAGAATCCATCCATTGGTTCGGGAAATGGTGTTGTCCGTGTGGGGGAACAAGGCGGCAATCGTGCTGTCCATACGTCGTTTTAAAAGATTCGACATGCTGTGAAGCTGACAGCCAATATCTGTTTGTTCATTCAATTCATCCAATATGTAAATACCTCCTTATTCTAAAAAAATATGTTAGGCATCGAACTGTTCGATGCCTAACATATTATATAAAAAAGAAGAAATATTGTCAATAAATTATTTGTACATATGTAATGCCGAAAGAATATCTTTAATTTGGTTACTTTTTACGGTAATTGTCCGCTCAGGTTCACTGATATGTTCAAGGTAATGGGCGTCTGAATTACAAAGAATCTGGCAATGCTCCAAATAAGGATTAGAGTTCCGAAGCTCCTGCAGTTTGGCCAGGTCCTTTAGCTCCACACAGGTAAAATGGCTGTCCGGAGGCACAAAACCAAGGTTGGCAAGCAGACTGTTGGCAGATTTATCAATATGAGCCGGAACCATCACACCTTGACGGTCTAAAACTAAATCATAGACATCATCAAAGCCGATGGATGTATTACAGATAAGAAGATTAGGTTCGCTGCCGATAATTTCATCTTTATTATTATAGAGCAGCTGCTCGCCAAAGATATCAGGTTTATTTGGAATCTGAAGCATCTTATCATAAACGTAGCGGTCAAAATCTGAAGCTGCATAGAGGTCTGGAAAAAGACAGAGGACATGAACTTCCTCTGCCGTACACAGTTCCATTCCAGGAATGGCTATAATGCCATAGGTATCAGCCATCTCCATAAAAGGAGCACAGTTTTTACAGGAATTATGATCTGTAAGAGCAATCACATCCAGTTGCTTGACTGCGGCCATGCCGACAATATTTGCCGGAGTCATGTCATTGTCCCCGCAAGGGGACAGACAGGAGTGGATGTGAAGGTCATAGGTAAGCTGAATCATGAATCCAGCTTCTTGTATATGCTCAGAGCAGCATCAAAAATCGGCATGGAGGTGGTAAAAAGAGTGATGCCCTGTTCTACGGCTTTGGAACATGTTTCGTCGTCTAAAAAGGCATCTTCTGCCAGAATGATACAGGCAGCATCAGCCAGAGAGGCAACGGCAAGGGTGTTGATATTGGCCATGACGGTAACCCAGGCACAGCCAGCAGGGGCCTTGCCCATGGCAACACTTAAAAGGTCACAGCAAAAGGGTTGTGTGATGACACTCCCCGGATCATCTCCTAAATTTTTAAGTTCAAATAAACCAGCATCAGCTAAGTCTTTGACAGTCATGGCTAGTCCTCCTTGTCGTTATTTGAATCTGGGTCCTCTGAGTGATTTAAGGTTGCATCCAAAAGCGACATATCTGAAAGCAGTTTTTTCAGATACTGCTTAAATATGTACCGGTAGTCATTTCCATTAACTTCGTTGGCAGAGGCACTGTTTACTAAAGAGTTTACACTGCGGGTCAAAGAATGGATATGGTCCTTTAAAATGTGAATACAATCGGTTTCATTAGCTTTTCCGCGAACGATATCTTCAGCCAATGCCTTACAGGTTGGAGCCCCACAGGAGCCACAGTCAAGTCCTGGGAATTTCTGGCAAAGCCGTTCAACCCGGTTCATCATCATGATACTTTCCTTCATAGAATCGCCAAGACGGAATACAGGCAGATATTCTACATCCTCAGACCAGAGGATTTCTTCCTGGGTCAGGTCTGATGGTATATGTGTCATAGAAACGGGCAGATAGCGGTTCAGTTTTTTTAATTTTGCCTGAGCTACGTAAGGATTTTCTACAGTAAGGACACCACCGACGCATCCGCCATCACAGGCATTTAATTCAATAAAAGAGAGATTGTCGAATTTTTCGTCTTCTAAGTCTTCAAGAACACGAATGACATTTTCAATACCATCAGCAGCAAGGTAACTGTCTGTGATAATTCCGGCGGCTTCACCTCCACTGCCACCCCAGCCGACACCAATGCGTCCGGCACGGGCTAGTTCCATCGGAGCCTCGCGGGCGGATATCATCAGTGGAAGGAGCATTGGATAAATATCTTTGATGGCAAGAACACCATCGATTTCGCTTTTATCCGCACCAAGGGGAGATTTTGCATAAGTCACTTTTGAAGGACAAGGGGAGATAAATATAATTCCAATGTCTTCAGAAGGAAGATTTGTTTTCTCCATAGCATATTTTCTGGCAAGTCTGGCGGCCAGCTCCACAGGTGGATGTATCGGCAGCAGATGGTCAATCAGATTCGGAAAACGAACCCGTATAAGACGGACGACAGATGGGCAGGCTGTGCTGATAATCGGCCATTGTTCCTGGTGATTCGCAACATAAGTCCGGGAAGCTTCAGATACGATTTCAGCAGCAGAAGCGACTTCGTAGACATCACTAAAGCCCATGCGGATTAAGGCTGTAAGAACGATATTAATATCGTCTAGATTATTAAACTGGCTGTATAGAGAAGGGGCCGGAAGGGCCACTGTATATTTGTAATTACTCAGAATGTCCGGATGGTCATAATGGCTGCGTTTTGCATGATGGGTACAGATGCGGATGCATTCACCACAGTCAATACAAAACTGACTGGTGATGACGGCACGGCCCTTGCGTACACGTATTGCCTGAGTTGGGCAGCGCTTAATACAGTTAATGCAGCCGTTGCATAATTCTTCATTTAAATAAACGGAGTGAAAGAATTTATTATCATCCATGAGCTCACCATCCTTTCTTTATTATAATAGTTTGCGTTGGTGTTCGCTATTCGGGCATGTTTACAGTCATAGTGACCGTTGTTCCCTGGCCGAGTACAGTTTTAATATCCATGGTATCTGAGTTTTTTTTCATATTCGGAAGGCCCATCCCGGCGCCGAAGCCAAGGGAACGGACATCGTCAGGGGCAGTTGAATAACCGGCCTGCATAGCTTTGTCAATATCGACAATGCCGGGACCGACATCCTTGAGCTGCATGACAATGGCATCGGGAGTGATATCAACATTAATATCTCCGCCGTTGGCATGGATGACCATGTTGATTTCGCCTTCGTACATGGCAATGGCAACTTTACGTACAATATCTGGAGAAACGCCCAGCTTTTTCAGCTTATTCTTCACATCGCTGCTGGCTTCACCGGCGCGGGTGAAGTCTGTCGGAGTGACGTGATATTTTAGGGACATAATGCTATTCTCCAATGCGTGCACCTCCCCGTAATCCAGCTTTATAGAGCAGACCACAGGATGTAAACATAGGCAGGGCTGTGGCAAGCAGACAGATATTCCGGTCTTTAGCCATCTGAATCATACCAGGGTCCGGCTGTTTGTCACGAACCATAATCACACAGACGATATCCATCATCTCTGCTGTGCGCAGAACCTGAGGGTTGCATAGACCTGAAATTAATACGGTCTGGTCATTGACATGGGCAAGTACATCGCTCATCATGTCGGAACCACAGGCGGTAAAAACTTCATTCTGGAGTGCATCCTCTCCATTTAAAACACGGGCATTCAATAATTCTTTGATAGCTTGAACAGTCATAGTTAACCTCCTGACTTGGATTCATAATAATTAGTTTTAGTATATCATATATTTGGTAAAGTTGAACATAAATTCAGGCAAAAAATATAGAAGTTTGTAGGAAATGGTGATATAATAAGATACCAGATTCTAGTAAGGAGTGATTGATTTGGAAATAAAAAAGCAAGGTGTTCCTTTTGACGGAACGGGAGAGCAGAAAGCGGCACTGCTCTCAGCCATTCATGAGATTGAGAATGAAAAAGGCTCATTGATGCCTATTATGCAAAAGGCCCAGGAGATTTATGGGTATTTGCCTATTGAAGTTCAGACGATGATTTCAGATGAACTTCACGTGCCGTTAGAAAAGATTTATGGTGTTGCAACCTTTTATTCACAGTTCGCACTTAGTCCAAAGGGACGGTATCAGATTTCAGTCTGTCTGGGAACGGCCTGCTATGTTAAAGGTTCTGGAGATATCTATAATAAACTTATGGAACTTTTAGGAATCGTTGGCGGGGAATGTACACCTGATGGAAAGTTTTCTTTGGATGCCTGTCGGTGTGTAGGAGCATGCGGTCTTGCACCGGTTATGATGGTTAATGATGAAGTTTACGGTCGATTGTCAGTAGACGACATCGAAGGTATTTTAGGAAAGTATGAGTAATCATCCATTATGATGACAGAAATTTCATTAAATATTCTTGATGTGGCGGAGAATTCCACCCATGCAAAGGCTTCATTCGTCGAAATTACAGTCTGTGCAGACACGAAGGCAGACAGGTTATATGTGACGATTCGCGATGATGGCTGTGGCATGAATGAAGAACAGCTTGCCCATGTGGAGGATCCTTTTTTTACGACTCGGACAACGAGAAAAGTAGGACTTGGAGTACCTTTTTTTAAACAGGCGGCATTGAGTACAGGCGGTAGTTTTCATATTGATTCTAAAGTCAACGAAGGAACTGTGGTTTATGCAGAGTTTGTGCTGGACCATATAGACCGGATGCCTTTGGGGGATATTAACAGTACGATTTATACGCTGATACAGTGTCATGGGGATATAGATTTCAGATATGTTTATCGATACGATGAGCGGGAGTTCATTCTGGATACCCGGCAGATGAAAGAAATTCTGGGCGGGATTCCGTTAGATATACCAGAAGTATCTGAATATATACGGGAATATTTAAGTGAGAATAAGCGGGAAGTGGATGGCGGCGTCATTCTGTGAAATAGGAGGTAGCAATATGAAGTCACTTGAAGAATTAAAGGCTATTCGAGAGAAGATGCAGGGGAAAATCGGGTATCGCTCTGAAGATGAAAGTCAGACAAGGGTTATCGTGGGTATGGCAACCTGCGGTATTGCCAGCGGAGCAAGACCGGTGTTAAATACGTTATCCGATGAGGTACAAAAAAAGGGATTGACCAATATCGTGGTAACACAGACAGGATGCATCGGACTTTGCCAGTTTGAACCAATTGTTGAAGTATTAGAACCAGGTAAAGAAAAAGTGACCTATGTGAAGATGAATCCAGAGAAAGCACTGGAGATGCTGGAGCAGCATTTAATAAGAGGCCACGTACTCACAAAATATACATTGAATGAAACAACAAAATTATAAATAGGAGGTAGCAGCATGTATCGTGCCCACGTTTTGGTTTGCGGCGGAACGGGATGTACTTCCTCCGGCAGCCAGAGAATTTTGGAAGCATTAAAAAAAGAGATAGAAGAACAGGGCCTGAGCAACGAGATATCCATTGTACAGACAGGATGCCACGGCTTATGTGCTTTGGGACCGATTATGGTCGTTTATCCGGATGCTGTATTCTATTCCATGGTTAAGGAAGAGGATATACCGGAGATTGTCAGTGAACACTTATTAAAGGGTCGCGTTGTAAAACGGCTTGTTTATGATGAGACTTTGACAGATGAGGGAATTAAATCCCTGAATGAGACGGATTTTTATAAGAAACAGCATCGTATAGCACTTAGAAATTGTGGTGTTATTAATCCGGAAAGCATTGATGAATATATAGGAACCAATGGCTACGAAGCTTTGGGCCGGGTTCTTACAGAGATGACACCGGATGAAGTTATCCAGACGATTCTGGATAGTGGTATACGAGGACGAGGTGGCGCCGGATTCCCGACAGGTTTGAAATGGAAATTTGCGTCTTCAAACCGGGGTGAAGTACAGAAGTATGTGTGCTGTAATGCGGATGAAGGTGACCCGGGAGCGTTTATGGACCGTTCTGTACTGGAAGGAGATCCACATGTTGTGTTGGAGGCCATGGCCATTGCCGGTTATGCGATAGGTTCCAATCAGGGTTATATTTATGTCCGGGCAGAATATCCGATTGCTGTACAACGTTTGAAGATCGCTATAGGTCAAGCCAGAGAATATGGTCTGCTAGGTAAAAATATATTTAATACAGGTTTTGACTTTGACATTGATTTGCGCTTAGGAGCAGGTGCTTTTGTCTGTGGTGAAGAAACAGCCTTGATGGTTTCTATTGAAGGAAACCGGGGCGAACCAAGACCAAGACCACCGTTCCCGGCAGTCAAAGGTTTGTTTGCAAGCCCAACGATTTTAAATAATGTTGAAACCTATGCAAATATTCCTCAGATCATCTTAAAGGGAGCCGACTGGTTTTCCTCCATGGGAACTGAGAAGTCAAAAGGAACAAAGGTCTTTGCTCTCGGAGGAAAGATTAATAATACGGGACTCGTAGAGGTCCCTATGGGAACAACCCTTCGCACGATTATTGAAG
Organism: Clostridia bacterium; assembly: GCA_009929615.1. GTDB lineage: Bacteria > Bacillota > Clostridia > Lachnospirales > Lachnospiraceae > Frisingicoccus. The sequence goes on along the minus strand of SAAB01000028.1, from coordinate 31,096 downwards.
AAATCGGCGGCGGTATCCCGAATGGCAAGAAGTTTAAAGCGGCTCAGACAGGCGGACCTTCCGGTGGATGTATTCCGTTAGAACATTTTGATATTCCTATTGATTATGATAATCTGATTGAAATCGGTTCCATGATGGGTTCCGGTGGTCTGATTGTTATGGATGAAGACAACTGTATGGTTGATATTGCCAAGTTCTTCCTCGAGTTTACAGTTGATGAATCCTGCGGTAAATGTACACCTTGCCGTGTAGGAACAAAACGTATGTATGAGATTCTCGAGAAGATTACCAACGGCCAAGGAACATTGGAAGATTTGGACCGTCTGGAAGAATTGGCTTATTATATTAAGGAAAATGCACTCTGTGGCCTTGGCCAGACAGCACCGAATCCGGTATTGTCTACACTCCGTTATTTCCGGGATGAGTATGTAGCTCATGTTGTGGATAAGAAATGTCCAGCCGGCGTCTGTAAAGCACTTCTGTCCTATCATATTGATGCAGATAAGTGTCGTGGCTGTACATTGTGTGCAAGAACCTGTCCGGCAGGTGCAATCGAGGGTAAAGTCAAGGAACCTCATATGATTCATCAGGATAAATGTATTAAGTGCGGTGCATGTATGGAAAAATGCCGCTTTGATGCAATTTATAAAGAGTAGTGGAGGGCGAAAAAATGGGCGATATTACAATTAAGATTAATGGTATAAATGTGACTGCCCCGGATGGCTCTACCATACTTGAAGCCGCCAGACTGGCACATATAGAAATTCCTACCTTATGTTATTTGAAAGAAATTAATGAAATCGGTGCATGCCGCATGTGTGTAGTTGAGGTAAAAGGGGCAAGAACGCTGGTTACAGCCTGTGTTTATCCAATTAACGAAGGTATGGAGGTGTGGACATCTACACCGAAGGTTTTAGAATCAAGAAAGCAGACCTTGGAACTGCTTTTGTCAAATCATAAAAAAGAGTGTTTATCCTGCGTACGCAGTGGTAATTGTGAGCTGCAGCAGCTCTGTCGGGAACTGGGTGTTACGGACGAACATCGTTATGATGGAGAGATGCTGGAGTCAGAAATTGATACATCCGCAGTGCATATGATTCGTGATAATAGTAAGTGTATTCTTTGCCGCCGTTGTGTAGCAGTTTGTGAAAAGGTTCAGGGCATCGGTGTTATTGGTGCCAATGAACGAGGTTTTAAAACCTATATTGGTTCTGCGTTTAATATGGGTCTTGGTGAAACAAGCTGTGTATCCTGCGGTCAGTGTATTGCTGTCTGTCCAACAGGAGCTTTGCGCGAGAAAGACTATATAGATGATGTTCTGGCAGCCATTGCTGACCCGGACAAATATGTCTGTGTTCAGACAGCGCCTTCAGTACGAGCTGCTCTTGGTGAAGAATTCGGATATCCGATGGGGACTGATGTAGAAGGTAAGATGGCAGCAGCTCTTCGGAGAATGGGCTTTGATAAAGTATTTGATACAGATTTCAGTGCAGATTTGACAATTATGGAAGAAGCACATGAATTTCTTGACCGGGTACAGAATGGTGGTGTTCTGCCAATGATTACATCTTGTTCTCCGGGTTGGATTAAATACTGTGAGCATTATTTTCCGGACATGACAGAACATCTTTCGACCTGTAAATCACCTCAGCAGATGTTTGGAGCAGTGCTGAAGACTTATTATGCAGAGAAGATGGGCATAGACCCTAAGAAGATTGTCAGCGTAAGTATCATGCCGTGTACAGCAAAGAAATTTGAAATTGGCCGGCCTGACCAGAGTGCCGCCGGTGTACCGGATGTGGATTATGCGATGACAACCCGGGAATTGGCAAGAATGATTAAACGACTGGGTATTCGTTTTAACGAACTGCCAGACGAAGAATTTGATGATCCACTTGGTGAATCCACAGGTGCAGGTGTTATCTTTGGTGCGACAGGCGGCGTTATGGAAGCGGCCCTTCGTACAGCAGTAGAAACTCTGAGTGGGGAAAGCCTTCAGAATCTTGAGTTTAATGAGGTTCGTGGAACGAAAGGTATTAAAGAAGCATCCTATAATGTGGCAGGCATGGATGTGAAAGTAGCTGTGGCTTCCGGACTTGGCAATGCAAAAACGCTTTTGGAGAAGATTAAGTCAGGGGAAGCAGACTATCATTTTATTGAGATTATGGGATGTCCGGGTGGATGTGTTAATGGCGGCGGACAGCCACAGGTATCGGGTATGGTCCGTAATACGGTGGATGTTCAGGCCGTTCGTGCCAAAGTCCTTTATAAGAATGACGAGGCAAAGGTAATTCGTAAATCTCATGAGAATCCATCAATTAAGAAAGTTTATGAAGAGTATTTCAAAGAGCCGGGAAGCCATAAGGCACATGAAGTACTTCATACATCCTATGTAAAACGAAGCATTAATAATTAGTAGAATCAGGTAAGGGGTCCTGTCCGCAGTGTCGGGCGGGACTTCTTCAGTTATAGAAAAGACAGTGGGGGAAACTATGAAAATCATTGATTTTAAAAATGCAAGCTGTAAACATTGTTATAAATGCATTCGTTCCTGTTCGGTCAAAGCAATAAGGGTAAAGAATGCCCAGGCAGAGATTATGAAGGAGTATTGTGTTCTGTGTGGAAAGTGTTTGGAGGTCTGTCCTCAAAATGCAAAAACCTTTGTCAGTGATTTAGAGCAGGTGAAACACTACATAAGTTCGGGAGAAAAGGTTGTTGTTTCGATTGCACCATCTTATCTGGGTATTATGGATTATAAAATGCCGGGACAGGTTGTAGACGGTTTAATGAGGCTTGGTTTTGCAGCAGTCCGGGAAACAGCAGAGGGGGCAGCTCTGGTTACAGGAGAATATGCCCGGTTGCTTGAAGCCGGAGAAATGAAGAACATTATTACGACCTGCTGCCCGAGTGTAAATGATTTGATTGAAAAGTATTATCCGTCTTTGGTGCATTTTATGGCTCCGGTGGTTTCTCCAATGGTAGCTCATGGCCGTTTGATTAAGGAAATATATGGACCGGATACAAAGGTTGTATTTCTTGGACCGTGTATAGCTAAAAAAGAAGAAGCCGAGGAAGATGAACGTACCGAGGGAGCTGTGGATGCGGTGATTCATTTTGGTGAACTTAAGGAATGGATGCAGGAAGAGGGGATTGTCCTAAGCGAGTGTGAATCACGTCCAATGGCAAATCCTGACCCGAAGATTAACCGTCTTTACCCAATCAGCCGTGGCGTCATTCAGTCTGTTATGGTTACAGATAAACCGGAGAAATATCGGAAGTTATTTGTAGATGGTATCGAAAACTGCCGGGAACTTTTGGATGCCATGGAAGACGGCGAGATTCAGAATTGTTTTATTGAGATGAATATGTGTGAAGGTGGCTGTATTAAAGGACCGGCAACTTCAAAGATGGATTTTTCAAGATACAGAGCCAGATTTCATATTGAGGATCAGATTGAGTATGCTCCGGCGGAATCAGAAGAGGAAGCAAAGCATGTGGCTATGAAGAAAGTTTTTTATTCCCGGAAAGAAAATGATAAACTGCCAACAGAAGCACAGATTCAGGAAATTTTAAAAGCTACCGGAAAATATAATAAAAATCAGGAATTGAATTGCAGTGCCTGCGGATATACAAGCTGCCGTGAAAAAGCCATTGCCGTTTTTCAGGGTAAGGCAGAATTGGAGATGTGCCTGCCTTATAATTTTGAACAGGCCCAGTCCATGTCGAATCTTGTATTGGATGAAACCCCGAATGCGAATATGGTTATACGGAAGGATATGTCCATTACAGAATTTAACCGAAAAGCCGAAGAAATCTTCGGGATTTCAAGGACGGAAGCCATTGGACGGTATATTTTTGAATTTATGGACGATACATCTTATGAAGAGGTATTTGAAACCCATCAGTCCATACATCGACGCAAAGTAGATATGGAACCCTATGGATTGACGGTATTATTAAGTATTGTCTATATTGACAGCCTGGATGCGGAACTTGTTATTATGCAGGATATAACAAATGAGGAAAAAGAACTGGAACATCAGTATCAGTTGAAAATAAAAACAGTAGAAGCAGCTCAGATGGTTATCGATAAACAGATGATGGTTGCCCAGGAAATTGCAGGACTTCTTGGGGAAACAACGGCGGCGACAAAAGCAACTCTGAATCATTTGAAACGGTCGATACTGGAAGGGGATAACAAGTAGGACAGAGGATGGTGTGAGATGAACGTCAGTATTGATGTATCATGGAAAAGTCTGAATAAACACGATGAAGAATTATGTGGCGATAAGGTGGAAATCCTTAAAACCGAAGATTCGGACATTGTTATATTGGCGGATGGTATGGGCAGTGGCGTCAAAGCGAATATCCTGGCGACAATGGCTTCTAAAATTCTTGGAACGATGTTTTTGAAGGGGGAGCCCATTGAAGAGGCAGTTGAAACTTTGGCAAGTACATTGCCGGTGTGTAAGGTGCGGGGGATATCCTATTCAACCTTTAGCATTTTGCAGATTTTTCACAGTGGCAAGGCTTATTTAGTAGAATTTGATAACCCAGGATGCATTTTTATACGAAATAAACAGCTGGTCAAAATTCCTGAAAATATTCGAGAAATCAGCGGAAGAAAGATTCGGGAATATCGTTTCGAAGTTCAGCCCGATGACTGTTTTGTTCTCATGAGTGATGGGACGATTTATGCAGGGGTTGGCGAACTTTTGAATTTTGGCTGGACATGGGAAAGCATGGCGGAGTATACTCTGAAATGTGTCAGGGAAACCAAATCTGCGGCCAGAATAGCCGCCTTATTGAGTCAGGCCTGTGATGATTTATATCAGCAGCGTCCCGGGGATGATACAACAGTCGCAGTGACCAGGGTTATTAAACGTCAGATTGTCAATATCTTTACCGGACCGCCGGAGAAAAAAGCGGATGATGAAATATTGATGAGGGATTTTATGGCGGCGGATGGACAGAAAATCGTCTGCGGTGGTACAAGCAGTAAGATAGCAGCAGCGTATTTAAAAAAAGAAATGACAACCAATGATGATGGCATCAAAGATGTTCCGCCAACGGCGAATATCCGGGGGCTGGATTTAGTAACAGAAGGCATATTAACGATGAGTTATGCATTTAAACTGTTGCGTCAGTTTGACGAAGGGGATTTTGATACGGACTTTTTCGAGGCCCTGGATGGCGACAATGGTGGTGCCAGACTAGCAAGAATATTATTGGAAGAGTGTACGGAAGTACAACTTTTTGTAGGTAAAGCGAATAACCAGGCAAATTACGCAGATAACCAGCTGTTTGACATCAGTGTCCGGAAAAATCTGGTACTTCAGATTAAAGAGGTTCTGACCCATATGGGTAAAGAAGTGACTATAAAATATTATTAGTAAATGACATGGAGATGCAGCATGAAAGAGAAGTATGAAAAGGATTTATTAAAGTTTATAGGAAGCAGCCCCAGCTGTTTTCATGTGGTTGATTTTCTAAAAAAGGCTTTGGAAAAGGCGGGGTTTCAGGAACTTCAGGAAAGTCGGGAATGGAAGATAGAAGCTGGAAAAAACTATTATGTTACACGTAATTTATCTTCGATTGCAGCTTTTCGTGTGCCGGAGAAGATTGAAAGTTTTCATATTATAGCGAGTCACAGCGATTCACCAACCTTTAAAATCAAAGAACATCCAGAGATGACTGCAGATAAAAAATACACAAAACTGAATGTGGAAAAATATGGCGGTATGTTGATGGCCCCTTGGTTTGACAGACCCCTATCGGTTGCAGGACGCCTGCTGGTTAAAGAAAAAAATGGTCTTCACACGGTGCTGGTTAATATGGACCGGGATTTGGTGTTGATTCCGAATCTTGCAGTGCATATGAATCGTAATGTCAATGAGGGATATAAATACAATGCACAGAAGGACATGCTTCCCCTCTATGGAAGTGGCGTTAAAGAAGGCAGACTGCTGGAACAGATGGCTGAGGCGGCGGAAGTTCAGGCAGAGGATGTAGAGGGACATGATTTGTTTTTATATAATCGCATGCCGGGAAGTATCTGGGGGGAAGATAAAGAATTCCTTTCAGCTCCGCGACTGGATGATTTAGAATGTGTCTTTGCTTCACTGCAGGCCCTGCTTCAGATGAAATCCTATAGCGATATGCCGGTCATGGCAGTTCTAGATAATGAAGAAGTTGGAAGTACAACAAAACAGGGAGCGGCGTCCACATTTTTGAAGGATGTGTTCCGCCGTATTCAAATTGGGGTTGGAATGAATGAGGAGTCATGGTATCGGGCGGTTGCGTCCAGCTTTATGGTTTCCTCTGATAATGCGCATGGAACCCATCCAAATTATCTGGAAAAGACGGACCCGACAAATCGTACTTATTTAAATGAAGGCATTGTTATTAAATATAATGCGAATCAACGATATACGACGGATGCCGTATCTGCGGCAGTTTTTAAAAGCATTTGTGATAAGGCAAAAGTTCCTTACCAGACTTTTGCCAATCCTTCAGATATAGCCGGCGGTTCAACGCTGGGGAATATCGCAAATACTCAGTTTTCTGTGAATACGGTAGATATTGGTCTGGCACAGCTGGCCATGCATTCACCTTATGAAACTGCCGGTGTCAAAGATATTGCCTATCTTGTTCGGGCAATTCAGACTTTTTTTGAATGTCGGATTGAGTGTGTTTCTGATGGAGAGTTTTCATTGAAATTTTGATGAGGAAAGATAAAAAGGGGGTATTGCAACCTGACTCAAACGGTCATTTTGCAATACCTCCTTTATAATTATGCGAAGAATTTCTGCCAATAACCCATAACTAAAATGAATATAATAATAAATGGCAGAATATAAGTTATATAGAAGCGGGCCCACTGTGGAAATTTTGGTCCCTTTCCGGCATCTGCTTCAGCAATAAAGTTTTTCCAGCCCCAGCCTTTCTTGCTTGTGCAGAAGAGCAGATAGAGCAGACTGCCTAAAGGCAGCAGGTTATTGGAAACAATGAAGTCTTCTAAATCCTGAATGGTGCTTCCGGCTCCAAGTGGTGAAATGCCACTGAGGACATTGAAACCCAGGGCACATGGAAGAGAAAGCAGGGTGATAAGCAGGCCGTTGACAAGAACGGCTTTTTTTCGTTCCCAATGCCATAAGTCCATGGAGAAACTTAAAATATTTTCAAAAACAGCGATGATTGTGGACATGGCGGCAAAAGCCATAAATATAAAGAACATCGTACCAAAGATACGTCCGCCGGCCATCTTATTGAAAATATTTGGCAGTGTGATAAAAACGAGTCCGGGGCCTTCTCCCGGGTCTACACCGAAAGCGAAGCAGGCCGGGAAAATAACCAGACCGGCCATCAGTGCAATAAATGTGTCCAACAGACAGATATTAATGGATTCACCGAGAAGGCGGCGTTCTTTGCTGATATAACTTCCAAAGATAGCCATGGCACCGATACCGAGACTCAGTGTAAAGAATGCCTGCCCCATAGCGGCAAATACGGCTTCACCTGCGGTTGAAAGAACCGTTGTTAAACTTTCGTTCTTTATCATATCGGCCATTTTTCCAAAATCAGGTACCAGATAGAAACGGATACCTTCAGCAGCACCTTCCAAGGTGACGCTTCGTATACATAAAACAACAAGAATAATGAGCAGAAAACTCATCATAACTTTTGTAATACGTTCCACACCCTTTTGAAGTCCAAGACTGCAGATGCCAAAACAGAGAAGAACCATGAGGAGCATCCATAAAATTAATGCCTTTGGGTCTCCCAGCATTCCTGTAAAAATATTGGCTACCTGCTCCGGAGTCTGTCCGGAAAATTCTCCCCGTATCATCTTATAAACATAAAAGAGCATCCACCCGCCTACAGTTGTGTAAAACATCATGAGCAGGTAGTTGCCGGCAATTGCCAGATATCCGGTGATATGCCATTTCGTTCCGGCAGGTTCAAGGACATGAAAGCTGCGTGCAGCAGATTTTTGACTGGCACGTCCGACGGAAAATTCCATGACCATAATTGGCAGGCCGAGGATAACCAGAAACAGCAGATAAATTAATACAAAAGCAGCCCCACCGTACTTACCGGTAATGTATGGAAAACGCCACACGTTACCAAGACCAATGGCACATCCTGCTGAAATCAGGATAAATCCCAGTCGAGACGAAAAATGTTCTCTTTTTTCCAAAATATTTCCCCCTATTAATCCTATTTTAATAAGGATAACAAAAGGAGCAGGGTGGGTCAAGCAAATGATAAAAAAACAGGAAATTATCGACAGCCAGAGGAATTCTTGATATAATAAAAAACTAGTGTTAATGGATGAAATAGATTGATTATAGAAGGGATGATAGTAGTGGAAAGGATGACCGCAGGGGAAATTGTGGAAGCTGTTGGTGGCGTATTGCTGGCCGGGAATCCGGAGACAGTGATTGAAAATATATGTATTGACAGCCGTGAAGCCGGTGAAGGCAGTTTATTTGTGCCGATTATTGGTGAAAAGGTTGATGCCCATAAGTTTATTGCCCAGGTACTGGACCAGGGAGCATCAGCAGTACTGATGTCTCACGGTGATGTTACGGATTCAGATAAAGTACATATTCAGGTAAAAGATACGGTAAAAGCTTTAGGTGATTTGGGAGCCTGCTACCGGAGAAAGTTCCATGTACCGATTGTAGGAATTACAGGAAGTGTTGGAAAGACCTCAACAAAGGAAATGATTAGTGCCGCTTTGGAAACAGGTTTTAATATTATGAAGACAGCGGGGAATCAGAACAGTCAGATTGGGGTTCCCTTAACCCTATTTCGTATGGATTCAGATAAAGAACTGGCTGTTGTTGAGATGGGAATCAGTGAATTTGGCGAGATGGAGAATCTGGTCCGTTTTGTGGAACCAGATGTAGCCGTTGTAACCAATATTGGTGAAGCTCATATTGCACAGTTTGGGAAGAAGGAAAATACATTAAAAGAAAAATTGAAAATTGCCATGAATTTCGGAGAAAACCAGAGAGTTTTCTTAAATGGTGACGACCCACTGCTTCGCCAGGCGGCAGCGGATATGAAATGTCCGGTAACCCTGTTTGGAACAGACCTTTCCTGCGACTATCGTGCGGAGAATATTCATATTGAAGATGGAAAGAATTGTTTTACTCTCGTATATCCGGAGGGAAGAGAAGACGTTGTTATCCAGCAGCTTGGCCTTCATAATATTTTGAATGCTCTGGTAGCCATAGCCATAGCAAAACATTTTGGCATAGAGCCGGCAGTGGCAAAAAAAGGTTTAAAAGCATATGAAGGGCTGCCTATGCGTCAACAGATTAATCATCTGGCTCAGGGAATTAAAGTGATTGATGACAGCTATAATGCCAGTCCGGCATCTGTCAAATCAGGTATTGACGGTTTAATGCAGTTGGATAATCCGGGACGTAAGATAGCAGTTCTCGCTGATATTCTGGAGCTTGGCGATATTTCAGAACAGTGCCATTATGATACGGGTGTAGAGGTTGCAAAAGAGAAGCTTCAGGTAGTTGTCACTGTAGGTCAGGAGATGAAATTTCTTGCAAAAGCTATCATAGATTCAGGGGCCGGTATTGCTGTCTGTAGTTTTGACTCCAATGATGAGGCTATTGAGTGGCTTTTGAATAATATTTCTGCCGGAGATGCGATTCTTGTTAAGGGCTCCCGGGGAATGCATGAAGAAGAAGTGGTTAAGGCCTTGCGTGAAAAATTTTCAGTAAAATAAGTGCTTGTCAAAATGGAGTATTTACTACATTGTTAAGGCATAAACATATCTTGCATTTCTTGAGAAATAGCGGTATAATCAACAACACTAAACTTTAGTCGAATAAAGGCTCTAAGGATTCCGGGAGGGAAAAGAATGTTTAAGATACGGGAGGCCAGAAAGCTGGCAGAAAAAATCTTCTTTATGGAAGTTGAAGCTCCGAGAGTTGCTAAAGCTTGCCAGCCGGGAGAATTTGTTATTGTAAGAATAGATGATAAGGGTGAGCGTATTCCGCTGACCATTTGCGATTATAATAGAGAAGAAGGAACCATCTGCATTGTATTTCAGACGGTTGGAGCTTCCACAGAACGGATGTCCTGGCTGAAAGCCGGAGACAGCTTTGCGGATGTGACCGGCCCATTGGGTAATCCTTCGGAATTTGTCAATGAGGATATAGAGACTCTGCAGTCTAAAAAGATTCTTTTTATTGCGGGGGGTGTTGGAACAGCACCTGTATATCCTCAGGTAAAATGGCTTCATGAACATGGTATCAAGGTGGATGTTATTATTGGTGCCAAGACAAAGGATTTATTGATTCTTACCCATGAGGTAGCAGCTGTATCTGATTATCTGCATGTTGCTACAGATGATGGTTCCTATGGATTTAAAGGAATGGTAACCCAGGTGTTGGAAGATTTGGTTGTAAATCATCATAAACAGTACGATCACTGTGTTGTTATCGGACCGATGATTATGATGAAATTTACGGCAATGATGACAAAAAAACTGGAGATTCCAACGACGGTCAGCTTAAATCCAATTATGGTTGACGGCACTGGAATGTGCGGTGCATGTCGTGTGACGGTTGGCGGCGAAGTGAAATTTGCCTGTGTGGATGGACCGGAATTTGACGGACATCTGGTAGATTTTGACCAGGCGATGCAGCGTCAGACAATGTATAAGACAGAAGAAGGACGTGCTATGCTGAAGCTGACTGAAGGGGATACCCATCATGGCGGATGTGGACAGTGCGGAGGTGAGGAATAATGGCAGTGAATATGACGAGAGTCCCTGTCAGGGAACAGGAACCCCTGGTTCGGGCAAAGAATTTTGAAGAAGTATGCTTGGGATATTCTGAGGAAGAGGCAGTAGCTGAGGCTGAACGTTGTCTTCATTGTGCAAAACCTCTCTGTGTTCAGGGATGTCCGGTTTCTATTCAGATTCCAGAATTTATTCAGGAAGTAAAAAACAGAGATTTCAAGAGAGCCTATGAGATTATTAATGAATCTTCATCTCTTCCTGCGGTATGTGGCCGGGTATGTCCACAGGAAAGCCAATGTGAAGGCAAGTGTGTCCTTGGTATAAAGGGAGACCCTGTATCCATTGGAAAGCTGGAACGGTTTGTAGCAGACTGGGCATGCGAGAATGGTGTAGAGCCATTAAAAGCAAAAGAAAAGAAAACAGCAAAAGTAGCTGTTATAGGTTCTGGCCCTGCAAGTATTACCTGTGCAGGTGATTTGGCGAAGATGGGTTATCAGGTAAAAATATTTGAAGCGCTTCATCAGCCGGGTGGGGTGTTGGTTTATGGTATTCCTGAATTTCGTCTGCCAAAGGATAAAGTTGTAGCCCGGGAAGTGGAGAATGTCAAAAAACTTGGCGTTGAGATAGAAACCGATGTGGTTGTTGGAAAATCTGTAACTATCGATGAACTGATGGAAGAAGAAGGTTTTGATGCTGTGTTTATTGGCACGGGTGCAGGACTTCCTAAATTTATGGGAATTCCTGGAGAACAGGCCAACGGCGTATTTTCTGCGAATGAATTTTTAACAAGAAACAATCTGATGAAAGCCTATATGGATTATGATACACCGATTCGTCCGGGTAAGAAGGTTGTTGTTGTTGGCGGCGGTAATGTGGCTATGGATGCAGCTCGTACAGCATTGCGTCTGGGTGCAGAAACGCATATTGTATATCGTCGTAGTGAGAAAGAACTTCCGGCGAGAGTTGAAGAAGTTCATCATGCAAAAGAAGAGGGAATTCAGTTTCATCTTTTAAATAACCCAGTAGAAATTCTTGTGAATGAGCAGGGATGGGTTCGAGGCATTCGATGTATTCATATGGAATTAGGTGAGCCGGATGCATCGGGAAGAAGAAGACCTGTAGAGGTACCGGGTTCTGAATTCGAGATTGAGGCAGATACGATTATCATGTCTCTTGGAACTTCGCCAAATCCATTGATTTCTTCAACGACCAAAGGCTTAGATACAGACCGGAGAAAATGTATTGTTGCTCAGGAAGATGATGGTGCCACATCGAGGCCGGGAGTATTTGCCGGTGGGGATGCAGTGACAGGAGCGGCAACAGTTATTCTGGCTATGGGTGCTGGTAAAGCAGCTGCTACGGGAATTCATGAGTATTTATTAAAAAACAAAAAACAATAAAAAAAACTATTGCAAATTGTTTGGGAGGGGTATATAATAGGCTTGTGTTAAGAAATTAACAGAAATATTTTAAATTTGCCCTTTGAATCCCATAATAATATAACCCTTAGGAGCCGTTATCTGATGATAGCGGCTTCTTGCTTTTCTACATATAAATATGTAAGTGGGAGATGCCCTGTTAGGAGAAAAGATGAGAAAAAAGATAAGTTTAATAGCCATGGATGTGGATGGAACTTTGCTGGGAAAAAACAAAATCTTATCTGCAAGGACAAAAACAGTTCTTGCAAAGGCTGCTGCCGGTGGGATTCATCTGGTTGTGGCCAGTGGTAGAGCTGTCCAGGCAATTCCTTCAGAACTTTTGAATATTAACGGCGTTGAGTATGCGATTACCTCTAATGGCAGCAGTATCTTCAGCGTTGAGGAGGGGGAACGTATTTATCGACGGGATTTGACAGAAAATCAGATTCATAAACTCATGAATTTCTATCGGGAATACGATTGTCCAATGGAAGTTTTTATTCAAGGGAGTCCCTATACTTCAAAGGACTATTATAATGAACCGGAAAAATTTGGAGCAAGCCCGTCTTCGGCCGAATATGTGCGAACAACAAGACATCCGGTAGAAGATATCCGGGAATTTGCAGCGGTTCATGAGAACGAAATAGAAGGAATTAATTTTATTGTTTATGATAAAAGGTTAAAAGCTGAAATGCGCAGCCAGTTGGAAAGTCTTGGTGAATTTTACGTGACATCATCCGTTGCCCGTTATATAGAGATAAGCCATGAGGGTGTCTGCAAACGTAGTGCCCTTGAATGGCTGGCTGAAAAACTGGGGATACCTCAAAAAGAAATTATAGCTTTTGGGGATGGAGAAAATGATTTGGAAATGATTCAGTATGCCGGAACGGGAGTGGCTATGGACAATGGCATTGATAGGCTGAAGAAAGCGGCAGATATTGTAGCACCGGCATGTGAAGAGGATGGTGTTGCCAGGGTGCTGGAGAATATTTTGAATTTATAAATGAATACTTTGTGTTACATAGAAACAGCCGATAAGAAAAATCTTACCGGCTGTTTATTTTAGAACTTATTTGTTTTTCAGTGCCGCCTCAATAAATCCTTTAAAAAGCGGGTGGCATTTATTCGGTCTTGATTTGAATTCCGGATGAGCCTGGGTCGCAATAAACCAAGGATGGGAATCCAATTCAATCATCTCTACAATACGTCCATCAGGGGATACACCACAGAAACTCATACCATGTTCTGTTAAATCCTGACGGTAGTCGTTATTTACTTCATAGCGGTGACGGTGACGTTCGTCAATCTCACGGGTGCCATAAAGCTTATAAGCTTTTGATTCAGGGTCGAGAAGGCATTTGTAAGCGCCAAGTCTTAACGTGCCGCCTAAATCAGTAATTCCGTGCTGGTCTGGCATAATGTGAATAACAGGATGTGTTGTGGTTGGATTCAGCTCAGCACTGTGAGCATCTTCATAACCGATAACATTACGGGCAAATTCAACAATAGCCATCTGCATGCCAAGACAAAGACCAAGGAATGGAACATTATTCTCACGGGCATATTTAATAGCTGTGATTTTTCCTTCGATACCACGATCACCGAAACCACCGGGAACAAGAATACCATCCACATCGCCAAGAACCTCGGCAACATTATAGGAGCTGACAAGTTCAGAGTCTACCCAGCGGATATGAACTTCAGCACGATTGGCAACACCGGCATGCTTTAAAGCTTCAACAACACTTAAATAAGCGTCATGGAGCTGAACATATTTACCAACGAGGGCAATCGTGACATCTTTTTCAGGATGTTTCCAGGCATCTACCATAGCTCTCCAGTCATCAAGGTCTGGTTCCGGACAGTCAATGCTTAAACGCTTACAGATCACATGGGCTAAACGTTCTTTCTCCATAGCCAGAGGTGCTTCGTAAAGAACTTCTACATCAAGGTTTTCAATAACACAATTCTGTGGAACATTACAGAAAAGGGAAATCTTATCCTTGATATCGTCTGTTAATGGAAGTTCAGAACGGCAGACAATAACATCAGGCTGAATGCCCAGTGCCTGTAAATCTTTAACCGTGTTCTGAGTTGGTTTTGTTTTCATCTCTCCGGATGAACGGAGATAAGGAATCAAAGTGACATGAATCAACATACAGTTTTCGCGTCCGATATCGTGCTGGAACTGACGGATAGATTCAAGGAAAGGCTGGCTTTCAATATCACCAACAGTACCACCTACTTCAATAATCGCAATTTCAGTGGATTTATTCAAATCATTGCGGTAGAAGCGGCTCTTGATTTCATTTGTAATATGTGGGATAACCTGAACGGTGTTACCGCCAAAATCACCACGGCGTTCTGCAGAGAGAACATCCCAGTAAACTTTACCACTGGTAACATTACTCTGTTTATTTAATGAAGTATCAATAAAACGTTCATAGTGGCCTAAATCCAAATCGGTTTCAGTGCCGTCATCCGTAACAAAAACCTCCCCATGCTGATAGGGATTCATCGTACCTGGGTCTACGTTCAGGTATGGATCAAATTTCTGCATAGTTACATTGTAACCGCGTGCTTTTAAAAGTCTGCCCAGGGATGCTGCAGTAATTCCTTTACCGAGGCCGGATACAACACCGCCGGTAACGAATACATATTTAACTGCCATATGTTCCTCCTTATAATGTTTATCAAGGTTGTCGTTATCAATAATTAAGTCATTATACACCAAAATTCACAGTTTATCCACACTTTTTTGCGGAAAATTTGAGAACAAGTATTGATTTGAAACTCGATGCCCATTATAATGAATAAATAGTGGCTTCGGATAGATGCTGAAGACCATTTGAAGGAGGAAGAATGGAAAACAACAATAGAGATGACAAAAATAAAAAGGATAGCGGCGGCAAAAAGAGTATTCAAAATCTACTTATTATTTTAATCATGGCCCTGTTAGCTGTCCTATTGATTAATAATCTGTTTTCAAGAGTACAGAACAGCCGTAGAGAAGAAGTCAGTTATGACCAGTTTCTCGCATGGGTTGATGCCGGTGAAGTGAAAACGGCTGAGATTCAGTATGATACCATCGAGTTTAAAAAGAGTGAATCACCGACGGCGATTACCTATTGGACTGGCAAAGTAGAATACGATGGCCTGGCAGAAAGACTGGAAGCCGGTGGCGTTTCTTTCAAAGAAGCTGTAACATCTTCAAGTACACTTATATGGTCAGCTATTTTGACCTATGGACCGATGCTGGCCTTATCGGGCTTTTTGATTTATTACATTATGCGCTCTATGAAGGGCGGCGGAGTTATGGGTGTTGGTAAGTCAACAGCCAAAACCTATATGCAGAAAGAAACCGGTATTAGTTTTAAGGATGTAGCCGGTCAGGAGGAGTCCAAAGAGTCGTTGACTGAGATTGTAGACTTTCTGCATAACCCGGGGAAATACACTAAGATTGGTGCGAAACTGCCAAAAGGTGCTTTGCTCGTAGGCCCTCCGGGAACAGGTAAAACCCTCTTGGCAAAGGCGGTAGCCGGTGAGGCGAATGTTCCTTTCTATTCCCTTACAGGTTCGGATTTTGTCGAGATGTTTGTTGGTGTAGGTGCTTCCCGTGTTCGAGATTTGTTTAAAAAGGCCCAGGAAACAGCACCATGCATTATTTTTATTGATGAGCTGGATGCTATTGGTAAAAGCCGTGATTCCAGATTTGGTGGCAATGACGAGCGGGAACAGACTCTGAATCAGCTGCTTTCTGAGATGGATGGTTTTGATTCATCAAAGGGTATTATCGTTCTGGCAGCAACAAACCGTCCGGAGATTCTGGATAAAGCTATTTTGCGTCCGGGACGTTTTGATCGACGGATTATCGTTGAAAAACCGGATTTAAAAGGCCGGGTAGAGATATTAAAAGTTCATTGCAGAAACGTTCATATGGATGAAACGGTTGATTTTGATGAGATTGCAAAGGCAACTTCCGGTGCCGTAGGTTCAGATTTGGCAAACATTATTAACGAAGCAGCATTGCTCGCTGTAAAACGTGGAAGAAATGCCGTGTCTCAGGTAGACCTTTTCGAGTCGGTGGAAGTGGTTATTGCCGGTAAAGAGAAAAAGGACCGTATTTTAAGTCAGAAAGAACGACAGATTGTTACGTATCATGAGGTAGGGCATGCACTTGTAGCCGCACTTCAGAAGAATACAGAGCCTGTTCAGAAAATTACCATTGTACCTAGAACGATGGGAGCCCTTGGTTATGTTATGCAGGTTCCGGAGGAAGAAAAGTTTCTTATGTCTAAGGTGGAGATGGAAGAAGAACTTGTTACGATGCTCGGTGGACGGGCAGCAGAAAGTATCATTTTTGATACAGTAACAACGGGAGCTTCCAATGATATCGAGAGGGCAACGGCTATGGCACGTTCCATGGTTACCCAGTATGGTATGAGTGAGAAATTTGGGCTGATGGCATTGGAGAATGTGGAGGACCGTTATCTCAGCGGACATACCGTATTAAACTGTGGACAGGAAACAGCAACGGAAATCGATAAAGAAGTTATGCGGATTTTAAAAGAAGCCTATGAGAAGGCTGTGGCATTGTTGGAAGACAACAGAGAGTGCCTGGATAAAATTGCAGCATTTCTGATTGAACGGGAAACCATTACCGGTAGAGAGTTTATGAAGATTTTCCGTGAGGTAAAAGGTATCGAGGAGCCGGTTGAGACAGAATCAGCAGTAGAGGTTCCGACAGTGGCTGATGAAGATAAACCAGAGTCTGAAGAAGTGGTACAAGAGAAAAAGAATGGTGTAGAAACCATCGCTTCACGTGCTCCTTCGGAAGATGAATAAAAAACTACTATATATAGAAGATATAATTTTGGGAAGTTTCCATTCTTTTGATGGGAGCTTCCCTTTTTACTGGTTCGTATAAAGGTTTTGTGATATGATTAAAATGAATTAGGAATGAATATTAGAGAGGAGATTCCGAGATGTTTGATATTGAAGAAGAATTGAAAAAGCTTCCGGCCAAACCCGGCGTCTACCTGATGCATAATGAGCAGGATGAAATTATTTATGTGGGAAAAGCAATTAGTCTGAAAAACCGGGTGCGTCAGTATTTTCAGAGCAGCCGTAATAAATCAGAGAAGATTATACGTATGGTCAGCCACATTGCCCGTTTTGAATATATTATTACCGACTCGGAATTAGAAGCACTGGTTCTTGAGTGTAATTTGATTAAAGAATATCGTCCAAAGTATAATACGATGCTGACGGATGACAAAACCTATCCCTATATTAAGGTTACAACAGGAGAACCCTATCCAAGAATTCTTTTTTCGAGACTTATGAAAAAGGACAAATCCAAATATTTTGGGCCCTATACCAGTGCAGGCGCGGTAAAGGATACGATAGAACTGCTGCGAAAGATTTATCGCATACGAAGCTGCCACAGAAATCTGCCAAAGGATATTGGTATTGGACGGCCATGTTTGTATTATCATATTGGTCAGTGTAATGCACCCTGTCAGGGAGAGATTTCCCGTGAAGATTATCAGAAGCAGATACAGCAGGTACTGCAATTCCTGGGAGGTAATTATGAGCCGGTCATTCAGATGCTGACAGATAAGATGATGACGGCATCCGAGGCCATGGATTATGAAAAAGCCATTGAATATCGGGATTTGATACAGAGTGTCCGGCAGATTACAGAGAAACAGAAGGTCAGCGGCTCCCAAATGGAAGAGAGGGATGTTATTGGTTTGGCCAGAGCCGGCAATGAAGCTGTTGTTCAGGTCTTCTTTATAAGAAATGGACGTCTGATTGGCAGAGACCATTATTATCTGACCGGTGTAGAAAGCGAGAGCCGGTCGGAGGTGCTCACATCCTTTGTAAAACAGTTTTATGGGGAATCCCCCTTTGTTCCAAGGGAATTGATGCTTCCAGAGGAGATTGAAGATTCAGACATTATTCTTCAGTGGCTGTCTGAAAAACGTGGACAGAAAGTTAACTTCCGAGTGCCGAAGAAGGGACAAAAAGAACGGCTGGTCGAACTGGCCTGTAAAAATGCCCTCAATATTTTAAATAAAGACAGTGAAAAACTAAAACGTGAGGAAGCCAGAACTATCGGTGCTGTCCGTGAGTTAGCAGACCTTCTTGGACTGCCTCTTTTGAACCGGATGGAAGCCTATGATATTTCGAATATCAGCGGCTTTGAAAAAGTAGGTTCCATGGTTGTTTATGAAAAAGGAAAGCCGAAGCGGAGTGCCTATAGGAAATTTAAAATACGGGATATTCAAGGCCAGGATGATTATCATAGTTTGGAAGAGGTGCTGAAAAGGCGGTTTAATCATGGCCTTCGTGAACAGAAAGAACTAGATGAGAAAAAGATGGACTGGTCCATGGGAAGTTTTTCCCAGTTCCCGGATTTGATTTTGATGGATGGTGGTAAAGGCCAGGTAAATATTGCCAACAAAGTATTAATGGAACTGGGGCTGGATATTCCGGTTTGTGGTATGGTAAAGGACGATTTCCATCGAACCCGGGGAATCTACTTTGAAGATGAAGAATATGGCATAGAAAAGAGTGCGGAGGCGTTTCATCTCGTGACGCGTATTCAGGACGAGGCCCATCGCTTTGCCATTGAGTTTCATCGAAGTCTTCGAAGTAAGACCCAGGTGCGTTCTATTCTCGAAGATATTCCGGGCATTGGAGAAACACGACGAAAGGCTTTGATGCGTTATTATGGAGATATCCAGAAGATTCGAGATGCCCAGGTGGAGGAACTTAAACAAATACCATCAATGAATGAAGCGGCAGCAGAAGCTGTATATGCTTTCTTTCGACAGGAAGTATCACATTGATGTTATGATAGTCATATGGTATGATGATAATAATTAATTACTGAAAGGGGTAAAAAGATGTTTGATAATATACCGGCAAATTACAACGTAAAATTAAGTAAAATCATGGAACCCTTAAATTTGACCCTTTTGAATCCAGAGGTTGATGTGGAGAAAGTGGAGATTCATCAGTCCGATGTCAATCGTCCGGCACTTCAGCTGGCAGGATTTTTTGAACACTTTGACTTTGAACGGCTTCAGATTGTGGGCATGGTAGAAAGTGCCTATGTTGAAAAGAATTATTCGGATCATGGCCTGCAGGTGTATGAAAGAATTTTTCAAGCAGGTATTCCGTGTATGGTATTCTGTCGTGATTTAAAACCGGCAGAAGAAGTTATAGAGATGGCTACCCGATATCAGATTCCTCTGCTTCTTTATCCAAATGGTACTTGTGGTTTTATGAATAAAGCGATTCGTATGCTTCAGGCAGAACTGGCACCTAGAATTTCTATTCATGGTGTTTTAGTGGATGTATTTGGTGAAGGTGTGCTGATTATCGGTGAAAGTGGCATTGGTAAAAGTGAAGCTGCTTTGGAACTGATTAAACGTGGTCACCGTCTGGTTTCAGATGATGTTGTTGAGATTAAAAAAATCAGTGATACAGAGCTGATTGGTACGGCACCGGATATTACCAGATATTTTATTGAACTTCGTGGTATCGGCATTGTGGATGTAAAGACACTCTTTGGTATTCAGAGTGTTAAAGAGATTCAGAATATCAGCCTTGTTATTAAGCTGGAGGAATGGAACAGAGAAAGAGAATATGACCGCCTTGGATTGGATGAGCAGTATACAGAATATCTCGGCAATAAGGTTGTATGTCATTCAATTCCGATTCGTCCGGGACGTAATGTGGCAGTTATTGTTGAATCAGCAGCGATTAATCATCGCCAGAAACAGATGGGATATAATGCGGCTCATGAATTATACCGTCGTGTGACAGGCAGATATTCAGATTCAGAATAAACAGGATGTGCTGTGAGATGAAGAAATTTGTTATTGGGGTAGATGTTGGCGGTACTGAGGTGAAGTTTGGGCTTTTTGCAGACACCCTTTTAGAAAAATGGTCCATTCCGACAAATACGAAGAATATGGGAACAGAAATTTTACCGGAGATTGCGGATTCTATTGAGAAAGTGTGCCGGAAACGGGGAATTGATGCGACATCGATTATTGGCGTTGGCATTGGAGTGCCGGGACCGGTTACAGATAGCCGTCATGTCCAAGGATGTGTGAATCTGGGATGGGGCGACAAGGATGTTGCAGGCGAACTTGCAATTTGTCTGGAAAACAGTTTTTCCTGTGAATCGCAAAGATTTCTGGTACGTGCGGCCAATGATGCCAATGCAGCTGCCTTGGGCGAACTGTGGCAGGGAGGCGGACGCCAGAGTAAAAGCCTGGTGATGGTAACTTTGGGGACAGGTATTGGCGGCGGAATAGTTGTTGATGGAAAGATTTTTGACGGAGCCTGGGGCTCTGCAGGCGAGATTGGACACATCTGCTGTGTAGACGAAGCGGATATTATCAGTACCTGCAGCTGTGGCAACAGGGGATGTCTGGAACAGATAGCTTCAGCAACGGGTATTGCCGCTTATGCCAAAGTGTGTCTTGAAAAAAAGACGATGGACTCTGTGTTGCGAGAACTCGTGAGAGAGACAGGGCATTTAGATGCCAAAGATGTGTTGGATGCTGGAAAAGCCGGTGATTTACTGGCGGATGAGATAGTAGAAAAAGCAGCCTTTTATTTGGGCCGGGGAATTGCTGCTGTTTGTGCAGTAATGAATCCGGAGCGGATATTAATTGGTGGCGGGGTTGCCGGTGCCGGTGAATATCTGAGGGCGAAGGTTGAAAAGTATTTTCGACAGCAGGCCTTTCATACGATGAAAGATACACCGATAAGGCTTGGTGAGCTTGGAAACCAGGCGGGAATTACCGGTGCGGCTTATCGGATATTGTCAGAAATGCTGCTTTAAAAAAGATAGATTGAGAGGTCCGGGCTTATGACATTAGCAGAGCAAATGAAAACAGTGATTACTGAAGGTCAGGTGCTGGAAAATGAGCCAATGAAAAATCATACGACTTTCCGTATAGGAGGTCCTGCGGATGTACTTGTATGTCCGGGAACAGAAGAAGAATTTATTGATGGATTAAAATGGTGCAGAAAGCATCTTATTCCGGTATATGTTATTGGAAATGGAAGCAATCTGCTCGTTGGAGATAAAGGTTTTCGTGGCGTCATTTTTAAAATATGTAAAACGATGGATGCACTGGATTTCGAGGAAATCGAGGGAAACGGACAGCTGCGCATCTATGCCGGTTCCGGGATTATGCTGGCGAGAATGGCAAAACTTATTTCAGCCAAGGGTTACACCGGACTTGAATTTGCCACAGGTATTCCGGGAACACTGGGCGGTGGTGTGACAATGAACGCCGGTGCCTACGGTGGAGAGATGAAACAGGTTTTACAGTCGGTGCGGACTGTAGATATGGAAGGTAACGTTCTGGAATTAACAAAAGATGAACTGAAACTGGGTTACCGGACAAGCCGGGTTCAAAAGGAACAGTTGATTGTCCTTTCAGCAGTTCTTGAAGTAACAAAGGGCAGCGTTGATGAAATCATGTCGGAGGTGGATGATTTATCCCGGCAGAGAAAAGAAAAACAGCCTTTGGAGTACCCGAGTGCCGGAAGTACCTTTAAACGTCCGGAGGGATATTTCGCAGGGAAACTGATTCAGGATGCGGGCCTTAAGGGGTATCGTGTCGGAGATGCCATGGTGTCAGAAAAACATAGCGGCTTTGTCGTTAACACAGGAGAGGCATCAGCAAAGGATGTCCGTCAGTTAATGAAGGATGTAGATGCGAAAGTATTTGCTGAATTCGGTGTACATTTGGAGCCGGAGATACGAATGCTTGGCGAGTTTTAATCAGGAGGCAGATAAATGCGTTTTGTCATTGTTACAGGGATGTCAGGAGCAGGAAAAAGTTCCGTATTAAAGATGTTAGAGGATGCAGGCTATTTTTGCGTAGATAACCTGCCGGTGCCTTTGCTGCCTAAATTTGCAGAACTTGTTTCGGGAACGGAGGCAGGAGCTGTGCCAAAAGCTGCTCTTGGTATTGATATACGAAGCGGCGAGGGCCTGGCAACGGTGAATAAGGTTCTGGAAAGTCTGGCAGCCTTGGGAATCCAGTACGAAATTTTATATTTAGACTGTGATGATGGCGTGTTAATTAAACGTTATAAAGAGACTCGGAGACAGCATCCGCTGGCAGCTCATGGACGTATTGAAGATGGTATCAGCAGTGAACGCAAGAAGATGCATTTTCTCAAGCAAAGGGCGGATTATATCATTGATACGAGCCAGATGCTTGTTCGTGATTTAAAGGGCGAAGTAGATAAAATATTTGTTAAAAATGAACCTTATAGAAACTTTTATATGACGGTTCTGTCCTTTGGATTTAAATATGGCATTCCGGCAGATGCAGACCTGGTTTTTGATGTGCGTTTTCTTCCGAATCCTTACTATGAAGAAAATCTGAAAAAAAAGACAGGTAATGATAAAGAAGTTCAGGATTACGTGATGAATTGCAAAGAGGCTGAGATTTTCTTGAATAAAATCGAAGATTTGCTGACTTTTTTAGTGCCACAGTATATTAAAGAAGGAAAAAATCAGCTGGTTATTGGCATAGGCTGTACCGGTGGAAAACATCGTTCCGTAACCATAACAAATGAATTATTCAGACGTTTTGAAGAGAGAAATTATAGCATAAAAGCAGAGCACAGAGATATTTCAAACGACCAAAGAAGAAATAAATCCGAATAGTTCTGTTAAAGATAGATGGGAGTGGTATCATGTCATTTTCCAGTCGGGTGAAGGAAGAGTTGGCCTACCAGACAGGAGCAGCCATGCATTGCAGGATTGCTGAAACGGCAGCAATTTTAAGTTTGTGTGGAAAAATCACAAAAGATGAATTGGAAAGAATTTCCATAAAAGTTCATACAGAAAATTTATCTGTTGCAAGAAAATACTTTACATTATTGAAAAAAACATATAATATAGAATGTAACGTGTGCGTCAGAAGTCATATGCATACTGGGAAAAGCCGCACCTACATATTAGAGGTTCGTGATGATACAGCGGCGAGGAAAGTTTTAGCCTCAGTAAAGATGATGAATGACGGCGAGGAATTCGCGGCAGACTACACAAAAGTTGATCCACTGATTCTTCGAAAAGCCTGTTGTAAACGGGCGTTTTTACGTGGCGCATTTTTATGTGCCGGCTCCATCAGTGAACCGGAGAAAACCTATCATTTTGAAATTGTATGTACCAGCTTTGAGCGGGCACAGCAGATTTGCGATATGATGAAGGTTTTTAATATTGATGGCAAGTGGATTCTCCGGAAGAAGTACCACGTGGTCTATATCAAAGAAGCATCTCAGATTGTGGATATACTGAATGTCATGGAAGCGCATGTTTCACTTATGGAACTGGAGAACATACGGATTCTGAAGGAGATGCGAAATTCGGTAAATCGCCGCGTGAATTGCGAAACGGCTAATATTTCAAAGACCGTATCCGCAGCTGTTAAACAGATTGAGGATATCACTTATATCCGCGATACAGTTGGGTTCGGTGAATTGACAGATGGATTGAGGGAGATTGCCCAGTTGAGACTGGAATATCCGGAAGCATCGCTTGTTGAACTGGGGAATTTATTGTCAATTCCTGTAGGAAAGTCCGGTGTGAATCACCGATTGCGAAAATTAAGTTTTTTGGCGGATGAATTAAGGACTAGAGGCTGACGAACTAAAGGTAGAAGGGCAAGGTACAATTATGGTTTCAAAGAGTATGACTATTAACATTCCAAAGGGCTTGGAGGCACGTCCTGTAGCGGTACTGGTGCAGGTGGCGAGCCAATATGAGAGCAGCATTTACGTAGAGATTCAGGAGAAGAAAGTGAATGCAAAGAGCATCATGGGTATGATGACTTTGGGATTATCAGAAGGAGAAACAATTACGATTACAGCAAACGGTCCAGATGAGACAGATGCTGTCAATGCAATTGACAAATATATATCAAGACAACAGTAAAACTAGTCGTCCCTGAATCGGAGGTGTGTGCAAACACCTTCGATTTTCTAAAAGTTAGAGATGAGAGAAGGAATGGAGGAATTGGGATGGGAGAACAAGGGATTAGAAAATTTAAGAAAGTTCTGGTAGCAAACCGTGGGGAAATTGCAATCCGTATTTTCCGTGCTTTAAATGAGCTGGGAATAGGTACGGTAGCTATTTTTTCAAAGGAAGATAAGTATGCGTTATTCAGGACAAAAGCGGATGAGGCTTATTTGCTGAATCCGGAGAAGGGGCCGGTAGATGCCTATCTGGACATTGACGAAATTATTCGTATTGCAAAAAATCACCAGGTAGATGCCATTCATCCGGGTTATGGATTTTTATCTGAAAATCCATATTTTGCAGAAGCATGTGAAAAAAGTGGCATTGTCTTCATAGGGCCAAGTGCAGATTTGATGCGTGCTATGGGAGATAAGATTTCTTCAAAGAAGATGGCTACAGCAGCACAGGTACCAATTATACCAGGTGTTGACAAGGCTGTTGAGAACTATGATGATGTAGTGAATGCTGCAGAATTCATTGGCTATCCGGTTATGTTAAAAGCGTCCAATGGTGGTGGTGGACGTGGTATGCGTATTGTCAATAGTGCAGATGAACTGGAAAAGGCATACAGAGAAGCTAGAGAAGAATCCAGAAAAGCTTTTGGTGATGAACAGATTTTCATTGAGAAATATCTGAGAAGTCCAAAACATATTGAAGTTCAGATTTTAGCCGATAATTATGGTAATGTTGTTCATCTTTATGACCGTGACTGTTCTGTACAGCGTCGTCACCAGAAAGTTGTTGAGTATGCACCTGCCTTTACGGTGCCGGATGACGTAAGAAAATTGATTTTTGAAAGTTCTATCCGTCTGGTTAAGAAAGTTGGTTATAGAAATGCAGGAACTCTGGAATTCCTTGTGGATGATCAGAATAATCCGTATTTCATTGAGATGAACCCTAGAATTCAGGTAGAACATACAGTATCTGAAATGATTACAGGTATTGATATTGTACAGTCCCAGATTATGGTCGCTGAGGGCTATACATTGGATTCTGAAGAAATTGGTATTCCAAATCAGGATGCAATCCAGGTTAATGGCTATGCAATCCAGACGCGTATTACCACAGAGGACCCGGCAAATAATTTCCTTCCGGACACAGGAAGAATTAATGTATATCGTTCGGGTTCAGGAGCAGGACTGCGTCTTGATGGTGGTAATGCATATTCAGGTGCTGAAATTACACCATATTACGACAGTTTGCTTGTAAAGATTATTTCTCATGACAGAACCTTTATTGGTGCTATCAGAAAATCTTTGCGTGCATTGAAAGAGATGCGTATCCGTGGCGTTAAAACGAACATCCAGTTCCTTATCAATGTATTGAATCATGAGATTTTCCAGTCAGGAAAGTGTTATACCACATTCATTGAGGAAACACCGGAACTGTATGAACTTCGTAAAGCGCAGGATAGAGCTACAAAGATTCTTGAATTTATCGGAGATAAGATTGTAAATCCAGCCAATGGTGAAAAACCATATCTGGAACCGCATCGTATGCCTGTTTTTGATGAGAAGAAACCGGTTTATGGTGCCAGAGATGAATTCTTGAAACTGGGTGCAGAAGCCTTTACCCAGAAGATCTTAAAAGAGAAAAAGCTTTATATTACAGATACAACCATGCGTGATGCCCAGCAGTCCTTATTTGCAACACGTATGCGTACAAGAGATATTACCGATGGAGCTTATGCAGCAAATGCATTCCTCGCCAATGCTTTTTCAGCAGAAGCGTGGGGCGGTGCAACCTACGATACAGCCTATCGTTTCCTTAAAGAATCACCATGGCGCAGACTGGCTGAATTGCGTAAACGTATGCCGAATACATTGATTCAGATGCTGCTTCGTGCATCCAACGCGGTTGGTTACAGCAACTATCCGGATAATGTGGTTCAGGAGTTTATTCGTATTTCTGCAGACAGAGGTATTGATGTATTCCGTATTTTTGATAGCTTAAACTGGACAGATAATATGAAGATGCCAGTGGAAACAGCATTGGAAACCGGCAAGATTGTTGAAGGTGCGATTTGCTATACAGGTGATATTTCAAATCCGAATGAGAAGAAATACACATTAGAATATTATATGAAGAAAGCTAAGGAAATCGAAGCTATGGGCTGTCATATTCTTACGATTAAGGATATGGCCGGACTGCTTAAACCATATGCAGCCAAGACTTTGATTACAGAGCTGAAAAAAGAATTAAAGATTCCTGTGAATTTACATACCCATGATACGACAGGCAGTGGTGTAAGTACAGTGTTGATGGCAGCAGAAGCCGGAGTGGATATTGCCGATATGGCCATTGAATCTATGAGTTCTCTGACAAGCCAGCCATCTATGAATACGATTGTTGCAACACTTCAGGGAACGGAGAGAGAAACAGGGTTAGACCTCGCAGAACTCCATGAACTGAGCGAATACTATGCACGTGTCAGAGAAGTTTACAAACCATTTGAAAGCGGCATGTGTTCTCCGAATTCTGAAATCTATAAATATGAGATTCCGGGTGGACAGTATTCCAATCTTTTAGCGCAGGTTAAAGATATGGGTGAGAAAGACCGTTTTGAGGATATCAAACGTCTTTACAAAGAAGCTAACGACTTACTTGGAAATATCGTCAAAGTAACACCAACCTCTAAGGTTGTTGGAGACCTTGCAATTTTCATGTTCAAGAATAATCTGGATAAAGACAATATTCTGACAGCAGGCAAGGATATTTCTTATCCGGAATCTGTTGTTGAGTATTTCAAGGGAATGATTGGACAGCCGGATGGTGGATTCCCTGCAGAGTTCCAGAAGATTGTACTGAAAGGTGCCGAACCGATTACAGTGCGTCCGGGAACATTGCTGGAGAGTGTTGACATTGTGGCTATTGAGAATTATCTCAAGGGCAAGTTTGATTTAACACCATTTACACCATTGGAAGTTCGTCAGAAAGCTGTAAGTTATGCTTTATATCCAAAGGTTTATGAAGATTACTGTGTGCATCTGGATGCTTATAACGACGTATCCCAGCTGGAAAGCAGTGTTTACTTCTATGGTTTGAAACCAAGAGAAGAAACGGTTGTAACCATCGGACAGGGTAAAACTTTAATTATTAAATATATTAGTAAGACACCAGCGGACAGCGATGGTAAATGCACATTGACTTTTGAAGTTAACGGTGCAGTACGAGAAGTTCTTATCGAAGATAAGAATGAACTTGTTCATGTAAATCAGCGTCCGAAGGCAGATAAGACAGAGCCTAGACAGATTGGTTCTTCAATTCCGGGAACGGTATGTCAGATATTTGTTAAGGAAGGGGATAAGGTTGATGTCAATACACCGCTTCTTGTTGTAGAAGCTATGAAGATTGAGACAACCATCGTTTCCAAAACTGCCGGAGTCGTAGAGAAGATTTATGTATCCGAAGGTGAAAAAGTCAATTCAGAAGATTTGCTGGTAACATTTAAGTTATAATCAAATACCGCCAATCCCGTTATTATATTTGGGGGTTGGCGGTTTCTGTATTATAGAAAAGTTTTCAACAACAGGAGAAAAGGATTGTATGAAAAATAAAGTATTATTGATTAATGATCTGCCCGGATATGGTAAAGTGGCCTTATCGGCCATGTTTCCCGTGCTGTCATCCATGGGGTGCGATATTTACAATCTGCCGACAGCATTGGTATCAAATACTCTGGATTATGGTAAATTTGAAATTCTCGATACTACAGAATATATGCGGAAAACACTGAAAGTATGGGATGAATTGGAATTTGAGTTTGACTGTATATGCACAGGTTTTATTGTATCGGAAGAACAGGTAAAACTGATTAAAGATTATGTGGATAAACAGAAAAAAAGAGGTGTATTTGTAGTTGTAGACCCGATTATGGGTGATGACGGTAAACTCTATAATGGCATTACAGAGGAAACGGTAGTTAATATGCGGGAACTCTGCAAGATTGCGAATATTATTACGCCGAACTTTACGGAAGCCTGTTATCTGGCGGATATGTACCGGGATAGAAAAACCGTAGGATCAGATGAAATGTATACCCTTATCGAGAAACTCAGCGGTAGTGGACAATGTTCTGTTGTTATTACCAGTGTGGCCTGTGACGATGGTCAGAATTATATCTGTGGCTACAGCCATGAGGATGATGATTATTTTGTTTATCCTTTTGAAATGATTCCGGTACGATTTCCCGGAACCGGAGATTTGTTTTCTGCATACCTGGTCGGAGCGGTTATTCGCCGGTGGCCATTAAAGGCAGCAGTACAGCAGGCAATGGGAAGAATTTCTGAATTAATTTTGAAGAATAAGGGAAATGAAGATAAATATAAAGGTATTCCGATAGAGCAGTATCTGGCGGAAGGGAGTATAAAAGATGGGGAGACCGAAGATAAAAATAACATTGGTTGAGCAGAAGGGAACCTGTCCCTGCCATAGAGGGCATAAAGTAGGGGACAGCTATGATTTTGATACAGAACGGGGAAAATTATGTCCGATGGCAGCCCATGTGGCTTTCCCATATATTGATATTCTAAGATATGGCGGGGAAATTCCAGGGCAAAAAGAGGGGACAGCCATGTTCTGCTGCCCCGATGTAGAAACACTTAATATATTTAAGATTGAGAAGTATAGTTAAAGAAATAGTGCCAGCGTTTCATGGCAGAGACACAGAAACCGATGCCTAAAGCAGCAATAAGTGCCCAACTTCCAATAGTGGCAGGCCAGCCGAAATTTTCGGACAGGGCTGCAATACCATAAGTAGAGACGGCACTTCCGATGTAGGTAAAGGTATTGAAAATGCCGGACATCGTTGAAACACAGCCATATTTTTCAAAATAAGCAGGAAGTCTGCTGATTAAAAGCATATTGATGCCATGCATGCAGCCTGTAATGATAGACATCAGCAGCACGGATAAAAGGGCATTGCTTGAAAAAAGCGGCAGTAAACAGCAGGTGGCGGTTAAAGCACTTGCAAATAAAATGACAGCGGCACGAAGTTCGCTTTTAACCCAGGTGTTTAGCTGGGAAGCAAAGGCTATACTGAAAATGCTAAACAGGGGTAAAATGGCAGTTGTTAGTATGGAAACAGAAGTTCCCATATGATATATATCATTGATATAGGATGGCATCCAGGTAGTAAGACCATCTCTCAGCGTTCCCTGAAGCATAATTGCCACAAATATAGGCAGTGCACCGGAACGAACAATCATGGGAAACAGATGGACATTCTCCGAAGATTGAGATGGAATAATATCTGTCTGGGTATCTGGTGCGGATGCTGTCAGGTGTCTGGTAGAAAGTATCCAAACGAAGGCTATCAAGACAGCAAAAACAGCAGGGATGATAAATCCCAGCCGCCAGCCGCCGAAACGGATGCAGAAAGGGACAAGAATATATACAGCGATGGTGCCAAGGGATGCGGAGGCGGAGACATTAACGCAGGCTTTACGGTATTCTGTCTGAGATAAGTTTTCTGCCATAATCCGAACCAGCGGCGGCCACAGCATTGCCTGAAAAAATCCGTTGAAACACCAGAGAATCGTCATCATCATTATACTGCCGGAAAAGGAAATAAGAAGATTCGTGGCAGCAGTTGCTAAAAGACCAGAAAAAATAAATTTTTCCGGGGAAATACGGTCACCAAGGGGACCACTGATGAGCTGACCCAGACCATATGTAATAAAACTGCCGGTAACAGCCAGACTGGCCATGGACTTGGTGATATCCATAGCATGTATAATTTCGCTTAAAGATGCGGCATAATTCAGCCGGGTGATATAGCTGGTGAAATAAAGCAGACAGCATAGTGCCGTCAGCTTTTTCGCTTTTGACATGGAAGGCCCTCCTTTTCATAACAATAATGATAGCACAATTTTACTTAAATTTAAAAATTTTTTTCACCTTAGGGCTTGAAATAAAATTAAAAGGATGATAGAATTGAGTCGTAAAAAGAGTAAAACCTGAATTCCTGAATGGCCAGGAAGTCAGGTTTTTTGCGTTTTCAGATAGGGTGATTGATATGCGACAGAGATATTTTTTTGCAAATGATAATGGAATGTTAATTTGGGATGTAGATTCTATATTGAAAGCAATTGAAGAAAATCCAAGAGATTTTGAACTCCGGTTTGTAGACACAGATTATATCGCTAAAGATAATCTGGAAGCAACGGTGAATGATAAATACGCTATGAAAACAGACTTAAACAGACCATGTGTGCTTGCAGAGGTAAAGGGTGGACGTTATCTGCTGGTAGATGGCAATCATCGCCTGCGTAAGGCTTTAAAGGAAAACATGAATTGTGTTATCTGTTACTGTTTGAAAGAAGAGCAGCATCGTAAATATATCGAACATTATCGTCCAAAAGAATATGAACGAATTATGGCAGGGTGAAGAAAGTTGAAATTGAAGTATTGACATTTTAAATGGGCAGGTATATACTTCATAACTATAAAGTGATAAAGAATAAACCGATGAACGAGAGAAGTAGGTAGAGAAAGATATTCCAGAGAGCTGCGGATGGTGGGAATGCAGTGTATTGGCATCTATTGAATGGACTCGGGAGGGCAGCTTGAAACTACACTGTAGAGTAGGAGTAGATGTTGACGGGGACCTTGGCCGTTACCAACAAGGTACATATGTTAGTATGTATACGAGTGGGTGCATTTTGCACCAAATTGGGTGGTACCGCAGAGGTTATAGACTTTTGTCCCTTACAGGGATAAGAGTCTTTTTTTTGTGCTGACAATGAGCCAAGCGGCCTCGTGCTTGCACGAAAGGCCATTTGGCGAATGTCCATCATCGAGCAGCGAAGCTGCGAGATGGGATGTCGAAGACAT
>SAAB01000076.1 GCA_009929615.1 Clostridia bacterium | reverse complement strand
GGGTTAGAAAGCCCCAGCAACGCTGGGGCTAATGTTTCACTTATTTTGGGACATTTTCAAAAACGGTTGACATGATTTTTCTCCAAAAAAGAAACAAAAAAGGAACTGCAAAAGTGCAGTTCCTTCCCTAAAAGAGGGGTTGTGGTATATATATTCAAATAGAACTTATTTGAACCGTGAGTCAACGATGGTTTTTATGAATTCAACAGTACCATCAATGCCTAGATAGGAGCTGTTAATAACAAAGTCTTTTGAAAGTCTTCCACCCCATTTATCATCTGTATAGTATTTATAGTAGGAACTTCGTATTTTATCAATACGTTTAATCTCCTTTTCTGCAGCCGAAGGTGTTATATTTAATTTCTCTGCAGTACGGGAAATACGGTCTGTCATTGGAGCCTGAATGAAAATCTTAAGAAGATTATTCTTATCTCTGAGAATAGCATCTGCACAACGGCCAACAATAATACAGGATTCTTTTTCAGCAACTTCTCTTATGATTTCAGCTTCGGCAATATACATTTTATCATTATAGGTGTTTCCAAAGGTTCCAAAAGCCGGAAGATCGTTATGACTGCTTGAAAAGGCAAAATGCCCACCAGGGTTGAATAAAGGATGAGCTTTTTTCTCATCAGCTTTTACAACAGAATCTAGATCAAGTCCGTTATCCTTTGCAACCATATTGATTAGCTCTTTATCATAGCATTTAATGCCTAGAATTTTGCCTAATTTTTCCCCAATTTCAAGACCACCGCTGCCAAATTCTCGTCCGATAGTTATAACATAGTTCTTATCCATAAAACAACCTCCTTTGTGTGTCTGGAAATACTTTGTTATCTGATTTACTTATATGTTAAAACTTTCAGATCGAAAAATCAATATGAATTGTTGTATAAAATATGTTTTTTCAGTACAATTTAAATACAATTATACCAGTTCACCTTGCAATTAAACCAGTTTTCACAACAAAGGAACCAGTACTTTTAAAAAAGATACCACTATGAATAAGATTTTATAACAAATGAAATGGGCTGCCATTGCTGGCAGCCCTGGATGTACATCCCTTAGTGGGGTTTTTGTTATGTAATATATTCGGCCGAATAAGATTTAAAACAGGTTATTTCAAATTGAATCGTTTTTCAACAAATTCTTTAATAAAATCTACTGTTCCATCAATTCCAAGAACACTACTGTTGATGATTAAATCTTTACGTTCTCTTCCACCCCATTTACCATCTGTATAAAACTGATAGTAAGAACGGCGAATCTTGTCATTACGTAATACTTCTTTTTTTGCTTCTGCAGGTATTTCGATAAGATATTTTTCTGCGATTCTTTCAACACGATTCTTAAGCGGTGCCTGAATAAAAATCGTCAGTACATTCTCATGTTCACGTAATACAAAGTCTGCACAGCGTCCCATAATGACACAGGATTCTTTGTCAGCTAAATCACGAATAACTTCAGATTGTGTCCAGAATAAACGATCATTCACTGTACCATTCTCATAACCTGGATGAAGGAAAGGATTAACCAATGGGTTGGCAGGTTTTTCATCTGCCTTGTTCAGCATCTCAATGTGAATTCCACTTTTTTCAGCCGCTACATCGATTAAATTCTTATCATAAAAACCAATTCCAAGTTTTTCTGAAAGTTTTTTACCGATTTCATAACCACCACTACCATACTCACGTCCAATTGCGATAATATAATTGTTGTTCATAAACAAACCCCCTTTGTTTAAACACATCTTTTATTTACTTATATTATAAATCTATAATCAGAAAATGTCAATAAAATAACTAAATTATATAAAAACAATATAGCAAACAATACATTATCAGTACATTGCGAAAAATAGTGTATATTTTCAGACAAAATTACTTATTTAGACAAGTGAACATAAAAAAGCTATGCCAAAGGCAAGGGCAACATCTTTAATAAAGTGGTTTCCGCAGACTATGCGAAGAAGTCCAATAAGTATAGCCAGTACTATGGCAATTAAGCCAATAAAATTCCACAAACGAAATATTTCAAAAGCAATAATTGCAGCACAAGCTGTATGACGGCTTGGAAAACTACGCATCTTCCCAGGGTGGTAATCACACATAGGCATTATATTGTACACATCGTAAGGTCGAGGAAATTTCAACATATATCGGACAACTGTCACAAACAGAAAACATAGAACCGGTCTTAGGATAAGATTGATGAGTAAAACAGGATAAACAAAGGTACAAAGAAGTAAAGCCAGGCCATATATAATTGCCAGCAAAAATGGAAGTATTTTATTTAAAAGGCATAAAATCTTCTTTTGTGCAGAGTGGTCTTCTCCCCATTTCATCAAGGCTGCATATCTTTCTCTGTTCATAAATTCACTTCCTGTTCATCTGTTCGTGAAGGGGGCGATAGGTACGTTTTCTCGTCATTTCGACAAGACCTAGGGCTGTCATATCAATAACCGTTGTCTGTACCGGATCTTCTTTTGACTGTGTGCGTAATTCATTCAGTAGTTCCTGATTATATTCCTGGCTTTTCATATTTATGAAGTCTATTAAAATCATTCCGGATAGATTGCGAAGCCGTAATTGTCTACATATTTCACGTGCAGCTTCTATATTTATCTGATGAAAAGTTTCCTCATCTTTTTTCTTGATCTCTGTTTTGCTCGTATTCACATCAATGGCGGTTAATGCTTCTGTGGGTTCAATAACGATTGATGCACCGGAACGAAGCCATACATTGGCCGATAATGCTCTGTCAATCTGTGTCTCCAGACTTTTCAATTTCATTAAAGGATATGAGGAATCTTCGTAGAGTTCATAAATATGACCTAGGTTTTCATCGGTAATAGACATTTGAGTGTAAACTTCTGGTATATCTGTAAGGATTCTTAAATCAGCTTCCTGTTCAGCATGTACATATTTTAACCATTGATTTCCACCGGAGTAAATTTTCGAAAAGCAGGTACGCTTGTCCGAAATTGACATAATATTATTATAGTCAACTAATATATTCTCGAATTCATATCTCAGTTCGTCTTCTGTTTTTTGAAGACTTTTCGTTCTGAAAATAATACCGGTATCGCAATTTTCTGTCAAAGCTGTTCCAAGGTTTTTTAATGTATTACGCTGTTCGTCATTTGTTATTTTTTTTGAAATTCCTATAAAATCACTATTGCCAAGAAGCACCATCGTATCACCAGGCAGCTGAAGTTTGCTCGTTAGTACAGGAGCTTTGGATTTAATGGCTTCCCGGGCTATCTGAACGATAACCTCATCTCCTGCCTGTAGTTTGGATGATGTTCCGGACTTTGTGACCAGATGGCGGTTATTGGATTTTAAAGAATAATAGCCAATGATACCCGGGCTTATTTCGATAAAGGCTGCTTGAATATTCTGAACAATATTTTTGACTTTGCCTATATAGATATCACCCAGTTCCATTGTCTCACTTGGCTTTAAATAAATTTCCGCAGCCTTGCCATCTTTTAAAAGAACAATTAAATATTGATTTTCATAGAATGTAATGATGACTTCCTTCGACATATTTTGTCTCATTCCATAGTCTCTCCATAGCTTTCTAAGGATTTAAACTGGGGACCATATATCTCTAGACGATGAATCTGTATAGAATAAGGGTCAAAATCCTGATTCATAAATGTATACAGTGTGGACATAACCTGCTCCGGTTTCAGATTCTGGGTACTTCCCGTGGCTACATTCATAAAGCAACCAGTATCTTCGGATCTCAGCTCGTAAATCATAGGTTTGATATCCATTGTTTTTTCGCTTTTTTTAGTTTTCTTGGTGACCATAATTTCTGGTTGAGCCATAAAATCTTTAATAGCCTGTGTCAGATTAAATGCAGGGGCCATTCCTTCGCGAAAACTTATATGATAATCTGCAGTGTCCATAAGAGACATTGCATTTTTACTGTTATCCGGAAGTGCTACAGCACTTAATATACGTACACCTTCAACCATTTGACGATTGATGATTTCAATTAATTCTTTAGAAGATGGACAATCACCCATAACGATATCCATATATTCACCGGTACTTGTAATGCCTA
Source organism: Clostridia bacterium (assembly GCA_009929615.1). Taxonomy (GTDB): domain Bacteria; phylum Bacillota; class Clostridia; order Lachnospirales; family Lachnospiraceae; genus Frisingicoccus. The sequence continues at coordinate 5,481 of SAAB01000076.1, read as the reverse complement.
CGCCTAATGGTGCTGCGAAGGAAATAAGCTGATGGGGACTGAATCCTTGAGAATACTGAATATCAATCTCTGCCCGGCGGAATGCCTTTTGGAAATAACGCATCATATCAAGGTGGCCGATAAAGCGTACAATACCCTCTTTTGCAAATTTAATTCGTACCTTCAAAACAGACACCTCCTTCGTAAACACGGCAGCCACAGCCGGAACACTGCATCCGGCAGTTTGGCGTTACAAGCTCTTTTTGAGACTGCTCAAACTCTCTCCATAAGAATTCTTTAGTTACACCGGCATCAATGAAATCCCAAGGCAGGATTTCGTCAAAAGTACGCTGGCGGTTTGTGTAGAATGCCGGGTCGATACCGCACTCTTCCATAGATTCAATCCAACGGTCATAATGAAAGAATTCAGACCAGGAATCGAACATGCAGCCTTTTTTATAGGCATGATAGATAACTTCTCCTATCCTTCGGTCACCACGGGCTAAAAAGCCTTCTAAGGCCGTTACATCAAAGTCATGCCAGTTGTAGCGCATGCTTTTACGATTCAGCTGTTCTCGCATCTTTTGGTTTAAGAAGCGCTGCTTCTCTTTGAATTCTTCCGTTGTATTCTGAGGTACCCACTGGAAAGGCGTAAAAGGTTTAGGAACAAAGAAGGATGTACTAGATACCACATCTACTCTTGCTCCGGGACGTTCTTCCTTTGGAATGGTGTAATACTGTGCTGCGATTTCATTGGACAAGGTTGCTATGCCTTCAATATCGTCATAGTTTTCTCCGGGAAGACCAAGCATGAAATAGAGTTTTACTCGGTTCCAGCCACCATTAAAGGCGTCCATTGCGCCTGAGAGAATATCTTCTTCAGTCAAACCTTTGTTAATAACGTCTCTCATCCTCTGCGAACCGGCTTCTGGTGCAAAGGTAAGGCTGCTCTTGCGGACATCCTGCACCTGGCTCATAACATCGAGAGAAAAAGCATCTATACGAAGGGATGGCAGAGAAATATTTACGCCTCGTTTTTTCCCAAATTCGTGGATCAGATAGGTCGTTAATTCCTCAAGACAGGAATAGTCGCTGGAACTCAAAGAACTCAGAGAAATCTCCTCATGGCCTGTAGAAATTAACATATCATGGGCATATTTCTTTAAAAATTCCAGATCGCGTTCTCTGTTTGGACGATATACATTACCCGCCTGGCAGAAACGGCAGCCTCGGATGCAGCCCCTTTGAATTTCTAATACCACTCTGTCCTGAGTGACTTTAATAAAAGGGACAACTGGCTTTTCAGGATAAAAAGTATGGCCCAGCTCTGTGACAACCTGTTTTTTTACCTTTTTAGGAACAGATGCATCCGTTGGAGCAAAACTTTCTATCTGACCATCTTCTCTATAAGTGACTGCATATAAAGATGGCACATAAATACCTTCAATCTGAGCTGCTTTTAAAAGAAAGTCTTTACGGCTGCCACCGGTCGTCTTCCATTCCTTATAGCAGTCCATTAAATCATAATAAACAGTTTCGCCTTCACCGATATAGAAGATATCAAAGAAATCTGCCAATGGTTCCGGATTGTAGGCACAAGGACCACCACCAATGACAAAAGGATGTTCCAGGGTTCGTTCTTCAGATTTCAAAGGAATCTGGCTCAAATCAAGAATCTGGAGGACATTGGTATAACACATCTCATATTGCAGGGTCATTGCCAGAAAATCAAAGTCCTTAATTGGTGATTGGGTTTCCAGAGAAAATAAAGGAATATTTCGTTCTCTGAGAATAGCATCTAAATCCATCCATGGGGAATAGAGCCGTTCACAATAGACATCATCCCGCCGGTTTAACATATCATATAGAATCTGAATTCCCAGATAGGACATCCCTATTTCGTAGACATCCGGAAAACACATGGCAAAATGGACATCAACCGATGTGGGTTCCTTTATAACTACATTATATTCATTACCAAGATATCTAGCTGGTTTTTCAACCTTCATCAGGATATCATCGCTAAGTGCTAATTTCTGCATGAATTACCTCTCGTTTCTTGTTTATCATTTTTTTCATCAGATACGCTATATTATACGCACTATGAAGAAGAACTTCAATCTTTATTGAAAAAGTCTTTTATATTTTCAATGGTATAGTTTACAGCAATTTCATTGGGAATTTCCTTTAATTCGGCCGGTATTTTATCAGCGGGAATCATTGGAAAGGTAATGGCTGTCACAAAGAATGCGAGGGCCAGAAAACATCGAAAGAGCAAATATATGCCCGGACTGATGCCGTTAATCTGTTCGCTGTAATCTCTTGTTGCGCTGCCGCTTCGCATACGCATATCCCTAATCTCACGTTTCCTGTTTTGGTCTATAAAAATACCGCCTTATAATCTTTTTATAATTATATCAGCGGTATTTTTAAATATGACATTTATCAGGACAAAAGCATACGGTCGTTTGCAAATTCGCCGCCACTGGCCTGTTCAAATTTTTTCATTAAGTCGTTGACTTCGAGATTCATCTTCTCTTCATCACGCACATCATAAATGATTTTTCCTTCGTGCATCATGACGAGGCGGTTTCCAAGTCGAATGGCATCTTTCATATTATGAGTTACCATTAAAGCTGTCAATTTATTTTCGTTGACAATTTCCTCGGTTAAATCAAGCACCTTTTTTGCGGTTTTAGGATCAAGTGCTGCTGTATGTTCATCAAGAAGAAGAAGTTTTGGCTTTTTAAGGGTTGCCATGAGCAATGTGAGGGCCTGACGCTGTCCACCGGACAAGAGTCCTACCTTTGATGAAAGACGGTCCTCAAGGCCTAAATCCAAGCGTGTAAGAAGTTTTTTATACTGAAGTTTTTCTTCTTTGGATATTCCCCAGCCAAGTCCGCGGGCATTTCCACGTCTGAGGGCAAGGGCAAGATTCTCTTGAATCTCCATATCTGCAGCTGTTCCACGCATAGGGTCCTGGAAAACACGGCCAAGGTATTTAGCTCTGGCATGCTCCGGAAGTCTGGATATATTCGTTCCATCCAGTTGAATGAGCCCGGAATCAATTGGATAAACACCGGCAATCATATTTAACATAGTTGATTTTCCGGCACCATTACCACCAATAATAGTTACAAAATCTCCGGGTTCAAGGTGAAGGCTAATGCTCTGAAGGGCCTTTTTCTCGTTAATAGTTCCGATATTAAAGGTTTTACTTACATTTGAAATACTAAGCATTCTCATTACCTCCTTCCGTATAGGCTCGTTTTGCACGATATTTATTTAATGCAACAGGAATACAGAGGGCGAGAGCTACAATAATAGCTGACAATAATTTCATATCATTTGCATCCATACCAAGCTGAAGAACAATGGCACGAATCAGGAAGTATACAATAGCACCAACAATGGCAGAAATAAGACGGCTTGCAAAGGAACGAAGTCTTCCCATAAGCACATCACCAATAACAATAGCAGCCAGACCGATAACAATGGCACCGGTGCCCATACCGATATCAGCATATTTCTGACTTTGACATACAAGGCCACCAGAAAGACCGACAAGACCATTGCTCAACATCAGGGCAATCATCTTCATCATCTTTGTATTTACACCAAGTGCACGAATCATATCTTCATTATTACCTGTCGCACGAAGTGCAGAACCGAGTTCAGTACCGAAAAACCAGTAAAGAGCTGCAATAATGATAACTGCGATAATTAATCCGATTATACCAGATGCCATTGAGGACTTTAAGCCTGTAGCTTCTACAAATCCGGAGAAAATGGTACTGGATTTTAATAAAGGTGTATTACTCTTTCCCATAATACGAAGATTAATGGACCAAAGGGCAATCTGGGTTAAAATACCGGCTAAGATGGCAGGAATTTCAAATACAGTATGTAAAAGACCTGTAATTGCACCTGCAACCATTCCTGAAACCGTTGCAATAATTAAAGCTAAAACAGGATTCATACCATAGCCAACAACTAAAGTGGCACAGACGCAGCCACCAAGAGCAAAGCTGCCATCAACGGTCAAATCTGCTATGTTCAGAATTTCGTAAGTAATATAGACACCTAAAACGAGAATACCCCAGAGGATACCCTGGGATGCAGCGCCTTGGAGTGCCAACAAAATACCAGCAATATTCATAAGTTTTTCCTCCTCTTTTCTTTATCTTTGTATCAGCAAAAAAATAGCCCCGGCAAATATATTAGGTATATTTGCCGGAGTGATTTTCTGTTATATAAGTTTATTTAACACCTGAAAGGTCGATTCCCAAGATTTTAGCTGTTTCTTCGTTTCCTACGAATTCACATTTATCAGCTGGGAAATATTCGATTGGTGTTGTTGCAGGATCGGCTTCACCTTTAAGGATCTTAACAGCCATCTCTCCAGCAAGATAACCTAATTCATAGTAATCAATGCTGTATGTGCAAAGGCCGCCGGCTTCAACCATACCTTCTTCACCACAAATAACAGGAATGTTATTTTCATTAGCAACCATAGATACTGTATTCATACCATCTGCAATTGTGTTATCTGTGAAGCTGTAGAGAGCATCTACTTTGCCTACTGCAGATTCAACAACGGACTGAATTTCGTTTGAACTTGAAACTGCAAATTCAATAACTTCAAGTCCTTTATCTTTACAAGCAGCTTTCGTCATCTGAAGCTGGATATCTGAGTTACTTTCTGCAGAGCAGTAAAGAACACCGATAGTTTTTGCTTCTGGAAGAACCTGCTGTAATAATTCAATCTGTGCTTCGATTGGAGTTAAATCAGAAGTACCTGTTACGTTTCCGCCAGGAGCTTCATTTGAAGCTACTAAACCGGATTCTGCAAAATCAGTAATGGCTGTACCAACGATAGGAATCTCTGTTGTAACACCTGCAACAGCCTGTGCTGCTGGTGTAGCAATTGTAAGAATCAAATCATCACCGTCATTTACCAGTTTCTCAGCGATAGTCTGGCATGCAGACTGATCACCCTGTGCATTCTGCTGGTCAATCTCATAAGAAATACCGGAATCATCCAGTGCAGATACAAAACCGTCATTGGCTGAGTCCAAAGCGGAATGTTCTACTAACTGAAGAACACCAATTTTGTAAGTTTCTCCATCGGCTGCAGCTGCTTTTGTTTCTGCTGTAGTCTCTGCTTTTGTTTCAGCGGTTGTCTCTGCCTTTGTTTCAGCAGCCTTTTCTGTTTTGCCGCCACAAGCTGTCAAGGAGGCAACAACCATAATACCTGCTAATACCATTGCAAGTGATTTTTTCATTTTCTTCATCCTCTTTCCTTTTTACTTCAATACATAAAAGCATTGAAGCAACACTCTCCTAATATGATAAATGATTTATGTAAAAAAGTCAATTCCTTTTCTTGCGTTCAAAACGGTTTTATGAACCATTTATGATAATGTCCTAATATACCACACGGGAAAATGTCCCGATGTGATATGATACTCCTAATGAAATTTAGGAGGTACTTATTATCAG
>SAAB01000142.1 GCA_009929615.1 Clostridia bacterium | reverse complement strand
GACATCCTTCAGTCCGGACTGCGTCCCCTTGATTGACTTGTTTACACTTTCCAGTGCTTTGGAGAGCTTTGTGGTATCGCCGCCGATCTCAACGGTGATGCCCTGGATTCTGGATGCCATTTGCGTAACCACCTCCTTGCAGGCATGAAAAAAGCCCATCTGCACGGGACAGACAGGCTAAAAATGGGTATAAAAATACCCCGTCAGATTTCTCCAACGGGGTTCACTGTTAATTTATAGTCCTGGGAAAAGGATTCTCATGTAATCTCTGCCGCCGTAAATCACACGGTCAACATAAACTACATTGTTTGGTCTTAAGCGGTAAAAGGCAAGATAATTCTTGAACACAACATAGCGGTACCCACTATCAAGTCCGTTTTCAAATACCAGCTTTGCACCAGACTCAGGAAAAGATGCAATCCCATCTACCTTATCCATGATGCCATCTACGGTATTCTGAGCAGCACTTGGATTACAGAGTTCAAACTCGATATAGTCCCATATCTCATCAAGGTCCTTTAATGCTCTCGGAGAATAGTCGATTTTACTTTGCATTCGCACGGGCCCTGAAGTGGTTTCTTACATCTTCTGAAGAAATCCAGCCTTCTTCCTCTCCTGATCTTCTGCCCTCAGCCAGCTCACACATCAGGCGAAGCTGTGCCTGCATCCGATCATACTTTTCCGCCTTTTCTCTCTGCTCTTCCTGCTCATCAATGTTCATGACTGTATAACAGCCACGCCCATTTTTAGTCAGATATAAAGGCTTGCCAACCTGAACGGTTTCGAGAACAGTCGCATAATTTCTCAAATCAGAAATCGGTTTGATGTTCGGCATAATAAAGCCCCCTTTCTTGGTTTCTGCTTTTATTATACCTCTTGTCTGTGCCAAATTCAACATCTTATTTGGTGCTAAATTTTACAATTTTTCATCAAAAGACGTCCATATCATATTGAGAGGCCAGCTCTTTCTACGGATAATCGTCATTCTGGCATCAGTTGTATTTTACAATAACACCCCCATATATTTGCGGATCACATTATCAACCCGAAATAGCTTTGCATACTCCATGAGTCGATTCAGGTCCTTGTCTCGTCTGGAAACATATGTCTTCAGAATGGAATTGAAATCCTGTGCTTCAATACTGCTCCGGCTTCTCATCAGGTCACAAATCGTCCGTTCCAGGTCATACATCGGAATCATATTCCCGTCATTGTCTTTCACAATGATCTTTCCGACATCCAGTAATTCCCGTTTTACCGTATATACTTTACAACTTCCATCCGCTGTAAGCCGATGCGCATTGTAACCGCTGTATATGGTAAGTGTGTGGACAAACGGTTCTCTGTCTGTCAGGCCATGATAATAAAAAGCCTCGTCATGTGAAAAAACAGCATTTGCACATCTTTTATGAAGCACATACAGTTCATCTACCCAATCCGATCCCGTTGAATAAACGCCCCGGCTGACCGACTCCAATCCGTTCTCTCGGACATATTTGTAAAACTTAAATTTTGAAATTCCAGATTCTTCCGCAATTTTCGGTGTAATATAATCATAATTTTGAACCAATCTTGTCATCTCATCCACAGAATCACCATCCTTCCGTGCTTATATTGTAATCGAAATAAGCACGGAAGTCGAGCTTTATTCTGTTAAAAGACATCCATGTCATGTTGAGATGCCAGCTCTTTGTACGGATAGTCGTCGTTCTGCCGCTCTGTGAACATATCATTGACCAACCCGATGGTCAGCAGGTCGAGGTCGGCGATGCTGATACCGAGCTGTACACAGCGCAGCAGAAAGAGCGGGGTGGTCATT
>SAAB01000027.1 GCA_009929615.1 Clostridia bacterium | reverse complement strand
AAGAGTCTGGATTCCTTATATTTTGGGCATTTTTTGAAAGTTGTTTATTGTAAAGCTGATAAAATCCGCAGTTGTGGATAAAACTGCGGAAACTCAAGTTGTAATGGTGTTGACAGCTTCCTGACCGCTTTCCACACAATCATGGGCAATTCCCATATGATTCAAAATACCGGAAACATATTCCAGTGCCTCTCTGTCATCATCTACAACGATGGCACGCATGGTTGAAATCGCCGCTTTATCAACACTCTGCTGATTGTCCGCAATCATGCACGGCAGTTCCACAGCAAAGCGGGTGCCACTTCCCTCTTCGCTTTCTACAGAAATTCTGCCTCCCATCATTTCTACCAGATTCTTTGTAATTGATAATCCAAGGCCGGAGCCGCCATGTTCTTTGGCCGTCAGTGCATTTTCCTGCTCGAAAGGCTTGAAAATACGCTCCATATAAGCCTTGCTCATTCCGCATCCAGTGTCTTCAACCCTAAGGTGAAGCCTCAGCCGGGATGGCCCCAGTATTTCTTCCGCCAGATAGAAAACAATAGTACCTTCAGGCTCTGTGAATTTCACCGCATTGGAAAGTAAATTCAAAATAATCTGCTGAATTCTTAACTGGTCACCGACAAGAATTTCTGTCGTTACCTTTTCTAATTTTGCCTTAAAAATAATTCCTTTTGCCTTACATTGTGAATAGTAAAGGGTTGTGATGCTGGCAACAACTTCTTTGATATCAAATTCCTCATGGGCAATCTTCATTTTATTACTTTCAATGGCCGACATATCCAGAATGTCATTAATCAGATTCAATAAATGTTTGGACGAAAGCATTACCTTATTTAAATATTCTTCTACCCGCTCCTCCTGATGAATGTTTTTAAGAGCCAGGGTTGTCTCGCCGATAATCGCATTCATCGGTGTCCGGATTTCATGACTCATTTTCGCCAAAAAGGCACTTTTGGCCTTGCTGGCCTGCTCTGCTCTTTCCAGGGCGTTTTTTAAAATAGCTGTATCCTCTGTCACGTCATTGACTAAAACTGCTACTACCTTCTTATGGTCATTCATCATAATCATACGATTTATCTCATATATGACAACCTGTTTGACATCCTCTGTCTCACGGACAACACTGAATTTTTTCGTTTGAAGAACATCCGTCTCATCCTCGGAAGCTTTTAAGACATCCGGCGACAGGAATTCATCCAGATGTTTCCGGACCCCATCATCTCTCATGAGTGCCCGCATACACCGGTACAAAGCATAGTAGTCATCACTACGTGCCAGTTCTACCGCTTTCTGACTTCCATAGAACCGCATGGATTCAATATCCAGAAAAATCTTCATTTCATAAGAAGCATCCAAAACATGAGAAAGTCGTGTGTCTTTTCGTTCATATTCAAGAATGGTTGCTTTATCCCTGTAATACAAAAAGATTTCAAGGGCAATCAGCAAAAGTACAACTACACATGTGATAAGGAAATTTTTCATCATCACTTCCCAGAAAGCATAGGATATGCAAAGAGTATTTCCCAGGCTGTCCTTTGCTGAATAAACCAGCCGCCACTGACCGTCGATTTGTTCCAGTTTGAGTATATTCAGTGTTCCGGCACTGGCCGCTGTTTTCCGGCTGAGGTCCTGGCTGATAACTGCATCCGGTGCTTTAATATTATGGGCAAACAGGCGGTCATCATTACTGCTTAAAATATAGCCTTCATCATCATAAAACATAATCCGGGCAGTATCATACTGAAGTTCACGATTTTCGAGAAGTTTTCGAATCTCCATAATCTTAATGTCATAATCAAAGGAAATTTCATCATTATATTTCTGAGCTATCGTCATCAGAATATATTCATCATCCTCAAAATAAGAGGCATCCAGATAGGTTACATAGGGTGCAACAATAACTACTTCCCCATTTCCCTCCTGCGCCTGCTGATACCAGGGCCGTGTATTTGGATCATAATCTGTATAATCCCCATAGTGCCAGCTATGAACATAGCCGCCTTTATAGGTCAATGCAATGCCATCATAGACATCTTCGCCTATCTGCTGGCTGAAACTATCCTCTTTGCTCTGAAGCCAGTCATTCATCTCGGTAAAAGAAGGATTCTCTTCAATCTTTTCGATAATCTGGCCCGTCAGAACGTTAAAAGTCGTTATATAGCTTTCAAAAAGCATATTATAATCTGCTTCCAGTTCTTTTGAAAACTGTCCAGCCTCATGGGTCAGGTTTGAAAGTCCCATCGTCACGCCTGTAATGGCAATACATAAGGTCAGAAAAATTTCAATAAGAAGCGAAATCTTATTATTGAAAATCTTTTTTCTGTAATTTGTTTTTTCCATTTTTCCACCTTTCCATCAGCTTTTATACGTACCGAGCCAGTGTTTCATATATTTTTACAGGGTCAATCGGTTTTGCAAGATGATCATTCATTCCCGCCTCTAATGACTGTTTAATATCTTCATCATAGGCATTGGCCGTCATGGCAATAATCGGTATTGATTTTGCATCTGGCCGTTCAAGGCTTCGAATAGCTTTTGCCGCTTCCAATCCTGTCATTACCGGCATTCGGATATCCATAAGTATGGCATCAAAATCATTTTCTTCAGATTCAGAGAAAGAATCAACACCCTTCTTGCCATTATCCGCCCATACCACTTCACATCCCGCTTTTTTCAAAATCTTCCCGGCTATTTCGGCGTTTAGTGCATGGTCCTCTACCAAAAGGATCTTCTTACCAAAGATACTATCCCGGGCCTCATCCTGCTTTTTCTCATTGGTCTTCATCCCCTGCACGACATCCTGCTTATCAACTCTTTCAAAATCAAGATAGATTGTAAATGATGTTCCTACACCTACTTCGCTCTCTACGGAGATGCTGCCACCCATCAGTTCAATCAGACTGTGAACGATAGAAAGTCCTAGCCCAGAGCCCACATACTGGGTTGACACCTCGCTGTATTCCTGTGCAAATGGCTGAAAAACACTTTTTTCAATAAAATCCTGGCTCATACCAATACCCGTATCACTGATTCGGAACCGGTCACGGGAAATCATACCAACTCTTTCCAGACATTCATATTCAATGAGGACTGCACCTCCATTTGGAGTGAATTTAATAGCATTGGATAAGAGATTGACAAATATCTGTTTCATTCGAACCGGATCTACCCGGATGAACCAGTCCATCTGCACATTAACATTCATGACACGCAGCTCTATCTGTTTTGCATCAGCCATAGGCTTTACTAAATCCAAAATCCCCACAAGAAGTTCCCTACAGTTCACAACCTGCTCTTCAAACTTCATTTTTCCACTTTCAATGCGTTGAAAATCCAGTGTATCATTGATAAGGCTAAGCAAATACTGACCTGAAGTCTTGATTTTCTGCATATCCTGTTTCAAACTTTCCACATCATTTTCCTGCTCGGAGAGTTCCGCCAGACCAAGAATTCCATTCATCGGCGTCCGCATATCATGGCTCATGCGGGAGAAAAACTCAGTTTTTGCATGATTGGCCTGTTCAGCTTCCTGTAATGCCTCTGACAATTTTCTCTTTTGCTTCTCTTCCTGCTCATAAGTATCTGTCACATCCTGAATCGCACACAAAATTGTCCTCTGATTTTCCTCCAGATAAGCAAACATGGCTCTCTTATGGACAATTCCTGTATCCGTCTTAAGCGAATACAGACAGTCGTGCATTGGTACTGTTTGAAGCCGCTCTTTCACATAGGGCAGACTGATTTCCTTAATCACACGCTGAACATCGTCATCCACGCAGTATTTCTGTATATATTGCTCAACCCCTGCCGGATTATCTTTCAGCTGTTCCTGCAGCCCCATCAACTCTTCTAACTGACGGCTGAGATTTTCTTCTACAAATGGCGTTGCCTCTCCCGTTTCAGCATCAATAGACATAATGGAATCATAATCTATGCTGACCAGAGTCTTCATGATAAGTTCCGTTCTGACCATTTTTGTAATATCACGCAATGCCATAATCGCTTCGATGTTCCGGTTATAAGGGTTCGATATAAGGTCAATGGTACTCTCATACCAGTTCGTGCTCTCACCAATATGATGTCGTATAGAAAAATGGGTTTTTCCGTCTTCAAACTGTTCCATCATTATCTGATGATTCCATACAGGCAGAAACAACTGCTGTTCCTTTTCACTCTGTATCCTTTTCCGAATTGCAGCCATAACATCATCCACCGAACCGGATTGCATCATATCAAATATTTCTTTTCTTTCACTTTCAACATCTGAAACCGAATTTTCCGTTAAGTTCAAATGAACAACTGCAATGGCATTGCTGGCCAGCAGCTGTTTCAAACGCAGCTGCTCTTCATAATTCTGCTCCCGCTCTTTCTGTTTTGTAATATTAATAGATGTTCCTATACTCTCAACATAGTTTCCTTTTTCATCATACAATGACCGGTAAATAATTCTCTGCCAAAAATAACCTTTGCCATTCGGTGTCTTCGCATGAATATCCCCGCTGACCAATTCCTTCCGGGGAATTTCATCATTTAACCTTTGTAAAGCTTCTATACTATCTTCATGAACATAGCCATCCGCAATGAGACAATCTGGTACATTTTCTATCGTACCCGGGAATCCATAAGCCTCTCCCATGGAACCCGAATCCGTAATACACCTTGTCCTGTAATCATACTTCCACACCATCACTTTGGCAGTTTTCAGAGCAGCATCCAGCATTCCCCGCTGACTTTGAAGCTGTTGATGACTATCCCAGAGTTCAGTTTCATCACTTAAATAACTGATATAAGCCTTGTGGCCATTCCAATCAATAGCACGGCCCCACATATGAAGGTAACGACCTTTGTCCGTCAGACGATAATCTTCTTTGTACTCCTTTGTTGGAAGCTGTCTCACTTCCTCATCTGTATAAGGAATATCCCGACTCGGAACCACTGCATAAATGATTTTTCCAACCACATTACTATCCGGCTGAAGGCCCTGAAGCTTTTTCCATGCCCGGTTGGCAAATATGATTTTATGGCTTCTCTGCTCTGCAACAAAAATCGATGTTTCTGAATCATCCACCATACTCTGATACATGGAGGATTCTTCCGTTGGTCTTGTAAATATAACATAATAGACCGGTACGCCATCTTCCTCACGAATCTTCGTCCCTGAAAGCTGAATCCAGACAAGACTTCCATTCTTATGATAAATTCTGTAAGTAATACAAATTGATTTTCCAAAATGAACAGCCTCTGTCAGAAGCTTACGCATCTGGGGCCTGTCATCGGCAAAAACAACATTTTCAATGATATCCCCCTGAATCCATGCCTCGTATTCCTCAGGCGTATGCCCTGTCAACTTAGGAACCCCGTCACTATAATAAAGCGTTTCTATGGGATTCCCCATTTTGTAAATCGCAATACCCCCCGGAAGTGCATTCACAAGATTTTCCTGCATAATAGCACTTTCATGTTCATCATTGACATCCGTGAGAACGCCATAATAGAGTAGTTCTCCTGCTGTCATAACCGGAGAAAGGCTCAGATTCACCCATCGGTAAGCACCGTTCTTACATATAATCCTGTAGGTAAAATTCAGCCTTTTTCTTTTTTTAATATTATCCCATGCTCTTTCCAGAAAAAGAGTCCTATCCTCCGGATGAGCATCCGCAATCGGACTATCTTTTCCTCTCTCATAAGTCTCCTGGGCCGTAAAACCGCTGATATCCACACAGTCATCCGATATATAACGAACATGCAGCATCTTATCTCTGACTTCGAAAATAACCAAAACTCCTGGCATGTTCTCAATCGTACTTTTTAACCGGAACTGGGCATCCATCTGCTCCGTGACATCAAAAAAGGTCACATAGAGGCGGTCTTCTCCTAAAGTTTCACTCACATAGGCTGCCTTCGCCGTACACCAGATATCCTTACCCTTCAGTGATTTGGCATGATAGGTCATTTCTCCGCCCTTTTTTTCCACAGCCATCCGATGAAAAAATGTCCAGACCGCCTCTTTTTCTTCAGCACTTACCCCAAAAAGAGTATCTTTATTATAGGCTCTTTCCACCTCTTCCATCGTGCCTTCACATAGTCTGAGATAGCCCTGATTTGCATACTGAATCCTGATTTTTTCATCTTCACTCACTGTATATATGCAGATTCCACAGGCAATATTTTGCAGCAGTTCCTCATATCCCTGATTTTCTATCTCCTGTTTCATAGCCTTCCTCCTGAAGTATCTAATTGGTGCCGCCGGTGATTCTCAAGCTCTTCAAGATTTTGGATATCACTCCGTGCAATAATAATCATCTGGTGCTCGGCGTCCAGATACGTAAAAGATATTTTTTTATAATGAATTTTATCATCCATCTCTATAACCCGTATAACAAAGGAATAAAACTCGGATTTCTGCAGCTGTCCCTGCACATGAGAAAGTTCCATACTGGCGATGGCCTTCTCCTGGTCCTCTGCATACACTGAACATTGAATCTGTTTTTTATAAACATCTATATAATTCGTCATCGGCTCTTCCAGACGGCGAATCGGTTTTTCTGCTTTAAAATAGAATTCAAAGCCACCGGTTTTCACATCTATACAACCGATATAATCAAAGAAATGGGTCGAAATTATTTTTAAAATAGCCCGCGAAATCTTCTTGTGCTGGGTATCATTCATGCAAATAAGAACTTCGATATCTCCACTCACCGGATTCTGAATCAAATGATAATCCAATCTTATCCAACGCCGTAATGCTGCCGCAAAACGGGTCTCAGTGTAAAAAGTTTTTCCATGAGTAAAATCATTTATCAGTGTTTTTCTGTCAAAAAGACTTGGAATATGATGCTCCGCTCCCCCGGCCGATGTATTTTCCTGCAATGCAAGGGCTATGGCGTCTGCAGTGGTATAGTGCCTTTCTTCCTTATCCCCGGACACATTGTTCTTCTCGTAAAGTACTGCATTTAATGTCAGATTACAATGTACCCAGGCGATACAGCTTTTAAATAATGCTGTCCGGTAAGCAAGTTCTGCCTGATACTTATTCTGGGCTTCTACACGTTCCGTAATATCCCGGCAGGTAGCAAAAATCTCAATACCATAAGAATAGGTCTTTGCAGAAATAAAACAGCACTGAAACCAATGCACTGAACCATCTGCACAAACTACCCGGAATTCCTCATCAAAACCTTTTTCCGGATGCTTTGATTTTATCGCCGCTTCCCCCTGTTTCTTGCACCGTTTCCAGTCATCCGGATGAATAAATGAAAAAACATTTTCTTTATAGCCGGCTATGATTTCTTCCAATGTATATCCGAGCATATCTGCAAAATATTGATTACAGTAAAACATATCACTTTCTAATGGCGGCTCCTCGTAAACACGTACTCCGACAACACCGATATTCATAGAATTCAGTACCCGTTTTAACTGCTCAGAGGTCAACAGTTCCCGCTGCTCCAGTTTCATCTTTTCCGTAACCGCTTTTGCCTCGCCACGCTTCGTTCTTCCGTCTTCCCGCGGTGCCTTCAGGCTTTTATTCAGATAATCTAGGCATGTACCGGAAACACCATTTTCCTTTGCCATGTGGATAAGAATTTCCAGTGCCTTACGATGGGGTCTTGCCCTGCCGTTCTCCCACCGGTTGACTGCTGTAAAACTCACATCTATTCGCCCCGCCAACTCCTTCTGGGTCAGCCCCATCTCGGCCCTCAGCATCTTTATTCCTTCCTGCCAGTCCATATTTTCCCCTCATTCCGTTCCAAAAAGCTATGCTTTTAGCTATATATCTATTATTATAGTCTTCTGCATCCTATTATTCAACAAAAAAAGTCTTACCACCCTTAAGCAGTAAGACTTTTTAACTATTTGTATTTATGTAGAATATTTTTTAATCTATTCATGGTAATTGATGCCGATGTTGGTTTATAGACAAAATCGTCTGCACCCACTCGCAGGAGTGTATCTTCCTGCGCTCCATCCCCATACTGAGTATTGGCCAAAATAGCAATGCTGTCATATTTAGGATTCGCCCGCATCTTCTGAATAAATTCAATGCCATCCATAACCGGCATCTGAATATCCGTAATAACAGCCTCTATGTCCATATTTTCCGCCAGTTTCTCCAAGGCCTCCAAACCATTTTTTGCACAAACCAAATCGTATTCTTCCTTTAGCGTTTCTACCATGGCAGCCTGATTAATCTCCTGGTCGTCCACAATTAAAAGTTTTGGTTTAACCTTTACCGGGGTGACTGGTAAATAGTCACAGAGAGCTTTATACATCTTCTCCGGCTCTATAGGTTTTCCCAGATGGACATTCATTCCGGCTTCTTTACAGGCCTCAACATCCTTGGCATAGGCATTTGCTGTCATGGCAATAATCGGAATTTTTTTGGCATCTGTCCTATCCAGTGCACGAATAGCTCTCGTCGCATCAAGGCCATTCATATTCGGCATACGAATATCCATAAGAATAGCATCAAAGAAACCATCTCTGCTCGTTTCAAACTTGTCCAGAGCAATCTTTCCGTCCTCTGCCTGATAGATAATTGCATTCTTTTTTTCAAGTAATCGTTTTACAATCTGAGCATTTAACGGATGGTCCTCTACGATTAATATACGCTTTCCGACTAATTTTTCTTCCTGAATATCTGCCGGCTCGCCATTCTTTCGATTGTTTTCTTCTTCATCCAGCACTTCAAAAGAAAGATGAATCGTGACTCTCGTTCCTTCACCCTTCCTGCTGTCAATCCGGAGGGTTCCGCCCATAAGTTCAACCAGACTTTTAGTAATACTCAGTCCCAGGCCTGTCCCCTGTAATTCCGGTGTTACAAGATTTTCTTCCTGAGAAAAAGGCTGAAACATAGTTTTTTGAAATTCTTCACTGATTCCAATACCGCTGTCCTCAACAATATAGTCTGCTGAAATATGATTCTCCCAAGTTTTAATATTCTCTGTATAATAAGAAATCCTGCCACCTTCCGGCGTATACTTGACTGCATTGGAAAGAATATTGAAAAAAATCTGATTCAACCGGGTTTTATCGGCCATAACAACCTTTCGCACATAGACATCCTCAAATTCAAAATGAATCCCTTTTTCCTGGCATAGAGGTTCAAACATCATCTTAATAGTTGAAAGAAAATCTGAATAGCCATAAGGTACTTTATGTAATTCCAAGGAACCGGCTTCAATTTTCGACATATCCAGAACATCATTAATCAGACCTAATAAGAAATCACTGGCTGAACGGATTTTTTCAAGATTGTCTTTTATAGCTTTTGGATTTTCAATATCATCCATTGCCAAAGCATTTAACCCGATAATAGCATTCATAGGTGTCCGCATATCATGACTCATCCGGGCCAAAAACTCTGTCTTAGCCTTCGTGGCATTCTTCGCTGTTTCAAGAGCCTTTTCCAGTTCTAAACGTTTTTCTTCCGCTTTGAGAACCCGTTCTGTCACATCACTCCGGGTAATCAGGCAAATGCCCCTTGCCGCATCATAAAGGGTGCAAACATCTCGCATATAACGACTTTCGCCTTTCACACAAACTTTATAGGTAAATTCCCTGTTGCCCAGTTCTTTCATATTCTCCCGCATCAAGTTTACCGATGTGTATTTGAGAAACTTCTCTCTGTCTTCCTCCACAACACAGGTCTCCGCATAAGATTCTACGAGTTTTGCATAATCGGTTATCTCCACACGATTTAAACAGTTCTTCTCAGCTATATTAATCAGAGTAATCTGACCATTATTTAAATCCAGTGCACCACACCGTTCATACCCGCATGCGACGGTAACCGTCATAATCTCTTCAAGCATTTTTTCCTTGTGAATATCATAAGCATATTCGTAAAGATAAACCTCCCCTGTATCCGGATGATGTAACAACTTCAAGATGCTGCGTGTCCAACGTACTTCTCCGGACTGGGCCACTCTCTGGATTTCAATTTTTTCTGAAGTGATTCCTTTTTGATATAGTTCCAGAAGATATTCTGTTTTATGCATTTCCATATATCGTTTTCCGGTTTCCTCATCATACATGGACAGCTTTGCTATCTCCATGGCTTCTTCCAGTGTATAACCGGATTCTGTTCGAACAATTCCCTGCCGGAATTCCTTGTGTTCCAAGACTCTGTTCTGGCTGACATTGGTAATAACATAGCCTAACAGAGACCGGTCATCTCCCAGCTGCTTCTGCCGTTCCATCTCGAACTGAGCTTCTAAGGTCTTCTCATTCTGCCGAAGTTTTTCCTGAATCTCCATGCTTGATGAAACATCAAAAAAAGTTGCATATATCATCGTGCAGTCTTCTTTTTTCACAGAAGAAAGTTTCGCCGTCGCCCATATCTTCTCATCTTTCAGGTTTACTGCCCGATAGGTAACCTCCTGTACTTCGCCACTTTCTGCCGCTTTATAAAAACATTCCTTCACAGCTTGCCTGTCTTCTACAGCAATGCCAAAAGTCGTCTCTTTTTTATAGGCATTCAAAACATCCTCAAGGGTTCCTTTACACAGCTTGCAAAAGCCCTCATTAGCGAATTCAAAGGTGGTCTTATGATTCTCATCCACTCTGTAAATTGCAACTCCACAGTCCACATTGGCAAGCAAATCCATATATCTTTCATTGAGTGCTTCAACTTCTGCCTGGATAAAACGTTGTTCTGCCCCACCCTTTAGGTCTTCAACCAAACTATATAAAACACACAGTTTTCTTTCACCATTAACAACTTTTGAATTACCTGTCAGCCGGCATCTGAAGGCCATTTTGTTCCGTTCTACGATATAGTTCAAAACCGCCACATCACTGCCTGCATCCAGCGAAAGACTCTCTTCTCCAAGTATGGTCATCCGGCTATCGCAGACCCATTTATAATAGCCTTCTCCAAGGAGACTTCTTATATCATCAATACCTTGAACCTCTCGGTCAGAATTTTCTGAAAAGGAGTGGATATCGTCAGACATGAGTGAAATCACTTTCTCCGCATCTTTGTCAATAAAATAAAAGTTCAGTAAATCTTTTAATAAATCTAGTGTTGACTTCACAAGTCTTCCCCTCCCTTCTTACAAAAATTGTGCCAGGCATTGATAAAAAACGGCCGGGCTGATAGGCTTTGACAAATGTTCATTCATCCCTGCACTCTTTGATTCTTCCACATCTTCTGCAAACGCATTGGCTGTCATCGCTATAATTGGCACAGTCTTTGCATCTTCTCTTGACATCTCACGAATCTTCCGGGTGGCTGTAAGACCATCCATCTCCGGCATACGTATATCCATCAGAATCAAATCATATCCATGGCATTCACTTTCAGCAAACATCTCCACACCCTTTTTGCCATTTTCCGCAATATCCGCGGTACAGCCAACGTCCTTTAACAGACGCAGGGCAATCTCACGATTAAGCGGGTGGTCTTCGCATAGTAAAATGTGATGTCCCTGGAGTACTGATTTATCAAAGGCATCTGCCTTGTTCTGCTTTTTCTCATAATTTGCCACCGTATCCACGGGTATCTCAACCACAAAAGTTGTGCCCTCGCCAAGACGGCTTTTACAGGTAATTGTTCCGCCCATAATTTCTACCAGCTGCTTTACGATAGCCACGCCAAGGCCTGTCCCCGTCTCTTCATTATCCTGTCCGGGATGTTCCTGAACAAACGGCTTGAAAAGGCCTTCTTTGAGGAACTTTTCACTCATACCGATACCTGTGTCTGACACTGTAAATCGCACAGTCTCATGTTTTTCTGTCTGATTACACAGTTCTGTTTCCAGTTGGACAATCCCCCCTGCCGGTGTGAATTTTATAGCATTATTCAATAAATTCACAAAAATCTGCTGCAGACGAAGCTTATCAAACATGACATACTGCTCCGTCAACCGTGGTGGAACAAACCTCAGTTCTACACCCTTCTCTCTGGCTTTCTCCTCCAGAACATTCCGTATGCTTGGTTCAAATTCCGAATATATGTAAGGTTCCCGTTTTAAAACAACCTTTCCCGATTCTATATGGCTCATGCCCAGAGTATCATTGATTAATGTCTGTAAATACTCACCCGAAACACGTATCTTTTCTCCAAGTTCTTTAACCTCTTCCAGGGTTTCGGCCTCCTGAATAAAATTAGCAAAGTTCAGTATACCATTCAAAGGTGTTCGCATATCATGGCTCATACGGGATAAGAAATCCGTCTTTGCTTTATTCGCTGCCTCTGCATCATCTGCCGCTTTCTGCAGCTGTTCTTGCTGACGCTGGGTTTCATTATATAAGTCTGTAATATCCCTCTGTGCAAAAACAATTTCCTGCCTGCTGTCATCCAGATAAAATGCCCGAACCTTCTTTCGTTTAATCGAACCGTCCTCTGCCATAATACGGTATTTGCACTGTAACACCGAATGCTCTTTCAGCCGATCTTCGATTGTCTCCACATTGGCAAAATCCAGACACTGGGCAACATCTTCCAAAACGATATTTTTCAACTGATTATGGCGGAAACGTTTATCTACAATCTTTTCTGTTCCCGCATCCATTCCTTCCGAATTCAAACCACCTAAAATATATCGGATTTTTCTTTCCTTCGGTTTAAACAAAAGGACACTCTCGATTTCCTCTCTGACAATGCTGCGCATTGCCAGTTCATCCTTACGCTCGTCATCCACATCCTTCGTTGTATAAAAAGCGATAATATCATCGGAACTGACACGTTTTATCTTTACAACAGAACCACGAACCCAACGAAGACCCTTGCCAGAAATATAACGGCGGTATAGGAAACTTTCACTCGTTCTACCGGCTTGGTATTTCTTCATCATATTGTCAAAGTTCAGCGCCTGCTGAATAAATTCCCTGTCATCCTCATAAATATCGTCCATCAATCCCTTTTCCAGCAGTTCATCAATGCTGACCGGTATTGTAAGTTTCGAGGTGTCAAAGGACTTTGAATGGATTTCTTCAACAAGGCGTGTTGTCAGGTTCATTCTAAAATAGGATAAAGTATCTTCCATCAAATCCTGGCGTAGATGTAACTCTCTTTCATAACGCATCTGAGCTTCCATCTGAAGGTCAACATTTATACAGAAACCAATGACTTTATTCTGCTCCCTGTCCAATGATGTTGCCCGACGAAGTGTCAGATGCTGCCATTCAAATTTTTCTGCCTTCTGATTATAAATACGTGCTGTACATTCGCTCTCGTCATCTCCATCAATAATATGCTGATACATCTGCAGGTACTGTTCCACATCTTCCTCATGTACCCCGCCCATAGCTATAATGGTTTCCGGCCCATTCGGAAGTACCATCGGGTATCCTAAAGCCGTTGACGTATAAAAATTCTGCACAATCTCTTTCGTATCCAGGTCATACATCCAGAGTGAAAGATCTCCCTGACTTGCCACAAGCTCCATAGCCCTATAACTTTCTTCCAGCTGCAGCTGTGCTTTTTTCTCTTCGTCAATATCCGAATAGGCCAAATACATAGCCGTCCACAGGCTGGACCTGTAGGCAACCTTTGCCTTTATATTAAACCACTGATATTGATTCTCTCCGTTTAAAATCCGTACATCAATATCCGCTGTATCCTGCTCCTGAATAGCCTTCTTCAAAGCATCTACAAGCGGCTGTCTATCCACATCATGGACCGCATCAAATATATGAAAGCCCCGATAGGCAGCCCTTTCCTCTCTGGTCGAGTGGAGCAGTGTATAATAGCCGTCATTTAAATAAACAAGTTCTACCCTGTCATCCGGATATACTCTGTAAATTCCAACACCACATGGCAGGCCTTCTGCCATCTTCTGCAAACCCAGTCGGCCGGCATGGCTTGCCGTAGCTTCTGTCATATATTCAATCTGAGCCGGTTTTCCATACCAGTCTATCTGCTTTCCACGAACAAAATATTCTTTGCCCGTATTCGGCGATGTAAATTCCAATTCACTGAATTTCTCTTTATCACTATCCGTCATGGTGCAATTCGGGCATGGTGATTTCCTGTGCTGAAGATATTCATAGCATTTTTTCCCTGCAGCCTCGCTGATCGGCGAGCCCACCATCTTCGCTGCACTCTGATTGATATACAATATATCATAAGTCTCATAGTCACAGACATAAACACCGTTGGCCGAACAATTCAGCATCTGGTTAATCATATAATAATCCGCATGGTTTAAGTCAAGAACTCTGTCTTTTTGAGCTTTTTGAAACAGGGCCTCTTTCAACATATCCAGGCACTCCTGACTCGCATGATGGTCTTTGGCAAAATCCATAATCGCCACTGCCGTTGCCCGATTCGGAGCATTATGTCCGTTCTCCCAATGACTGACCGTCGCACAGCTCACGTGAATAGCTGCCGCAAAATCCCCCTGTATAACCTTCAATTCCGTTCTCATTTTTTTCAAAGCTTCTTTTAGTCCCATACTATCTACTCCTAACCAGGAAAATGCCATATAAAATGCTATATTATATACATCTATTATACTACTGTCTTGTCAGAAATGCTATTACTGGTTCTAAGATTTTATTCCCTTCATTTCGGCCTTTGTCCGGTACATATTCCGGTCAGCCAGGTCCATAAGAACTTTAATAGAGGTATGAGAATTCTCATTGGACAAAGCATATCCGTAGGCAAAGCTGATTCTTATACCATTCCGGCTCTGCTCATCATTCATGGCCATCACATTCTTATTTAATTCTTCAATAAACGCTTCGATTTCTTTCCGGGAAGTGTTTTTCATAATACCGATAAATTCATCGCCACCAAAACGTCCGACAAACATATTAGCCGGTGCCGTACATCGTAAAACATTGGCAAAACTTGAAATTAAAACATCTCCGGCCTCATGCCCCAGAGTATCATTCACCGTCTTCAGATTATTTAAATCAAACATCAGACAGCAGGTAACCACATCCTCGGGTATGATTTCTGTCACATCCAAATGTTCTTCGCAGCTTCGTTTATTCGGCAGCCCCGTATTGGCATCGATATAAGCAATCTTTTTAAGCTGTCTGTTCTGACGAATCTCCTCTCTGGCTTCGATTCCAAAAAGCACAAGAATCCACAAAATATCAATCACAATAAGTATTTCAGGGATACGAAGTCTGGCCGCTATGCCATCAGCATACTCTTCAGCTGCACTTACTGTCTTATCCGCCAGCACAAAGTAATCCTCACTCTTTTCATATAAGGCATCCCCGTAAGACACATCTTCCCTATATTGATAAATAAGGTCTTTTAAAAGAATCCACTCGCCTTCAAGTTCTGCCAGCTTTTCCTGATAAGCTTCACCACGCATCCGAGTCAGCTTATTATCCCCGCCACCATTTCGAAGGTCATATATAATCTCGTTTAACCGAGTAATTTCCCGGTCATCCGGATTCCCATAAAGTTCTTCCTTGATAAGCCGTTGTGTAGCTCCACGGACAATGCCCGCATAATTAACAACACGGGCATTCCCCTGAATAAACAAAACCTGAACAATCATAACAAGGACAAGCACAATCAATATAAGTACTGAAACAGCAATCACTCCAATAGTTCTACGTCCTGTCTTCTGCATTACTTTTGCCCCCTCAAAAACCTAATTCAAAGGATATCTACAGTCCATTCTTAACAAAGTATAATTCATACCATACAAGGAAAGTATAAATCGTCCAAATCTTTCGCCAGTTATCTGAGTTGCCACCGATATACTCCTCAAAAATAGCGTTGATTTCATCCAATTTAAAGAACTTCGCCGCCATGTCACTCTTGAATTTTGCCCGCACATCCTGGTTATAACGGTCATCCGCCATCCAGATACGAATCGGAACAATAAATCCAAGTTTCTTTCTAAATGCTATCTCTTCCGGCAGCACCTTTGCCGCCGCTGTACGAAATGCCACCTTGTTCTGTTCTCCATTGACTTTGTATTTCGATGGCATACGGGATGCAATATCAAAGATTCTCGTATCCGTCAGAGGCATTCTGATTTCCAGACCTGCTGCCGTACTCATCTTATCCACATTCAAATAAATATCGCCTTCAAGCCAAATCTGAATATCCACTGCGGACATTTTAGACAATGGGTCCAGTCCTTCCATATCCTCATAAATCTTTTCTGCCACTTCAATCGGAAGTACATCCGGGTCATAGTTTTTAAGGATTTTACGTTTCTCATCTTCCTTCATAATGTTGGTGTTCCCCACATAGAAGGTCTTCAAATTCTCCCCATAACGCTCTGCATTACGATACATATTATAACCGCCAAAGAATTCATCCGCTCCTTCACCGGAATAACAAATCTTCGCATGTTCTGCCGTTGCCTTACAGCCCAGAGAAAATACAATGGCTGACGCATCTGCTAAAGGCTGCTCCATATAATACATAACATAAGGGACCTCAGCAAAATAGGCTTCCGGGGTAATCAGGCATCTGGAATTCTTACGTCCCAGCACATCCGCTGTCAGTTTTGCCAGCCCGGACTCATCAAAGCGTTCCTCGTCATAGCCACAGGAATCTGTCATCTCTACGTCTGACATAGCCAGCACATAGGAAGAATCCACGCCCCCGGACAAAAAGGAATCCGCTT
The DNA here is from genome assembly GCA_009929615.1 of Clostridia bacterium. Classification (GTDB taxonomy): domain Bacteria; phylum Bacillota; class Clostridia; order Lachnospirales; family Lachnospiraceae; genus Frisingicoccus. Next base: position 25,095 of record SAAB01000027.1, on the reverse strand, counting down.
TTTCCCCGGCTGTTTTCACCTCCGGAATAATCTTCTGGAGGGTTGTATGTATCTCATCCGCCCACGCTTCAAGGGATTTGCTTTCATCCGGATGAAATTCCGGTGCCCAGTAACGTTCTATCTTAAGCCTGCCATCCTGCCAAATCAGATATCTGCCCGGCATAAGCTTAAATAAACCTTTGAAAAAGGTGCTTTCTCCTGCCACATAAGTCAAACTCAGATACAACTGAAGCATCTCTTCATTCAGTTCTTTGACAAATCCCGGTTGCTTCATAATGGCACGAATGGAAGAACCATAGAGAAGTTTTCCATCCGCTGTTTCATAATAATAAAAGGGTGTCGTTCCAAACTGGTCTCTCAGACAGAAAAGCCTGTCCTCGGAATCATCCCATAATGCAAAAGCAAACATACCGTGCATGTGATTTGCCATATCCGCTCCCCATGCTTCATAGGCTTTCACCAAAATCTCCTTCTCCCGGTCCTCTCTGGATAATGATGTATCTATTCCTAATTCCCCACAGAGTGATTCCCAATTCCGGATGTGTCCCTTATACGTTTTAACTGTTATCATATGTATATCCCCCATACTCTTTTTTTATAAATCTTATGGCTCTATTTTATCATAATTGACTATTTTCAACAACAAATAAGATGTCCAACGAGTGGACATCTTATTATTATTTTTCATATGCACAATATTAATATATTTTCGCCCTATTTAATTAAATCCAGCACACCCCGAATATCCTGAATCACATAATCTGCTCCAGCTTCTTTATAAGCCTCTCTAACTCTGGCATCCTCGACTTTACGCCGTTCTATGGACATGGCCTCATATTCTTCCTGTGATAATCCCATGACAGAACTTCCTTCAATGATTCCCACTGCTGTCATTCCTGCATTTTTTCCCTCTTTAATATCCGAAAGGGTATCTCCAACCTTCATGACCCTTTCCACACTGGTGCACTTTAATGCTTCCATGTTTTTAAAAATCATATACGGATATGGACGGCCCATATTTCCTACAGCATTTGGTGTAAACCATGCATCCGGCTCATAACCTGCGGCCTTTGCAGCCGGCACAACAATTTCCATCATCTCATCGGTATATCCTGTTGTGGAGCCGATTTTTATACCCATTTTTTTAAGTTCTGCTACAGTATCCAGTACATAGGGTTTTGGCTCAACAAAGTTTTTCAAAATCTTCATAATGCCTGTTTCACTGGCAAGATATACAGCATCCACATCTTCTTCTGTCCAGGCTTTACCATGTTTTTCTTCCCACAACCGACTGATACGCGGCATCTGCATCATGGTACGGATATGGTCATGTTTGAGCATTCCCATAGGCTTACGAACCTCTTCTGTTGTGGGCTCAACTCCAAACTGTTTAAAGGCTTCGATAAAGGCCTGTACCGGCGCAAAACTTCCATAATTCACAGTTGTTCCTGCCCAGTCAAATATAATCGTATCTATCTTTTTCATACAGCTTCTCTCCTGTCATTAATCTCTAAATATTCTTTGAAAATATCACACAATTTCACAATATCTTCTTCATAGATTTCTCCAATAGTTCCGATTCGGAAGGTTTCCGCTTCTGTCACCTTACCCGGATAAATGGCATAGCCCCGCTCTTTAATGTAGGCATACATTTCTGCAAAACTAAAGTTTGTGTCCTCCGGATAAAAGAATGTAGTAATAATAGGTCCCTGGCATGTGTCATCAATATAGGTCTTGAATCCCATTTCTTTCATTTTCCGAACCAATAACTGATTATTGGCTCTGTATCTTCCGCCACGAGCCTGAATACCGCCTTCTGCTTCCATCTCTTCCAATGCTTTTGCAAAGGCCACTACCACGTGGGTTGGTGATGTAAAACGCCATTTTCCATCCTTTTCCATGGTTTCCCACTGGGCATAGAGGTCCAGAGACAGGCTGCGTGCCTTTCCCTTACTCTCCTGAAGCTTTTCGCGATTACAGATGATAAATGCAAAACCCGGAACACCCTGAATACATTTATTAGCACTGCTGATAATAAAGTCGATACCCAATTTTTCTACGGGAATATCTACGGCTCCAAAACTGGACATGGCATCTACGATGAAATCTCTGCCGGCACCTTTAACCACTTTTGCAACAGATTCGATGTCATTGAGAATTCCGGAGGTGGTCTCGGAATGAACCATTGTCACATGGGTAATCGCCGGGTCTGCGTCCAGAATCTCCTGAATCCTTTTAGCCGAAGGTGTCTCATTATAATGTGCACGATATACCACATAGTTAATGCCTGCGTAATCTGCGATTTCTGTCATTCGCTCCCCATATGCACCATTTGCAATGATTAAAAGTTTATCCTCATCCCCAATGATGCTGGTCAGAACAGACTCAACGCCGAAGCTGCCGCTGCCCTGAATCAGGACAGCTGTATAAGTTTCTTCGCTGGCATGAGCCAATTTTAAAAGTTTTTTCCGGATAACCTGGGTCACCTGTTTGTAATCATCATCCCACGTACAGTAGTCAAAGAGCATTTCTGCCTTTACTGTATCAGTTGTTGTCAATGGTCCCGGTGTCAATAATTTATAATTTTTCATTATGTACCTCTCCTTTATTTACAGCTTTCTGATAATTCCTGATGTTCTTTCATTAATTCGGCTGTCAAAGGTTCTGCAAATTTCTTTGGATTTCCGGATGCATTGGCTTCATCGACAGTTTCACCGTCATAGAGTGGTACCGGATATGTTGCAAGTAATTCTTTACGACCATTTTTGATAATACATTCTGCCATTTCCATTGCTAACGGATTTGTTTTATCCCCTTTATCAATAACAGCAACCGACTCTGTCAATGTGAAGTTACCTTCGGTTGGGTCCACAAAATCAATCGGAAGTCCATCTGCTTTATCAGCTACCGCCTGATGTCTTAAACCAAAGCCAACAGCTACTTCTCCGGCACGTACTTTCTTGATTGGACCGGAGCCGGATTCTTCGATATGGTCTCCTGCATTTTCATAAATCTTAGTCAGAATTTCTTTGGCTTCATCTTCGCCATATTCGCTCACTAATGCCTGAATTAACAACCATGCTGTTGAAGAACTCTTAATATCTGTAACCGAGAGGAATCCTTTATATTCCGGATTTGCAAGGTCCTTGATAGATGTTGGCATTGGAAGATTATTCTCTGCCATCATCTCTGTATTTACAATAATTGCACCTTCCTGAGCTGTAATTGGTGTATAGTAACCCGGATATGTTTCCAAAGCACCTGTGTCAAAACTCAACTCCTTAAACATCGTATTTGCGCCCTGTGCACTTTCAAGATAGAAAGAACTCATGGTCACTAAATCCGCCTCAATGTTTTTTCCCTCTGCTAAAAGTTTACCGCCAAGTTCAGATGTTCCGAACGTCTGGATGATATACTTTCCTTCATAGCCATTGCCATCCAAAGCATTTTTCATGGCTTCAATGGCTTCGTCATCTGCATTGGAATACAATACGACTTCACTTTCACTGCCTGTTTTTGGACTGCTGCTGCATCCTGTTAAAATTGTGCTTGTTACTAACATCGTTCCTACTAAGAGTGCGGATAAGGCACCTTTCACTGTTCTCTTCATTTTGATTTTTCCTCCTCTAACCGGCTGTTTGCTCTCATTTGTTTTTTTATTTACAAGGAATCCAAAAATTCCCTTTGCCACAAGATTTGTCACCAGAATAAACAGTGACAGAATAAAAATTTCATTGAACTTTGCAAAATGCTGCAGTTCTTTAATCTTAGCTGTAATAACCATTGTCCTCGCCCCGGCGATAAATATAATGGCGCTGACTGTTACCATGGCATTTACAAAATAATAACTGAATACTTCTAAAATAGTTGCGGCCGCATTAGGCGTCACCACACGAATAACCGTTTTAACCCAGGTATCCCCCATAAGCCGGGCCGTCGTTTCCCAGGATGCATTCATTTTCTCCAGCGAATTCTTCATCATCAAATATGGTGTGGAGAAGAAATGAATAACATTACATACGATAATAATGACAAATGTATTCTGAAGTGAGGTCCCGGTAAAAGACAGCATAAACGCAATACCTAATACCATGCCCGGAATCGTATTGGTCACCAGAGCAATGCTCTCGATAACCTTTTTACACTTTTGGTTGATTTTGCTTCGGGCTGTTACAAGGGCCGCACCATAGACAACCAGCGAACCTGCTACTGCTGTAACTAAGGCCACATAAAGGGAATTTGTATAAACTCTCACTAAGGCCGAGTCATCAAATACAGCTCTTACATTATCCAGTGTAAAACTCATTCGATATGGCCATTCGGATACAAATGGAACAATCACAATGACCGCAAAAACGGATAACACAGCCACCAGTGATGCTACAGACAAGATTCCCAACAATGCATCTCTGCCCTTATTCTTTTTCAATTCCACACTCGAAATCTTGTTATATCTCACATTATATTTTTCTAAAATATGTAATACTGTAATACTGATAACGGATGGCAGAAGCATCATCACCGCTACAACCGCTCCATTGTTAAAGTTTGGAATGCTGCCCAGCATTTCCTCATATAAGATGCCTGCCACCACATCCACTTTTCCGCCTACGGAAGCCGGAATACCGAAATCCGTAAAGCTTAAGAAAAAACACTGAATCATGGATGCTGCCAGTGTTCCCCACAAAGGGCGCAGCACCGCCGTCATAAAAGTCTGCAGAGGACTGTCCCCCATAACCCGGGATACCAGAAGAAACTTCTTGTCAATGTAACCCATGGTATTATTGATGAGCATAAAGGAGATTGGGAGCGTGTATATGATATACCCCATCAATAATCCGTTAAAGCCATAAATATTAAATAACTGGCCGCCAAAAATTCTGGTAATCAGCCCCTGCTTTCCAAAGGAATAAATAATTGCAAATCCATAAGTAATGGTTGGCAGAAGCATTGGAAGTACGGCTGCCGCCCGGATAAATTTCTTCACCATTTTAGGTACATTGGTAAAATTAATGGTATAAGCCATCATAAAGGCCAATGCCGTCGTAATCACTGCACCTGTCAGTGAAATAAGAATGCTGTTTCGAAATGCCCCCGCAAATCTTGGTGCTGTCAGGACATCTATATAGTGGGATAATCCCACACCTGAATTTTCCATGAAAGATTTTCCAAGAATTCCAATCATAGGCAGCATCAGAAACAGAACAAATAGAACGGTTACTGCCGCAAAAATCACTTTAATCTCTATATTTTTCTTCTGCATCTCTTCAACCTGCCTGATAAATTGTTTCCGGAGCGACTTCTTTACTAAAAAGAGAATAGATATTATTCTTTTTAATCTCCAGCTGATTCAAAATAAAATCTTTAACGAATTTATTTTCCGGTGCTTTAATAATTTCTTCCGGTCTTCCATACTGGGAGATGGCTCCTTCATTGACAATCAGCACCCTGTCGGATAAGGTCAGTGCCTCTTCCGGGTCATGAGTTACGATAATGGTTGTCAGCTTGTATTCTCTGGCAATCAGCTTGATTCTTTCTTTAATGGACTCTTTAATCACACCGTCCAAGGCACTCAATGGCTCATCTAATAAAAGAATCTTCGGTTTCATTACCAGTGTTCTTGCCAGTGCCACCCTCTGCTTCTGTCCACCGGAAAGCTGTTCCATCTTTTTATCCAAATGCTCTGACAACCCCAACAACTCAATCAGTTCATCCACATCTTCTTTCGTGGAAATGCCCGGCTTATTGCGCAAACCATAAGTAATATTTTTATAAGCTGTCAGGTTTGGAAATAAGGCATAATCCTGAAATACAATATTAAATCCCCGTTCTTCCATAGGAACTCTTGTCAAATCTTTTCCATCAAATATGATTTTTCCGGAATCCGCTTCGGTAATTCCCAAAATCAAATTTAATAATGTTGTCTTTCCACTGCCTGATGGACCTAAGATAGAAACAATCTCACCGTTTTCGATGGTCAGATTTATATCGTCCAGAATCGTTACCCTGTCATATGATTTTTTCAAATGTTCTAACTGCAACATAAATTTTTTCTCCTTCTCTGTGTGACCAATGTGTCGTACTTGATACGCTCCCCATAATATCCTTGGAATCAGCAAAAAACAATCAACGCAAATTTAAAAATATGCAAACTCAATGTAAAGGAAATAAAAAAAACAGCCCCAAATCGTGTAGAAATTCTACATGATTGGAACTGTTTGTATTTTGCTGTTTTTAATCATAGGCACGATTACTGATAATCTTGCTGCTCCTGTCCATCTTCTTCGTATACTTCCTGTAATCGCTAGTCAAAATTCCCATATAAATCATATCCACAATGGCAAGCTGCACTGTCCTTGAAAAGATGGCATCACCATAAAGGAACTGTTCATTCGAAGTGCAAATACAAATATCTGAATACCGGCTAATCGGTGAATTTTCAAAATTCGTCAGTGCAATGGTCTTTGCCCCGGACTTCTTCGCCAGTTTCATCACATCTACTGTATTTGTCGAACAACCCGAATAGGAAATGCCAATGGCCACATCCCTCCCGGTCAGGTTGCTGGCACTGATACTCTGCAGATAATAATCCTCATAGGACCTGCAGTTGATGCCAAGATACATCAGTTTTGTCACCAAGTCCGCAATCGTTGTGCTGGAATTCTCAACACCATAAACAACGACGTTGTCTGCTTTTGTAATAAGCTCCACAACCTCTCTCAGCTTCTTTCCCGAAATGCCCTTTAAGGCTTCTTCCAGGGCATTAATCGTTGTTGTAACAACTCTAGCCGGAATATCCTCCGGCCGATCCTCACTCCCCAGTTTGAACCCGTGGAGAGGTGCACGCTTTGTTGTCTCTTCGGCCTCTTTCGCATTTTCCTGTATGAGGGCTACTTTTAATTTCTTATAGCTTTCAAAACCAATAGCCTTAGCAAATCTGGCGATGGTCGGCTGACTCACCTTGGCCTTCTCAGCAATCTCCGTCATGGACATTCCACCGACTTCCTGTAAGTGGCCCAATATGTAATCCGCTACTTTCTGCTCAGATTTCCTAAGTGAGGCGTATTTTCCCTTTATCTCAAATGTAATCATATTTCCTAATCTCCTTGTAGTAATTCTACCATTTTCCATCGGATTTTCCACAAAAGAATTGTTAAATAAATTTTACCTTCAGGTTTTTCCGATGAAAATATTCGAAAAATTTTACATAAAAGATTCTATCTTTGAAATCAATCCAATATCTGCCGGCAGCCAGTCCACATCAAAAAGCTCCGTTTTTGAAAGCCACCTTGCCGCTTCATGCTCCTTGAGCACCAGGTCTCCCGAAGTCACACTACACCAAAAACAGTCCATAGACAAATGAAACTGAGGATAATCATATTCAATGGTATCAATCAAACCGCCCACTTCAATGTCCGTATCCAGTTCTTCTTTGATTTCACGGATAAGAGCCTCCTGAGGCGTCTCCCCCGGCTCAATCTTGCCGCCCGGGAACTCCCATCCGTCTTTGAAGTCACCATACCCCCGCTGGGTCGCGAAGATTTTATTGTTTTCTCTGATAATTGCTGCCACTACTCTTATTGTTTTCACAAACTTGTCTCCTTTGAGGTTAATCCATTGTAATGTAGTCGTAGATGTCACTGCGGACAGGGGTGTCCAGAGACCATTCTATCTCTACAGCTGTTTTTTCTGTATTTGGCATGGTAAATTCTTTCGCAACACCAGTTGCTTCCATGCTTCCCAGATAATAGAACTCCTTTGAAATCCTATCATCCTTATTTTTTCGTACAAACAGCTGAACATCTATCCCCCGCTCTTTTGCGTAAAGGAAGTTCTGGACATCTTCTGACTGAATGCTTCTACCACTTTTAGAAATTGCAATCAAACGATGATTACTAGTAAAATGATCTTCATACTTTGTTGTATCTGAAATATCTTCGGATTTATCATAATTTATAAACACAGGAAACGTTTTTGTCTTCTTATCAAATTTATACCCGCCAATATTTAATGGCACTTCATTATGTTCCCAACCTAGTAATCGGCACGCATCTTCATAGGTATATTTTTGATACAATACGAAATCTGTATTTCCATAACGCACACTATAATTCGTTTGATATCTTGAAATACCAAATTCAACCAATTCCTTAAGTATCTGATAAAATTCCGGATTCGCCAGCATCTTTGAAAAGTTCTTTGAAACATGATATTCTACATCTTTTCCAAGAAATTGCTCAGCATAAGTACGTATTCTTATCCGCCGTTCTCTACTAAGTTCATTCTGTTCCTTTTCTAAAAAAACACACTTTTCATATGTCCTTTTACCTGTCCCAGCAGGAAATTCATTTGTCATAATATTAATAACATTTTCTACCTTGTTTCTATCCAAAGTAATTCCATATTTCTCTCGCAAGTCATCTGCCCATATTCCTATTATTCCATGTTGATAGTTGAGCATTCGATTCAATAACTCCAACTCATGAATTCGTTTACCATTTGCAAGTTTTTTAGATATAAATTCAACTACCTTTTCTTCATCCGAAGACAATCTTACTTTATATTCTTTCTCATACTTCTGTAAGAACTTATAATATGAGCCCAGATTATTGTTGTCAAATATTCTAAGCACATCCATTTCACCATATTTATCAAAATCCATCAACGCCGGAATATGACCCAACTTATTCTTAAGATTCTGATAGTTCTCTTTTATCAATTTAATGTCACTGAAATTTGCATTATCAATTGCCTGGAATATTCTTTTTCGAGATATTTCATCAAAATGTAACGTTGATGCCCCTGGAATGATTCGACTCCCCTCAACAACATATTTTCTAATGTTATCCTTGTTATAGGTTCTGTCCCCCGAAAGTGCAATTGGAATCATAAAATTATTTTTATAATTTCCAATAAAATCGAGTACTACAACATATTCTTTGTTCCAATTTTTTCTAAGCCCTCTTCCCAACTGCTGAATAAATACAATAGGCGACTGGGTTGGACGAAGCATAATAACCTGATTGATTTCAGGCACATCAACGCCTTCAGAAAAAATATCTACTGATAAAATATAATCTAATCTATCTTCCTCCTTCACTTCTGCTATATTATCACTAACAAGACGTTCTACGGCTTCACTCCGAGCACCTTCTGAGTCAGCGCCTGTGAGACAGACAGTTCTCCAGCCCTTTTGATTAAATTTTTCAGACAGTTCCCTAGCTTCTTCTACACGACTACAGAATATTAAACCTTTTACACGTTCTCCACTAAAACCATAATAGTTTGCCTGTTCCATCACATAGTCTACTCTATCATCCGAAACTAAATATCTGAAATTTTCCAGTTGTTCTTCCCGCGAACCATTTTAATCTCCAATCACTTTAAGGTCCGTAATTCCAAAGTAATGAAATGGGCACAAGAAATCCTCTTCCATAGCTTGCTGTAAACGAATTTCATAAGCAATATTATGGTCAAAAATCTCATATATATTGCGACCTTCTATATTATCATCTCTTTTATCTGGCGTTGCCGTCATCCCCAAACTCAGCCTTGGATGAAAATACTCCATTATCTTTTTATAAGAACCCGCAGATGTATGATGAGCTTCATCATAAATAATTGCATCAAAATGCTCTGGTTTAAAATGATTTAATATTTCTGTTTTACTAAAGGTCTGTACTGTTGCAAAAATATAATCTTTATCAAATTCCTGCCTGCCTAATGAACCTGATACCATTCCTACAGAAACTTTTTTTGATAAAACTTTCTGAAAGGATTTCAGTGCCTGCTTAGCAATCTGGTTCCTATGTACCAAAAACAAAACTTTCTCAAAACCTAGCTCTCGCATTGCAAAGGCTGCAGCGTATGTCTTTCCTGTTCCCGTACTACTTAAAAGAAGTGCTTTTTCTATATTCTGCGATTGCATTTGCATGACATTATTTACAAATTCTGCCTGCATCTTATTTGGTTTGAGTATATAACGTTCTAACTCAACAACCTCTTCCTGAACCGTCTGTTGCTTTTGCTTCTTAATTATTTGATTCTCCAAATATTTCTGCCGATAATTTCCTATAAAATCTTCATAGGCAAAGGTATGCGAATCATTCCAAAATTCCTCAAATTCTTCTAATACTTCCCGAGCTAGTTCTCCATTCTCAGTAGACACAATTTTCATGTTCCATTCTCGATTTTTCGTGATGGCATTCATTGTCATATTTGAACTGCCTATGATAATACGATAGATTTCTTCTCTTTTAAAAATATATCCTTTCGTATGAAAGCCACCGGTTTCCTTATCTGTACAAAACATTTTAAGCTCAATATTTTTAAGTTCCTGCAGCTTCTTTAATGCTTCTGGTTCACTAAACATTAAATAGTCTGTCGTTAGAATTCTACCCGGGATTTTTTTCTCTTCCAGCTCTTTCAGTGTTTGCAATAATGGTGTGATTCCACTTTTGGTTATAAATGCAACACTTATTTGAAATTCTTCACAGTCTGTCAATTCCTGCTCAATAGAAACAACAACCTTTTTACCCTGCTTATAATTATTTGAAATAAATTCTGGCCTGTAGGCAAGATTCGAGTTATATGTATGATTAATAAAAGCGGTTTCCAGACCATCTGAAAGTTCTTTTATATGCTTTTCTCTGCTTTTCACAACAAGTTCCCCTCCCCCTGATTTATCTTCTATTTATTATTCCATCTTGTTTAGAATAGTATAGCATTTCCATATCAAAAGGACTATTATTTTCCTGTTTTTATACAACAAAAAACATCCCACCCCGGCATTTCCGCCGGAATGAGATGTCCTATTGTTTTTATTCCCTATTTCCTCTGCTTGTGAGCTGGAGGATTAAATTCAAAATCTTAAAATAAATATAAATAACGGTGTAGACAAGGCCAAAGGCTGCCATCCACTCAAGTTTCTTCGGCATTTTCTGCTCAACGCACTCTTCGATAACATCGAAGTCAACCAACAGGAATAACGCTGCAATAACGATATATAAAACAGACATTCCAATGCTGATAATCGGGTTATTCATAAAGGTTGTGATACCCATAATGATTGGTCTGAGGAATGGTACAAAACTTAACAGGAAGATTGCAATTCCACCAAAAATCATGACCAGGAAAAGGGTTGAAAGAACCGTTTTAAACTTCTTCGTTACCTTTACAATTCGTTTTACATAGAGGAAAAGCATTACGCTCACGATAGCTGCCGTTAAAATAAAGGCAACAAGTGAAATCCATTTGTAATCTGCTGTAAGTGCCTCTGTAATTGCTCCAATAAAGTAACCTTCGCATATTGCATAAAGTGTACCAACCACTGGAATTGTTGGACGGATAAGCCATGCCATCAGTGGTGTAAATAAAACAATAATACCTGCTACGATAAATACCAGTGCTTCATACACGCAAGTGTTAATGGCCATGATGCCTTCCAATTCCTCAACATCACCTATGGTCAACACACCGCCGAATGATTCTGCACTCTGCATGAAAATGTTATGTAATACAAAGAATGCCGCAAAACCTACAACACAGAGGATAAGAAAGTATATTGTCTTTCCAGCGATTCCTTTATAAGTTGCTTCATGCTTCGTCATCTCCAATGTATGAGATTTCTTCGCCATTTTTTTAATGACAGGATTACACATTCCATAACCGAATGTTTTTCCTACTGAATTTTCTTCTGCCATATTCTGTCTCCTTCGTCATATGTAGTTATCAAACTTTTTTAAAACACTATAGATATTACCACAAATTTCGCTTCAACACAATAAATTAATAAAAACCCTATTAAGCTCAGCCCAGTCTTCATTCCTGTCATCCGCCATAGCTTCTGCTTTTTCTTTAAAATATTCCAGGTTTTCCACAATGTAAGCATTCAGCTTATCAATCCGTACGCCTTTTTCAGATTCAACCATTTGAACTTTTTTTGCCACCAATTCCGCAACTATCAACTGCATTGACTCGTCCAGCACCTCATCTACTAAATCCTGAAAGAGCACCGGCGGTGGACACTGTTTCTTTTCAATCCACTTGCATGCCAGGATAGAGCGAAGGACATAAAAGTATTTCTTATATTTGACCATATCGTCCAGCAAATATTTCAAATAATTCTTATTTGCAGTACCGTAATAATGATAGATGGCTGACTTACAGGAAAAATACTTGTTTATACATTCCTGCATCTGTTCCCACTCCGGCGTTGTATAATAAACAATCGGTGAATTGGCCCATTCATATATCGTCGCATTGGCTTTATGCACATGCTGAAGAACTTTACTGATATCCCAGCCGTTAATATCCAGAATCTCATTCAATTCCCAGTCAATATAATCTGTTTTGGACTGAAGACCAAGATAAAATTCCTTAGGTCTTACATAAATAAACCGCACATCATAGTCACTGTCCGGCGAAGCAAATCCCCAGGCCCTGCTTCCCGATTCTACCGCATGCAAAATCTTAACATTTTCCTTTGCTTCAATTTCCTTTATTTTTGTCTGAATTAATGCTTCATAATTCATCTCGAATCACCCTTTCATTGACTGACATAACATAATCCTGAACCTTTGCCATATCCGGTTCATCCGGCAGTTTTGTATGCCTTGCCGCCGCCTCTAACCGACGTTCATAGTCAGATACTATATCATAAAATGCTTTTGAAAATGTCCCATCTTCCTTCTGGTACTCACCCTTACGAATGCTCAAAAGCAACTCATGCTCGTCCCTTCGGTAGGTGCAAATTTCACCCTTTTCAAGAATATCTATGGCCATCATAAATAGCCGAACCAGATGCATCGCATGTTTATTCAAATGATTATCGTCTTTTTTCTTATTTCTCTTTCCAAGCTTATCGTAGTCTTTGACAATATTGTTCATTTGATTCCATATATTTTTATAGTCTCTGAGTGGGTAATGTGTGAGATGCAAATCTATAAAAATTTCAGTCTCTAATTCAGGATTTTCAGCTTTATCAATATATAACTTCATTGCCCCCTCATCAAGAGCGGCACACTGTTTCGTCAAATCATGCATGGCATTTTTCACCGAATTATAAATATGCTGTTCCTTTTCTGTCTGGGGATAGGAATCTCTCGCCAAAGCATTCTGCAGTCTGCGAAGCTGGGCATCGGCATAGCCACCAAAGGACTGGATGGCCCGCTTTGAAAGAAACATTTCCTTTCGCTCCAAAAGACTTTTCCCTATATCATTTAGATACAGGTAATGTTCCAGATTTAAGCCCAGCAACTCGATTGTATTGGGATTACAGGCCAACAGCAGGTTAATCATTTTATTAAAAGTATAAATCGTTGTAGCATCACTATAATTATCATAATATCTCACCGGCATCTTCTCGCTCTTTGAGTTCACCAGGCAGAAGAATTTGCCTGTTGCAACCTCTGCAACGCCAACAAAATCATAGTTTGTTTTGACAACCGCATCAAAGGCTTTTTGTGTAACACAAAGATCATTGACATCGGTGAAAACAAGAAAGGCCTCCCGGTGCCCACTGACAGGATTCTTCAGAATCGACACATCCAAATTGATATACAATTCTAACAGCCGGCATTTATACCGGGCCTGCTGCTGATTCTGTCCTTTTTCATAGGCTTCTTTCAATGCTTCCGAATTTAAACATCGACAAATCGCTCCCGGTTCCATTTCACCCATGGCATTGGCTGCAAACGCCGTCATCAGCCCTTCTGCCGTAATCCCCTCTGTGATGCAGGCTTCGAGTTTTGGCTCGGTACATGTATACTCTAAAATAGTATTCTCATCCAAATCTACCCGCATACAAAACAAGGAGTTTTTCGCAATATTATTCCGATATGCCAACTGAGCATTATACTTCTGTTCAAGCTCCTTTTGTTCCGTAATCTCCTGACTACATCCAATAGCTCAAATCGGTTTTCCATCGGCATCCTTTTCTAACTGGTACTCAATACGCCGCCAGTGCCACTTTCCTTTCGCATCTCGCAGCCGTACATCGGCTTTAACATTAGAATTTCCAGCCAGCAACTGCTTTTTCATATCCAGATAAATGGCCATAGACTGTTCATCAGCCTTACCCTCATCCAGAAGGCACTCCGGAAAATTTTCCATTACACGGGTGGCACCATATACCTTGCCTGCTTTTTCTGAATTAATACATCGATTGTTGAGCAAATCATATTCCCATATATGAAGGTCACTGTTATCCAGGGCAATATCAAACCGCTTCTGTGAATCACTCAACTGGGCACGAAGCTCATGTTCTTTCGTAACATCTGTACATACAACATAATAGGATTTAACTTCTGAAACCAACGCTTTACGTCGAAGAACAACCGAAATCCATATGTAATCCCCGGTTCCCGTCAAAAGGCGAAAATCATTAATCGAGAAGGCCGCCTCATCGGTATGCTGTTCAATAATCTCACGCACCCATTCCCTGTCATCCGGATGCAAAGCTTCATAAGCACTTCCCTTATAAAGTTTATCAGCCTCCGGCTGAGACATGCGGCTCATTTCCAAAAAGCCAGGACTACAGTAGGAGAGATGCAGCTCATTATCCCTATCCATCTGCATCATACAGATACCAACTGGGGTATTTCCAATCAATTCCTCATTCTGCCTGTCCCTTTCCCCCAATTGGACACGGTCAATCATTCCTCTGACACGAAAACTTCCCAGGGCATAAAATGCAATAACGCCCCACAATAATGCAAAAATAACATTACAGGTATCACCATAAGCAATATTTTCCGGCTTTACCTGCCAGGCACAATAGATATAGCCCCCTGCTGCCGTTATTAAGAAAGCACAAAAGGTCCCCGGACGGTCCATCAAAAAAACCGGAAAAGCCGCCAGCGTCAGCAAAAAAAAGGTGCAGTATTTGTCTATATTCAAAAAAGCTCCCTGATATCCAGCCGCCGCCAATATAATAACCAGGGTCAAATACAGCGCACATCGCATAAACGCAGGATGTTTTTCACCCTTCGTACAAATCAAAAAACATATCAGCAGAGCAACAATTCCCACAACAATACGCAGTTTCAGGTAATCATCATCCCTGTCCCACAGAACTAGAATCAGGAAACAAAGGCCTAGTACACCATTAAGAATTCCCAGCATAATCTTATTATTTCTCAAAATCTGGGGTAGACATTTGTCATATTCCTCTCTTGTAACACCATAACGCATCAATATATCCGCAATCATATGTTTCATTTCCGGTCTCCTTTGTATATTAAAGACATAACCATATAAACCACCATAGCTACAACAATTCCATTAATCGGTCCGATGAAAAAGGGCCTGTCTAAAAATGAAAGAAAGGATATTTTTGAAAAAATTCCTCCCGTAACACAAGCCGTTAAAGCCCCTGTTATAAAAGCAAGCATCCCCGGTATATAAAATCCGGGCCGACTCTTAAACCGGCTCATCCTGCCTTTATTAATTATCCAATAATCCGCAATCATAGGTCCAACCAATGGCGGAACTAAAGCTGTCAACAGGGATAAAAAAGTCCGTAATCCCGTTAAGATTCCCAGTGCTGCAAGAACAGTTCCAAGGATGCCTGCAATCCCAGTCGTCCCCCGGCTCTTTTCTTCGTCCTTGTTCAGCAAAACTGCCAGGGACAGGCCCCCGGAATAGGCATTTGCCACATTCGTTGTCCAGGATGTCACAACTAAAGCTACTAATGCAAGCCATGGCAATCCTGACGATATTAAAATCTCACTGATATTATAAGTTCCCATCGTGATGGACAATACTGCCCCCACAAGCAATATCATAAGTCCTGCAGGTATTACACCAATGAAGGAGGATTTTATAACATCCGTCCGTTTCCTTGCAAATCGGCAATAATCGCTGGAAATAGCTCCCGCCAAAGCAAAATGGCCCACAGTCATACTAATCGCATCAACCATGGTAATAGTCCCCGTCGGGATATAATTGTGAAGCACTTCCATGCCACCATTTCCAAGGGATTTGATAAGTGTGTACAAACACACAATTGCAAGTAATGGCACGGCAATTCGATTCAACCGTTTGAGTCCATCAAACCGGAAGCATGCACTGAGCAGCATAATAATTCCCCATATTATTGAAGAAAGCCAAACGGGTATCACAATTCCTGTAAGATTACCAAACATAGCCGCAAAGGAAGTCCCACAGACACCGGCCTGTATTCCAAACCAGCCAATACAGGCAACCGCAAGAATGAAACTGATTACATAGCGTCCACCCTTTTCTCCTAAGGCGCCTGCCGCAAGTACCGCTGTCGGCAGACCTGTGTCGCACCCCTGCATACCTATCAGGCTCATATAGCTACAAACAATACAGTATCCTATAAAAATACCAATCACACATATATTCAATGGCAGACCGCCGCCCAAAATGCCACCAACCATCAATGCCGGAACACTGATGACCGAGCCGCTCCATACCAGAGCAATCGAACTCCATCGCTGCCGTTCTTCTGATTTAATTTGAAATTCAGATGTCTCTTCCATAAAGTCCATCCCCTCTTGTGAGCTGCCGCAGAGTCCCCTGTGAACCTCGTTCGACCTTCAAAGTCAGCGCCCAATGTCCATTTAGTGGACATACTATATTTATTTTATTCCTTTTGTCTCCAAGGTGCAATATGCAGAACGGTTTTTCTTTAATTTTCGACACAAAAAAGGGGCTGTTTAAACAACCCCTTTACTTTTAATCCATCTTATCCTGACATGCCGGACAAATTCCTTCAAAAATGGTGCGATGACGTTCCACCTTATATCCGGTGGCCTCTTCAACTTTATCATCTAATGAAGGATTATAGGGCAGTGCCAAATCAGACACTTCTCCACATTTTGTACAGACTAAATGATAATGCAAATCAATACGCCAGTCATACCGGTCTGCCCCGGGAATCCTTACATGGAGAATTTCATTTTTCTGAGCAAGATGATGCAAATTACGATACACCGTTCCCCGACTGATTTTTTCGTCCTTTTCCCGGACATCTATAAAAATCTGTTCTGCCGTCGGATGGTCATGATGTTCCTGCACAACGTTCAATACAATCTGCCTCTGTTTCGTATTACGCACTTGTTTCACTTGAATACACCTCTGTTTTTCGATGTATTACATTTTATCAGACAGTGTGGCAGAAATCAATTCTGCATGATTTAATTTTGAAAGTGCTACGACTTTATCGAGATCAAGTCCTGCTGCTTTCGTAAACCGCTCGCCATATGCCTTATCCGCCAAATAACAGTGGGCAGCATGACGATACTTTATATTCTCTGTACAGGATGCAATATCACCTGCCGTATTTTGAATCAGGATTTCTTTCTTGTCTTCTTCAAGCACACGCCATAAATCGCCGCCTGCACGGAAACAATCATCCGTTGGGTCATCCTTAGGGTCATAGGTCCACACAGCTCCGGTTATATCCAGCGGTGGTTCCATAACTTCCGGCTGGGCGGTCCAAGCTCCGGCACTGTTTGGTGAATAGGCCGGTGTTGCACCGCAGTTTCCATCTACACGCATGGCTCCATCCCTATGATACTCATTCACTTCACATTTTGCACGATTTACCGGGATAAGATTGTGATTGACACCAAGTCTGTACCGCTGTGCATCTCCATAGGCAAAAAGTCTTCCCTGAAGAAACTTGTCCGGTGAAAAGCCAATTCCCGGAACGACATGGGCTGGCGTAAATGCCGCCTGCTCAACTTCCGCAAAATAATTGTCCGGATTACGATTTAACTCCAATTCACCAACCTCAATTAACGGGTACTCTGCATGACGCCAGATTTTTGTAATATCAAAAGGATTCTCATAATGATTTTTTGCCTGTTCTTCCGTCATAACCTGAATATACACGGTCCATTTTGGAAAATCTCCTTTTTCAATAGCATCGAAAAGGTCTTTTCCATGATATTCTCTATCCATACCATTAATCTTCGTCGCCTCTTCATTACTTAAGTTCTTAATTCCCTGCTGTGTTTTAAAATGGAACTTACACCATACTCTCTCATTATCTGAATTATACAATGAGAATGTATGCTCTCCGAAAAAGTGCATGTTTCTAAAGGATGCAGGGATTCCACGGTCCGACATGACAACTGTAATCTGATGAAAGCATTCCGGCAGCATTGTCCAGAAATCCCAGTTATTCTGTGCCGAACGACGTCCTGTTCTCGGGTCACGCTTTACAGCACGATTCAAATCAGAGAAATTATGAACATCACGAATAAAAAAGGTTGGTGTATTATTTCCTACCAAATCCCAGTTGCCCTCTTCTGTATAAAACTTTGTTGCAACACCACGGATATCCCTCTCACAATCAGCAGCCCCACGTTCTCCTGCCACTGTTGAAAATCGTGTGAAAGTCTCTGTAACGGCACCCGGCTGTAAAACTTTTGCTTTTGTATACCTGGAAATGTCCTTCGTCACTGTAAATGTGCCGTGAGCCCCCCAGCCCTTTGCATGCATACGCCGTTCCGGAATAACTTCACGATTAAAATGGGCCATCTTCTCCATCAGCCACACATCCTGCATAACGACTGGTCCACGTGCTCCCGCTGTAATCGAATTCTCATTATCGGCAATCGGTGCCCCAACTTCATTGGTTAATTTTTTGTGGTCACTCATATATCATACCTTCCTTTCCTTTGGGTATCTATGTCCATACCTCTGTGGCATTAACATTCTCAAGTCAAATGCTAAGGTTTCGCCTGAAACCTAATGAACGGGTGATTCACCTGACCCTAGGGAAAGGAAGTTGCAATCTGTTATTAGGACTAATTACTAATAGTATATTCCAATTTCCAATATCTGTCAATTTTCTATTTTGTGTATACAATAGGAGTTAAATACTAAAGTGTTCACACCAGCACGGTACTTTCTGTTACCCGACATATATGTTCCGCCTTAAATTCATCATAGTTATGTGGAAAAGGCATCGAATATTTCCGATGCCTTTCACTCTAAATTTTCTATCTTATTATTACATTACCATTTTCCGCCAAGGAAATTTTTTCTTTTTCTAATCCCAGATTGATGGCTCCATTAACTGCCGTTTCTATAACATTTCCCATTCGTGAGAAGCCAAATTTCTTTGCAGTCTCACGTACTAAATCCTTTTGAGACAAACTGATTTGCTCGGTCAAAACTTCTAAAATAGCATTTAAAATCTCATAAGAAGATACATCTTCCATACTTCTCTTTTCCCCAAACTGGTCTTCTACTCGATAACCTTTATAATCCATAGGAATCTGGCTTGGCTTCCAATAAAACAGTGTTTCCCCTTCTTTGATACTCTGTTTTGCCACACCATCAAGAGCCCCCAGAAAAACACCTTCTACCCGACTGCCTGACCGTGAAATATTCCAGCATGACAATACTTTTCGCATTAATAACTTATGGCTGATCGGAGCCTCTTTTTCAAGAATTTCTTTGGCTTTATCCCTGATTCTTGTCTTTTGGTCTACACCATAAAATGCCTCAGCCATTCCAATTTGTGATATTTCCACCGATTGATAAGGTTGTTTTAAGGAATCCGAGATTTCGCTCACATCCATTTTTTCAAACTCTAAATGCTGAGTTTGATTATTAGATTCGTCTATCGCCTCCTTCTCTACCGCATCATTTTCAATAGCTTCTTTAATCGCCTTTTCAATTTCTTTCTCAACATGCGCCTGATTATCCAGCCATTCTAACATCCATACACGCATAATTTTCCAGCCCAGGCCTGTTAATACATTCGGCTGAAGCATGAAGCGATCCTTGGAAGTTGCAGCTTCTCTGCAATTTTCACCGTCCATCAGTATACCTAACAGATATGTATTCTCTTTGTTCGGATGGATAACTCCAATATCCATCTTATATTCAGAACAGCCAATATTGCATTTAACCTTATAGCCCATTTTCTCTATTGCCTCAGCAATTTCATTAATCATCGTATCCACATGGGTTGAAGCAGATTTACTGCGTACTGCCAAAACATATTTACCGCGCTCTGCAAATTCCAAAAATCCTTTTAATCCTGCAACACCCTCGGACCGGGTTCTTGAAAGGTCAATCTGCTCCGGTTTAATAACAGCATATACTATCATGCTCTTTCTCGCTCTGGATATGGCAACATTTAATCTACGCCATCCCCCATCTCTGTTCAATGGTCCAAAGTTCATAGATACTTTACCCTCTTTATCCGGGCCGTACCCAATAGAGAAGAGTATAATATCCCGTTCATCACCCTGAACATTTTCCAGATTTTTAATAAATACAGGCTCTTTTGATTTATTATCAATTTCCTCCAGCTCAGGATGCTTGGAAAATTCATCCAACAGTAAATCTTCAATCAAATTCTGCTGAACGGAACTAAATGTAACGACGCCTATACTATCATTGCGAAGGCGTTCATCCCGTAACCTGCGTACAATTTCTGACACAACAGCCTTTGCTTCTGCCAGATTTTGCTTTGTTTTTCCTTTATCATAGTAGCCATCCAAATGCACCATCTTGACTTCTGAAACCAGATCATTTGGCGATGGGAATGTATAGAGTTTATTGTCATAATATTTCACATTGCTGTATGCAATCAGGCTCTCATGTCTTGACCTGTAATGCCATTTCAAATGTTCCTGCGGCATGGATATTGCAAGACAGTCATCTAAAAGACTTTCAAGGTCCTCTTTCTCACTATTTTCCTCGTCTACACGATTTGAAGTAAAGAAACTGGTCGGCGGCAGCTGTTTAGGGTCACCAACAACAATAACATTTTCTCCTCTCGCGATTGTTCCAACTGCCTCACTTGTCGGAAGCTGGGATGCCTCATCAAAAATGACCAGGTCGAATTTCGGAAAAGCAGGGTCTATGTATTGTGCCACAGAAATCGGACTCATAAGCATACATGGACAAATCCGTCGGAGCAATGTCGGAATCTGGTCAAACAGCTTTCGAATTGGCATCATACGGCCATTGCTTTTAATCGCTCGTTTTAAAATTCCCAGTTCAGAAGATGCCGCACCGTCTCCGCCATTTGCCGGAACTTTCTCAGATAATTTTGACACAAGTTCCTGAATCGTCATTTTCTGGAATTTATCAATAGTTTCTTTATATTTCAGAATCATATCTTCATACTGTCTGCCTCTGAAATCTGCCAGTCTGGAGTCTGAAGAAATGGTCTGAAGTGATAACCGGTAGAACAAATTACACCTAAATGCATCCTTGATATTTCCTTTATCAACTTTATTCTGTTTATAGGCTTCAGACACAACGGCCAGACCTTTTTCTCTAAGTTCTTTATCTTTGATATTAAAATCAACCCATGACTTTAGTTCAGAGATATTATCCCGATATTTCTCGCATAAATTCTTTACTTCCATAATCCAGTTCTGGCTGTTTTCAGCATCCTTCATATCGACAGAATACTGATTTGTAAGTTTGTCTGCCGACTGTATAAAAAGCTGAAGCTTCTCCACCTGTCCTCTGAGTTTTTCCCCTTCTGAAGGATTATCTGCGAGATGAATCAGATTTTCCCTCTTACTTTCAGGAAATGCCCTGACTGCCTCTCGAACTGTAACCGATTTTTCTATTGCGGCATTCAGCTGATTCCAATCTGTCTGAAGCCCCATATATATTCCGTTTGTAAAGCCAGCCAGCTCAGGTGATGTCATTTCAATTTGTTTTTTCTTTTCTGACAGTTTCCTAAGTTCCTCATAATAACTTTGAATAGACTCTTTTGTAATCTCGCTTGGATTCTTGGAAAAAGCCTTTAATTCTTTTACAAGACTATTCTGCTTGAGCATCTTCGGGAAAAACCAAGTTGCAGACGCACTATTCCAACGTGTCAAAGCATCATCAACATTATAAGAAAATACCGAATCCTGAAAGTTCTGTAAAAGCTTACCAGACAACTCATTATATTCTTTCCCCACCTGGGCAAGCAAATCCAGCTGCATCTTTACGCCACCAAAATTAGGTGTTTGTACAAAGGATGTCAATGTCATTATTGGATTTAATGCCGCCTCTATAAAATTCATCAGTTGAATAACCGATGGCTTATCCTCAGTCTGCTCCAGGCCACTCCATGTCAAAAGTTCCCGAACTATTTCCTCTGTTGAATCGCATTGTTGAAACACCGCCTTCAAATCATTCTCGAACTGATTTCGCAATTCCATGGAATAAACAGTTCCTTTATAACCCTTTAATGGGTGATTTTCATATAAACCTATTTCTTCAATAACAACCGTATATTGACGAATCAATTCACTCCAACCGTCTATTTCACTACCACTTACAGATTGAACATTCACTCCGGAAAAATCTATCTTATCTTTTTCACTTTTCGTCTGTTCAAATATTTCAACAGCCTCATATAAAGAACAGCCATATTCCCGCTTACAGTGTATGGCCTCTATAATGTAATTCAATTCCTGCCGCATATGATGCAAATAATCCGCGGTCGCTTTATAGGCTTCCGGTGGCTTAATTCTTCCAATTTCCAGTGCCTGATTAAGCTGTCCCAGAACTGCTGTCTTATTTGTTTTATTTGAATGGAGTTCAAGGCAAAATGAATCCAGACCAATATCTGCAAGTCTTTTTTGTACAACATTTAAAGCTGCCATTTTCTCAGCCACAAATAAGACGGATTTGCCTTGATATAATGTATTCGCAATCATATTTGTAATCGTCTGGGACTTTCCTGTTCCAGGCGGTCCATGCAATACAAAACTTTCCCCGGCTGCCGCGGCAGCAATAGCTACCATCTGAGATGAATCAGCACTGACAGGAATTGCCATTTTATCTGGCTCAACCTTCGCATCCAGCATATCTGTCGATATTCCAACATCCTCCGGCTGCCAGGTCATTCTTCCTTCAATCAGGCTGGCAACTACTTTGTTCTTTTCCAAATCTTCTGAACGATTTCTGATATCATTCCACATAACAAACTGACCAAACGAAAAAAGTCCCAGAAATGCCATATTTTCAATGTTCCATCGTTTTTTCCCCATAATTGCCTGTCGCATAGTATTAAAAACCAAAGGCAAATCCGTTCCATGTTCATCCAACGGCAATGGGTCTAAGCCACCGATTTTAATACCATAATCTTGCCGCAAATATTCCAACAAGGTAATATTAATCTGGGCTTCTTCTTGTCTGCTTCGAATAACAAAACCTTTATTCCGACTATTTCTCACCAAATCCACAGGTATAAGAATAATTGGCGCATATCTTGCTTTTTCCGACAAATCACTCTCAAACCATCTCAGAAAACCGAGTGCCAGAAACAATGTATTTGTTCCATTTTCTTCCATGCTGACTTTAGCCGCACGGTGCAGATTTTTAAGGTTTTTCTCTAAAATATCACTTGGAAGAAATGTACGAATCCTCTGGCTTTTAAACTCCATAGTGGCAATTGTCTGAATCAAATCTTTTTCCGTTTCAATTTCAAACATTTTTGCATCTCTCGGAGACATTGTCCATTCTGACGGCACTTCCATAACTCTAAAGTCTTTTCCGTCAGATAATCTATCCTCTAATTCCCCCAAATCGGCTGTCATAATCTGTATTGCATTTTTAGTCACACGAAAATTCAGCAGAGTGTTTCTCAAACTGAAATCCAGGAGTCTTCGCTCCCATATTTTTTGTTTTGTAAGCGGCCTATTATCTTCTGCCAATTTTCCGAGCATGGATCTGTCCATTTCTTTTGGTGCAAAAACAACTGTCTCCCCATTCTCTTCCTCTACATTTTCCTGAAAACTTTCTGTCCGAGGTAATTTAATAGGAATCGGCCGGATACCACTGCCTCTTGACCTCTGCACGTCAATAACATAGTCGAAAAGACCTGGCTGATTTAAATGGTCCTTTCCATGTTTTAAAGCCTTTTCAAAGTCTACATTCCCCCCTTGAACATAATCCGTACATTCAACCAGCAACAGTTCCTCTGCTCCCGGCACAATTCTCTTTTCCAGTGCAGACACATCATCCACAGCACAATCCGCAAAAGTTTCTTCTTCTAACCAACAACCTGAATAGGCATGGCCCTTCATAAAAATAATCAATGGGAACAGTCCTGCTGCTTCCAGACAGGCTGCATAAAGTATAGATAAATCCAGACACGTTCCCTGTTTCTGTTCAACAACCATATGTGGCATACGCACTCGCTGTCCAACAATTTCATAACTAGCCGGTGGATTATTATAAATAATATTCTCAGCATGCAGTGCTGCATAAATGGCTGCCATCTGAAACTTTACATTATTCGGATTTCTCGTCTGATACCCTGTAAATGATGGCTGTCCCATCCATTCATTTAAAAATTTTGATGCCCGGCTAAGAATAGCTGTGACCTTTGGGTGATTAGGCGTTACAAAGGCTGTAATAATTTCCGGCATGATAAGCAGACCGCTCCACTCATCATAGGCCAGCAATTCAATCTCATTGGTGAAATTATAAATGTCCTTATCCTCTTCAATTAAGTCAATAATAATGGTACCAACCATTTTCTCTGTCAATGAGAACAAAAATTCCGTAGATAGCTGAATTCTTACCGGCGAAATTTCAAAAGAACTGCCTGCTGCCAGTTCCTCTATCTCATAGGAAAACTCTCTTGCAAAACCCGGTTCAAAGGAAATTCTCAATGTCAGATTCTTCAAATTTTCCTCTGATTCATTATTTACAATTAGGTTTCGTATAATTGGTACATAATTTTGCTGCATCGCAAAGTTAATCGATGTATTTAATACTCCTCCTACAGTGACTTTCTTTTCCATAACGTTGACCCTCTCTTGTAATTTCTTTTCTGCCCTAACCCTCTAAAACTCAACAAAAATAGACATTGCCCTGTTTCATCGACAATGTCCAATTAAAAATGCAACTGGCTACCATTTTACAGGTCCTTAGCTTTGCGTCCCAGGATTTCTCCTGGTTTGCCCCTCTGTATATCATTACCTTTATTCTACTACGTTGGCATGAAAAAAAATAGTGTATTGTAGTATTTTGCAAAAAATCTTGGGTCAATCATTTTTTTCGTGGGATTGCCACCACGTAATGTATTGATTTGTTACGCCACCCTTGACCGGATGGAAAAGCAATGCTGTTCGTTTATCA
>SAAB01000075.1 GCA_009929615.1 Clostridia bacterium | reverse complement strand
TCAACGAGCAGCTAAGCTGCGAGGTGTGAATGCCGCAGGCATCAGCACAAAAAGGAAAGAAGCTGACAATGAGAGGCGGCCTTGTGCTTGCACAAAAGGGAAGAAACTTACAAATATCTGACAAAGGATATTATATAGAAAAAATATTGGGAATTTAGGTCGGTATATGGTAAACTATAAGTACACTTAGAAGAGAAAAAAGAGTAGCATTCTATAGATTGGGAGAGGTGAGGATATGAGGAAGAAAAGAAGAAGCATATTGTCAGGAATTTTGATGGTTGTGTTGATGATATCAACCGTATTAGCACTACCAGCAGCAACCTATGCAGAGGAAGTGGAGCAGAAAGCGATTAAGCTTGTTTCAGCCACAACAGACAGCATTACCTTAGAGGCAGAAGACGGGTATGTCTATGCTATTAAAGGTAAGGATTCTGTAGATCCAAATAAGTATGTTTGGATTTGGGCTGGGGAAAAACAGTATGACAAAACAGTTACTCCAAAAACAGTGAAGTTTACAGGGCTTAAGGCGGGAAGTGAATATGAATTTGCCAGAGCAGCTGAGGCTACAGAAACGCCTGTAGAAACAGGTAAAGCGGCAACAGCACCTTTGGAAACGCAGCCAGTAAGCACAGAACCGGCAAGCACAGAGCCAGTAAGTACAGAACCGGCAAGCACAGAACCGGCAAGTACGGAGCCAGCAAGTACAGAACCGGTCAATGCAGAACCGATGAATGTTCTGCCTGCGGGTACGGAACAAGTGAACGGCCCTACATTGTATGCGGCAGCACCAAAGGCAGTGCTGCAAAATTCTATAAATGGAAATACTTCGGACAAGATAGAAGTGGCGGTGAACGTTGGGGGCAATGCGGTTGGCTGCGTGTTTACATGTAATGAATATGATACTGCAAAGAATGAATGGAAATATTTGAGGTCAAATGAAGACGGTAAATTCCAAAATTTGAAACCGGATACGAAATATCAAATCACAGCACATATCAAAGCGGGTACGTATGCTGATGGTGCACTGGTATATGATGCGGATGGTCCGGAGTCGGATCCTCTGGAGATATGGACGATACCGACTACGGCAACAGGGACTTTAAAGACAACAGAGATTACAGATACGAAGGTCGTACTGGATCTTAGTCAGGTAACTTTTTTTAATCCGGAGAACACTATAGAATGTGGAATCCTTGATGGAAAAGGTGGAGTTACATGGCAGCCGGCTCTGGCATTTGAAGGGCTTAACCCAGCAACCACATATCAGTTTGTTGTCCGTGAAGTTTCTAAAGGTTCTGGCTTAAGCATGGAGGCACTTGTAACGGAGTTCACAACACTGAAAAGTTATACAGGACAGCTTCCGGATGCACCAGAAGCACAGCTTGTTGATAAAAATCAGATTCAATTGAAGGTTGTCAGTGGCCAGCAGTATGCTATGTTAGCGGATGGTCAGCCAGGTGAATGGAATGAAACCGGAATCTTCGATAATCTGGACCCGGCAACAGAATATTCCTTTGTAACACGTATAAAGAGCAGTGGGGATGTAGGACCGAGCGGACCGAGTGCAGCATTTGCAGTTTCTACGAAGGCTTTGCCGGCACCGGCACCGGGAATACCGGAATTGGATTCTAAAACAGATGTTATGGTCCAGTTAAAAGTGGTTTCCGGTCAGGAATATGCAATGATGGTGCATGGTGAACCGGGAGAATGGAACGAGACAGGAACCTTCAACAACTTAACACCGGGAACGGAATATGACTTTGTAACTCGGAAGAAAGTTGAGGGAGAGGCCGATATCAGTGAACCGCTGAAACTTAAGACAAAGACAGTAGCAGCTCAGGCTCCGGCAGCACCGGAACTGGAAGGACGACAGGAAACTTCTATCACACTGAAAGCAGTGGAGAATCAGGAGTATGGAATTGTAAAGGCCGATGGCAGTGTTGCATGGCAGTCAACGGCAGAATTTACCGGTTTGACGGCGAATACAGAATATGGTTTTAAGACCAGAATGGCTTTTAATGCAGATGAAGCAATGGAAAGTCAGGCAAGTGCTGAAAGCAAGTTTAAAACGGTAATACCGTTTGCTGGTTCTACAATTACAGGTATTGCAGATAATGGTTCCTATGTATCCGGTTCAAGTCTTACAGCAAAAGCAGTAGGAAATGGCATGGATAATGCAAAACCGGCAGTTGGTGATACCCGATGGGTACCGATGAATTGGAATTGGGGACAGGCAACTTTTGCTGACTGGAAGGATGACTATACCATACCATTTACAGTAAGTCAGGTAGGAAACTACAGATTAACCGTAAAATTTAGAGCTGAAGAATATACAGCAGAGGGATGGAAAGCGATGGATATGACCAACAGTACATCCATCCGATTTGCCATAACAGAAGCACAGGCACAGAACCAGGTTAACCGGTTCACCCTGACTTCCAAAGCAGGAACTAACGGACGTATTAATCCGTCTGGAACAGTGACGGTAGATAGTGGAAGAGATTATGAATTTACGTTTATTCCGGATAATGGTTATGTTGTAGCTAAGGTTTATGTGGATGGCGTTGAAGTGAAAGTGACGAATAATAAATACAGCTTCACGAATATCACAGCGAACCATAGTATTTCCGTAACTTTTGAACAGGCAAAGAAAATCAGTTCACCAAGAACTGGAGATGGTTCACCGGTAACACCGGTTATGACTATTATGATTTTGTCAGTACTTGTATTGGCGGGATTGGTAGTGTTCAGCCGTAAAAAAGAACATGAATAAGTAAAAAACGCAGAAAAAAACAGATGCTCCGGAAGGGTTTTAACCCTTCCGGAGCATCTGTTTTTATATTATCCAATACTATATGATTCGGGATAAAAGCCCCTGTCCGGGGGTGTATCATCCGGAGTGGAGGCCGTCTGTTCAATGGAGGCCTGAGCATAGTCTGTAATTCCTTTGCCCGTGTTCGGGTGTTTGGAGGAATAGTGCTGGTCCCAGCAATAGAGAACAAGCAATACAAGACATATTGGAATCAAAATCTTATGTGGAATACGTTTCAGCAGGTTATCAATAACCGGTGCAAGAACGTAGACGATTAACATACCACCGAGGCCGAATGCCAATAAACCTTCGGCACAGATACGCCCGTCGAGGTTTAAGAAGTAACCGGAGTAATCCCACCACTTTTGCCCGTTGTGGGTCATTTCCAAATAGTAAGCGGTAAAGTATTCAACACATCCACAGACAACAATGGCGGATATAAATTCTAAAGCCGGCCATTTTCGAAGCTTGTTCAAAAGGAGCAGGATAATGATACTGCCTGTTCCGTAAATTGGAAGCCACGGTCCGTGAAGGACACCGCGGTTGACAAAGACACCGTCGGAAATTAAGTGCAGACTGACTTCCCATACCCAGCCAACAAAGGCCATGATGAAGAACAGCATAATAATTGACCAAATGGAGTAGTGACGTACATAATAAGTTGTTCCAATCCATTGACGTTTTTCGTCCGATGGGAAAGGAGAAAGTTTTGTTGGGTAAACCAGACCACGGAGAGCATAGACTTCTCGAACGTAGCGGATACGCCTTGCCTGGTCTTCCTCATAAGCCTGCTCATATTTATTACTTTTAAAGGTAACGCCGAAGATATCTGCGATAAATTTCTGGATACCCTTTAACTCTGGAAGTGTCGTTTCCGGAATGGCTTCAGCGGCAACAACCTCAGCATAAGCCTGATTTAATAAATTGTCATTGGCTTTTTCAAAGAGATACTGGTCATTCAGCAAATCAGCATTTGGAATATTTTTAGCGGCAGCAAGCTGACGCAACTGTACATAATACTCAGTGTAAAAAGCCTCTATGTATGGATTACTGAATAGGATCCGGCTCAATCCTAAAGTACAGAAACCGAGAAGATGCCATCCAATAAAGGTGAGCTGATAAAAAAAGCATTCCCACTTATGCCCTTTCATCATCTGGCGCGAAAGGCGAATGGCTTCTAAAGGTTTGATGTCCGGATTTTCAGCAACAATATATGGAACCATAAAATAAGAAAAATATTTAATGATACCACCAATGATGGTGAGCCACCATAATGCACCAAAAAGGGAAGTGACAAACATGGTGCAGGCTGCCCTGGTCCATCGTTTTACCTTTAACAGATAAAGACTTCGGTAGATAGGCAGTTTGTCATAACAGCGCCCTTCCAGAAACATTCTTCGGGAAATGACCTGATAGACATTGATGATAAAGAACCATATCAAAAAGACAAAAATCATACTGAGAGTAATCAGAATGAGTATAGCTACATCCTTTGAACGTACCATGGATTGAAGACCATTGGCGATACGGACCAGGAACGAGCCGGAAGTAACGCTATTGACAACCATGGAAAGAACACCGCGTGTACGTCCAAGAATTTTATTATCACTTTCTTTAGACTTTGTAAGAATATAATCTTCGTTTTTAGTTGCTGCTTTTTCACCCGCCTCCAGGTTTCCGGTGGCAATATCATCAAAGATGTCCATAAGCCCGGCTTCCGGAGTGGTTAGTGAAGAATCGCTTTCAGTTCCTGTTTCTTCGACAGGAACCTGGGTTTTTGTCACGTCCAGTGAAGTAGAGAATTCACTGCCGATAAATGAGGCAATCACGCAGAGAGCAACAAATATCAGATAATGTTTTTTGAGACTATGTTTAGCGCGTTTCTTCATCTCTTTACGTGTTAACATATGTTCTCCTCCTTTAGTAAAATGTTTGTTCGATTAAATACATAGAAAAAGTGCCTGGAAATTTTAGAACTTCCAGGCTACTCTAGTGAGGCGACAACCAGATTTGAACTGGTGGTGAAGGTGTTGCAGACCTCTGCCTTACCACTTGGCTATGTCGCCTTGCATACTTCATTATAGCTTGCTGGTTTTGAACCGTCAACCACAAAATTCCCTGAAATTTAGCCAAAAGTGAAACGACAGCTGTCTTGTCAACTTCTATCAAATGTGCTATACTTGAACGAAATATCGGTTAAAATGAGTGGAGGCCGTGATGGAAGATAAACGAAATGAAATTTTACGATTGAAAAAAGAGAAAAATACAGTTATTATGGCTCACTATTATGTAGAAGATGAAGTTCAGGAGATTGCGGATTACGTTGGGGATTCTTATTACTTAAGCGAGATGGCAACGAAAGCAGAGGCGGATACCATTGTTCTTTGTGGCGTAAGTTTTATGGGAGAAAGTGCTAAACTTTTGAATCCGGAAAAAAAGGTTCTTTTGCCGGATGAATCCGCGGATTGTCCGATGGCTCATATGGCATCGGTAGAGAAGATTGAGGAAGTGCGCCTTAAATATAAGGAAGATGTGGCTGTTGTCTGTTATGTAAATTCAACAGCGGAACTAAAAAGCCATTCGGATGTCTGCGTGACTTCGTCAAATGCTCTGAAAGTTGTAAAAGCCCTTCCGAATCCGGTGATTTATTTTATACCGGACAAGCATCTTGGTTCGTGGATAGCTGCACAGCTTCCGGAAAAAACCTTTATTTTTAATGAGGGTGGATGTCCAATACATACGATGCTTACAGCAGAGCATATTATGGAGGCAAAAGGCCGTTATCCCGGGGCAGAGGTTCTGGTTCATCCGGAATGTCAGGCAGAGGTTTCCCGGCTGGCGGATTATGTAGGAAGCACCTCGGGGATTATAGATTATGCGACAACCAGTGATGGAAAAGAATTTATTATTGGAACAGAACTTGGTGTGATGTATGAACTGAAGAAAAGAAATCCAGATAAAGTTTTTTATGCTGTCAAAGAGAATCAGATTTGTGCGGACATGAAAAAGATTACCCTTGATAAAGTGCTTTCTGTTTTGCAGGGAGCTGGAGAAGGGGTAGTAATGTCAGAGGACTTCTTGGAAAAAGCCCACACACCTTTAAAACGGATGTTGGAGTTGTCCAGATAGGCGGCGGTTAAAATGAAAAAGATATATGATGTCATCATTGTAGGATGTGGCGTGGCAGGATGCTTTACAGCATTACATCTGCCGGAAGAAATGAACATATTAATGATTAGTAAGGCAGAGCTTGATGAAAGTGATTCCTTTCTGGCCCAGGGTGGAATCTGCGTCCTCAAAGATGAAAAGGATTATGACAGCTTTTTTGAGGATACTCTTCGTGCCGGACACTATGAAAATCGCAGAGAGTCTGTAGATATCATGATTCGTTCTTCCAGAGAGATTATCGATGAACTTGTGAATTATGGCGTGGATTTCGCCAGAGAAGGTGAAGAACTTCTCTATACCAGAGAAGGAGCCCACTCCACAAACAGGATTTTATACCATGATGATATTACGGGAAAAGAGATTACGAGTACCTTGTTAAAACGAGTTCGTGAGAAAAGGAATGTGACACTCGTGGAACACACAGAGATGTTGGATATTCTTGCGAAAGATAATCAGTGTGATGGTATTCTTTTAAAGACAGCAGAAGGCGAATTGAGACCTGTATTTGCGCAGAATGTAGTCTGGGCCTGTGGCGGTATTGGCGGCATTTATGACCATTCGACCAATTTTCCTCATTTGACCGGGGATGCACTGGCGATTTCTCTTAAACGGGGTATTGAACTGGAACATGTCAATTATGTCCAGATTCATCCAACGACACTTTATACCTGCCACCCGGGAAGAAGTTTTCTTATATCGGAATCTGTCCGTGGAGAAGGTGCAGTTCTCTATAATAAGCAGGGAGAACGGTTTGTCAATGAATTGCTGCCAAGAGATGTGGTGACAAAAGCTATTCGGAAACAGATGGCAAAAGACCATATGCCATATGTCCGACTATCGTTTCAGACAATTAAAGATATGGATGTTCGGGAGCGTTTTCCCAATATTTATAAACGATGTCTCGAAGAGGGTTATGACATTACAAAGGAACCAATACCGGTTGTTCCTGCACAGCATTATTTTATGGGTGGTGTCTGGGTAGATGCAAACAGCCAGACCTCTATGAAATATTTATATGCGGCGGGAGAAACAAGCTGTAATGGTGTGCATGGGGCAAATCGATTGGCCAGCAATTCTCTATTAGAAAGCCTGGTTTTTGCAAAGAGGGCAGCTCTGAAGATGAGTGGAGATTCGACAAGGGGCAGAAACTGCCTGAGAGCATCTTTAGAGTTTTCAAAACTCTGCCAGTTATATAATATAGATATGGATGAATACAAAAATGAGGATGCTTATCGGAAGAAGTGTAAAGAGAGCATCTGGAAGGAAATCAGGAGGGAGTCAGTCAATGAATCCGATAACAACCAAATTAAATGTGGATAATCTGCTTTTACAGGCCCTTCGGGAAGATATTTCCGATGAGGATGTAACGACGAATGCAGTGATGCGGGAATATAAAAAGGGCGAGGCCCAGCTTATTTGCAAAGAAAACGGCATTGTTGCCGGTATGGATATTTTTGAGAGGGTTTTTGAACTTCTGGATGAAACGATGGAAGTTGATAAATTTGCTGCTGACGGAGATATCGTAGAAAAAGGCGAAGTTCTGGCGGTTGTTCGGGGAGATATCCGGGTGATTCTTTCCGGAGAACGGACAGCATTGAACTATCTACAGAGAATGAGCGGTATTGCAACTTATACATATAAGGTATCCAAATTATTGGAAGGTTCCTCAGTGCGTTTGCTGGACACCCGAAAAACAACGCCGAATATGAGAATTTTCGAAAAATATGCAGTTCGTGTCGGTGGCGGGCATAACCATCGGTATAATCTTTCGGATGGCGTTCTTATTAAAGACAATCATATTGGAGCGGCAGGAGGTGTTGCCCAGGCTATAAAAATGGCTAAAGAATATGCGCCTTTTGTACGGAAAATAGAAATCGAAGTGGAAAACCTAGAGATGCTTCAGGAAGCACTGGATGCGGGGGCAGATATTATTATGCTGGACAATATGTCTGTAGATATGATGAAACAGGCTGTTTCTATGGCAAAGGGCCGGGCAGAAACGGAGTGTTCCGGAAATATGACAAAAGAGAACATTAAAAAAATAAAAGATGTTGGTGTGGATTATGTTTCCAGCGGTGCGTTGACCCATTCAGCACCGATTTTAGATGTGTCTCTTAAAAATCTTCATCCGATAGAATAAAGAATAAAAAGTCAGGCTTGAGTTTAGCCTGGCTTTTTTTGGTCATACTTATAGATGAGGAGGCATTGAAATGGATAGAAAACCTGTACGGCAATAGATAGTGCCAATCACATATCTGGTTTTTCTGGTTATTGTTGTTGTGCATTCCGGCTATATATGCAGGCAGTTGTGTTTTGTGGGACGTCAGTTTCTGCCGGTTTTATGTGCAGGCATTCTTGCATTTGTGCTGAATCATCCCTATGAGTATGTGCGGACATTTTACGAGAAAAAAGGTAAAATACCTAAAAAGGCTTCTCGGATTTTCGGTTTAATAAGCGTGTATGCAGGACTTATTGGAGTGGCAGCAGCAGTGGTCCGTTTTGCACTGCCACGGCTTATAAACAGTATTCGTAATTTTGCTGAAAATCAGGATGATTATATGCAGGCCTTTGAAGAATCAACAGGAATGCTTATTGGAAAAATGGGAATAAAACATCTCGACCTCTCTCCTTTAATTGAAGGCATTTCCGGATATCTGGGGCGGCTGGACCAAACGATGGATACCCTCTTACCAAGGATGGCCCGGATGACAACGGGTGCATTGAGCGGGCTGGCTGCTTTTGGAATTATTACGGTATTGTCTATATATGTACTTTATGATAAAGAAAAACTTAAAAGGCAGATAAAACGGCTGTATCGGGCCTATATGCCAGAGTGCATATATCAGCCGGTAAAAAACTTTTTGGTAACAGCAGTAGAAGTCTTTGACCATTTTGTGGCGGGACAGTTTATTGAATCCGTTGTTCTGGGAAGTCTGTGTTTTACAGGGATGGTAGTATTCCAGCTGGATTATAGTGGGCTGGTCAGCCTGATTGTAGGACTGACAGCGTTTATCCCTTTGCTCGGAGCCTATATCGGAGGAGGTATTGGGTTTATACTGTTGTTATTTATTTCTTCAAGAAAGGCTTTTACATTTCTCATTTTCTTTATTATCCTGCAGCAGCTTGAGAATAGTCTTATTTATCCTAGAATTGTAGGAAAGCATACAGGTCTTCCCTGCCTTTGGGTGTTGGCATCGGTCACTGTGGGCGGTGGACTTTTTGGAATCATTGGAATGATAGGGAGCGTACCTGTAGCAACGCTGATTTATGTTCTGCTCCGCCAGGGGGTAGAAAAGAGGGAGAAAATGAAAAGTGCTGGACAAAGAGAGGCAACTAAGCTATAATAATATAGTACGTTACGTACCATATATCGCGGGGTGGAGCAGTTCGGTAGCTCGTCGGGCTCATAACCCGAAGGTCGTAGGTTCAAATCCTGCCCCCGCAATTTTAAAAAAGATCTGATACAGATGGAAAAGTGTCAGGTCTGTTTTTTTACGATAGAAGAGGGAAATAAAGGAGGAACAGGAAAAATATGGGGTCAATCATTTTTTTCGTGGGATTGCCACCACGTAATGTATTGATTTGTTACGCCACCCTTGACCGGATGGAAAAGCAATGCTGTTCGTTTATCACC
>SAAB01000141.1 GCA_009929615.1 Clostridia bacterium | reverse complement strand
ATTGGTACAATTGGAAATCATCAGATTTAGAGCAGGAAGTTTTTTTCTTCCAGCTCTAATTTTTTGGCTCTAAATCAGATGCTTCCCTTATGAATTATATCATAATCTCCATTCCAAATTATATCTTTTATTTTTTGGTGTATGTACAAAACTCGACTTTGCCATTGCAGCTATATCTCCAACTCCATTTTTTAATGCAATGCTTTGGTCGGACCGACCTTCGTACATTCATAACAAAGTATAGATTACTCTCTTTATTATAGCATGAGGTTAGATAAAAGACTATTGCATAAATGCCATTACTAATAAATTAAAATATCAATATTATTGCAAAGTGAAAAGCAAACCTTTTTTCGACTTGCTCTCCACTATCTCATTGCCTACTGATAAATCATCTCTTTATCCACAATCTCCCTCGCACACGCTTGTACATTATTCATTCTTCCTACCCATTCCATCTGATTATCTGCCTTTAACTGTTCTGTGATTCCCTGTGTCTGTTTCATCTGCTCTATAATTCTTTCAAAACGATCCTGTGCCTGTTCCTCTATATCTGCCAGATAACTGTTCAGCCTGCCGCTCATCACCAGATTCAGATATACCGTTCTGCGGTATTCTTTCACATACTGCAAATGTCTTTGTCCCCATACTCCAACAAATCTCGGTTCTTTTTCCTCCGGCAAGGTAAGGTTGGGGATAAAGTAATCCCCACATCTTACATAAGTACCACCCATTTCTTCAAAAATTGTTTTCTTCATTTTCTGTTCCACCTTTCTCATCGTTCTCTGTCCATAGATTTCTTCTTTGTTGACTGTTTCGGTTGCTGTCTGCTTTCCTGCTGATAGCGATGCAATTTTTCCCGTATGCTTGCCTTTTTCGGCAGTTCTGATGGATGCTCTTTCTTCTGTTCTGTCTGATTTTCCCATGCCTGTAGCTCCTCATTATATTCCCTGACCAGTTTTTCCGATTTCTGATATGTCTTTGCAAAGGACTGAACATCTGGATATCCTGCCTGTTTTACCGTCTGCTCCATATCTGTGTAGATACGTTTTTCCTGTTTTTCTGACTGTTCAATTTTGCCCTCTAAAGATTTCCGTGCTTTCCCTTTGAAAAATCCAGTTGTCTCGGAAAGTTGTTTCTTCAATGAGGAAATCTCCTGCTGTGCGAACTTCATCGCCTGTGACTGCTTCTGAAGCTTCTCCATCAGCGTCCGCATCTCATTCCATTCCTGTAAATCAATCTTCGGTACTGGCTTCGGCGGCAGCTTAAATTTGAAAATCATTTCCTGTAAGAAGTCTTTCGCACCTCGGATAATCTGCTGAAGCATATCCGGCAGCCATCCATGTGTCCTTATCGATTGCAGTGTTTTGTCTGTAATTTTCTCCCGCTTGACCGTTAAAATATCTTCTTCTGGAACACCTTCAACCAATGCCACATCTACCGTCCGATTCCATTCCTGCCTTACTGCATTGTCCGCCCGTATCTCTGCTTCTCTCGGGTTGTTTTTCCCGATTTTCTTCGTTGCCAGATACACGCCACCCTGCTGAAATACAGACAGCTTTTCGGATTCTTTTTTCACATGGCTGTTGATGATTTCCGTAAACATCTCCTTGACTTCTCTGGTAAACGCATCGTTTTTAAACCACTCATCTTTCTTGGTAAAAATGTGGCTTTCATAAACTTCCCCCTTGGGAATAATACTGCATTCTGCCCGAAGATTTCCCTGCTCATCTAAAATCTCTTTCTTCGTGCGTCTGTGCTTGCCCTGCTCATCATAAAACATATTTCTGGTAGCAATTTTCACTTCTGGATGTTCCAGCATTTTC
>SAAB01000140.1 GCA_009929615.1 Clostridia bacterium | reverse complement strand
TTATGGCCGCGGTTTCTCATTCCACGCCTGACACTCGGTTCCGGGAAGGCAGTTCGCTCCAAGCTGGACTGTATGCACGAACCCCCCGTTCAGTCCGACCGCTGCGCCTGTTCCGGTAACTTTCGACTTGAATCCAATCCGGATAGACACGGCAAAGCGCCAATGGCAGCGGCCATTGGTAACTGGGCAAAGGGATGAGTCTTGATGTGATAGCCATATTGCGGCTAAACTGGAGATACTTGTTTTGGTGACTCGTCGCCCTTACGACAGTTACCCGGTTCAAAAACTTGCCCGTTTGTTGAACCTTGAAAAAGCCACCTTGCCGGGTGGCTTTTTTCTTTCTAACGTCAAACGTTAAACGGCCATGCTTTAAACGTCAATTCATTGCCGTTTAAAGCATTACCCGCAATCTCGACCAAAAGAATCATTAGCTACATCTAACGCCTGTAGTGATCGAAAAACTTCATCATAACCGTGAACGGACACCAAACGTTTTAAACAACGTTCATCTCGACTTTTTAACTTAGAAAGAGCCAATCTCTCTCGCGTCAAAACCACTGATTCCGGATCTTCCAGCAACAGCTGCATATCATTTTCCGTAATGAGATATTTAGCTTGGATAGTTCCACCTCCAGTATCCGACGCGGTGGGAATCTTCACGCGTGATACAGGCAGGTAAAACTTATTTTCCAGAACATCAATGACCGCAGCCAGCTTAGTTACTTCGTAGTCTGCTTCAATCCGGTTCCCCGCACTTGTTACGCACTTCCCTTCACACATGGCAGCAAGAACAATAGCTTGAGAGTCACACATGTCATGAACAAGAGACAACATAAACGGGGAGTGATTGAACAGATTTGAAAGCTTACGGCGGGAGATAGAAGAAGGATAATCGACAGTTACTTTAGTCATGATTCACCTCCACGCCACTAAAGATAGCGGACGGAACCTTGCGGCACGTGAAGGAGATATAGCTAACATCCCCCGGATGAGGGATCGAGATTGTATTACACATTTTGGCACCTTGACCTTGCGGTCCGTGAAGAAGATTAAGGTTATTTGCTAACGGGGCATGAGCTGGTAAGGCTCGCAAACTGGTAAGGTCTGCCGTTGCGCCTATTCTAACACGATCACCATATTGAAGAGCAATTAATGCGCTGATGAATCGAGGATTTTTGACACAAAAAAACCCGCCTCTTCACGATTAGCGGGTTCTCTTGTGAAGGTTTCACCTTCTTAAGAAGCCATCTCAAGCTTCGACAAATAGCCACCACAGCTACCTGCCTATGTTTTTTAATTGCCAGCCACCACAGCCAGCGCCAGGGATAGTAATTCTAACGAGGGATCCCGTAAACAGTGTTTAAAAAACCAGCCATCAGACCAACAGCAGCATCGAGAGCAGCCTGTAAAACCCCCACTGTACGGCACCAAACGCTGCCTAAGACATTATCTACACAAAAACCTAGTCATAGGTTCACCAATAATTTAAAGCCGTTTAAATCAGTTTGAAGCCGTTTAGAGCATATATAAATTGTTTAGTGTTTTTTCCTATTGAAAGGATCCCAATCGATCGGTGTAGTTTATAGGTTTACAAATAGTCTTTGTTTAACAATAAATTAAATAAATAAAGAAGGATCGATGAGGATCTCTGGTGTATCGATCTATCAGGTTCCTACTTGATGAATCACGTAGGAAGAAACTACGACACAAGCTCGGGAAAGTAACTTTTAACATAACATCCGTTGCCCGCACCGCTGAGACGGGGTTGGCTGCGTTTCCGGTGCCAGACGCGAGAAAGTGGCGACAGACATGACGAAAAAACACCAGAAA
>SAAB01000003.1 GCA_009929615.1 Clostridia bacterium | reverse complement strand
AAACGAACAGCATTGCTTTTCCATCCGGTCAAGGGTGGCGTAACAAATCAATACATTACGTGGTGGCAATCCCACGAAAAAAATGATTGACCCTATCTTCTTTATAATGTTCTTTTAGCTTTCGATCAAATTTCATGATAAGTATCTCCTATTCTCCACGTTTTTGCAGCACGTTGCAGACTTTTCGAGTTTGGTAAAAGAAAAGGGGCTAAATCTTTATATTGGGCATACCCCTCAAATTGTTTTGGGAAAATATAGTAGTCCTGCAGAATGACATAAATAATATCGAGCAGGCTGAAAATAAGGGCAGCGGCCCAAAGCAGCAGGCTTTGAAAAGATAAAGCCGTACAAAAATAAAAGCCTGATAACCACAAGACCCCTGGGTGGCGGCAAATGGCATACATGCCTGTCGTGTGAACCACCGAAGGAAGTGAATCAGACTGTCCATATGTTTTTTTAAAAGGAAGTGCAAAGAATAATGTATAAATAAGCAGTGCAAGAAAAATAAATGCAAGACATAACGATACGATGGAGAATTCGCTAAAAAGACTTGATTTTGCGGCACGCCAAATGAGCTTGACAGTAGATACTGCAAGCAGCAGGCTTCCGATAGTAAAAAAGGATTTAAAAAAGCGTGTATGAAAACAAACACTGTTTAAATCGTAGATATAATATAAAAAAAAGGCCAGTATTCCTGTACAAAGATATAACATCTGTTTCTCCCCAAAGTGTTTAAGTGGTTTTTTTTCAAATTAACCGGCTATAAAATATACTATACCATACAATTTGCACGAATAGTAGTACAATTTTTTTAATGATAAAAAACTGCCCACTGTAGAATACAGGGGCAGTTTCAAGGTTATTTAGTACATGGCGGACAAGGTACCGGTGCATCAAAAGCCGGGTTAAAGGCATAGAAGTTTTTAGAATTCAAATCTTCCTGAACGGCCCGAAGGGTTTCTCCGAAGCGTTGGAAATGAACAACTTCTCTTGCCCGTAAAAAACGAATAGGGTCAGCCACTTCAGGATCCTTGACCAGGCGTAGAATATTATCGTAGGTTACCCGGGCTTTTTGCTCGGCAGCCAAATCTTCAAACAGGTCTGTAATCGGGTCGCCTTTGGACTGGAATTCACAGGCATTGACTGGGATACCGCCGGCAGCCTGAGGCCAGATACCAAGTGTATGGTCCACGTAATATTTATCAAATCCGTATTTTTGGAGTTCTTCCATAGATAAATCCTTTGTCAGCTGAGTGACAATGGTAGCAACAATTTCCATATGGGCCAGTTCCTCGGTGCCAATATCTGTCAGCATACCCATAGCTTTGCGGTTTGTCATAGCGAAACGCTGAGACAGATAACGCAGGGCGGCGTTGATTTCGCCATCAGGGCCCCCATATTGACTCAGGATAATCTGGGCTATCTGGGCATTTGGCCGGGTAATATTTACCGGATACTGCAGTCGTTTTTCATAGTTCCACATGAACAGCCGCCTCCTTCCCATGGCCATTTTTGATAAATCCATTCCCAGGAGCTGCTGGAGGTATCATTCGCTGTATCAATGGTCAGAGGACCGAATCGGCGAGCGTATTCTTTAAGGGCTGCTTTTCGAAGTTTGCTGTGTTCGTGGAAATAAGCCAGAGCCTCCGGACAATCCGGATGGGAATCGAGGAATAAAAGAATATCATCGACGGCAAAGCTGACTTTATTAATATAATCGAGTAACTGATATTGGGACAGATTGCATAAATTCATCATCGCACACACCTCTTTCCACAGAACGGTTTATGAAGTTCCGGAAAAATGGTGCCGACTTCCAGCGCTTTATTTAGTTCGTAGGTCGTCTGAAAGGTTTGTATTGGAACATATGCCATGGCGATGGGATAGGCACAGATATTTTCGCAGACAGGTGGTGCCGGAGCTGGTATCGGACGGGATACCGGCGGGCAGCAATTTGCCATATTTTGTCGGTAATTCATAAAG
This sequence comes from Clostridia bacterium, assembly GCA_009929615.1. Classification (GTDB taxonomy): domain Bacteria; phylum Bacillota; class Clostridia; order Lachnospirales; family Lachnospiraceae; genus Frisingicoccus. Next base: position 120,013 of record SAAB01000003.1, on the reverse strand, counting down.
GCTCCTTTCGGAGTATTCTTTTAGTAATAATTTATGAAATCTAAAAGAAAATGTCAAACAATAATCTGGAGTGCATTATGAATATTTTTAATATGAATCTCTTTATTTCCAGGAGCATATTCACCGTCAAGAGTCCAAGGAACCTCTGTTTCCGGATAGACGTATAATTCGCTGGCTTGGAAAAAATCAATCATTTCAGGGTCATAATCCTGAGTATTAATGGATACAACTATCCTTGTTAAATCAAAAAGTGTTTTCGGTGCCTTGACAAGAAGAATCTCAAAAAGGCCGTCATTGTAATCTACCAGATCCTTATTCAGGCGAATCATGCCGCCAATGGAAGTGGAATTACAAATAGCTCCCCAGATGTAATTGTCTTCAAGAACCACGTCATCGTGGACAATCTTCATATGGCAGGGCTCAATAGCGGACAAGTCTTTCATGCCTTCTAAAATATAGGCAAGGTGGCCCAGCCAGTTTTTTAAGGACTGGGGCGTATTATAGGAAGTTTCCGTAAAGGCTCCAAATGAAGCAATATAGGAAAAATAGAGTTCATTGAAACTGCCAATATCCAGCGGCCTTGGTGAACCAACCATAATTTCACGGGCAATGTCTACAGCAGTGCCGTTCAGGCCGATGCTGCGGGCAAAATCATTGGTACTTCCGGAAGGAATATAGCTGATGGCAGGATGGACTTCGAGAGGAAGCAGGGCGGAAATCATGCTGTTAAAAGTGCCGTCACCGCCGCAGCAGATGATTAAATCATAACGGATATCATCTTCTAAAGCTTCATTAATGGCATCGCGGATGTACTGAGTTACATTTAAAGTCAGGTCGTAGCCAGCTTGGCAGAATATCTGGCATACTTCCAGAAGGCTGTCCTTGATTTTTACTTTACCGGAACTCGGATTAACGATAAAAAGTATGCGTTTTTTCATGATGCTACCTCCTTGGGGCAGAGCATGGCGGGCAAAGCCCTTTTCGATGTAAATAGAATATTAGTATACCATAAGTTGTAAATTGGGGGAAGACTAAGGCAGCACATATATGAGGGCGATATAAGGGGAGGTTTGTAAGAAATCGTTGACAAATAGGGATTCTGTTATATAATTTTAAAAACAGATGATTTTAATTTTGGAGGCTATATAGATGAAAAAGGTTGTGAAGTTCGGTGGCAGTTCGCTGGCCAGTGCAGAACAGTTTAAAAAAGTAGGTAATATTATTAAAAGTGACCCGTCCAGAAGATATGTTATTCCATCAGCTCCTGGAAAACGTTCTCCGAAAGATGTTAAAGTAACGGACATGCTTTACAAATGTTACGAAGAGGCTGTTTCAGGCAGGGATTTTAAAGAGCTCCTTGAACAGATCAAAGAACGTTATAATGAAATTATCCGGGGATTGGCATTGGATTTAAGCCTGGATGAAGAATTCAAAGAGATTGAACTTGCCTTCAAAAATAAAGAGGGCTCAGATTATGCAGCTTCCAGAGGAGAGTATCTGAATGGTGTTATTATGGCAAGATACCTGGGAAGTGAATTTGTAGACCCTGCAAAATATATTTTCTTTGGCAAAGATGGACAGCTGGATCAGAATAAGACCTACTCTGCTCTTGGAAAAAAACTGGCCAAGACAGATACAGCAGTTATTCCTGGATTTTACGGATGTGGAGCAGACGGTCATGTAAAGACTTTTTCACGAGGTGGTTCCGATATTACCGGTTCGATTGTTGCGAAAGCTGTTATTGCGGATGTCTATGAAAACTGGACAGATGTATCCGGTGTGCTGGTAGCGGACCCTAGAATTATTGAGAATCCAAAGCCGATTGATACCATTACTTATAAAGAATTAAGAGAACTTTCATATATGGGAGCAACTGTACTTCATGAAGATGCTATCTTCCCGGTACGTACAGAAGGAATCCCTATTAATATTCGAAATACAAATGCTCCGGAAGATAAAGGAACATTTATTGTAGAAAGTACATGTGTAAAGCCGGAATATACGATTACAGGTATTGCCGGTAAAAAGGGCTTTGTGTCCATTACCGTTGAGAAGGACATGATGAACTCCCAGGTTGGGTTTGGGAGAAAAGTGTTAGAAGCTTTCGAAGAAGAAGGTGTATCCTTTGAGCATATGCCATCGGGAATCGATACATTGACGGTATTTGTTCATCAGGATGAATTTGAAGCAAAGGAACAGTCTGTTCTGGCAAATCTTCACCGGACAGCAAAACCGGATGCTATTGAGATGGAAAGTGATTTGGCATTGGTTGCTGTTGTGGGACGTGGTATGAAAGCTACCAGAGGAACCGCGGGACGAATTTTTTCAGCACTGGCACATGCCAATGTCAATGTTAAGATGATAGACCAGGGCTCCAGTGAGCTGAATATTATCATTGGTTTGCAGAATAAAGACTTTGAAACAGCGATTAAAGCGATTTATGATATCTTTGTAACCATCCGACTTTAAGTCCGTTTTATAGGACGCTGAATAACATATAATAAAACCATCTTAAAGATGTATTTAGAAAGGTGGTTGATAACATGAAAGGTTATTCAGTAAGAGAAGGTTATATGGGATTCGTGGGAGGCAGATATATGTTATTTGCCAGTGAAATGGACTACAGAGAATATTTTGAAGATTAAACAACATTAGATAAAACGATAGGATGACATTTTCCAAAATGTCATCCTATTTTTGTAAGAAAATAGTAAGGTAGAAAAGGGCCTTCCTTACAGTAAAACAGGGGCATTTTCGTTGACACAAATACGCTTTCATGATATCATGATAAAGCGTTATACGAATAACATGGTAGCATGATATGGATAATGGGAGGAAGAAGTTATGAAAAAAAGATTAGCGCTTATTATGGCGGGGATAATGGCGGTTGGATGTCTGGTTACAGGATGTGGTAACGGTGCAAAAGAAACGAAAGCAGAAACAAAAGCTGAGACTACAGCAGAGGCAGCAACAGAGGCTGCTGGAGAAAAAAAGACATTTACTGTTGGGTTCGATGCAAGCTTTCCACCTTATGGATATAAGCAGGATGGTGAGTATGTCGGATTTGACTTGGATTTAGCTCAGGAAGTATGTGACCGTAACGGCTGGGAACTTGTAAAGATGCCGATTGACTGGGATGCTAAAGATATGGAATTGAATTCGGGTGCTATTGATTGTATTTGGAATGGCTTTACAATGAATGGACGCGAAGATGAGTACACATGGACAGAGGCTTATGTAGATAATACACAGGTATTTGTTGTGAATAAAGATGCTGGAATCACATCCTTTGCTGATTTAGCAGGCAAGAATGTGCTCGTACAGGCTGATTCTTCTGCATTGGCAGCGTTACAGGATGAAGAGAATGAAGAAATCGTTAAATTGGTTGAATCTTTTGCGAACTTTACAGAAGTTCCAGATTATGAATCCGCATTGTTAGAACTTGAAGCAGGTTCTGCAGATGCCATTGCTATGGATGAAGGCGTTGCAGCTGCAAAACAGGTACAGAATGAGAATATTGTAATCCTGGATGAGATTATTTCCACAGAACAGTATGGAATAGGTTTCAAACTTGGTAATGAAGCTTTAAGAGATCAGGTTTGGTCCACATTACTTGAGATGGAAGCAGATGGAACAGTGGATAAAATTGTTGCAAAATATCCAATTGATCCTGAAAAAATCTGTATTAGTAAATAATCAAAAAAGACATCAATGGGGAGCGAATTTAATCGCTCCCTTTTTGCTGATATAGGATTTTATAAAACAGGGAGGCGTACAGATGACAATAACAGACATTATTAAAGAGTTGTCCAGTGGAATGGGGATAACTCTTGAGATATTTTTTGTAACATTGATTACATCTTTGATTCTTGGATTGGGGCTTTCTTTGGTTCGGATGTCCAAAGTAAAGGTGTTTTCCATGTTGGCCAGAATATATATATCCATTATGCGAGGAACGCCATTGATGCTCCAGCTGCTGGTTGTCTATTTTGGTCCATATTTTATTTTTGGAATGCAGATTACACAATCATACCGGCTTAAAGCGGTTCTGATTGGTTTTGCCTTGAACTATGCTGCTTATTTTGCGGAGATTTACCGCTCAGGTATTTCGGCTGTTCCCGATGGACAGTATGAGGCGGCAAGACTGCTGGGATACAGTAGAAGCCAGACATTTATTCATATTGTTATGCCCCAGGTTATTAAACGGATTATTCCACCAGTAGCAAATGAAACGATTACACTGGTAAAAGATACGTCCCTGGCATTTACCCTGTCTGTAACAGAAGTGTTTAAGCTGACCAAAGAGCTTGTGGCGGCAGAATCTTCATGGGTGCCATTTATTGTTGCCGGACTATTTTACTATGTTTTCAACCTGTTAGTTGCAGTATTCTTTGACCGGCTGGAAAAGAAGCTGAGTTATTATCGTTAGGAGGATAAACGGATGAACTTATTAGAGATGAATCATATAAAAAAGAGTTTTGACGGCCTTGAAGTATTAAAGGACATTTCACTGACGGTAAATGAAGGTCAGGTTTTGAGTATAATTGGACCGTCGGGCTCAGGAAAATCAACACTTTTACGATGTGCTACGATGCTGGAAAAAATTGACAACGGTGATATAATATATCTTGGAGAAGCAGCAGCTAAAAGCCAGGGAGAACAGGCAGTCTATGCGAAAACAGCAGATTTGAAACGTATTCGTGGATATTACGGTCTTGTGTTTCAGAACTTTAATCTCTTCCCACATTATTCGGTGATTAAGAATATTACGGATGCGCCATTGCGGGTGCAGCACCGGAATAAGCAGGAAGTTTTTGAAGAAGCCAGGGAACTGCTTCGGAAGATGGGACTGGAAGATAAAGCAAATGCCTACCCATACCAGTTGTCCGGCGGGCAGCAGCAGCGTGTATCGATTGCCAGAGCATTGGCAATGAATCCAAAGATTTTGTTTTTTGATGAACCGACATCTGCTCTGGATCCGGAGCTGACAGGAGAAATTTTGAAAATTATAAAGGACCTGGCAGCAGAACGAATGACCATGGTTATTGTTACGCATGAGATGAATTTTGCTAAAAATGTATCGGATTATGTTATTTTTATGGATAAAGGTGTTATCGTCGAGGAAGGTTCACCGGAGTTGGTTTTCAATTCTGAGAATCAGCGAATGAAAGAATTCCTCGGCAAATTAAGTGGGGAGTAAAGAGATTGAAAGAGGTTGAAGGTATGAGTCATGAACGAAAATTAACAAATGAAGAGATTTTGTCTAAAGTGGACCACACGCTTCTGACGCAGACAGCTACAATGGACGAAATCAAAGCACTTTGTGACGATGCAATCAAATATGGGACAGCATCGGTATGTATACCACCATGTTTTGTGAAAGGTGCTAAAGAGTATGTGGGAGATAAATTGCAGATATGTACAGTTATCGGTTTCCCTAATGGTTATGCGACCAGTGCTGTTAAAAATTATGAAACAAAGGATGCTCTGGATAATGGAGCAGATGAAATAGACATGGTGATTTCTTTGGGGGCGGTAAAATCCGGAAGATATGATATGGTATTAGAAGAAATCCGGGATATTAAAGCCCTTTGTGGAAGTCATATTTTAAAGGTTATTATTGAAACCTGTTTATTGACTGAAGAAGAAAAGAAGCAGCTTTGCAGAGTTATTACAGATGCAGGAGCCGATTATATAAAGACATCTACAGGATTTTCTACAGGAGGAGCAACATTTGAGGATGTGGCTCTCTTTGCAGAGCATATTGGGCCGGGGGTAAAGATTAAAGCTGCCGGCGGTATTTCATCCATGGAAGATGCAGAGAAATTTATCGAACTCGGAGTGGACAGGCTGGGGACCAGCCGAATTGTCAAAATTGTCAAAGCGGAAGGATAAATTATGTGGGGAGAACTGATTCAAAGTGCTTTGGACCAACTGGCCTATTCCTATGCACCCTATTCTCAATTTAAAGTGGGTGCGGCCCTTTTAAGTACGGATGGACGTATTTTTACGGGATGTAATATTGAAAACTCGGCTTATGGACCGTCGAATTGTGCGGAGAGGACTGCATTTTTTAAAGCGGTCAGCGAAGGAGTTAAAGACTTTAAGGCGATTGCCATTGTCGGGGGTAAATACGGAGAAATTCTTGACTATTGTGCACCTTGTGGGGTATGCCGGCAGGTTATGATGGAATTTTGTATACCTCAGGATTTCCAGATTATTATGGCAAAGAATCTGGAAGACTATCAGGTATGTACACTCGAGGAACTGCTTCCAAAGGCATTTTCTCCGAAAAATCTGGGGGTTGATAAGTAATGGAACGTTTTCACCGAATATTTGTTGTCGTTATAGATTCACTTGGCATTGGAGAGATGCCGGACGCTGCTGATTATGGAGATGCCGGAGCAGATACTTTGGGCCATATTTCAGAAAGAGCGGAGACATTTGCTATTCCAAATTTAAAAAAACTTGGAATGGCCAATCTTCATCCTTTAAAGCAGGTGGAACCGGAAGCATCTCCAAAGGGGTACTATACAGCTTTGCGGGAAGCCAGTGCAAGTAAGGATACAATGACAGGACACTGGGAAATGATGGGTTTGAAGGTGACAACACCTTTTAAAACCTTCACAGAGCATGGCTTTCCACCAGATTTGATTCAGGAACTTGAACGTCAGACAGGTCATAAGATTATTGGAAATAAAAGCTGCAGTGGTACGGTTATATTAGATGAACTGGGTGAGGAAGAAATTGCCACAGGCCATATGATTGTCTACACTTCAGCAGATTCAGTACTTCAGATTTGTGGAAATGAAGAAACTTTTGATTTAAAGGAACTATATCGCTGTTGTGAAATTGCCAGAGAACTGACGATGCGTGAGGAATGGAAGGTTGGACGTGTTATTGCACGGCCTTATACAGGACGTAAAAAAGGGGAATTTAAGCGGACGAGCAATCGCCATGACTATGCACTGAAACCTTTTGGAAAGACGGCATTGAATGTTTTGCAGGATAATGGCCGGGACGTTATTGGAATTGGCAAGATACGGGATATCTTTGATGGTGAAGGCATTAGCCGGGTAGAGCGTTCAAAGAGCTCCGTGCATGGTATGGAGCAGACGATTGAGGTGGCTAAAGAGGATTTTCATGGACTGTGTTTTGTTAACCTGGTTGATTTTGATGCGCTTTGGGGACATCGAAGAAACCCTGAGGGATATCGGGAAGAACTGGAAAGGTTTGATATTAAACTTGGGGAATTCATAAAGGAACTGAGAAAAGATGATCTATTAATGATTACGGCAGACCATGGAAATGACCCGACCTACAGGGGAACGGACCATACCCGGGAAAAAGTGCCGCTGCTTTTGTACTCGCCGTCCTTTGAGGCAGCCGGTGCATTGGGAGAACAGGAGAGTTTTGCGGTCATTGGAGCGACATTGGTTGATAATTTTGGATTAAATATGCCGGAAGGGACTATTGGACAGTCGATTTTAAATCTATTGAAATAATAAAAATGTACGACAAAAGAGAGCGTGGAGAAACTGGGGTTTATGGAATACAGAATTTATTTAGCTATCGGTACTTTTTTCATATACTCTGTTTTAGGTTGGATTATTGAGGAACTATTTGCCGCATTCAGATATGGACGATTTATCAATCGAGGGTTTTTAAATGGACCTGTCTGTCCGGTATATGGGATAAGTATGTATGTTGTTTTAAATGTACTGTCGGACTTCGGAATGCATCCTGTATGGCAGATTATTGGAGCGGTAGGTATTGTGACTTTAATTGAATATATTACAGGAGCCCTAATGTATAAAGTCACAGGACGGAGACTTTGGGACTATAGGGATATGCCTTATAATCTTAATGGATACATTTGTTTCACATATTCTGTAATGTGGGGTGTGATGGCAGTTATAGCGATGTGGCTGTTTCAGCCGCCGATTTACATTTTTTTGCATTTGATACCAAGGGGCGTTTTTCGAGCACTGGTATGGGGTGTGGGAATTATATTCATTATGGACTTTGTTGTAACAATGGCGGCATCTTTGAAGATAAAGTTTAAAGGCGGACCGGTAACAGAAGTTGCAAACCGGGTTGGCGATGTGCGGAGAAATGCAGGCAAACAGATTTTTGATATGGTTCAGCATCGAATGTACACAAGTTTTCCTGAGTTAAAGAACCAGGAACCGTCAGAAGAGCGAGGTTTTGGATGGGTTCGTGAAAAGACTTTTGCAACCGGGATGTGCCTGGAAAAGCTGATATGGATGTTTTTAGTCAGTGGTTTTGTTGGTGACTTTGTAGAGACGGTTTATATGCTAACGACAACCGGGCGGATTATGAGCCGCAGCAGTCTGCTTTATATTCCATTCAGTCTTGTATGGGGGATGGGAGGAGCCTTAATTACAGGTGTGCTGTATACCTTGAAAGAGCGTAATAACTTTTATATCTTTCTGGGAGGTTTTTTCTTTGGCGGGGTATTTGAATATACCTGTTCAGCACTTACAGAGCTTGTATTTGGAACAATTTTCTGGGATTACAGCCATATTCCTTTTAATCTGAATGGAAGAATTAATTTGCTCTTTTGTTTTGTATGGGGCTTTTTAGCTATTTTCTGGGTAAAGGTTCTTTATCCGGCGGTCAGCCGGCAGATAGAAAAAATTCCACCGGTATCAGGAATGGTACTGACCTACATAATAATGTTTGTAATGATTCTTGCAGTGCTTATTTCAGCACTGGCATTGGGACGGTATGTCCAACGAAAGCGGCATCCGGTCCGGCAGGAAGTTATAGGAGAGTTTTTGGATAAGCAGTATCCGGATTCAATGATTGAAAAGGTTTATCCGTATATGAAAATTGTGAAATAATAAAGGTTCAGCCCCGTATAAGGGACTGAACCTTTGTTATACTCCTTTACATAGGAAATGTTAAAAGGAGTGGATTATATATGTTAGGTTTATTTATTCTTGTATTTTTTGGTTTTATTGGATTCATCGGGTGGTCAGGTACTGCTGTTATTCTACCGGGTGCTATTGGCGGACTCTTTTTATTTGGCGTGGTATGCCTGGAATCCTTAACACTGGTACGCTGGGCTATGGACGGAGATGAATCCTGAGATACTAGTTAAGCTCTTTGATTCGCTGGATGGTCAGCTGGACAGCGCGGTCAATGAATTGCTGCAGGGTTCCGGTAGAAAGCATGGCAATTCTTGTATTACAGCTGTCAAAAGGAATAAGAATACGAAGAGCATCGCTTTGGCCTACAGCCCGGGCCATTTTCGGGGATAATTCACCCAGGATGGAATCCGGAACGACAATAGCGACAACACCGACGATAATATCGGCTTTTCCGGCGTTATGAACAATGGCATTCTCACCGGTTGCACCATCGGTAGCACCGGCGCGAATCATATTGGCAGTAGCAGCGGAATTTGTTCCAAGGGCCCGAACGATTACCGGAAGGTCCTTAGGAAGAACTTTTGTTAAATTTTCAATATATTGGCGGCCAATGCCACCACCCTGACCATCGACAACCGTAATTAAGATATCTTTTTTTATCATATGCAGGCCTCCTTGGGAAGTTAGTAAAGGATTTGAGATTTACCAGCGACCAAATTCGGATAACTCAAGTCCATCATTTTTATCAAGTACGGTATTTACCGCCCATTCATGAATGAAGAGGAGTAATGGATTACCCTTAAGGTCTTTAATTCGTTTCATATCGGATGTACCATTAATACGTGCAACATCTGTTTCTGTATTGGTAACCCAACGGATATATTCGTGAGGCATCATGTCCATGCGGATTTCGACACCATATTCATTTTCCAAACGGAATTTGAGGACATCGAACTGAAGGACACCGACAACACCGACGATGATTTCTTCCATACCGGTGTTATATTCCTGGAAAATCTGAATGGCACCTTCCTGGGCAATCTGACTGACACCTTTGATGAACTGTTTACGTTTCATCGTATCAACCTGACGGACTTTCGCAAAATGCTCTGGAGCAAATGTTGGAATGCCTTCATAGGCGAAATTTTTTCCGGGAACGGAGATGGTATCTCCAATAGAGAAAATACCCGGGTCAAAAACACCGATAATATCTCCGGCATAGGCTTCGTCTAAAATCTTTCGCTCCTGTGCCATCAGCTGCTGTGGTTGGGATAATTTGAGTTTTTTCTTGCCCTGGATGTGGTAAACATCCATACCGGCAGTAAACTTACCGGAGCAGATTCGCATAAAAGCAATACGGTCTCTGTGAGCTTTATTCATGTTTGCCTGAATTTTAAAAACAAAGGCAGAAAAATCTTTATCAAATGGGCTGATTTCTCCGGCATCGGATTTACGAGGCAGCGGGTGGCTCGTCATTTCAAGGAAATAATTCAGGAAAATCTCAATACCAAAGTTGGTCAGGGCAGAACCGAAGAATACTGGTGTCTGCTTTCCGTGGCTGACTTTTTCAATATCAAATTCTGCACTGGCACCATCTAATAATTCAATATCATCCTGAAGTGTCTGAAAAAGTTCATCACCAACAATTCCAAGGAGTTCAGGAGAGTCTACCGCTAAAGTTTCAGACTCAACCTCTTTCTGTCCGTTTGCAAAAGCGGTGAAAGTATTGACATGTTTAGCACGGCGGTCATAGACTCCACGGAATTCTTTACCGGAACCTATAGGCCAGTTCATCGGACAGGTATTAATGCCGAGGACAGATTCGATTTCATCCATCAAATCAAAAGGATCGGTGGCATCCCGGTCCATCTTATTAATAAATGTAAAAATAGGAATATCTCTGAGGAGACATACCTTAAATAATTTCTTTGTCTGGGCTTCGACACCCTTTGAAGCATCAATAACCATAACTGCAGAGTCTGCAGCCATCAGTGTACGGTAGGTATCCTCCGAAAAGTCCTGATGTCCAGGTGTATCCAATATGTTAATGCAATAGCCATCATACTCAAACTGAAGCACAGATGAGGTTACGGAAATACCTCTCTGTTTTTCGATTTCCATCCAGTCGGAGACCGCATGCTTTGAGGTTTTTTTACCTTTTACAGAGCCGGCCAGATTAATAGCACCACCGTAAAGGAGGAACTTTTCTGTCAAAGTTGTTTTTCCGGCATCGGGATGGGAAATAATGGCAAAGGTTCTTCGTTTATTAATTTCTTCTTTAAAATCAGCCAAGGGCCTACCTCCAAAAATTCATATCTGTTTCATATCACTAAATTTAAATTATATCTTATCATGAGAGCCAGTGTCAATACAGACGGCGTATTTTGCCAAGATATGTAACAAAGAGCCTATTGTTACCGCTATGCACTTAATGGTATAATGTTCGTACACGGCAGAGCCAAGCCGCACCAAAGCAGATGCCGAGCTGGATCGAGCAGACTGATTTGGTGCGATTTGGCGAGCAAAGCGAGCGAGGAAATGCGAAGCATTTGCGAGCTTTTGCCGTGTACGAACAGGAAAAGGCAACGGAAGCGAGCGAGGAAATGCGAAGCATTTGCGAGCTTTTGCCGTGTACGAACAGGAAAAGGCAACGGAAGCGAGCGAGGAAATGCGAAGCATTTGCGAGCCTCTGCCGTGTACGAACAGGAAAAGGAAGCAAAGGTGGTTAATAATTATGGAAAATATACAGCAGATAGAAACAGCCTATGGAAGTATAGAAGTTAAGGATGCAACATTTTATGAAAATGGGAATTTAAAGACAGCAGAGCCTATGGAGCCAGTTTTTATAAAACATGAGACAGGGCTATATATTGCTTATGACGATACGCCTTTAAAAGATGAAGAACATCTGCCAACATTAGAATTAAGTGAGGATGGCAGCATAAAGGCACTCAGAACAGTAGGGACGGGGCTGATTTGTATACCGAAAGAAGGAAAAGCATTTCGGATAGAGGCTCAGTGGAGGCCGGATCCAAGAGATACAGGAGCGAATGTTATTATACCCATTTACATTCGTTTTTCAAAGGACGATATCTATGTTATAGACAGTGATGGGAAAGAAATAAGGCTCCCGTTAAAGGATTATGATATAGAAGTGGATTATGTGACTGACAATATTGTTAAGGCCAGCGGATGTGGGGACTGCAGTACATGTAACGGATGTAGCAGATAACGACTGAATCGGTATTTTTGCAAGAAAATCCTGCCCTAATGACCTATTTCCAATATTTGTTAAATAATTAAAGTTTTATAAAGAATTCGGTGAATTCGTTGACATTGCTTAAATCAATGCTAAAATTTAAAGAAAATACGGTGGAGGTGTATTATCGATGGAACAGAATGAAAGAATGAGCCTTGTGGAATATACCGATAGATATGGAAAAATTTGCGAGAATACGGATTTGATTCCGGGGGAACTCTTTGATGAATACGGTGTAAAGCGGGGGCTTAGGGACAAGAATGGTAACGGTGTTTTATCCGGATTAACACATATTTCAAAGATAGAAGCTTTTAAGAATATAGATGGTAAAAAGGTTCCTTGTGATGGCAGACTATGGTATCGGGGATACAATATTATTGATTTAGTGAAAGGTTTTACAGATAAGCGTTTCGGCTATGAGGAAATTGCCTATCTGCTTTTATTTGGAAAGCTGCCAAAGGATAAGGAGCTTTGCGACTTTAAGAAGATTCTCAGTGCCAGCAGGACATTGCCGACAAACTTTACGAGGGACGTTATTATGAAAGCTCCGAGTAAAGATATTATGAATTCTGTGACAAAGAGTGTTTTGACACTGGCTTCATATGATGAGAATATGACAGACCAGTCTATCGGGAATGTACTTCGTCAGTGTCTGCAGTTAATTGGTATTTTGCCGATGTTATCGGTCTATGGATATCATGCCTATAATCATTATGAATGTGGCGATAGTTTCTATATTCATCGTCCGGATGAAAACCTGTCCACAGCTGAGAATATTCTTATGATGCTGCGGCCGGATAAGAAGTATACAGAGCTTGAAACGAAAGTTCTGGATATTGCGCTGGTTTTGCATATGGAACATGGGGGTGGTAATAACTCAACCTTTACAACCCGAGTTGTAACATCGGCTGGATCAGATACGTATTCCGTTGTGGCAGCAGCGCTCTCTTCACTGAAGGGGCCAAAACACGGTGGAGCAAATATTAAAGTCGTAGAGATGATGCGGGAGTTGAAGGAAGAAGTTGCCGATTTGAATGATGAAGAGGCTATTAAGGTTTACCTTGGAAAGCTTTTGGATAAACAGGCTTTTGATAAAAAAGGATTAATTTACGGCATGGGTCATGCGGTGTATTCTTTGTCAGACCCTCGAGCACAGATTTTCAAAGGATTTGTTGAAAAACTTGCTGAAGCTAAGGGACGGGATGAGGATTTTAAAATCTATGCAGCAGTTGAGCGTCTTGCACCGGAAGTTATTGCAGATAAACGCAAAATATATAAAGGTGTCAGTGCTAATGTAGATTTTTACAGTGGTTTCGTATATAGTATGCTGGATATTCCGCTAGAATTGTATACACCGATTTTTGCCATGGCACGAATTGTTGGATGGAGTGCCCATCGTATTGAGGAACTTGTCAATGTAGACAAGATTATCCGCCCGGCATATTTGAGCATTATGGAAGAAAAGGAATATACATACCTGGAGGAAAGGTAGTATAATAGACGATTGAAAAAGGAATGCCGTGATGGAATCATTGACTGAGCGGCTTTCTTTTTTATTCTTTAAAAAGTAATTTTTTGTGAAGATTCACAGAAAACTTTACCTTTGCCCAAAAATATGGTAAAGTAGTTCATTGTGATATATTATGGTTTAACAGAGGAATGGAATAAAAGGAGAGATATTTATGAAATCAAGTATGAAAAGAATATTGGCAATTTCAACAGCTGTTGTGATGTCTACTGTATTATTAGCAGGCTGTGGAAGCAAAAAAGAAGAAACAGTAGCAGAGACAGAGACAGAAACTGCAGCACCGGAAAAGCTGGACCTGGATGCCAGCATCGGAACGGTTGTTTCTTTAAAAAGCAATAAGCTGACGATTGAAACAAGTGCAAATAAAGAACTTGAATTTGATGTTACGGATGCTGTAAAGAAGAGCGAAAAAGATATTACGGCAGGGAATCAGGCGGCTGTTGTTTATAGTGGTAAGATTTCAGGAACAGATACCAGTGATGTAACGGTTGAATTGGTTATTGGAATTGCAGAAAGCACAGGTACAAGCAGTACAACAACGTCCGGAACCAGTACCAGTGGCGAGATGACAGGAACGGTTGTAGAGTATACAGAAGGTGGCAAACTTGTTATTGAGAATGCTAAGGATGGCGAAAGCTACTATTTCTCGACAGCAAACGCAACGGTTAGTTCAACAGATGATATTGAAGAAGATTCTACAGTTACTGTAAGTTATACAGGCGATATTAATGGGGATGACCTTGTTCCTGCAACAAAGATTACATTAAAAACAGCAGGAACCAGCTCAGCAGGCAGTTCTACTACAACTACAGCAGCTAAGGGCGAAACCATCAGCGGTACAGTTACAGACGCTACAATGAACACAGTAACAATTGAAACAACTGCCGGAGTAACTTATACTTTCTCCACAATGGATGCAGATATTGATATTACAGGTGGTTTGGAAACAGATATGGATGTAACGCTTTATTACAATGGAGACCTTACAGAAGGTGCTGAGAATGTGACTGTAACATCTGTAGAAGAGAATAAATAATAAAAATTTTAGTATAATTAGTATAAAAAAGAGGGCTCCAGGATTTCTCCTGGAGCCTTATTTTTAATATTTTATTATTAGTCAGCTGGATTAACGATAACAGCAATACCATCTGGAATAACAGTAATCTTGCTGTCTTTCTTTCCAAGATAAGCATCAGCCATAGCAACAGCTTCATCTAAATCATGAGCATAGTCCATATGCATTTCACGAATCAACTGTTCTGGGGCATCTGTAACAACGATGATTTTATATTTTAATAACATACGACATAAAATCTGGGATTCCCACTGATCAGGGATAGTATGTTCAGCATCCGTTGCAAGGAAGCCAGCCATAATTTTTTCATTATCTGGTTCTTCGAGGAATGTACGCCAGAAGCTTTCACCACCGTGTCCATCACTACAGCTTGTAGCAATGATAATAACACCGCCTGGATTACATGTAGCTTCAGCAGCAGTCATACCTTTTACTGACTGATAAATGTTCTGATCTAAAGGATATCCGCCATTTGTTGTGATAGCGATATCTGCTGGAATAGCTTTAACACCTGCAAGAGTGTTCATGAATTCGCAGCCTTTTCTATGAGCGTTGTTTAAATCACCAGCATAAGCAGCGATAACTTTCTTATCGGCATCGAGAAGTACATTACAGATAAACTGAAGTTTTGCTGTCTGTGCTGCCCAAAGCATATCTCTGTGAAGTGGGTTCTTATCAAGGGAACCGGCACGAGCATATGGGTCTGCAATAAATGCGGAGCAATGGTTAGCAAGTACAGTTGTACGGCTGGAGATTCCAGGAAGAACGCTCTTACGTCCGCCAGAGAAACCAGCGAAGAAGTGAGGTTCAATGAAACCTTCAGAAATCAATAAATCAGCTTCTGTAGCTGTTTTGTTGATTAATAATTTGCCACCTGAAGGGAGGGTTCCGAGAGCTACCATATCTTCAGCTTTAGCACTATCATGAATAACAAATTTAATCTTTGGATGATTTACCATGTCTTCACCAAATTTATCAACTAACTCCTGATGAGTAGTTAAACGATGGAAACCAGTTGCGATAAGAATAGTCAGTGTAGCGTCAGGATTACCAGCTTCGATTTCTGCCATCATTGGAGGTAACATAACTTTGCTAGGGACTGGACGTGTGTGATCACTGGCAATCATAACGATGTTTTTCTTGCCAACAACTAATTCTTTTAATCTTGGGGAATCAATAGGGTTCTCCAGGGCTTCTTTTACAATCTCTTCCTGAGATTTTTCAACTTTGAATTCATGTGCATGGGATTCAAGAACCCCTGCAATTCTTTCTTCTGGAAGGTTTAACTCTAGTGTACCTTTCCCGTAAGGTAATTTAAATGTTTTCATAAGCTCCTCCTTAAAATCCATTCATAATAATATAATTAGCAATCTTTTCCTTATAACGCTATTATAAAAGGATTTGTGCAAAATGTCTATAAAAGTTTTTTATTTAACGAAAAAATTTGTTATTATGACCACTGGTTGGACCAATCTAAACCTTTAACGAATTTTTTGAACGAGAATATAATAAAATTGAATTAAAAGCAGGAAAAGGAAATTCAATGACTAAATTCGGAGTTGACATAAGTTCATTCAACGGTGATATTAATTTCACAATGATTAAGGATCAGATAGACTTTGTGATTATACGATGTGGCTATGGCAATGATAGCGAGAGCCAGGATGATTCAAGATATGAAGCGAATGTGCAGCAGTGTGAAAGGCTGGGAATTCCATATGGTATTTATTTGTATTCGTATGCATTAAATTTGGAGGATGCAGACAGTGAAGTACGTCATTGCCTGAGACAGGCAAAAAAAGCAAATCCATCCTATGGTGTTTGTTTTGATATGGAAGATGGAGACGGCTATAAAGCCAGCCGTGGCTTCCCTTCTAAAAATATGCTTGTATCCATATGTGAAAGATTTTTATCCGGAATGGAGGAAGCGGGGTATTATGCCGGATTATATGCAAGTCTTTCATGGCTGAACGGCTATCTTAATGATTCAAGACTGAATCGTTTTGACAAATGGGTGGCACAGTGGGCACCTGTCAATACTTATACAGGGGCTTATGGCATGTGGCAGTTTACCGATAGAAAGTATCTCAATGGGCATACGGGGCCCTTTGATGGAAATTATGCCTATTATGATTATCCGGCATTGACGGAAAAGAACCCGGTTCCGCCGGAAGAAGTCCCGCCGCCGGGTCAGGAAGGCAGGACGATGAAGATTACGGGCAATGGCGTCAATTTTCGGGAAGATGCCTATGTTGGAGCACCGGTTTTATTTCAGCTTTATTATGATACGGAAGTCACCTGGCTTTGGGACGATGGATGGGGATGGTCAAAATGCAGCTATAATGGTCAGCAGGGGTTTGTGGCCAATGAATATTTGTCAGGATGGCAGGAACTTTCCAGATATAAAACAGCCAGAATTCTGGGGAGTAATGTCAATGTGCGGACAGCACCAGGGCTGAATGGCGTGGTGATAGACCAGCTGCAATGGGGCGATGAAGTGAAGCTGATATCTATTAATCCGGAAAATTGGATGCGTATCCAAAAAGAGGAGCTTTTTGCCTACGTAAAATATGATTCTACGTATATAAAAATATTTTAAATTGTGGTAAGATAGAATATAAAGATTCGATAGAATAGATGTTTGAAGAACAGGAGGGAAAGCGGTGCCCGGGTTTATTATTCATCTTGCAGAGGCAACAATGATTATGGATTATATGGAGAGAAAACCGGACTCAGCGTGGCGTCAGGAGTTTTTGCTGGGAAGTCTTTTGCCGGACACGAAGCTGGGGGCAGATAAGGCGGTTTCTCATTTCTGGGGACCGGAGCATAATGAATATATTGCCCGTGCACCAGAACTCACTTCTTTTTTAGATAAATATGGACATCGGTTGGATGAACCGGGAATTTTAGGTTATTATGCCCATCTGTATTTGGATGAACACTACGTCAATGGCTACTGGCCAAGAATTCTTACTTTTGAGGATGCAGACGGTCATCCAGAACCGAGAAAAGAGAGGATTGACCGTGTGGAACTGAAACACAGTGGAAAAGTAATTCCTTTTAATCAATTTTTTTCATCAGAATATTATTATGGGGATTATACGCGGAGCAACCATTGGTTTGTAGAGCGATATCATATACAGGCACCGGAGTACAGGTCTTTAAGCGGACTGAATATGGATGAAGTGAGAAGCGAGGACCTTAAGAAGATTCTGGAGGAACTTAATTATCTGTGTGATAAAGGTAAGATGGGCGATGAAAAGGATTTAAAAGTTTTTGAACTGACAGAGTTGGAAACCTTTGCACTTCGGACTGCAGAGTCCTTCCTTTCACATATGAAACACTTGATTCACATATAGAAAAGACGGGAATAGGAATAGAGAGGATTTTATTAATGATATATAATGATGTTTTAGAAGCAATGGGGCATACGCCGATGGTTCGGTTGAATCGAATGACATCTCCAGATAGTGCGGAGGTTGTGGTGAAATTTGAGGGATTGAATGTTGGCGGCTCTATAAAAACCCGGACGGCATTTAATATGATTGAAGATGCTGAAAAAAGGGGTTTGATTCATGAGGATACAATTATCGTTGAGCCAACCAGTGGCAATCAAGGCATAGGCCTCGCATTGATTGGAGCGGTAAAAGGATATAAGACTATTATTATTATGCCGGATTCGGTTAGTGAAGAACGTCGAAAACTGGTTCAGCACTATGGTGCGGAGGTTCGGCTGGTACATGATGCGGGAAATATTGGTGATTGCATAGACGAATGTTTGCAGCAGGCTTTACGGATGGCAAAGGAAGATGCCAGAGTGTTTGTTCCTCAGCAGTTTGAAAACCCGGCAAATCCAATGGCTCACCGCCATCATACGGGGTTGGAGATTATGGAGCAGATTGGGGGACCAATTCATGGTTTCTGTTCGGGAATAGGAACCGGGGGAACCATTACAGGTATTGGTGAAGTTTTAAAAGCCCAGAATCCAGATATTGAGATATGGGCAGTGGAGCCGGAGAATGCAGCGATTCTTGCGGGTGGAACCGTAGGCAGTCATCTTCAGATGGGTATTGGAGATGGATTGATTCCGGATATTTTGAATACAAAAATTTATGATCATATCTATGTTGTTACCGATGAAGAGGCTATTCAGACGGCGAAAGACTTGGCTCGGCTGGAAGGGCTTATGTGTGGAATTTCCAGTGGTACAAATGTGGCAGCAGCATTGAAGCTGGCTAAAAAGCTGGGTAAGGGAAAGACCGTTGTTACTGTGCTTCCTGATACAGCGGAGAGATATTTTTCCACGCCGCTTTTTGAGTAGATGATAGGAAAACCAGAGAGGTGTTTATGGATTTATATAATCAGTTGAATGAGATGTTGGTTCATTTATTTAACCATACGCTGAAGATTGAAGAACAATCTGTCATTCGGGGAGAATTCAAGGATATTTCCATAAATGATATGCATGTTATTGAGGCTATCGGTGTGGACAGTCCGAGAAATATGTCAGCTATTGCAAAACTGGTTGGAGTGACTGTGGGAACTCTGACGATTGCTGTGAATAACCTGGTGAAGAAGGGTTATGTGACTCGCATGCGCAGCGAGAAAGACCGGAGGGTTGTTCTTGTCTCACTGAGTGATAAGGGGAAAACAGCCTACCAGAAGCATGAACAGTTTCATTTAGAGATGGTACAGGCCATGCGTCAAGGGCTGAACGAAGAACAGTGTCAGATATTAATACAGGCGATGAAGAATTTGCAGAGTTATTTTAAAACTCTGCAGTAAGCCGGGAGGAAAAAACATGAAAGATAAAAGTGGATTAACCAGTTCCCAGGAAGATTATTTAAAGGAAATTTATATATTGTCCCAACAGACGGACGGTGTTCGAGTGACAGATGTTGCTCAGCTCCTTGGTATCTCAAAGCCGAGTGTTAATCGGGCCATAAACGGGTTGAAGGATCAGGGTTATATAGAACATGAACATTATGGAACCATTAAACTGACGAAAGAAGGTACAGCCGCAGGAAAGAATGTTTATGAAACCTATAAGATTGCTTATAAATTCCTAAGCGAGTTTCTTGGGGTTGGTGTTGCAGATGCGGAAGAAGAAGCCCATTTGATGGAGCATGCCATTAGTAAAGGAACACGAAAAAAACTTAAAAAATTTATGCGTAAGAAAAAATAAAAAACCTGCGGTTCACACGAACCGCAGGTTTTTGTATATATTCATATTAGTTTAATTCATCGACAACCTTCTGAATAGCTTCAAGAGCATCATCAGGGAGTTTGTCATAACCATCTTTAGCT
Organism: Clostridia bacterium; assembly: GCA_009929615.1. Classification (GTDB taxonomy): domain Bacteria; phylum Bacillota; class Clostridia; order Lachnospirales; family Lachnospiraceae; genus Frisingicoccus. The sequence continues at coordinate 99,947 of SAAB01000003.1, read as the reverse complement.
ACAGCGAATTCTTTGATTTCGCTGACACGGTCTGTCATACGTGCTTTTAACTGAGTCAGGTATTCGCTGTCCTTCATATCAGGAACGAAGCCTTCCCAATCCATAATCTCAATATCAGAGAAAGGTCCCCAAGGTTTGAAGTCAGCATTACCTTCAACAATGGTTTCGAGAATACCAAGGGTATCCTTTGGCTGAACTTTCTTACCCATGAAATCGCCGGTATTAACGATATAGCAGTCAACGTTCTTTTCTTCAACCAGCTTTTTAAACTTAGCATAGTCATTAGCCAGTGGATAAGTACGGAATGGATTAGCATAAGGAACGACAACCAGCTTGTTTGGATCAACGCCTGGAGCGAGACGTTCTGCAGAAGAACGTTTTGTTGCCAGTGTTGCACCCATAACAGATGCAAGAGAAGCACCTTTCAGTTTAACAACCGGTGGAATGGTTGGGTCTTTCATAATCCAGAAGATAGCATTTACCGGAGAGTCAATCTTATCTACCCGGTTTGGTGACCAGAGCTTGGATTTAATAGCTCGTCCATTACCATTACGGATATCTTCTGTAACCAGCTGAATCTTTCCGTCAGCATCAAGTGTTGCGGAGTTATTCATGGAGGTCAGTAAGTATTTGTTATCATCACAGCCTGTTGGATAATCAGCTGTTTTATCAAAATAGGTTGGCTCAATGGCGATGGATGAACAGGTATCTGTGTTGATAATGAAAGCATCATCATGAAGTACCTTAATTGGGTATTTACCACCGTGTTTTGCATGAGTCAGAGTTGATTTTCCGGAACCGGATAAACCGTAAACGGAAGCAACAAATTTTGAGCCGTCAGGTAAAGTATACTCTTTCTGACCGCCGTGGCAGGAAGCATAGCCGTTGCGGTTTGCAATAGCCCAAACCATAGTCAGGGTGCCTTTTTTATGTTCGCCAAAGTATCTCATACCGAGGATACATGCACAGTTGGTCTCTGTATTAAAATAGCAGAGAGTTTTCTTAGCCGGGTCACTGAGACAGCTTAAGTCAACACCCGGACGGTCAGAACCGTTCCACTGAGGGTCAGAGAAGATATAAATATCTGGCTCTTTTCCATCACCAACTGGTTTGGAATTTTTATACATCTTTACATAGTCATCGGACATGTACTGGAAGTTCAGCATCCAGGAGTAGAGGATGTTTTCTTCACCTTCAGGAATAAGCAGATGGCATTTAACCATAAATTCAGGATCAAGTCCGGCATAAACCTCAGCGTGATACATGTTTTTCCAACGGGATTCGTAAATGGCATCCATAGCCACTTTATCTAATTCAGCACAGTCAACGCCTGGCTCGCCGGCAATACGACGGGCTGCAGCATAACGGCCGGTAATGGCACCATCGTTAAACAGGAGCACCTTGGCATCCTTCTCAAGACCGAATTCTTCACCGCGATATACGGGCATATCGGTAACGATAGTTCCAGGAGAGTTTTTTGCAAGTTCATAAGCCTCTTTTAAGGTGTTAATTTTAATGATATTGTTTCCGTAAAAAGCGGCTTCGATAATAGAACGGGTCTTGGAAAATCCGGGTTTCCCAGCGCCGATTTCACTAATGTTGTAATAAGCTTTTGTTGACATAATATATCCTCCTCATTCATATTTCATACGAGCCGTAAACGACTCATAAACCCTTAAATACAACTATAAACAACTATGGGCCGAATGTCAAGAAAGGAGAATCCGGCGGCTGCATCTATTTAGATGCAGATTCGGTTTCTGCCTCAGCAGCATCGGGCATATATTTCTTAATGATGGAAAATGGTGCAGGACCAAGGTCTAATAATTGCTTGTGGAATTCTTTGACATCAAAGTTTTCGTCCTGATTTTCTTCCATATTTTCTTTCAGTTCTAAAATTTCGTCCATACCAATACCGTAAACCAGATAGTTGGTTGGATTATATAAAACGATATTATAAATTTCTTCAACAGCACCATCATCCATTGTTAAATACTGACCGATGAATTCAGCAGCTTCAGCCAGAGACCAGCCTTCATAGTGAATGCCTAAATCCATACGGCAGTAAAGGTTGAGTGCGAAGGCATTGCTGTAGATGGATGAGAAATCCGCAAGATCCTCGTTGAATCCACAGTAGTAATAAGAGAGGCCTTCGACATAGGAAGCCCAGCCTTCGACATAACCAAGGTTTTCGTAAACATTGCGGACTGGGTCAGGCTTGGTGTTAAAATAATAGGTTATCTGATACATATGTCCCGGATAGCCTTCATGGGCTAAAGTAGGCATCAGCTGATTGCCGACGTTCTCTGTCAGATTCAGATAAATCTGGTTGTTTGTGGTATCGTCAATCCGTGGAATATAATACATTGCCGGACTGAGAGTGTCGGACAGAGATTCAGGGACATTCTTTAATGTATAGCTTGCTTCCGGAGCAGCTGGAAACTGTTCTGTGAGGAGTGTGGATTTAAAGTGTTCAATAATTTCTGTCGGGTCTGTCAGTGAGAATTCGGCATTGGCAAAATCATCGAAAATATTTGGATTAGCCTGCATAATCATAGCCAGTGAGAAGAGGGATGTGTTTAATTTTTCTTCTGTCAGCTCAATGAGATCTTCCGGTGTTTTATCTGTACCCACAGAGGATTTTAACAAATACTTGTAGTAGTCCTGGCCCTTAGCATAGCTGGAAAGATTTCCTTCTTCCGGCGCACTGTCTAACTGGGCGGTCAGACAGTCGATAAGTGTCTGATAGGCCGGAATTACAGAATTTGTGACAGCAGCATTATTTTTTTCGATATAAGAATTCTTCTCATCATCGGATAATCCTCCCAGCTCATCTAATTTTGCAGGGAATACTTCGATAAGGAGATTTGCTTCCGGATTGTCTATAAAGGACTGGCAGTCAGCGATAGCTTCTTCCAAGGCGGAACGGCACATGCCATATCCGGCTTCAGCTTTTAAGTTTTCAAACTGGGCAATCTGGGCCGCATAATCATCAAGGCTGTCCAAAAGAGCAATATAGTCATCGACATTGGAAACTGTATCAAAATGATACTCAGCCATAGTTGTTGGGAACTGACTCTGGAAACCAAGCATTGGAGCCAGGTTATTGGCCAGAAACATATAGTCGTAGCCTTCCAGTTCAGCCTCAAGGTAATATTTTAAGACATCATAAGTAAGGGCGCGGTCGCCTTCAAGTCCTGTAATGGCATTTAAACGGTCCAGATAGGACTGAGTCTGGGCTTTGTCTTCGGCGAAGTCATCATCTGTTAAAGAAAGTTCACCCCAGGTAGGTTCATCCATCTCGATACCATAGGCGGACGGGTCTTTAAGTGTGTAATTCAGTGTTAAAGTATCACTGCTTGCATAATTTTTAAAAATCTCCATAGTCAGCTCATCAAAGGCTGTCTCGGAAGATGCTTTGCCGGTTCCACCTGACGTGGTTGGGGCAGCACCGCAGCCTGTCAGCAGAAGAGCGGCAGAGCAGATAAAGATAAGTAACATTTTCAGAGTTTTTGATGTATTCATTCTGTAAATCCCTCCCTAAATTATTAATAATCTTAGTATAGCAAAAAAAGGTATCCTTATGTGAAAATAATGGAAAAAATTTTTGTTTGACAGAAAAAGGAAAGGAACCCTTGTGTTTAAAACGGGGATATATTATAATAAGAAATTAGCTATAACGATTGATTAAGGGAGGAAAAATCATGTCAAAAAAACCCTATTATATAACAACAGCCATTGCTTATACATCCGGAAAGCCTCATATTGGTAATACTTACGAGATTATTCTTGCAGATAGTATCGCGCGGTTTAAAAGAGCGCAGGGTTATGATGTACGTTTCCAGACAGGAACCGATGAGCATGGACAGAAGATTGAGATTAAAGCAAAAGAAGCAGGCATTACCCCAAAGGAATTTGTGGATAATGTTGCCGGTGAGATTAAGCGCATCTGGGATTTAATGGACACATCTTATGACCGTTTTATCCGGACAACAGATGCAGACCACGAGGCTCAGGTTCAGAAGATTTTTACAAAGCTTTATGAGCAGGGAGATATTTATAAGGGCTACTATGAAGGAAAGTACTGTACACCATGTGAGTCTTTCTTTACAGAGAGCCAGCTGGTGGATGGCAAATGCCCGGATTGTGGACGAGAAGTTACAGATGCCAAGGAAGATGCCTATTTCTTTAAGATGAGCAAGTATGCAGACCGTTTAATTGAGCATATTAATACCCATCCGGAGTTTATTCAGCCGGAATCCAGAAAGAACGAGATTATGAATAATTTCCTCTTACCTGGACTTCAGGATTTGTGTGTATCCCGAACCTCTTTTACATGGGGTATTCAGGTGCCTTTTGATCCAAAACATGTTGTATATGTGTGGATTGATGCACTCAGCAATTACCTGACAGGTCTTGGATTTGACCTGGATGGCAACAGTGATGCTATGGTTGAAAAATACTGGCCGGCAGACCTTCATCTGATTGGAAAGGATATCATCCGTTTCCATACCATTTACTGGCCAATTATGCTGATGGCATTGGATATTCCACTTCCGAAACAGGTATTTGGACATCCTTGGCTTTTAGTTGGTGAAGGAAAGATGAGCAAGTCTAAAGGGAATGTTATCTATGCAGATGATTTAGTTGATTATTTTGGCGTAGATGCGGTAAGATACTTCGTTCTTCATGAGATGCCTTTTGATAATGATGGTTCAATCACATGGGAATTGATGGTTGAACGTATGAACTCTGACCTGGCAAATATTCTTGGAAACCTTGTAAATCGTACAATTTCCATGACGAATAAATATTTTGATGGTGTTGTTTCCAATCCGGGTGCAGATGAAGCTGTGGATGAAGATTTAAAACGCGTTGCTTTAGAAACACCGGGAAAAGTAGCGGCGAAGATGGAAAAACTTCGTGTGGCAGATGCTATTTCTGAGATTTTTACACTTTTCCGACGTTGTAATAAATACATTGATGAAACAGAGCCTTGGATTCTTGCAAAGGACGATGCGAAGAAAGACCGTCTGGCTACTGTCCTTTATAACCTGTTTGAAGGTATTCGTATGGGCGCTGTCTGCCTGGAATCTTTCCTGCCAACAACGGCTAAGAAGATTTTAGACCAGATTGGTACACAGGAAAGGGATTATCTCAAACTGGACAGCTTTGGTCTTATGGAACAGGGGATTAAAGTTATAGAAAAACCAGAGATTCTTTTTGCACGTATTGATATGAAGGAATTCATGGAAAAACTTGAAGCAGCAAAAGCGGCAAAAGAAGCTGAAGCAGCGAAGGCAGAGGCGATGGAAAGCGGTATTGATATTGAAACAAAACCAGAGATTACATTTGATGATTTCGGAAAGCTTCAGTTCCAGGTTGGTGAGATTATTTCCTGTGAAGCTGTGAAGAAGTCGAAGAAACTGCTTTGTTCTCAGGTTAAAATTGGCAGTCAGGTACGTCAGATTGTATCCGGTATTAAAGCCCATTATTCACCAGAGGAGATGGTTGGTAAGAAGGTCATGGTTGTTGTGAATCTGAAACCGGCCAAGCTGGCAGGAGTTTTATCTGAAGGCATGATTTTATGTGCTGAGGATGCAGACGGTAATCTTTCACTTATGGTACCAGAGAGAGAAATGCCTGCAGGTGCAGAAATCTGTTAATAAATAAGAATTGAAGATATAAAAAGAGGGCATGGGAATATATGATATTCCCATGCCCTCTTTTGCATAATTCTAGGCAATTTAAAATTTAAACACAATACCTACAATGGCTGAGGCGACAACCATAAGGATTGGATGTAAATCTTTCTTTTTCATAATGAGATAAATAACCAGGGCGAGAAGTATGGCTTTATAATTAAGCAAGTCACCCAGACTCTTTGTAATCTCAAATTGGTCCAGATGAAGTAAGGCAATCTTAGCTACACCGAGGCCGGCTGCAATAATCAATCCGGTAGAGGCAGGACGAAGACCATAAAAGACATCCTGAACCATCTTAGATTCTTTGAACTTATTCAATATCTTAGATATGATGATAATAATAACAACGGATGGGAATACCAGAGCTAAAGGTCCAATCAGTGCCCCTGGAAGGCCGAAGGAGGCAAAACCTACATAAGTGGCCATATTAACACCCATAGGTCCCGGTGTGGATTCGGAAATAGCAATCATATTAGCAACATCCTGAGCAGAGAACCACCCGGTCGCTGCACCCATAGCATATAAGAATGGGAGGGTGGCAAGTCCACCACCAACGGCAAAAAGACCGGTTTTAAAAAATTCAAAAGCTAAACGTAAAAGACCTGTCATTTCTTTTCACCTCCTGCAATTCCTGTGCGTCTAAAGACAACGCCTGCAATACCAGCCAGCACGACAATCAGAGCGGGAGATAATGGGGAGAATAAGGATAAGAGCAGTACAACTATACAGATACCCAGACAGATTTTATCAACAACAGATTTTTTTGCCAGTTTAGAAACCGCATTAAAAATCAAAACGCAGACGCAGGCACGGATGCCGTTAAAGGCATACTTAACAACGGCTAAATCTGCGAAGTTTTGCAGGAATGCTGCAATAATCGTTATAATTATAAGAGATGGTGTAATGATGCCAAGTGTCGCGGCGATACCCCCGAGAATGCCATGGGTTTTGTATCCGACGAAAGTCGAGGTGTTTACAGCGATAATTCCCGGTGTACACTGACCGATAGCAAAATAGTCCATAATTTCATCTTCTGTGGCCCAATGGTATTTTTCTACAACTTCTTTCTGAAGCATAGGAAGCATGGCATAACCGCCACCAAAGGTGAAGGCGCCAATGCGGGCAAAGGCCATGAAGAGGTCCAGTAATTCTTTCATAATTTTATCCCCCTTGATTTTTCTTGAAACTATTGGTATCATATCATAAAGATAGATATATGAAAAGTATTAAAAAAGTATATTAAATATACGAAAAACATATGGATGGTGGAGCTTATGGATTTAAAACAGTTAGCCTATTTTACAGCCATTGTAGATGAAGGAAGTATTTCGGCGGCGGCTAAGAAACTGCATATATCCCAGCCGCCTTTGAGTACTCAGATGAAGTCTTTGGAAAGTGAACTGGGAACCGTGCTTTTTGAGCGGGGACTGCGCAGTATTACTTTAACCGATGCGGGGAAACTTATGTACCAGCGTTCGAAGACGATTCTGGACATGGCTTCGGTGACGAAGATGGAAGTTGACAATCTGGGCAGCCGTATGGGAGGTACTTTGAGAATCGGTATGGTATCCTCATCAGCAACGAAGCATACAACAGAACAGTTGACCCACTTTCGGGAAGAATATCCGGATGTCAATTTCCAGATTTATGAGGGAAATACCTTTCAGCTGCTGGATATGCTGAAAACGAATCAAACAGATTTGGCACTGGTTCGGTCACCTTTTCCGGAAGATGGTTTTATATGTCATAAGTATAAAGAAGAGTATATGGTGGCAGCAGGTATTTATGGGGATTTGGAAAAAGACGCACCTATTGAGGCCATTGGTGAAAAACCGTTTATTTTATATCGGCGATGGGAAAATCTGGCCCGGCAGTTTTTTGAAAGCCGGGGGATGACACTTCGCATTGCATGTATGGCAGATAATGCATGGACCTGTCTCGCAATGGCACGAACAGGTATGGGTATGGCACTCCTTCCTGAATCGTTTGTTACAGGTGTTTCAGATATAAGAGTGTGGAGACTGAGAGAAGAAGAATTGAGAAACCAGTTAATGCTGGTACGCCGGGATGACCGGTATATTTCTAATATTACAAAGATTTTTTTTGATAAATTTGAATTATAGGTGGAGGCAGATTATGATATTTGATACACATGCACATTATGATGATAAGCAATTTAATAAAGATAGAGAAGAGCTGTTTGTCCGGTTAAAGGAAGCCGGTATCGGGAGAGTTGTAGATATCGGAGCAGATATTGAATCCACGCGAAGAGCGGTGGAATTGGCGAAAGCCTATGATTTTATCTATGCGGCAGCAGGGGTTCATCCGAGTGATGTGGACTGCCTGAATGAAGAATCCTTTAAATGGTTAACAGGCCTGGTTGAAGAATCTGTAGAGAAAAAAGGAAAAATCGTTGCGGTAGGCGAGATTGGCCTGGATTATTATTGGGAAAAAGATGTCGAACGTCGGAATAAGCAGAAATACTGGTTTGAGCAGCAGATGGAACTGGCACGGAAGGTGGAACTTCCAGTGGTTATTCACTCCAGAGAAGCTGCAAAGGATACATGGGATATGATGGATGGTTTAAAGTGTGAGGATATAGGCGGCGTTGTTCATTGCTATTCCTATTCTGTGGAAATGGCAAAAAATTACTTAAATAAAGGGTTCTATATGGGAATAGGCGGCGTTGTGACGTATAAAAATGCCAGAGTTTTAAAAGAAGTTGTTCAGTATGCACCGATGGACCGGATTGTTCTTGAGACGGACTGCCCTTATCTGACACCGGAACCAAACCGGGGAAAGAGAAACAGTTCTCTGAATCTGCCCTATGTGGTAAAAATGATTAGTGAGCTGAAGGGTCTCTCTGAGGAAGAGGTTGAGGCTGTGACCTGGGAGAATGGCAGGAAGATGTATCGTATGAGCGAATAAAATAAAAAAGCCAGATATTCTACGGAAGTTTGTGACAGCTCCCAGCGAATACCTGGCTTTTATTTTTAGTTCCCGGAAAAATGGACTTTAATATGTACGACTTCGCTCTTTGTGCCAACTCTCATGTTTGGACCGAAAAGGCCAACGCCAGAGGTGACAATACTCTGCATATCATCTTTTTTCAGATATCCGGCAGAATTCTCCCAGATAAGCTTGGTTGTGAGATTTGCGGGGAAAGTCTGTCCATCATGGGTATGTCCGCAGAGGTGAAGGTCAATGCCTGCATCTGCAACTTCCTGAAGGAACTTAGGTTCATGTTCCATAACGATAACTGGTTTAGAGGCATCAAGGTTGGACATAATCGCTTCTGGTGTCAGTCGCTCTTCCACATCCCGGCCGGGACGTTCTTCATCAGCACGGCCAACCAGATAGAAAGAATCATCAATCAAAAGGGTTTCCTCTGTAATGAGCTGAATATTGGCTTTCTCCAGAAATTCATCCATTCGAATATCGCTCATCTTTTTTTCGTCTGAAGGGAAAGTGAAGCCGGCAAGAATTTTTTCGGCGGCATCATGGTTGCCGTAAACTGCATAAACACCGTATTTACTTTGAATTCCGGAAAGAATGTGAATTAATTCTTCAGGGCTTTCCATGGCATCGTAGTCATTGTCAAAAATATCTCCGGCAATGAGAACAATATCCGGATTCTGGGCATTAATTTTATCGACCATCTGCTGCATCATGTCCGTACCGATGGTATATCCCAGATGGAGGTCTGCGACAAGGGCAATATCTAATTCATCCAGATTACCGCCGTCTTTATCAATGGTTACTTCATAAAAAGTGTCCTGAACATGGGTTGCATTATAAATACCCCAGATACTGACAGCGGCAATAACAATGACACATAAAAGTCCGCTGATAACAAAGGCTTTTCTGGAGGCAAGAACCTCGGCAGGAACAATCTTTGTTATTTTCAGAATCAGTCGTATAAGTTCTGCGACCGCTAAAGTGAGAATAATATAAAGGATAATGCCAAACCAGAAGGTGCTGATATGGGCAATGATTCGCTGGACTTTCGAGTGCGGCATGATAAATGCCAAGGCGATTGAGGCGGCAATAAAGACATACAGGGCAATAAAGATGAGGCGGAATGCCGGTTTTTTGGCAGTCTCAAAACAGACCGACAGCCACTGTAGGGTTCGGAAACAAATATATATATTTCCGATAAGATATAAAGGGGACAAATAAAGTGCAATCATAGAGTTTCCTTCCTAAAATGTTCATCATCGTGTGTATTTGCTGTAAGTATAGCAAATTTGGACTTCAATCGCAAGCGGTGTTCAGAATTGGTTGACAATCCGGGCTGTGGGGGCTACACTGTTTAAAAACAAGATAGAATGAAAGAGGACGTGCATGGAAAAACTATCAAATCCGCAACGAACTATAGAAACAATTAAAAAATACGATTTTACATTTCAAAAGAAATTTGGCCAGAATTTTCTTATCGATGCGCATGTAATTTCTAAAATCATAGAAGGTGCCCAGGTGTCGGAAGATGATTTTGTATTAGAAATCGGACCAGGGATTGGAACGATGACACAGTATCTGGCAGAGGCAGCCAGAGAGGTTGCTGCTGTAGAGATTGACAAAAAACTGATACCCATTTTACAGGAAACTTTAGCCGGATATGATAATGTGACGATTATTAATGAGGATATTCTCAAAGTGGATATTCGTGCACTGGCATTAGAGAAGAATCATGGAAAGCCGATTAAAGTCGTAGCAAATCTGCCTTATTATATTACAACACCGATTATTATGGGGCTTTTTGAAAGCCATGTGCCGATTGATAATATTACAGTGATGGTACAGAAAGAAGTTGCTGACAGAATGCGGGTAGGTCCGGGAAGCAAGGAATATGGAGCTCTTTCACTGGCTGTTCAGTATTATGCAGAGCCGATTCTTACAGCACGTGTTCCTGCCAACTGTTTTATTCCCAGACCGAATGTGGACTCGGCCGTTATCAGTTTGAAACGTCATGAAAAACCGGCGGTGCAGGTGGATAATGAAAAACTTTTATTTAAAATTATCCGTGCATCCTTTAACCAACGTAGAAAAACATTGCAGAATGGCTTGAAAAACTCTGACCTGATTGAAGTTTCCAAAGAGGATATTGTCGATGCGATTCGAGAGGCAGGTCTCCCAGAATCCGTCCGTGGTGAAGCTTTAACCTTAGAACAGTTCGCAAATCTGTCCAATGTATTAAATAAAAAAATAAAATGATAAAAAGAATTATAATCCTCCGGATTGACGCATAGGATAGTCAAAAAGGAGGATTTTTTTATGTCGGATTACAGTCGTTTTCTTTCATATATTTACCTTTATGAAAATGGGTTGAAAACTATGAATGCGGGTTTTGTAAAAGTTGAAAGCCGGAATGGGCAGTGCCGGGTTGGATTGTCATTAAAAAATGTGTATACCGGACTGGAACGCTGTCAGGTCTACATGTTTTTGAGATTTGGACAGGACTTGAGAGGAATATATATCGGAGATGTTCAAATCAAGAATCATGGTGGAGAATGGAATTTCCGGACGGATACATCCAATATAGCAGGCTCAGGCTATCGGCTGGACCAGATGTCGGGGATGGTTATCCGGGGAGATGGTGATAAATTCTATGGTACAAGATGGGACCATGGGGATTTGGATATTCGAAGATTTATGACCCAATGGGAGGAAGGGCAAAAGACCGATCCAGAACCACAGCCGGAACCTGAGCCTGAGGGGGCACTTCAGCCTGAAATAGAACCGGAACCGGAATCAGCAGAGGAGGCAGAAGAAGGTACACTGACAACAATGGCAGAAGATGAGCGGTGTCGGAATCTTGGGAAAATGATGGAGAACTGTCCAGGAATGTACCCCTTTGAGGACGACTCCATAGAGGCGTGCGTGCGGCTGGAACCTCAGGATATCGGGATGATGCCGATTGACTGTTGGGCCTATGGGAGCAACAGCTTTCTACTTCATGGATATTACAGCTACCGCCATCTGATTCTGGCCCGTGTGAAACCGGGGAAGGCAGCAGGACGGAAATATATTTTGGGTGTACCGGGAACACGGCATTCCCGAGAATCCTTTATGGCCAATATGTTTGGCTTTCGGGAATTCAAACCGATTCGAGAGGGACAGGAAGGTGCCAGTGATTTTGGATATTGGTATACCTATCTGGCATAGAAAAAATGACATCTGATTTCTTATATGATATACTGTATTCATACTACACGTAGAGAAGGTATATAAGAAGGAGGTTTTGATATGCAATACAAAGTTTTTGGTAATCCTTTTCCGGATGTATCCGTACGAATGGACAGAGGTGAAAGTATTTATACTCAGTCTGGTGGCATGAGCTGGATGACAGACAGTATCAGTATGGAGACGAACACTCATGGCGGTCTGATGAAAGGAATCGGACGGATGTTTTCCGGTGATTCTTTATTCATGGCAACCTATACAGCAGCGGATAATGGGCAGGAGATTACCATTGCCGCATCTATGCCGGGAGAAATTCACACATTAGAGATTGAGCCGGGAAAATCCTACATAGCTCAGAAAGGTGCTTTTTATGTGCCCAGCAGACCGTTGATTTATCAGCAGTTTTGACGAAGAAACTGAGCAGTGGTATGTTTGGTGGTGAAGGCTTTATTTTTCAGCGGATTTCAGGAAACGGACTGGCTTTTCTGGAACTGGATGGTACGGTATGTGAATACGATTTGGCACCGGGACAGAAGCTTAAAATTGATTCCGGAAATGTAGCTTACTTTGAAGAAAGTGTCAAGTACTCCATTGAAACGGTAAAAGGTTTTAAGAATATTATATTCGGTGGTGAGGGTCTGTTCTTAACCTGCCTGGAAGGTCCGGGAAAAGTATGGCTTCAGACGATGACAGCGGCAGAACTTGCGAATAAAATCATTCCATATATACCAACAAGCGGAAAATAGTTCAAAGAAAAAGGGAAATTCATCTGTGAGAACAGAGGAATTTCCCTTTTGTTATTTATTAGAATTTATAAGGGGATGTGGAGATGATGAGCATCTTGACATCCTTGTTGTAAACGTTGTTCCAACGGTGCCCAATGTAGTTGGGATAGTAGAGTGTGTCGTAAGGTTCTAAATCATAAGTATGATAATTCTCCAATTCATACTTAAGATTCCCTTCCAGAATAAAAACCAGCTCTTCACCGCCATGGTGGGCGAAGGCTCCGGAATCTGTACCGGCAGGAATATCAATGATAGCACCCCACATCTCATTTTTTCCCTGGGTAATCAGTGATTCCACCAAGGCTTTTCCGTTGCTGATATTCCGGATAAAAGTCTGCTGTTCGTTGTGCCGTACAAGACGGACATTCGAAATTTCCTCATCCAGGAACAGCGAAAACACGGGAACATCTAAGGCATCACACAAGGCCTTAAGGGTCAGTAGATTTGGAGAAGTTTTCCCTGTTTCAATCTGGCTGATGGTACTGGCAGCCGTATCGGAACGTGCGGATAAATCTCGGATGGACAGGTTCTTTGCCTGACGTTTTTCCTTTAATATATTGCCAATTTTGGCTAAATCAATATCGGACATAAGCTTCATCCTTTCTTGACTTGCTATTATATAGAAAAAACACGATTTCGTCAAATACAAATTTCAACAGAATTCAACATGGGAGTGATTGACAAAGCGAACATGATTCGTTATAATGAACGCATCTTATTAGAGGAGATGGTATGTTTCGATGAAAAAACTATTGAAAAATGGACTGATTGTTACCATGAATGGCAAGGAAGAAGTTTACTCTGAAGGAAGCGTTCTTGTGATTGATGATAAAATCAGCAAAGTGGGACATTTTGAATTAAAAGAGGATGTAGATGAGGTTATTGACTGTACAGGTAAGATTGTTATGCCGGGCCTTGTAAACACTCACGTACATACATCACAGCAGCTCGGACGTGGTTTAGGAGATGATGTTAATCTGCTGACATGGTTACATGACCGTATCTGGCCATATGAAAGTAACATGACAGAAGAGGATTCCTATGTGTCTACACTGGCATGCTGTCTGGAACAGATTAAATGTGGATGTACTTCCTTCGCAGAGCCAGGCGGTCAGCATGTGTCCGGCATGGTGAGGGGTGTTGCTGAAGCGGGTGTTCGTGCAAAACTGGCAAAGTCAGTCATGGATTGTGGCGAAGGTCTTCCAAAGGTTTGGCAGAAAACAACCAATGAAGAATTGGATAAACAGGAAGCTGATTTAAAGAAATTTCATAATACCCATGATGGACGTGTACAGGTATGGTTTGGACTTCGTACGATTTTCAACTGTACAGATGATTTGATTATTCGTTCTAAGGAATTAGCTGATAAATATGATGTTGGCGTGCATATGCATGTTGCAGAAGTTAAAGATGAAGTTGAATATATGCAGGAAACCCGCGGCGAATGGACGGTTTCCCATTTGAACAGACTGGGCGTTCTGGATAAGAACTTCCTTGCTGTACATACTGTGTGGCTGACGAATGAAGAAGTTGAGATGTTTAGAGATAAACAGGTTAAGGTTTCTCATAATCCGGCAGCAGCGATGAGAGTCCTTGGCTTTGCGAAAGTGCCAAGAATGCTCAGAGAAGGCATCTGCGTAACCATTGGTACAGATGGTGCACCATCCAATAACCGTATGGATATGGTGGATGAGATGTATCTGACCTCATTGATTCATAAAGGATGGCGCCTGGAGCCAGACGTAGTAAAAGCTCAGGAAATTATTCGTATGGCAACCATTAATGGTGCGAAAGCCCTTATGGATGAGGATATCTATGGAAGTCTTGAAGTAGGAAAGAAAGCAGATTTGATTATTATTAATCCGAATTCTGTAGGAATGCTTCCATGTCACGACCCTATTGCAAATCTGGTAAGTTCCATGCATTCATCAAATGTGGAAAGTACTATGTGTGATGGTAAATGGCTGATGAAAGACCGCATTGTTCTTTCATTGAATGAGGAAGAGGTTCTTGAAGCGGCGAAGGAACATGCAGCAGCAATTCGTTCCCGTGCAGGTATTGAATTACCACATCGTTTCCCGATGGTTTATCCAATGTCTGCAAAATAAACAGGTCATTTTTATTTAATATATAAATGAATCAATCATTAAAAAGGGAAAAGGAGAAATGAAAAAATGAAAAAATTTATGGCTATGGCATTAGGTCTGACACTTGCTGTTTCTATGCTGACTGCTTGTGGCGGCGGTACAAAAGAAACAAAAGCTGAGACAAAAGCAGAAACCACAGCAGAGACTACAGGTGAAACAACAGAGGCAGCAGCGGCTGATGGGGAAAGCCTGAAAGTTGCACTTTGTGTTACAGGTGCTGTAAACGACATGGGATGGTGCCAGTCCGCATATGAAGGACTTGAACTTCTTGAAGAGAAATATGGTGCAGAAATCGCTTATACAGAAAATCTTCAGGCAGCTGATATGGCAGCAACATTTACAGATTACGCAGCAAGTGGATATGATATCGTTATTGGACATGGCTTCCAGTTCGGTGACCCAGCTCTTGAAGTTGGAGCTCAGTATCCAGATACAAAATTCATCTGTGTTGAAGCAGATGCAACCGCAGAGAATGTAGCTTCTTACGTTATGAAATGTGAAGAAGGCGGATATATTGAAGGTATGCTTGCAGCAAGTATGACAAAAACAAATAAACTTGGTTTCATCGGCCCTGTTGAAGGTGCTTCTTTAATCAAGATTATGAATGGATTTGAAGATGGAGCAAAATCCATTAATCCAGATATCGAAGTTCAGACAGCATGGACAGGAAGCTTTACAGATACAGCACTTGCTCAGGAAGCAGCTCAGGCTATGATCGACAGCGGTGTTGACTTTATCGCTCATGACGCTAACGAATGTGGTACAGGTGCTATCAATGCAGCTAAAGCAGCCGGTATCTACGCAACAGGCGATTCCTATGACCAGCACGAACTTGCACCGGAAACAATTCTTACATCTTCTATCTACAATGTGCCTGTTTTAATCGAAGCAGCTTACAATGATGTTGTTAATGGTACTTTCGAGGGTACTGTTAAAGAATTAGGTATGGCAGAAGGCGTTGTTGAAATCGCTCCTTACTATGATATGGAAAGTGCTATTCCAGAAGAAGTTCGCACTATGATTGCAGAAAAAATCGAAGCTATCAAATCTGGCGAATTTGTAGTACCTTGTGATACTACAGCAAGATAATAAATGTAAATCCTAAGAAGTAAAACAGGGACGCGCCGGTGCATGCCGGAGCGTCCCATATCTGATTATTAAAAGATATCGAAGGAGAAAGAACTATGGCAATCTTAGAGATGAAAAATATCAGTAAAGCTTTTTCGGGTGTTTATGCCAATGAAAGTGTTGATTTGGCTGTAGAAAAGGGCGAAATTCATGCACTCCTTGGAGAAAACGGTGCAGGAAAAACAACACTGATGAATATTTTGTTTGGTATATATACGGCGGATACAGGTGAAATCTACTGGAAAGATAAAAAGGTTGAATTTGATTCTCCAAGAGAAGCGATTGAACAGGGAATCGGCATGGTGCATCAGCATTTTTCACTGGTACAGAAAATGTCGGTACTTGATAATATTATTCTTGGTCTGAAACAGGACAGCCTGTTTTTCTCAAGAATGGAAGCCAGAAAAAGTATTGTAGAACTGGCTGAAAAATATGGCCTGGTTGTGCGCCCGGATGCAAAAATTAAAGATTTGTCTGTTGGAGAACAGCAGAGAGTAGAAATTTTAAAGGCATTGTACAGGAATGTCGATTTGCTCATTTTAGATGAGCCAACAGGTGTACTGACACCAAAGGAAACCCAGGACTTCTTTGAGGTTCTTCGTAAATTGAAAAGTGAAGGTTACGCGATTATCATTATTACCCACCGAATGAGTGAAATTATGGCAATCAGCGACAGAGTAACCATTTTGAGAGATGGAAAGAAAATTAAAGACCTCGTAACTTCTGAGACCAATCCGACAGAGTTGTCAATGTATATGATTGGAAGGGAACTTAAAGGGGATTTTGAAATACAGGAACAAAAAGGCAACGAGATATCTTTGGAATTAAAAGATGTCAATGTGATGAAAGGCGAGAAAGCCCTTCTGGATCATATTAATATGACTGTGAAAAAGGGCGAAATCTTTGGTATTGCAGGCGTTGATGGAAATGGGCAGACAGAACTGGCTGAAGTTATTGCGGGTATCCGCAAGGTTACGTCCGGCGATATTCTCTTTATGAATGAAAATATTCAAAAGGCAACGGTAAAACAGCGGTTTGAAAAGGGAATTTCTTATATTTCCGATGACCGGCATGCAGATGGATTGGTTATTGATATGTCGCTGAAAGAAAATATGCTTTTAAAAGAGTATGACAAAGAACCGTATTCTAAAAATGGAATATTTAATAAAAAACCGATAGATACTTTGGCCGACGAGGCGATTGAAAAATATCAGATAAAAACAACAGGAACTTCAGGCAAAGAATCCATTGTTAAACTGCTCTCCGGCGGTAATCAGCAAAAGATTATTATTGCCAGAGAAGTGACAGCAGATTCAAAGCTGGTCATTGCGAATCAGCCAACCAGGGGGCTTGATATCGGTGCAACAGAGTTTGTACGTCAGACACTGATGGAAGTTCGAAATGCCAACCAGAGTGTTGTATTGATTTCAGCAGATTTGGAAGAAATTCTGGCAGTATCCGACCGGATTGGTGTTATGTTCGGTGGAAAGATTGTCGGCATATTAAACCGTGATGAAGCGGATGTTCAGAAAATCGGCCTGTTGATGGGCGGAGTAACAAAGGAGGCAATGTGATGACAGATAGAAAAGGCAAGTTTCTTCAATTCCTGGTTATCGCAGTGATTACGATTGCTGTGGGTACGGGACTGATTATGCTTTCCAATGCCAATCCGGCAGAGGCCTATGGGAATTTCTTTCGGGGAATCTTTGGAAATCTGAACGGTTTTTGCGAAGTCTTTGTTAAAGCAACGCCATTGATTTTTACAGGGCTCGGTTGTGCGGTGGCTTTCCGTACAGGCTTTTTTAATATCGGTGCTGAAGGACAGTTTTATATGGGAGCACTGGCGGCTGCCGGTGTTGCCTTGGGAATGCCGCAGGTTCCAGGCGTGGCCCGGATTATTTTAGCTATTTTGGCCGGTTTTTTTGCAGGCGGTGTATGGGCATTGATTGCGGCACTGTTTAAAGCAAAATTAGGAATTTCCGAAATTATTGTAACGATTATGCTTAATTATATAGCAATTAACCTGATTGGTATTGCGGTTCGTACCTTCCTTATGGATCCCTCAGGAAGTGTGCCTCAGTCAGCGAAGATTGATGAGTCGGCCCAGCTGGGCCAGCTGTTACCGCCGACAAGGCTGCATGCAGGTTTTTTGATTGCCTTGGCAGCGGTGATTATCATCTGGTTTGTACTTAAGAAAACAACCCTTGGTTATGAGATTAAGGTTGTTGGATTTAATAAACGGGCAGCAGCCTGCAACGGTATTTCCGTTATGAAAAATATTGTCATTTCCGCTTTTTTAAGCGGTGGTCTTGCCGGCCTTGCCGGCGTGGTAGAAGTTCTTGCTATCCAGAAAAAACTTTTGGAGGGAATTTCTTCAAACTGTGGATACACAGCAGTATTGGTAGCCCTTCTGGCAGGAAATAATCCAATTGGTGTTTTATTTGCAGCTATAGGAATGGCGGCGATGCAGGTTGGTGCCAATACTATGCAGCGCCAGATGGGTGTTCCATCAGCCATTGTAGATATTTTAGTAGGTCTTGTTGTTCTTTTAATTCTGGCTAAAGGGCTTATGAATCGGAAGAAAACAAAGAAACAGGCAGCGTAGAAAGGAGCGGAGGATATGTTAGAACAGATTTTAACTGTAGGATTTTTTACCGCCTTTTTTGCCGCCATGGTTCGAATGGCTGTACCGCTGCTTTATGCCGGGCTTGGTGAAATGTTTGCAGAAAAGACAGGAATATTAAATATTGGTATGGAAGGTGTTATGCTGAGTGGAGCCTTTTTCTCCTTTGCAGCGGCCTTGTTTTCAGGGAATTTATGGATAGGCCTGTTAGGTGGTATCCTTGGTGGTGTGGCTGTCAGTATGATTCATGCTGTATTGTCCATTAAGCTGGCACAGAATCAGTCAGTCAGCGGTATTGCTATTAATATGTTTGTATTAGGTGTGACAAGCTTTTTGGCAAAGATTTTAAAGGAAGGCCAGAGCTACCAGCAGATTACGACCTTTTCAACGATAAAGATTCCGGTACTCAGTAATATCCCATTAATTGGAGATGCATTATTTAATCAGGATATTTTTACATATTTTCTTTATGTACTGGTTGTGGTTATTGCACTGTTTTATCGAAAGACAGCAAAGGGACTGGCATTTGAAGCTATTGGAGAACATCCAAGGGCAGCGGATGCGGCAGGAATTCCGGTTCATAAATATCAGTATATTGCTATGATTGTAAATGGAATTCTTGGTGGTATTGGTGGTGCTTATCTGGTTCTTGTCCAGCTTGGCGTATTTACAGAGAACATGACTTCCGGCCGAGGCTACATTGCTTTGGCAGCTGTCATTCTTGGAAGATATACATCCGTGGGAACTTTTGGAGCAGCCCTGATTTTTGGTGGAGCGAATGCTCTTCAGATTCGTCTTCAGGCAGTAGGCGTTCCATTGCCGGCACAGGCACTGGCCATGCTGCCATATATCATTACATTAATTGCACTTTTGGGTTCCATTGGACGGAGCAACGAGCCGGAGGCTTTGAGTAAACCGTATATTCGTGGAAGCCGATAAAAAACTTTAGTATAATACAACAACGAAGAGCATGAGATTAAATCCGGCTCTTCGTTTCTTTTTACAGGATGCGGGCATACTAAGCCTGTTTGATTTTATCAAAGGGGGACGTTATGGAAAGAAAGAATAAAGGAAAAGAGAGAATTATTGATTTGTTAGTGGGGTCCGTGGGTATTTTCATCATGTCCCTGGGGATTCATTGTTTTATGGTTCCGGCCAATATTGCGCCGGGTGGACTTTCGGGTCTTGGTATTCTGGCCCGGTATTTGTGGGGGCTGCCGATTGGTCTGACAACTTTTGTAATGAATGTGCCTATTTTTATTTTAAGTTGGAAATATCTTGGAAAGAAATATACGATTCAGTCTTTTGTCGGGGTTCTTTTAAGTACCGTGATTTTGGATTATATTGTGACTCCCTGGATTCCTATGTATATGGGGGAACGCCTGTTGAGTTCAGTGTTTGGCGGTATTTTTATGGGTGCCGGTTTGGGAATGATATTTCTTCGAGGTTTTTCGACAGGCGGTACGGATGCTATTTCTTTCCTGGTTCAGCTGAAATATCCGCATATGCCGATAGGCCGGGCATTGATGGTTGTCGATGGATTGGTGCTTGCTATTTCAGTCGTTGTATTTCATAATATAGAAGCGGGCCTTTTTGGCGTCGTTGCACTGTTTTTCCAGACAAAGGTGATTGACAGTATCATTTATGGAAGCGAACATGGTCAGATGTTTTTTATTGTTTCACAAAAAAATATGGAGATTAAAGATCGTATTTTAGAGGATATCGACAGGGGTGCTACGATTTTAAAGGGTGTCGGTGCCTATACAATGGAAGAACGGGATGTGCTGCTCTGTGCGGCAAGAAAGTCGGAGTTTGGACAGATTAAGCGAATTGTCCGTGAGATTGACCCGGATGCGTTTTTCATTGTCAGCGAAGTGAGTCAGATACTGGGAGAGGGATTCAAACCGGTTGTTTAGGATTTGAAAGGAATATAGAAGATGAAAACATTAGTTATTGCGGAGAAGCCTTCCGTTGGAAGGGATATTGCCAAAGTTTTAAAGTGTACAAGGAATAATCAGAACGCTCTGGAAGGGGATAAATACGTTGTGACCTGGGCACTGGGACATTTGGTAACACTGGCAGACCCGGAGGTTTACAGTGATAAATATAAAACTTGGGAAATGAAGGACCTGCCTATGATGCCGGAGAAGTTTCAGCTGGTGATTATCAAGCAGACGGGCAGACAGTATAATACAGTGAAAAATCATTTGTATCGAAAAGATATAGGCGATGTTGTTATTGCCACAGATGCGGGGAGAGAGGGAGAATTGGTTGCTCGATGGATTTTGGCAAGAGCGGGCAGCCATAAACCGGTACGCCGGCTGTGGATATCTTCGGTTACAGATAAGGCGATTCGGGAAGGTTTTGCCCATTTAAAGGATGGTAAAGAATATCTGAATCTCTATGCTGCTGCAGAGGCCAGAGCGGAAGCTGACTGGCTGGTGGGGATTAACGGCACCAGAGCTTTGACTTGCAAATACAATGCCCAGTTATCCTGCGGGCGGGTGCAGACCCCAACCTTGTCAATGATTGCCGAACGGGAAAAGCAGATTCGGGATTTTAAACCGGAGAAATATTATGGATTAACCCTGTCCTGTGCCGGTGTTACATGGACCTGGCAGGATGCAAAGTCAAATGGCAGCCGAACCTTTAAGAAAGAGCGGATTGAAGAACTTTATACACAGGTGAAGGATGAAAAACTGATAGTTAATCAGGTCCACAGAACGACAAAGAAGACCTATTCGCCGGGACTCTATGATCTGACAGAACTTCAGAGAGATGCCAATAAACGCTTTGGATTTTCTGCGAAGGAAACGTTGAATATTATGCAGCGGCTTTATGAGAACCATAAAGTTCTTACCTATCCCCGAACGGATTCAAGATACATAGGCAAAGATGTGGCGGAAACATTAAAGGAACGCTTGAAAGCCTGTGGTGTAGGTCCTTATCGGAAGATTGTAGGAAAGCTGATAACGGGACCGGTTCGTACCAATAAAAGCTTTGTAGATGACAGTAAAGTATCAGACCATCATGCGATTATTCCGACAGAGCAGTATGTTCAGCTAGACCACATGACCAGTGAGGAACGTAAGATATATGACCTTGTTGTACGCCGCTTTGCAGCAGTGCTTTATCCGCCGTGTGAGTATGAGCAGACGACCTTAAAGGGAACCTGTAAGGGAGAAACCTTCACAGCCAGGGGCAGGATTATGAAAGAGGCAGGATGGCAGTCGGCTTATGAGGATTTTCGTGAGGAAGAGGAAGAAAATGATGTTAAAGAGCAGCTCCTTCCTGAGATTAAAGAGGGACCGGCAGGAATGGTCAGCCAGGTGAAAATCAATGAAGGTCAGACAAAACCACCGGCACTTTATAATGAAGCTACACTTCTGACAGCTATGGAAAAAGGAAATCTGGGTACGGTTGCAACCCGTGCGGATATTATTGATAAACTTTTCAACAGCTTTTTGATGGAGAAAAAGGGCAAGGATATTCATATCACATCAAAGGGCCGTCAGCTTTTGGAACTGGTGCCGGAAGACCTTAAGAAACCTGCATTAACTGCGGACTGGGAGAAAAAACTTCTGGACATTTCAGAAGGACGTTTGAAAAAGGACGTATTTCTTCGGGATATCCGCCGGTATACGGAAGAAATTATTTCGGAAATTCGTTCCGGCCAGGGACAATTCCGTCATGAGAATCTGACGAATACAAAATGCCCTCAGTGCGGTAAACGTATGCTGGATGTCAAAGGAAAGAACAGCCGTATGCTGGTCTGCCAGGACCGGGAATGCGGTTATCGTGAAACGCTGGCCCGGACAACCAATGCCAGATGTCCAAAATGCCATAAGAAAATGGAGATGGTTGGTAAAGGCGATGCCCAGACCTTTGTGTGCAAATGCGGCTATAAAGAAAGACTGTCTATTTTCCAGGAACGCCGGAAAAAGGAAGGTGCCGGTGTGAGCAAAAAGGATGTTCAAAAATATTTGAATAAGCAGAAAAAAGAGGCGGAACAGCCATTGAACAATGCTTTTGCTGATGCCTTTGCCAAACTGAATTTAAAGGAATAGAAAATACGAATACAAAAAAGCCGTCTCAGGCGGCTTTTTTGTATTCGTATCATTAAAAAGGGGGAGGGGGTCCATTCTTTACGAATGGATGTTATGAAAAAAATATCAAAAATATTTTTTTGATGGTTATAGTATATCCAGTGATTGTGAAAAGTATGTGGGGATAATGTGAACAAATTGTTAATTATATATTGATTTTTTGGATAAAAGAAGGTAGAATAATAAAGCACATCGAAGCGTGGCTCAGTTTGGTAGAGCGCTGCGTTCGGGACGCAGAGGTCGTGGGTTCGAATCCCGTCGCTTCGACACTATATAAAGAACTAGAAATCCCTTATCTGTGGGGTGTTTCTGGTTCTTTTTTTATCATTTTATGTTATAATTTGACTAAATAGGGATAATATCATAGAAATATGGGGGAAAAGAATGATTTTAAATAAAAAAAGAGGCCGTCGGAGCCTTATGACTATAATTTTAATATATATGCTTTCTTTTGTTCTGACAGGGTGTACGTCAACAGCCCCGGAAACAGAGACGATACCAACGCAGACAGAGACAGATAAGGGGTATCAGATAGAGAGTAGAGCGGTAAATATCCTCTCAGCGGAAGAGGACTATGAAATGACCATTCATTTCATTGATGTGGGTCAGGGGCTGGCAATACTTGTCCAATCCGACGGTAAAAATCTGGTGTATGATGGCGGGGACAGGAACCATTCAAGTTTTCTGGTGTCCTATCTAAAGAAGCAAGGGGTAACAGATATCGAGTACTTAATCGCCTCCCATTACCATGAAGACCATATTTCTGGCCTGGTGGGCTGCCTGAGTGCCTTTAATGTTGAAAATGTCATTGGTCCGGATTATGAGCAGGACAGTAAAATCTATCGTTCCTTTATTGAGGGTGTTTCAGCGGAAGGGGCAGAAGTCTGGCATCCAAAAGTGGGGACAGAGTTCCGGTTTGGGACTGGAAAGTTTACCATTCTGGCACCACAGACGATAAGCAGTAATCATAATGATAATTCTATAGTTATTAAATTGGTTGATGGAGAGAATAGTTTTCTGTTTATGGGGGATGCAGAGGCCGACAGTGAAGAAGCCATGTGCCGTTCGGGGATGGATTTGGACAGTGATGTTTTAGTCTTAGGGCATCATGGCTCAGCAACTTCTACCAGCTATGCATTTTTACAGGAAACGGTTCCGGAATTTGCAGTTATCAGCTGTGGTGAGGATAATACCTATGGACATCCGGACAAAGATGTGATGGATAAACTGGAAGTGATGGAGATTCCTGTGTATCGGACAGATAAACAAGGGAGTATTAAGGCAGTCAGTGATGGAGAGAGTATTGCCTGGAATATGGAGCCTTGTAATGACTATTCCCCGGGAAATGAGGATGATTTGGGGACACAGGTACAGAGCCACTCTATTCGTTGACAAACCTGTATAAAAGCTTTAAAATAGAAAGATGCTAAGAATGGAAGAAAAAGAAATCCAGAAAGGGAAGCCATATGAGTGAAAAAATATTAACAGTGGTTGTACCGAGTTACAATGTGGAAGCATATTTGGCGGATGGGCTGGAATCCTTTATTCATGCGGATATTATGGATGATTTGGAAGTGCTTATTGTCAATGATGAATCCACGGATTCTACAGAAGCGATAGGGAAGGCTTATGAGGAACGTTATCCTCAGACTTTTCGGGTAATTACGAAGAAGAATGGTGGACATGGTTCCACGATTAATACAGGTATTAAAGAAGCTGCCGGAAAGTATTTTAAGGTTGTTGATGGCGATGACTGGGTGAATACAGAGAATTTCTGCAGATTGATTAAGATGTTAAAACGGCTGGATGTGGATGTAGTTGGAAACAACTACACATGGATGGACCATGAAACAAAACAGCCAACCAAACGGCAGGAGCATCCTTTTGAGGAGCTGGAGTATAACCGGATTTATCACATGGAGGATATTGTTGGAAAAACACTGATTAATATCCATGCGATGACGATTAAGACAGAACTTCTGCGGGAGATGCGGGTTAATATAGATGAGCATATGTTTTATGTAGATATGGAATATATTTTATTTCCGATTCCTTATGTGAATACATTGATATTCCTGGAACCATCTGTGTATTGCTACCGGCTTGGACGGCCGGGACAGAGTATGTCGATAAAAAAGATGCAGGCGAATCTGAAGAATCATCTGCATGTTTTGCTACGTCTGGAAAAATATGTAGAGCGTCTGGATGGTAAACTCAGCGAAGCACAGAGAGCTTATATTAATGGAGCGATTGGTGAGATGCTGACCAGCCAGATTAAGATTTATATCAGTTTCCCATTGGGAAGCGGAAAACGGCGGGAAGCGGTTGCGCTGGACGGGTTTATTAAAAAACGTAATCCGGGTGCCTATAACAGTGTAAAGAATAAAGCGGTATGGCTGATGCGTTATACCCGGTTTCTTATTTTTCCGGCAGTTGTGCTGGCCTTTAAAGGACGCCGTGATTCCTATTAGTTTTTGGAACCGGTCCTGGATACAGAGGATAAATGAAATTTAAAACAAGGAGATTCTTATTATGGTTCTGATGCGTGAGCGTATTCATACGTTTATCAAGTATAAAGACTTATTGCGGGAGCTGGTTGTCAGAGATTTGAAACTGAAGTATCGCCGGAGCTTTCTCGGTTATCTCTGGAGTATATTGAATCCACTGCTCATTATGATTGTAATGACTGTCGTATTTTCACATATGTTCCGGGCGGGGATTGAAAACTTCCCGGTATATCTTTTAGCGGGACAGGCGGTTTTCGACTTTATTCGAAATTCTACGACGATGGCCATGTATTCTGTATTGGATAATGCGGCATTGATTAAGAAGATATATGTGCCAAAGTATATTTTTACCTTGTCTCGAATTACGAGTACGATGGTTGATTTTGTATTTTCATTAGGAGCACTGCTTCTGGTTATGATTGTAACACGAACACCGTTTTCGCCGCATATGCTGGCGACACCGGTTTTGGTTATTCAGGTGTATATTTTTGCCTGTGGTATGGGATTTTTCCTTTCAGCAGCCAACGTATTTTTCAGAGATATGCAGTATATTTATGGTGCCTTTATGGTGGCATGGCAATATTTGACGCCATTATTTTACCCATTGGAGATGCTGCCTGGATGGCTGCAGAGCATTGTGACATTAGTGAATCCGGCTTATTATTATGTAGAACATTTTAGAGATTTAGTACTTTACGGACACTTTCCATCGGCTCAGGTTTTCTGGGGCGGCTGGATTTTCGCATTTATCATGCTGGCTTTCGGATTATTTGTATTTAAAAAAGCCCAGGATAAATTCATTTTATATTTCTAGGAGTGCAGAAGATGGAACAAGATTATGTTGTAGATATTGACAATCTGACGATTCGATTTAATCTGGCGTCAGAAAAGGTCAGTGATTTAAAAGAATATTTTGTAAAACTCATTAAACGTGAGTTAATGTTTCAGGAATTCCTCGCACTTCAGGATGTAACCTTGAAGGTAAAACGTGGAGAGTCCTGGGGCCTTATTGGTGTGAACGGGTCGGGAAAATCCACTCTGCTGAAAGCGGCCTGTGGTATTTTAAAACCATATAAGGGAACCATAGATATACGTGGCAATATTGCTCCGCTGATTGAATTGGGAGCCGGTTTTGATTATAATATGACAGCCCGGGAAAATATTTTCCTGAATGGAACGGTGCTTGGACATTCCAGAAAA
This sequence comes from Clostridia bacterium, assembly GCA_009929615.1. Lineage (GTDB taxonomy): Bacteria > Bacillota > Clostridia > Lachnospirales > Lachnospiraceae > Frisingicoccus. The sequence continues at coordinate 73,563 of SAAB01000003.1, read as the reverse complement.
TTTATGCAGGAACACTTTGAAGAAATCGTTGAATTTGCAGAATTGCAGCAGTTTCTGGATGTGCCGATTAAGAATTTTTCATCTGGTATGCAGGCACGACTTGGCTTTGCTATTGCGACTATGGTTCAGCCGGATATTTTAGTAGTAGATGAAATTTTATCTGTTGGTGATTATCAGTTCCAGCAGAAGTGTTATGGAAGAATGCAAGAGATGCTGGATGGTGGGACGACACTGCTTTACGTATCCCATGATATTGAATCCGTGAAGCACCTCTGTGACCATGCCATCTGGCTGGAAAAGGGCCATGTTCGTAAGAGCGGTCCGGTTCAGGAAGTTTGCGATGAATATATGCAGGTTAACAGATAATTAAAGACGAGGATAACCTATGATTATACAGAAAGTAATATTTCCTGAGAGTCCTGAATCGGAAGAGGCTTTGTACTTCCGTGGGGAAAAGGGCTCTTTAAATGAGGGTGGACAGACCTTCCTTTTGGAAAAGCAGGGAATTTTAGATTTAACAACTTATTTTAATAGTTTTTCAGCGGGGAAATGGAAGAAATACACCCAGGTGCAGGCTCTTGATTTTACCCTAGATTTTTGCGGTCATCTACAGATTGCTTTTTATCATAAGAAAATGGCTGGAAATGTGGTTGTATCAAAGACCCTAGGGCGCATGGAACTGAAATCCGAGGAAAGGCTGAGCCATAGAATTTCCCTTGGGAAATTACCATCTGAGGGTATCATCGGTGTGGTTATCACATCTCAAAAAGATGATACAGTAATTTATGGAGGCCATTATGGAACTCCAGAAAAACTTGAAAAAGCGGATATACAGATAGGAATAGGCATTTGTACATTTAAACGGGAAGCCTATGTCAAGAGAAATATGGATATGCTCACAGGGGGGATTTTAGATAATCCGAAGGCACTTTCCTATGGACACTACAGTGTGTGTATTTCGGATAATGCCGGGACACTGGATAAAAAAGATTTTGACCTCAGGGATATTAAGATAGTACCAAATAAAAACCTGGGAGGTGTTGGTGGATTTACCCGAACAATGATAGAGCATATGAGCGGTAAAAAGACACTAACTCATATACTTCTCATGGATGATGATGCTATGATATCAACGGCATCTTTGGAACGTAACTATATATTCCTTACTCTTTTGAAACCGGAATATAAAGATTATGTGCTGGGTGGAGCCTTGATTCGCTTGGACCAGCCGACAATGCAGTATGAGAGTGGAGCTGTCTGGAATCAGGGGAACATTAAGGCTTTAAAGATGGATTACGATTTGAGCCTTATATCTGATATCGTGGCAAATGAAGTAGAAGAGTCTATAGAATATGTAGGCTGGTGGTATTCCTGTATTCCTGTGACGCAGATACAGAGTGAAAAACTGCCCCTGCCATTGTTCCTTCATCGGGACGATATTGAATTTGGACTTCGGGCTAAGGGTTTTATCATGCTGAACGGAATATGTGTATGGCATGAGGCATTTCAAAATAAGATGCCGGGAGCAGTCGAATACTATGATATTCGAAATCTTGGAATCATTAATGCTATTCACTATCCGAATTATAGTAAGAATGCTTTTAAAAAAGAATTATTTGTGGCGGTCAGCAGTAATCTGGGGAAATACCGTTATAAATATGTGAATTTGAATTTAAAGGGAGCGGTGGACTTTCTTCGGGGATTTGACTGGTTTTATCATACGGATACCCTGGCACTTCACCAAAGCCTAGGCAAATACAACTATAAGTCCAGACCGTTGAAAGACTATGAAGGTTACCATGGTCTGGGAAAATTAGATTTAGAAAATTATCAGACGGAAGAACCAGTGCCATCGGTGCCTGTACGATTGTTTCGGACATTGACGATGAACGGTACGTTTTTCCCGGCTGTCAGTGAAAAACCGAAGGTGGTTATTCCGTGGCCGAATATATACGAGTTATATCGACAGAAAGAAGTTATTTATGTTGATAATAATGGAAACGGAGCAGGTGTTAAACGAAGCGGAAGGAATCTTATAAAAGCCTATCGCGACTTATTTAAAGTATTTCGTTTAATTGACCAGCGATTTGATACAGCTTGCAGAGATTACAGAGAAAATTATGAACAGCTAATCAGTCAGGAATTCTGGACAGATTATTTGGAACTGGAGGGAAAGAAATAATATGAACATTAAATTGCAAAATATACTTTTTCCAGATAAAGACAGATATACGAATTATCATGCTTTGTTTTGCAGAGAAGGGCAGGGGATATATGATAGTGAAAACCATTGTATGGTTATGTCCCGATACACCATCTGTGATTTTGCCACGTACTTGAATGCTATTTCTATAAAAAAATGGAAAGAGTATACGAATATTGGAAAAGTTACACTGGAGTTGGAAGTTGACGGCGAATTTGAGTTAGTGCTTTCCGGGTATCATCTGGTACAGGTGGCAGCTCAAAGACAGGTGTTTTTTAAGAGACGTTTTAAATGTGAAGAAAAGCAGAAAATAACTGTAGAATTGCCGGAGACGAAGGAAACACTGATTGGATTTGAAATTCATTCCTTCTCAGACTGTCGCATTTTTGGCGGTGGTTACTATGCGGAAGTGAATGAGAAACAGTTTAATCCGGTTGTTTTATCGGTAGCGACAACAACCTTTAAAAAAGAAGACTTTATCCGTCAGAATCTGAAGATGATGAAAGAAGAACTTCTTTCAGAAGACTTTGTCGGTCAGAATATTTATGTTCATGTTGTGGATAATGGACGGTCCCTTGACCGGGCTGAAGTTGAAAGTGAACATATTTTTTATCATCCAAATAAGAATGTCGGTGGTTCCGGTGGATTTACACGAGGTATGATTGAATCCTTGGCACAGAGCCCAAAGGCTACCAATGTGCTGCTCATGGATGATGATGTGGAGATATTATCTGAAAGTATCCGAAGAACTTATATATTACTTCTTCTGCAGAAAAGAGCTTATAAAAATCATATTATCAGTGGGGCGATGCTCTGTTATGAGCAGATGGACGAATTCCATGAGGATGTTGGTTTTATCGGTGGCGATGGCGGACAGAACCCATCAAAAGAATGCGAATCTGTTACAGAGATATCGAATATTGTTAAATTAGAAGAGTCGGATACCGATAAAAAAGACTCTTATGCCGGATGGTGGTATTGTTGTATTCCAGCTAAAATGATAGAGCGAAATGGTTATGCACTGCCGGTATTCATCCGTGTAGATGATACAGAATTCAGCCTGCGTAACCGTGCGAAGTTCATTACTATGAATGGTATTTGTTTATGGCATATGGGCTTTGTAATGAAGTTTAATTACTTTATGGAGTATTATCAGGTATTTAGAAACTTTCTGATTGCAGAGGCATGTAATCCAAGTCCTCGAAAAAAACGTATCTGGAAACGTTTTATGGGCTTGCTTTTATCGGAACTTCTTCGCTTTAACTATGAAGCAGCAGATTTAATTCTGGATGCAGTTATCGATTATTTGAAGGGGCCGGCCTTTATCGAACAGGAAAAATGTCAGGAACGTCTGGATGCCATGTCTAAACGAAATGCTGTAATGAGGGATTTGGACGAATATGGCAACTTGGGATTGGACATTGATTCTGCATATAAAGAGGATATTCGAAGACCATTAGATACCCTGTTGTATCGACTTACCTTTAACGGACATATATTATGGCCAAAGAGTCTTCTTCGCAAAGGACCTGCAGTTGTAGCTTATGACTGGTATTATAATCCGCAGGCACAGTGCCTTAAAGATAGTGTTATGGCTGTAAATCCTTATACAAAAACAGGTGAGCTGAGATATCTTGACAAAAAACGCTTTAATGAAATAGTCAAAAAATACTTTGCGGTTATGAAAGCTTACAAGAAGAAGCACGCGAAAGTAGATGCTGCTTACTATGCAAGACGTAAATATTTAACATCCTACGAGTTCTGGGAAAAATATCTGGAGCTGGAAAAATATCAATAAGGGGTAAAAACAATGAGATATGATTATTTAGTAGTTGGTGCAGGTTTATTTGGTTCAGTATTTGCTTATGAAGCTAAGAAAAAGGGAAAAACATGTCTGGTTATTGATAAAAGACCTCACATCGCAGGAAATATTTATTGTGAAGAGGTAGAGGGAATTAATGTACACAAATATGGTGCACATATTTTCCATACATCAAATAAGGTTGTTTGGGAATATATTAATCAGTTTGCTGAATTTAATAATTATATTAATTCACCGGTTGCTATTTATAAAGATGAATTATATAATCTGCCATTTAACATGAACACTTTCAGCAAGATGTGGAATATTCGTACACCTCAGGAAGCAAAGGCTGTCATTGCAAAACAGATAGAGGAACTTCAGATTGGGGAACCACAGAATCTGGAAGAGCAGGCATTATCTTTAGCAGGTCGTGATGTTTACGAAAAATTGGTAAAAGGCTATACAGAAAAACAGTGGGGAAGAGATTGTACAGAACTTCCGGCTTTTATTATCAAACGTCTGCCATTGCGCTTTACCTATGATAACAATTATTTCAATGACCGTTTTCAGGGCATACCGATGGGTGGATATACAAAGATTATTGAAAAGATGCTGGATGGCATTGATGTCAAAACAGATACAGATTACTTTGAGTTTATTAAAGCAAATCCGGATATCGCAGATAAAACGGTCTTTACCGGAATGATTGATGAATTCTTTGGCTATAAACTTGGTGCATTGGAATACCGTTCCGTTCGTTTTGAGACAGAAGTCCTTGACTGTGATAACTATCAGGGAAATGCGGTTATCAATTACACAGAACGGGAAGTTCCTTATACAAGAATTATTGAGCATAAGCATTTTGAATTTGGAACTCAGGAGAAAACCGTTATTTCAAGAGAGTATTCTTCCGAGTGGAAGGTTGGCATGGAACCTTATTATCCGGTAAATAATGAGCAGAACAATGCGTTGTTCGAGTCTTATAAAAAGCTGGCTGAAAAGGAAGACAAGGTCATTTTTGGTGGAAGACTTGGAAATTATCAGTATTACGATATGGACAAAGTCATCGAAGCCGCACTAAAATTAGTTTCTGAAGAGTTATAAGAGAGCACCGCCATATGAATTCGAACTGCGTTCGAGACGGCTCTGTGCAGGTAAGCCGCATTGTTCTGAGAACAATGCGGCTTTTCGTATTTTTGCTGTTATTTTGTAAGAAATTCATGGTATACTGTAAAAAAGGCTTAAGGAGCAGAGGGCAGAGGGATATGTGGAAATCTGATAAAAAAGGGGCATTGCTAGTCGTCAGCTTTGGAACCAGCTATAGAGAAACGCGTGAAAAGACAATAGATGCCATTGAAAAAGCTTTGTCAGAGCGTTATCCGGAATATGAAATCCGACGGGTCTTTACGAGTAAAAAGATTATCCGAATCCTTAAAGAACGAGATGGGATTTATGTAGACCAGGTGGAAGATATGTTGGAGAAACTCTGGTCAGAGGGGTGCCCGGAGGTTATTCTGCAACCCACTTATATGACCTGGGGAAAAGAGTATGAATTTCTGCTTCAAGTTGTAAAAACTTATGAAAAGCATTTTACAAGATGCCGAGTGGGAGCACCGGTCTTATCAGAGCTGCAGGATTACAGGCAATTGGCCGATATCCTTCTGAAAGAGACGAGGGAATGCAGGGATAGCAGAGTGGCAGTTGTATTTATGGGACATGGCACAGAAGAGACGGATAATGAGGCCTATAGACAGATGGATGCCGAACTGAAGCAGCGGGGATATAATAATGTTTATGTAGGAACCTTTAAAGGCCAGCCCGATTTTGAGGCCATTTTAGAGAAGATTCGTGAACAAAAAGATAAAGTTCATCAGATTATTCTCTATCCATTAATGATAGCAGCGGGCAGACATGCTGTTTTAGATATGTCTGGGGATTCAGAAACTTCGTGGAAAATGCTTGCAGAAAAAGCAGGATATCAGACGACATGCCGGATAAAGGGACTTGGGGAGTATCCGGGAGTGTGGGCTTTGATTGGAGAACATGTAGAAGCAGCAAAGGGTAAATAATTATGGGAAAACAAAAAACAAAGGGGTGAGGTTATGGACATTCGTCAATTAGAGTATTTTGTAGAAGTGGCGAAAACTAAAAATTTCAGGAAAGCATCCGAAAATCTGCATTTGTCCCAGCCGGCACTGAGTAAGAGTATTCGGCTGCTGGAGACGGAATTGAATACGGTGCTGATTGCCAGGACCAACAAAAGCTTTGAACTTACAGATACGGGGGAAGCGCTGTTTACAAAAGCGGTTTTTCTGATTCAGCAGTTTCGCGATATTTATAAAACCATAGAGGATGTGCGTTTATCCAATCAAGGTGAAATTAAGATTGGCATACCGAATATTCTTGGATTTTTGTCTTATTTTGAATTGATATGTGAGTTTCGGAAACGTTATCCGGGAATTAATATATCGGTTTCGGGAGAAGGAACAAAGGATATTAATGCGGCGCTGAGGGAGGACCGGCTGGATTTAGGCCTGGGTATGCTTTCGGAAAATGTACCGATTGCTAAGGATTTGCAGGTGATTCCGCTGACTCATGACCAAGGTGTATTGGTGGTGAATACAAATAAAGCCTATTCAGAAGTTGATAGTATCAGCATCCATGATGTGAAGGATGAGAATTTTGTTTTAGTTAATGAGCAGTATCTGTTGTATGATGACATTATGCAGCTCTGCATGCAGTCCGGGTTTACACCAAAGGTCATAGCAAAGAGCAGTCAGTGGGATTTCCTGTTGAAACTGGTCGATTCTAATTTTGGCGTATCTATTTTGCCGAGGCCTTTAATTGAGAAAAATCCCCTGCCGCATATCAAGGCATTGGAGATAAAAGAAGGGTTTAATTGGGATATAGGATTCTTCTGTCTGAAAAATCGTCCAAGGACTCATGCGATGAATCAGTTTATGGAATTTACAGTGGAATATCTGGAGGAGCATAAAGATTTTCAATATGTATATTATGCAGATGCCGGAGCAGTATGGAGCGGTAACTGGAACTCCAAAAAATCAAGAAAAATAGATTGAAAAGTTAGAAAATTGGAAGATGAATGCAAAAAAAGAAGTATCACTGATGCAAGGACGATAGCAAGTGATGCTTCTTTTTATATTGAGAGCTTAGGCATATATCTAAAATGGCAGTTTCGGGGCTAAATACGTCGACAGACGGTAAGGATACAGTAACCATCTGTCGGCGTCACATCCCGTTAATAATATAACCTATCTGTATTATAGGATTAAGGCTTAAAAAAGTAAAATACATAAAATTTATCGAAACAATAACTTTTAGTTATTGATAAAAATTATGGAACTCTGCATTGTTATATTTACGGTAATATGCTAAAATTAATGTAGTTTGACATGATTGATGTCGGGGGTGGAAATATGGGTCTTTTTAAGAGGAAACAGGTATCCCGGTTTTATCTGCTTAGAAATGATGACCTGGTTGTTTATATTAACAACATGGGTGCAGAATTAATGTCTGTTAAGAGTGCAACAACAAAGACTGAATATATATGGAATGGTGATCCGGACTATTGGGGAAGACGTTCGCCTGTACTGTTCCCGATTGTGGGTTCGCTTAATGGACAGACGTACCGTCATAATGGCCATGAATATCGCATGCAGCGCCATGGTTTTGCACGGGATATGATTTTTAGCAAGAGTGCGGAAACAGATGACCAGATATGGTTTGTTCTGGATTCTGATGAGAAGACAAAACAGAGTTATCCTTTTGACTTTCATTTAGCGATTCGTTACCGGTTGAGGGGACGGATTTTGGAAGTAAAGTGGGTTGTGACGAATAAAGATACAGAACCGATGTATTTTTCTATAGGAGGACATCCGGCTTTTCGCTGTCCACTGGACAACGAACATGGACAGACCGATTATTATATAGGGTTTGACATGGAAGGCAGGGGGAATCCTAAATATCATTCTCTGAGCCGCAGGGGACTTTATGAACCTGAAGAGCAGGAATTACCTTTGGAACATGGCCTTTACAAATTTGAGAGGGGCACATTTAAGAAGGATACGATGATATTTGAGAAACAGACGACGAGAGTTTATTTAATGCGGCCGGATAAAAGGCCTTATGTTACAGTGACTTTTGCCGCTCCTTTATTTGGGGTCTGGTCGCCACCAGATAAGCAGGCACCTTTTGTCTGCATAGAACCATGGTATGGACGCTGTGACAGAGAGGGATTTTCCGGAACACTGGCTGAGAAGGACTGGGTGCAGTGTATTCAGCCGAATGAAGCCTTTGAAGCGGCCTATTTCATGGAATTTTCATAAAAAGAATAAGTGGACAGCTGCTTACAGAGCTGCCCACTTTTCAGTCCTCTTGGAGGACGATAGAGATTAAGCTTCGAAAACGAAGGATTCACAGTCGGTACATTCAACCTTAGTTGGATGACTTTCGTGGGTTCCGACTTTAATCTGATTTAAAGTACAGTAATTTTCGTCGCCGCTGTGGTGTTTACATTCTTTAATAGAACACTGGATACAAGCATTTTTACTCATGTTGCAGACTCCTTTCAAAATTCATTTTGTAAATCGGTTAAAGGGTTTACACAGGTTAGTATGCAACGCAGATATAATTCTATTCAGAAAAGGAAATATTAAATTCAGGAGCTTTTTGGATTTAATCAGGAAAACAGGAAATGGACAAGAAAAAATTAGCAATTATTATTACATCAAGTGTGCTGGGGTCACTACTTCTCTGTTATTTGGGAATTGTAATTTACTTTTATCAGGTATTTTATCCAAATACCTTTATTAATGGTGGAGATGTATCGGATGCATCACCTAAAAATGTTAAAGAAGCCCTTGAAGAGTCGATGAAGGACTATCAATTAACGATAACGACCATTGATGGACAGACGGAAACCCTTTCTGGAAAGGATATTGGATTTAGCTATAACTTTGATGAAGTTGATACCATAAAGAAAAAAGAGATGGGATGGGCATGGCCTGTCAAGTTTTTTACCCGGACGGACTATACAATTGAAGCTGCCTATGAGTGGGACCAGGCGAAGCTGGAACAGCAGATTCAAAGGCTTCGGTGTGTGAATCAGGAGATGGTACCGCCGACAAATGCATCGCTGACCATTGATGAGAATGGTGTTAATCTGGTTGAAGCCAGCGTTGGAAATACGATTAAATGGGATGAACTGGTGAAGGCCATTGGAGATGCCATGAATAATGGTAAATCCGAGATTAATCTGGAAGAAGCAGGCTGCTATGAGATGCCGACAATTACTTCTGAGTCTCCGGAGATACAGGATGAATTAAAAAAAGTAGATGAGTTGTGTCAGGCAGAGATAACCTATAATTTCCATGGAACAGAGGAAAAGATTGGCAGAGACCAGATTCGTGGCTGGGTAAGCCGGGGAGAAGATGGCGGTCTCTATGTGGACAGGGATAAAGCTTATGGTTATCTTAATGAGCTGGCTGGCCGGCATGATACGGTTAACTCTTATAGAAACTTTTGGAGTTCCCGGGGATATGAGATCACTTTGAATCCGGGAAGCTATGGATGGGGAACGGATGTTGATACAGAGATTGGCCTTTTGATGGATGATATTAATAATAAACGGGTGGTAAGCCGTGACCCGGCTTATTATATGACCCCATATCATAACATTGATCCAAATTCAGATAATGATATTGGGAATACCTATGTAGAGATTGATTTATCAGGACAGTATATGTGGTACTACCTGAATGGTGGACTGCTTGTATCTACACCGATTACATCGGGAACGATGAATACAGGCCATGGAACGCCATCGGGGGTTTATTTTATCAACAGCCGTAGTCAGAATACGATACTGGTTGGTGAGGATTACAGGACTCCGGTTAATTTCTGGCTGCAGGTTGTTGGCGGTGTAGGAATTCATGATTCTTTATGGCGTTCTGTGTATGGTGGCAGTGAGTACATTAATGATGGCTCGCATGGATGTATCAATACACCTTATGATGCGGCATCAACTATTTTCTGGAATATTGAAGTAGGTGTACCGGTTATTATGTATTATTAAAATTTAGGGATATTGTGGACTGGAATTTCCGCAATGTCCCTTTTGTGTTATACTGATGATAAGTAGAGAAACAGGGCGGTGTGAAGGATGGCGAAGGTAGATTTAGTTTGCCTTGGGGACAGTGTTGTATATGGTTATGGAGCAAATAAAAAGTATGCGTGGCCCTATCTGGCAAGCCGGATTTTAGGCATTGATATTTTAAATAAAGGTGAGAATGGGGACACGGCAGATGGTATGAATGTCCGTTTTGTAGAGGACGTTGTATTTAACAGGCCAAAGGAAGTTTTTATTATGGCAGGGGCAAACGATATACTGATGGGAATTCCCCAGGCTCACACGCAGGAAAGCCTGGATATGATGATTCAGAAAGCCCGGCGGTCTGATATACCGGTGATTGTTGGGATACCCCTGCAGATTGATGGTGAGATGCTGAAAAATGGCTGGTTTAGTTTTTACAGCATAGAATATACGATGGAATTATTTGCAGGGTATCGAAAGTGGTTGTTGGAGTATTGTGCGAAGAACCAGATACCTGTGATTGATTTCCAAAAGAAGTTTCCGCAATATTTGGAGAGAGCCGGGGTAAGCCGCGGTTTTCAGGATGGTGTGCATCCGACTCAGGATGGGTATAAGGTGATGGCGGATATATTTTGCGACACTTATAAAGAGATTCACGGAATTCAATAAAAAATGTGGATGGCGGGGTGAAAAGCAATGCGTTTTGTGGATATTATCGAGAAGAAGCGTTATAAAAAGAGCCTGACAACAGAAGAAATTCAGTGGTGGATTTCCCGGTATGTTGAGGGAAATATACCGGATTATCAGGTGAGTTCCCTTTTGATGGCCATTGTGTTAAACGGAATGGACGTTAGGGAAACGGCGGATTTGACAATGGCTATGATGCACAGCGGGGATGTTATTGACCTGAGTCCGATTCAGGGAATTAAAGTAGATAAACATTCGACGGGTGGTGTTGGCGATAAAACAACACTGGCATTGGGCCCCATGCTGGCGGCATGCGGGGCGAAGGTGGCAAAGATGTCAGGACGGGGACTGGGATACACGGGAGGAACTCTTGACAAATTGGAGTCTATTCGTGGATTTAACTGCTATCTGGATAAGGAAACCTTTATTCACCAGGTGAATACAATAGGAATAGGTATTATTGGACAGACAGCCCAGCTGGTTCCGGCGGATAAAAAACTGTATGCACTTCGGGATGTTACGGGAACGGTAGCTTCGATTCCTTTAATTGCATCCAGTATTATGTCTAAAAAGCTGGCGGCGGGTACAGATGTGATTGACCTGGATGTTAAGTATGGCAGCGGTGCTTTTATGAAGACACCGGAAGCCGCAGTGGAATTGGCACGAATGATGATTTCTCTTGGAGAAGCCTGTGGAAAGAAAGTGCGGGCGATGATTACGGATATGAATGAACCTCTGGGGATGAGCGTGGGAAATGCTCTGGAGGTTAAAGAAGCGGTAGATACTCTGAGGGGGCATGGACCAAAGGATTTTACGGAATTATGCCTGCGTGGAGGTGCGGTGATTTTGCTGGAAGCCGGACTTGCTGAAAGTGAAGCAGATGGACGGAAACAATTAGAAAAGGTTATTGCAGATGGAAGCGGGTTTTCAAAATTCAAGGAGATGGTTAAAGCCCAGGGTGGTGATGAAAACCAGCTTGAGCATACGGAACTGCTTCCAAAGGCGCTTCATGTAACACCAATCCCTGCACGGGAGGCTGGTTATATTGAGCAGGTACAGGCACTGGAAATCGGACGTCTGGCTATGGAAATCGGTGCAGGGCGGGAACGTAAAGAAGATACTATACAGCCTGAAACCGGAATTGTACTGGGAAAGAAAACGGGTGATGAAGTTAAAAAAGGAGAGGTTTTGGCATGGGTTCATCATAATGAACCATTAAAGCAGGAGTGGATGGAAAGGTTTTATGGGGCATTCTTCCGGAGCAAAGAACCGGTGCCGGAAAAGCAGCTTATTTATAAGATGATGTAGAACGGGAATGTAAGGGGTGATTTTATGAAACAGCATGAAGTGACGATGAAACAGCCGTTATTGGATGCAAAGGGGCATATTAATGAGCCGGGCTGGGCCAGAAATCTTATCTGGCAATATGACCGGAAGCATATCAAGGCGCCGGGGCATCGGATTAAAGAGTGGGATTACTATTTGGTTTCCAATGACCATTTTGGTGCAGCCTTCACCATATCGGATCTGGGTTATATTGGAATGGTGAGCGTCTCGGTTCTGGATTTTGATAATGGAGAGCATCATACGGAAACGATTTTGATTCCTCTCCCTTTAGGGCGTTTTCATCTGGGAAGTCATTCGGATCAGGGGAAGGCTGAATTTCAGAATAAACGTGTTCATCTGAAATATTCGATGGTTTTTGACCGTCGCCGTATACAGTGTCATTTTAAAAACTTTAAGGATGGCAAAGATTTGGATGCAGAGATATGGCTCCTGCAGAAACCGACAGAAAGCATGTGTATTGCTACGCCGTGGAAAGAGAAGCCGAAGGCATTTTATTATAATCAGAAGATTAACTGTATGCCGGCCAGTGGCTGTCTGCGTCTTGGAGAAACCCAGTGGCGTTTCCGACCGGAGGATTCCATGGGTGTGCTGGACTGGGGCAGAGGTGTCTGGACATATGATAATACCTGGTACTGGGGAACCGGAAGCGGCTGGGTAGATGGCGTGCCGTTTGGCTTGAATATCGGTTATGGATTCAGTGACCGCTCAGCAGCCAGCGAAAATGTGATTTATTGCGATGGTAAAATTCATAAGCTGGAAGAGATTACTATTTGTATACCTATGGATTTTGATGGCAACCAGCTATATATGGAACCTTGGGAAATTTTGTCCTCTGACGAACGTTTAGAGGGTGAATTCATTCCGATTTTTGACCGTGCTGCCAAAATCGATATGAAACTGGTGATGACGGACCAGCATCAGGTGTTTGGGCGTTTCTCCGGAAAGGCTGTGCTGGATGACGGAAGGGAACTGGAGATAAAAGATTTCCTTCTGGGTGTGGAGGTTGTCCATAACAAATATTAGGAATTGGTACTGGACAAACATAAGAATTTTGGTATAATAAGAAAAGCAGGCTACTGTGGCTCAGTCGGTAGAGCGACGCACTCGTAATGCGTAGGTCAGGGGTTCGATTCCCCTCAGTAGCTTCTTTTTTTTACCCTGTGGCAGAATGGAAGGGCGTGAAGCTATGGATATTCAGGTTGGAGATGTGGTTCGCTTAAAGAAGAAACATCCCTGTGGAAGCTTTGACTGGGAGGTTTTGCGAATTGGTGCGGACTTTCGATTAAAGTGTGCCGGATGCGGACATCAGATTATGATTTCGCGGAAGTTAGTGGAAAAAAATATCAGAACTTTGAAAAAAGACTTGTAGCAAGTCTTTTTTTATGTTATCATAGAAAACTGTGATATGTTTAATTCCTTGCTCTCTGCAGAGACAGAGGGCCAGAGACCAGAAGGAGGTGCAGCAGCATGAATAAGTATGAATTATGCGTTGTTGTTACAGCAAAGATTGAAGACGAAGACAGAGCAGCTACCGTAGAAAAGGTAAAAGAAACAATTGCTCGTTTCGGAGGAACTGTAACAAACGTGGATGAATGGGGTAAGAGAAGATTAGCTTACGAAATTCAGAAGATGAAAGAAGGCTTCTACTATTTCATCACTTTCGAATCTGATTCTAATTGTCCAAATGAAGTTGAACAGCGTGTTCGAATTATGGAAAATGTAATTAGATATTTATGCATTAGACAGGACGCTTAATTAAAGAAAGAGGTGTAAGTCTAAATGAATAAAGTTATTTTGATGGGAAGATTAACTAGAGATCCTGAAGTACGGTATTCTCAGGGCGAGAAACCGGTAGCCGTTGCCAGATATACATTGGCCGTAAACCGGACATTCAAACGTCAGGGCGAAGCAGATGCAGATTTTATCAACTGTGTAACATTTGGTCGCAGTGCAGAATTTGCAGAAAAGTATTTCAGACAGGGAATCCGGATTGTAGTATCCGGAAGAATCCAGACTGGAAGTTATACAAACCGCGATGGCGTAAAAGTCTATACGACTGAGGTTATTGTGGAAGAACAGGAATTCGCAGAAAGCAAATCAGCTAGTGCTCAGTCCGCAGCTTCTTATGGCGGCAGAACTGAAACAGCAGCAGCACCAAGTGCTCCGGCAGGCGATGGCTTTATGAATATTCCGGATGGTTTGGATGAGGAATTACCTTTTAGTTAAACATTAGGTCCCGAACATTAGAATTAGAATTAGAATTAAGATTAGGAGGTTATGACAATGGCATTCGATAGAGAAAAAAGAAACGATTCTCCAATGAGAAGACGTGGCGGACGCAGAAGAAAAAAAGTTTGCGTATATTGTGCAGATAAAAATGCTGTAATTGACTACAAAGATGTTAATAAGTTAAAGAGATATATTTCTGAGAGAGGTAAAATCCTTCCTAGAAGAATCACTGGAAACTGTGCAAAACATCAGAGAGCTCTTACAGTTGCTATTAAAAGAGCAAGACATATCGCAATCATGCCTTACGTTGTAGAATAATTAAGGCGTAATCATATAATGGGAATTATAAAGGGGATATCCGTATGGATATCCTCTTATTTTTCATAGAAAAGATGGGGAGCCTATGATAGAATGAAATTATCGAGAGAAAAGGGGGCGTTGTAAATGGCAGATATTTTAGCACTAAAGGTCAATGACAAGGATAATGTGGCCACCATTTTTGCCAATGATGTTAAGGCGGGAATGTCCGTAAATATCCGGGATAAAAAAGGAAATTCTGTTCCGGAAAAGCTAAGGGCTGATATCCCTTATGGACATAAGGTGGCAGTAAAACCTATAAAAAAAGGCGAGCCAATTATTAAATATGGAGAGGAAATAGGCGTCGCAATAGCAGATATTTTAGTTGGTGATTATGTGCATGTACATAATCTGGACAGTCAGAGGGCCAGGGGCGATTTGGAAGGACAGGAGGTATAACAGAATGAACTTTATGGGATATGTAAGACCGGATGGAAAAGCCGGTTCAAGAAATTATGTAGC
The DNA here is from genome assembly GCA_009929615.1 of Clostridia bacterium. Classification (GTDB taxonomy): domain Bacteria; phylum Bacillota; class Clostridia; order Lachnospirales; family Lachnospiraceae; genus Frisingicoccus. The sequence continues at coordinate 58,362 of SAAB01000003.1, read as the reverse complement.
GGTTATACCGAGTGTTGTTTGTGCGAATGAAGTGGTGGATGCGATTGTGTCCCAGACCATTAATACCAAAGGGCTTCTTCATCACCAGGGATGCTGTCAGCTTCCGCCGGATTTAGACCGGGTAACGGATACGCTGATTGCATTAGGGTTACATCCCAATGCGGGAGCCGTGTTGATTGTAAGTCTTGGATGTGAAGGCACAGATGTAGAGAAACTTTATCATACAATTAAAGCGTCGGGCAAACCGGTAGAAGTCATAGGTATTCAGGATTTAGGTGGAATGACGAATGCCATTGCAGCAGGAGTTAAAGCAGCACAGAAACTGTCCATGGCGATTTCGGGAATTCTTCGACAGCCGGTGGATATTTCAAACTATATCATGGGAATAAAATGTGGCGGTTCTGATGCTACCAGTGGACTTGCATCGAACTGTGTTATCGGTTATGTAGCGGATAAGATTGTAGATTTGGGAGGCACGGTTGTTTTTGGAGAGACCACGGAGTTTATCGGCGCAGAGCATATTCTGGCAAGACGGGGTGTAACTCCGGAGGTTGGTGAGAAGATTTATGAAAAAGTTGCTGCCATGGAAGCCCGGGCAAAATCATTGGGTTGTGATATGCGAAAAGGGCAGCCGACACCGGGAAATATTGCCGGCGGCTTAAGTTCTATTGAAGAGAAATCCTTAGGTGCTATTGTGAAATCAGGTACAAAGCCGATTCAGGGAGTTCTGGAATATACGGATATTGTTACGGATGAAAAGGGACTCTGGATTAAGGATACACCAGGCCGGGAGATTGAAATTCTTACGGGTATGGCAGCAACCGGTGCCCAGTGTATTCTTTTTTCCACAGGCCGGGGTGCACCGCAGGGATTTCCGATTCTTCCGGTATTGAAGATTTGCGGTAATCCAAATACCTATGAGCATATGCAGAATGATATGGATATAAACGCAGGACGGATTATAGAGGGCAGGGCTTCGATTGAAGAAGTTGGAGAAGAAGCATTTGCCCAGCTGCTCCGGATTTTGTCCGGTGAGCAGACGAAGGGGGAAACCATTAAGTACAGCCAGTCCATGGATATATATACGATGGGACCTGTTATTTAAGAAGGAAAGCACAGCAAAGGGATAGAATCCGGAGCTGTGCTTCTTTTTTTGGAATAAAAAAGTTAAATTGAATAGTTAAAAAAATAACGGAAACAGGGTCAAAAAGTGTTTTGAATGGTTCAACCAATCGAGGTTTTTCTATGGTTATTGTATTTATACTTGTACAAACTGCACAAATATTGAACGAAAAACAGGTTATATGGTCAATGAAAATCAAAAAATAATGTGAAAAAATTATTAAAAAAGTATAAAACCGATACATATTTAACAAAAGTGTTTAAAAAATAAGGCTAAGAATGTACAATTTATCTAAAAACTATTGACGGATGAAAATTATTGTATTATTATTAACACTGTAAAGGGAACTTAAAGACAACACAAAATCCATAAGAAGTAAAAGGGTAAAATGGGATTGAAAAAAGGAGGATTTTAACATGTATGCTTTAATTGCTTTTGTTCCGCTTATTTTTACCGTTGTTGTTATGGCCGTATTTAACTGGCCGGCAAAACGGGCACTGCCACTGGCGTGGCTTATCACAGGTATTCTTGCATTTGCCATCTGGAAGATGGAAATCGGTACCGTTGCGGTATATTCCGTATATGGTCTTTTAAGTGCAATCGATACACTGCTGATTATCTTCGGTGCTATTCTGATTATGAATACACTGAAACGTTCAGGTGCTATGGCAGTTATTAACAAAGGTTTTGGTAGTATCAGCCAGGACCGTCGTGTCCAGATGGTTATCATCGGATTCGTATTTGGTGGATTTATTGAGGGTGCCGCTGGCTTCGGTACACCTGCAGCTTTAGCAGCACCACTGCTTATTGGCTTGGGCTTTCCACCACTGGCAGCCGCTATGACGGCGCTGATTTTGAACAGTGTACCTGTATCTTTCGGTGCAGTTGGTACACCTACAAACACAGCAACCACTGTTGTTGCAGATCAGGTAACAGCTTTGGGTGGCAATGTTGAAACATTTAAGATGGCATTGTCAAAATGGTCCGCAATTCCTCATGCAATTGTGTGTCCTATCATTATCTTCATTGCTATGGCAATGATGTGTAAGTTCTTTGGAAAAGAAAAATCATTTAAACCAGCATTAAAAGCGATTCCATTTATCATTTTTGCAGCAATCGTATTTGATGTACCATATTTGATTTTTGCTATTTTCTTAGGACCTGAATTCCCAGCATTGTTGGGAGCATTAATTGCATTACCAATCGTAATGGCAGCAGCTAAAAAAGGTTTCCTTATTCCAAAAGACGAATGGGATTTCCCAGAGAAATCTGCTTGGGAACAGGAATGGCTTTCTACAACAGCTGTACAGGAAGATGAATCTACAAAGGTTGAAACAAACATGTCTATGTTTAAAGCATGGCTTCCTTATGTTATCATCGGTGTAATTCTTGTATTAACCCGTGTACCACAGATTGGTTTGAAGGCTATTTTAAATGGCCAGGCATTTATTGTTGGTATTAAGAATTTGTTAGGTCTTGAAGGTCTGAACTGGAGCTTCAAGTGGGCTTGGAACCCTGGTATTCTTCCATTCCTTCTGGTAGCACTTCTTACAATCGTGCTTCATGGTATGAAGGGAGATCAGGTGAAAAAGGCATGGCAGGATACATTCAAACAGGTATCCGGAGCAGCCGTTGCATTAGTTTTCGGTATTGCCATGGTTCAGTTATTCCGTTACACAGATGTTAATGCAAGTGGTATGGAAAGTATGCTTCTGATTATGGCTAAAGGTCTTGCAGCTGTTGCAGGTAAAGCCTATATCGTTGTGGCTCCATTGATTGGTGTACTTGGTTCCTTTATTTCCGGTTCCAATACAGTATCCAATACCTTGTTCTCAACATTACAGTTTGAAACAGCATCCCTGCTGCTTCTGCCTCAGGTATTAATCGTTGCTCTTCAGAACTTAGGTGGCGCTATTGGTAATATGACATGTATCAATAATATCGTAGCTGCTTGTGCAACATGTGGTACTGCAGGAAGAGAAGGTTTACTGGTTCGTAGAAATGCTGTTCCAATGTTGATTTACAGTGCATTAGTTGTTATTATCATCGGAATTGCAATCTTCGTATTGAAGATTAACCCAATGCCTTTGTAATAAGAATATAAAAAGAGAAGATATTAGAACATAAAGAAGGGCCGGTGCTAAAAGCACCGGCTCTTTTTACGTCTGGATATTATTTTAAATCAAGAATCTTTTCTGCAATAGCGGCAGCGTCTTCGATACAGCCTGGACATGAACGCAAAGGAGTTCCTGTATCAATCCCCTTTAGTTCACGGCAGCAGGTAGCTCCGTTTTTTTCTTTAAAGGCATTAAGAATAGCCGCAGAAAGCTTGTAGGTTGAGGCTTTTGAATCTGGCTGGGCAAGATTTGCTGAACTGTTTTTAAATCCCGCCAGTAAAACAGCCCCGGCGACAGCACCACAGGTGCCATCCATACAGCCCATGCCAAGGCCAAAGGCTTCGCCGGCTTTAAATATGGTTTCTTCATCAACGCCGACTAGGTCGTGGTAGGCACAGGCTACGGACTGGCAGCAGTTATAATTTTTATCGTGATTGGTAAGTGCTTTTTGAATTCGTTCGGACATAGTTTCTCCTTTTAGTTACTTCTTTGTAGAATAAATGACTTCCTCTTTTATGCGGACGGCTGTCTCGGCATCTGTTAAAAGAGAAATCAAGGCTGCGGCAAAATCAATAGCTGTTCCAAGGCCGCGACTGGTGATAATATGGTCGTCAACAACAACGGTTTCCGTAACGTGACTGGCACCCTCAAGGTGTTTCTCAAAGCCGGGATAGCAGGTGGCTTTTCGTCCTTTAAGAAATCCCAGATGTCCTAAAATCATCGGGGCAGCACATATAGCTCCGATATATTTTTTGTTCGCATAAAACTCTTTTAATAAGTTCATCAAAGGGGCATAGGCTTCGAGGTTGCAGGTTCCCGGGGCACCACCTGGCAGGACGAGCATGTCTGTGTTTGAGAAATTCATATCAGCAAAAAGGGCATCGGCAGTGATTCGAATGCCATGAGCACCCTCCAACTCTAAGGAATCTCCAATGGAAACAACGGTAATCGGAATATCTGCACGACGCATTAAATCGACAACTGTCAGACCTTCGATTTCTTCCAGACCCGGAGCAAAGAAAATACAAACCTGGTTCATATACGTAACACCTTCCTTCCAAAATAATGATAAAATAAGTTTATCGGATTGGAGGTGAGATGTCAACTGGGTTGGAAATAGGAGAAAGGTATTTACCGGGACAACTGAAAATGCTATAATAAAGGATAAGTTGTCTTTACCAAATTAAGAGATGTTCAGAAAATGAAGAGGTAGAATATGAATAACGATATGGAAATCAAGGGGCGCTTGAAGTGGTACCTGAGATGGCCGATTATACTTAATATTATTGTTGCGTTGATGACATTGGGCGTATTCCTGGTAGACCGCCGCTGTGGCTGTTTAATGGGTGTATTTTTCCTGGTGCATCTGGTGTTTTCTGTGCTCATATCTTTTTACTCGAAACCGGCGCTTGCAGAAGAATTGATTAATTTTGGGCTGGAGTATGGTCAGGTGCAGAAGAAACTGCTTCACGGTCTTGAAGTGCCTTATGGTGTTTTAGACAGCAGCGGTAAGCTGATGTGGCAGAATGAAGCCCTTGTCGAAGTTATCGGAAATCTGGTCATTCACAAGAGTATTCAGACGATTTTTCCATCGGTTAATTTTGAAGAAATCTTAAAGATGGAAGAAAAGTGTTATGTGGAAATTATCCACAACGGACGGATTTACCGTACAGAGTTTTGCCGGATTCATGTGGAGGATTTTGCAGAACATAACAGTCTTGTGGGATTTGATCATCCGGAGAATCTTCTTGTGGCTATGTTTATGTTTGATGAAACAGAGATTCGCCATTATATACGGGAGAATCAGGAGCAGAGACTGGTTGCCGGAATTATTTTCATAGATAATTTTGAAGAAGCTATGAACAGCACAGAAGAAGTCCGCAGGTCTCTCCTGGCGGCATTAATTGAACGAAAGATTACAAAGTACATGCAGTCCTATGATGCGATTATTACAAAGGTTGAAAAGGATAGATATGTCTTTGTTATTAACCATAAGCATGTATCAGCTATTCAGTCCAGCCGGTTCTCCATTCTGGATGAAGTCCGGGAAATCAACATTGGTAATGAGATGTCCGTCACCATGTGTATTGGCGTCGGAATGAATGCTATATCCTATGGGCAGTCCTATGGATGGGCACAGAATGCCATTGATCTGGCCCTTGGCCGAGGTGGAGACCAGGCTGTTGTAAAAGCCGGAGATAAGATTTCTTATTATGGTGGAAAAACAAAACAGGTTGAGAAGGGAACAAGGGTTAAGGCCCGGGTTAAAGCCCATGCTTTAAAGCAGATTATTCTTGGCAAAGACCGTGTTGTTATTATGGGACATAAAATCGGGGATGTGGATTCCTTTGGTTCAGCTATCGGCGTTTACCGTGCAGCGAAGTCCCTGAATAAACAGGCACATATTGTTATAAATGAGATCACAACATCGGTTCGTCCGATTATTGATACCTTTAAAAATAATCCGGATTATGAACCGGATATGTTTTTAAAGAGCAGCGAAGCGGCAGCCATTATGAATATGGAAACGGCCCTTGTTGTTGTAGATGTTAATCGGCCATCGTATACAGAAGGGCCGGAACTGTTTGAACGGACAAAAACCGTGGTTATTCTGGACCATCACCGTCAGAGCAGTGAATCCATTGAGAATCCGGTATTATCCTATATAGAACCTTATGCATCCTCTGCATGTGAGATGGTGGCAGAGATTCTTCAGTATATTACAGATGGGGTAAGACTGAAACCTATTGAAGCGGATGCTATGTTCGCAGGTCTTATGATCGATACGAATAATTTTTCGAGTAAAACCGGAGTTCGGACCTTTGAAGCGGCAGCATTTTTAAAGAAAAGCGGTGCAGATATTACCAGAGTTCATCTGGCTTTCAGAGACAGTATGGAGATATACAGAGCTAGAGCAGAGGCGGTTCGTCATGCCCATATGGAAAACAATATGGCCTATGCGGTTTGCTCGGCAGAAGGACTTGAAAGTCCGACGATTGTTGGTGCCCAGGTGGCCAATGAACTGTTAAATATTACCGGGATTAAGGCATCCTTTGTCTTTACACGGATTAAGGAAGCTGTTTATGTTAGTGCCCGTTCAATGGAAGGTTCCGATGGAATCAATGTCCAGCTTGTCATGGAGCGCGTTGGCGGCGGTGGGCATAGTACGATTGCCGGCGCTCAGCTTTTGGGTATGAGTGATGAGCAGGCGATGGAACTTGTAAAGAAGACGATTATGGATATGCAGAAAGAAGGAGCGATATAGATGAAAGTTATTTTGCTGGAAGATGTAAAGAGCCTTGGTAAAAAAGGCGAGATTGTCGATATTAATGAAGGCTATGCCAGAAATTTTGTATTAAAGAAAAAATTGGGTTTAGAGGCAACAACGAAAAACTTAAATGACTTAAAGTTGAAGAAAGCCAATGAAGAGAAAGTGGCTCAGGAGATTTTAGAAGCGGCAAAGGTATATGCTGAAGAGCTTAAAGAAAAGATAGTGACCGTTTCCATTAAAACCGGAGAAGGCGGCCGGGTATTTGGATCTGTTTCAACAAAAGAAATTGTAGCAGCAGCAAAAAAACAGCTGGGATTAGATATTGATAAGAAAAAGCTTCATTTACAGGAGCCTATCCGAATGGTAGGTACGGTGATTGTGCCTTATAAAGTGCATCCACAGGTAACGGCAGAGTTGACGGTCAAAGTTGTAGAAGCTTAGTGAGAATTGTGTGATTCAGGGAGGAGACACTTCGATGGAAGAAGCGTTAATCAAGAGAATATACCCACACAGTGATGAGGCAGAGCGGGCGGTTATCGGTTCCATGCTGATGGATGCCGATGCCATTGTGACTGCCACAGAGCTGATTACCGGGGATGATTTTTATCAAAGACAGTACGGGATTCTATTTGATGTGATGGCTGAATTATCCGGGGAAGCTAAGCCGGTAGATTTAGTGACCCTCCAGGAACGTCTGAAGAATAAGGATGTTCCGCCGGAGCTGACCAGCGTAGAGTTCATCAGTGGAATTATAAACGATGTTCCGACATCGGCGAATGTTAAGCATTATGCAGAAACTGTGTCAGAAAAAGCATTGATGCGCCGACTGATTAAGGCGAATGAAGAAATTGCCAATACCTGTTACCTGGGTAAAGAACCGGTAGACCAGATATTGGAAGAAACCGAAAAGAAGATATTTGATTTACTTCAGAAGAAGAGTTCAGATGACTATGTACCTATCAGGGATGTGGTGCTGAGCGTTATTGATAAGATAGAACTTGCAGCAAAGCATAAGGGAACTGTTACAGGACTGGCTACCGGATTTTATGATTTAGACTATAAAACCTCGGGTTTTCAGCCTTCTGACCTGATTCTTATAGCAGCCCGTCCTTCTATGGGTAAAACGGCTTTTGTTTTGAATCTGGCTCAGCATATTGCAGTAAAGAGTCAGGTCACTACAGCTATTTTCAGTTTGGAAATGTCAAGAGACCAGTTGGTCAACCGACTTTTATCCATGGAGTCAAAGGTGGATTCCCAGTTGATTCGTACTGGAAATCTGAGTACGAATGATTGGGAAAAACTGATAGAAAGTGCTGGAGATATTAGTAAGGCACCGTTAATCATTGATGATACACCGGGTATTTCTATTACAGAACTTCGTTCCAAATGCAGGAAGTATAAGCTGGAACATAATCTGGGACTGGTTATCATTGATTATTTACAGCTGATGAGTGGTGGAAGCCGTAAAACTGATTCCAGACAGCAGGAAATTTCTGATATTTCCAGGTCTTTAAAAGCTTTGGCAAGGGAGATTAATGCACCGGTTATTGCATTATCCCAGTTGAGCCGTGCCTGTGAAACCAGACCGGATCACCGTCCGATTTTGTCTGACCTTAGAGAGTCAGGCGCTATTGAGCAGGATGCGGATGTTGTTATGTTTATATATCGGGATGATTATTATAATAAGGATACGGATAAGAAGAACATTTCTGAAATCATCATTGCAAAACAGCGTAATGGTCCTATCGGTACGGTTGATTTAGTCTGGCTTCCTAACTATACAAAATTTGCCAATAAATCAAAGCAATAAAATAACGCAGAATTCGGTCTATGTAGAGCCGGTCACGAAAAAAGTGACCGGTTTTTTCTTTTTTTGAGGGTGCTCTGTCGATAAGATGTGAGGCTGTAAAATTGAAAAATCCGGGGGGTTTGCTATAATTTGATTGTTAGATAACGAGAAGGTTATAGTGGAGGTATTCTATGGAAGAAGTACGATATACAATATCGGATGCGGCAAAGATGGTCGAGGTTGAATCTCATGTATTAAGATACTGGGAGGATGAACTGGCACTGGATATACCAAGGAATGAAATGGGCCACCGTTATTATACACAACATGAAATCGAAATTTTTTGCCAGATTAAGGCGTTAAAGGACCGGGGATTTCAATTGAAAGCGATAAAAGATGTTCTGCAGATAATGTTTGCGGATGAAATAGACAGCAATATTATTTCATTGGATAATGTACGTCAGAGTTATGAAGAAAAGGAAGAGGAAAGGGTGCCGGAAGAAAATCCGGTAACGGAATTGGCAGAAGTTAAAACAGCAGCAGAACCAGCAGTCGTCAAGACGACAGCAACAGAGAAGATGAGCCATTTTAAATACATAATGGATGGAATTGTGGCCCAGGCCCTTCATGAGAATAATCTTAGACTTGAAGATGCCATTACCCAGAGGGTGACGGACAGTATTTTAAATGAGATGGAAGTTATGGAGCAGGAACGGGACAGAAAGGATGAAGCACGATTTAGGAAGCTGGATGAGGCTATCCGGGGAAGACAGAGAGGATATCAGGAAGCGGCAGCAACAAAACTGCCACCCTATACACCAACAAAGATGAACAAACGTCGTTTTGGGTGGTTTCGCCATTAAATACATTAAGAAAAAGAAAAAAGGTGCTTTTTAGGAAAATCCCTAAAGCACCTTTTTTATGTTTTGAATTAGTCAGCCTGAGCGATAGCTCCTGTAGGGCAAGCTCCTGCGCATGTACCGCAATCGATACATTCTTCAGCTTTGATTTCGTATTTTCCGTCACCTTCTACGATAGCGCCAACTGGACATTCGCCAGCACAAGCACCACAAGAAATACATTCAGATGAAATTGCATATGCCATGATAGTTACCTCCTTATAAGTATAATAAATAGAATAGTACTGTAAGTTGTACGTCATTATTGTAATACAAAAAGTCTGTTTAGACAAGTATAAAATCATGAAATATAGGAGATAATTTCTGGAAGGGAAATTTCGATGATGTCAAAAGACTTGTCAAGGCGTTGGGAATGTATTATAATAGGCATTAACCAAAATTTCAGAAGGAGGGCTTAAAAATGGCACAGGTAACTAAAGATACTATGATTGGCGATTTATTAAGAATTGATGCTGGCGTAGCTCCTATTTTAATGAGCATCGGTATGCACTGTCTTGGTTGTCCATCTTCTCAGGGAGAAACAATTGCAGAAGCAGCTATGGTTCATGGCATTGATCCAACAGCATTAGTTTCAGAAATCAATAAATTCCTTGAAAAGAATAATCAGTAGGATAGATGATAAAAAGACCTGTTATACGAATTACTTCGTGTAACAGGTCTTTTTCTTGCTTTTTCTTATAAGAAACTTTGGGTTTTCCACAATAGTTATGAAAAACATTACAGAATTGCCAGTTTCTGAATCGCTTTATTACGAATCATTACTGTAAAGTGTTCGTTGTAGTAGGCAACGGATGCAGCGGTTGCAGAAACGCATTCGCCATATTCGATTGCGATATTGCAGATTTTATTATAAAGCTCTGGCGAGGCCTTCCCCTTACTTATCGTTAAATAGAAGCTGCCGGATACCGGGTCTTTATACAATGTGTTCCAGCCGTTATATTTCGGCTGGATAATCTTTGCATACTGGCAGACATCTTCCAATCTATGAAAGAGGAAAATCTTGGTCATATCAACAGAAGCAATCATGTTCTCGGCCTTGTCTTTTGAACCCGAAGGCAGAGGTATCTGAGACTCGTCTGAGGAAATCTCATTAACAATTAATTCTTCGCTGATTTTTTTGAACAAATCTAAAATATCTGCAGCACTACGATATTCTGTCTGGGATGAATCTCCACCAATGGTGCCATCTTCATCTTCGTAAGACATGTTGTTCGCTGCAGAGAATTTTGAAAAACGGGTATCCAGTTCTTCCGGGTCCTCAACCTTGGTTACTATTAATATAATACATTCACTGGATACGGGAATTGCTTCAATGACCAGAGGAATATCATTCGCTTCAAACCCAACTTCTGTCGAAGCCTGAGTCATCATATCACGAAAAAGCCTCTTTGCTTTATCTGAACCATAAGCAAGCTCACTCAGCTTAATCTCACGGCCCGCTAAATCTTCTTTATTTAATGTACAACGAATCTGGTTTTCATTAAGTTTCTCAATCTTCATAAAAATCACTCCCTTAATGTAGGATTGAGGTTACCTACAGTATAACCACAGCAACAGAAACTGTAAAGAGATTAAAATATTAAATTTTAAGAAATATTTGTCGAAGCATTGGAATTGCTGTTTTTTCTATACCTTGCTATAATAAGATTATATAAGATTTCTAAGGTAATGTGCCTGACTCCTAATCCATTTCTAATCTTTACATCATCTTGTAAAGGCTACTCTGTAGAATGTTCCCCATTATATGAATTTTATAAGCATAATTATTTCAGGAAGCATTATTCTCAGTTAATCTTATTATATGTCAAGTGTGGGATATCATTACATATTTCAGGGCTGCATCTCCTGTAAAGTGGGTAAGATTTCTATTAACATTTGCCTGATAGGCTCCGATGTAGTATAATCGTAATATAATCTGCATAGGAGTCTATCAATATGGAAAAACAAGAGATAAAGAGTGACCAGAAGAAACGCTATCCGGCTTTGCGCTGGCTTTTTTATGGCCTGGGTATTGTCTTTGGTATAGTAATTATCGGCGGGTTACTTTTTTGGCGGAATCCTTTTTTCATTCCTTCCGTGAATGCGGCGGATACAGGAACGGTCTGGTATCCGGAAGAAGAAGCATCTTACGTCAAGGTGGAAGATATGGATTTACAATTTACAGGGTTCTATACGGTGAATGCTGCGGAATCGATAAGTGGTTACTATTATATTGGTTCGATTGGTGAACAGTCATGGTTTGTAGAGATACAGGCAGAGACAGAGGATTCTGGGCTTTCACAGGCGATGCCCGATTTGTCAGACTATTCTTTTCTGGCTCAGACCACAGAGGGTACAGAGGTTTTTGAAAAAGCAGCTGAAAGTGAAGGATTAACCCTAGAAGAATATTTTGAGACTTACCATATTTCGGATAGAGTTCTTTTGGCATATGATACGAGCCGGGAGAGGGACATACTTTGTTATGTTATTGCATTTTTAATGATGCTCGGTTGTTTTGTAGCGGGCAGATTGTTTTCTTACGAAGCATAAAAACCAAAAAGGAAGGTTAGGTTAAGACACATGAATAAGATAAGAAGATTTATAGGAATGTTCATTATTTCTGTATCGCTCCTCGGTATTCTTGGCGGCTGTGACATAATCGATGATTTGCGGTCTGAAAAGGATGTGGTGGATTATAATGCCACCTATGGCGTTTCTGATGGGGAGTATACGATTACATTGAATAATGAGATGATGGAAACACGGGCTATTGATGATGGTTCGGGCAATGTTTATCTGGATGTGAATACGGCAAACAGCCAGTTTGATTCCAGGATTTACTGGCAGGAAGATGAGAACATCATTCTTTATACAACGCCAGAGGGTACTGCTGAGTATACACCGGATTCAACATCCTATATGGTAGGTACATCTAAAGAAACAAGTGATATTCCTGTAGTCATAGAGAAAGCTGGGATGCTTTATATTTCTCTTGATTTTATAAAGGAAAACACAAAGATGGATTGTGCCTCTTATACAGAACCAAACCGTGTTGTTATTCGTACAACATGGGGCGAGGCGAATACAACAACTGTCAATGGAAAGAAAGCTTATATTCGGTATCAGGGTGGCCCTAAGAGCCCAGTATTTAGAAAGCTCGAACAGGGTGAACGCCTTTATGTATTAGATGATGGCGGTGGTGATGAATGGGTACAGGTTGTTACAGAGGATGGTTATAATGGCTGGGTTGAGAATAAGTACTTAGAGACCCCATCCATGACAACACTTACAGAGCCGGATTTCACAGAACCTGTATTTACCAGTATTTCAAAAGACTATAAGATAAACCTGGCATGGCATGGTGTTTATAATGAAACAGCCAATGATGAATTGAGTCAGATTCTTGAAGAAACACCGGGAATTAATACGATTAGCCCAAGGTGGCTGTATTTTGAGAATACGGATGGTGATTTAGTAACGCTGGGAAGTGCGGATTATGTAAAAACAGCGCATGCAGCAGGCGTTGAAGTCTGGGCTATGTTCTCGAATGAGTTTACAAACTTTGATGGTGAGATGACTGACGAGATTTTGGCTTCCAGAGAGAAACGGCAGCACGTATTAGACCAGCTCGAGACCTACATTGACAGCTATGATTTAGATGGTATCAACCTGGATTTTGAGATGATTGGCGTTGACGGAGCGGACAACTATATTCAGTTTGTACGAGAGATGTCTGCATTGTGTCGGGAGAAAAAGGTCGTATTCTCGATTGATAATTATGTACCTGTATACTGGAAACATTATAATCATAAAGAAGAAGGGATTTTTGCAGATTATATCATCATCATGGGTTATGATGAACATCATAGCAGTTCCGAAGTCGCTGGTTCTGTAGCATCTATGGGATTTGTTGAACAGGGTATTGAAGATATGATTGCTATGGTTCCGAAGGAAAAGGTTATCAATGCCATTCCGTTGTATACCCGTGTGTGGGCAACGGACAGCGCTGGTGTTGTAGAGTCCTTCAGTGCAGGTATGACAGAGGCAGAAGGATATCTTGAAAGCCATGATGTTACACCGGTTTATGACGAAGAAACGGGACAGAACTATGGCGAATACACTTCTGAAACAGACGGCCGTCTCTATCAGATATGGCTGGAAGATGAAACATCTATTACAGCCCGTATGAAGATGATTCAGGACTATGATTTAGCGGGAGTTGCAAGCTGGCGTATTGGCTGGGAAAGCGGCCCTGAGATTTGGAATATTATTGCACAGTATGTAAAGTAATGTAGAATATAAAAAACGGTGTAGCCTTTTTAAGAAGGCTACACCGTTTTTGTGTTCTGTTAAATAATTTCAAGCTCATATTTTTGTTATATATTATCAGAATCTTCCGGTAAAACATCCATATTTTCCAGATAGGTATTTCGAAAGTTGAGAGCAATGATAAAAATGACGGCACAGGAGTAAATGGCAAGCAGCAACGCATAGAGATACAAGCGTCCCTGAATCGTCAAAGCCATAAAGAACAGACCTAGAAATCCTGTCATAGTTAGAAATGCAAGTTCAAAGCCCTTTCCAATTTGATATCCCCGTATCCCCTTTTCAAAATGTGAAAAAAGAAAGCGGTTTAATAGAGCTAAAATTGTAAAGGCCAGAGTGCAGATAAAGTCAATAGCTAAAAAGATTATCAGGAAAAAGAGATCAATAAAATAGGCACCAAACTCGAATATCAACTCAAGTCCGGAGACACCGGCGGAGGTGTCTTCGGTCAGGTCTGCAAGATAGGCCATAATCGGGCTGGAAAAAAACAGGATAGCAGCCAGCGATAAAAAAGTTATTAAACTGATAATAATTACAGGAATAAAGTTTGTGTTCAGCATTTTATGTGTCATTTCAATACTCCTTTATTCGTGACGCAGAGCATCGATTGGGTTCAGATTTGCCGCTTTTATGGATGGCAGCAAGCCAAATAGGATTCCGATTGCCATGGAGAATACAACGGAAAAGAGGATGGCAGGAAGGCTGATGGCGGAAGGGGTCTGGGAAATTTTCGAAATCACCTGGGCCATAATAATACCGACAACAACGCCGATGATTCCACCGAGGCTGGTTAATACGGCAGCCTCGGTTAGAAATTGGGCAAGAATACGTTGTTTTCTCGCACCGATTGCTTTTTTCAGACCAATTTCCCGGGTACGTTCAGTAACGGAAACGAGCATGATATTCATAACTCCGATACCGCCGACCAAAAGGGAGATACTGGCAATCCATATGAGCTGTTGATTTGTTGCAGCACTTAAATCCTGGAGATTTTTAGCCTGCTCTAAAAGGTCAGAAGCCTTATATTTGACATCGGAAGAAGTGACAAAACCATTTAACAGGTCTGCACAGTTACGTCCCGCATTGCTCATCTCATCTGTGCTGGTGGCACGGATAATGAGGTTTTGCGGCTCATCATAGTTATAAACAATCGGCCAGGCAGCATCCGGAATAAAAAGGATACCGCTGCTGCTGGAAGCCATATAGTTATTGTAATCATCAATGGAGTTAATGACAGGTTTAAAGCTGTTGGCTTTCTCACATGTGCCAACGACAACAAAAGGTTCACCCTGGATTTCGATGGTTTTACCAATGGGGTCGCTTCCGGTAAAAAGGGAATTGGCTGCATCTGCATCAACAATAGCGACCTTGTGGAAATCTTTATAATCCGCCGGAATGAAGCTGCGGCCTTTTTGGATACGATAGCCGCAGGTAGAAAAATACTGGCTGTCGATACCATAAATCTTTCCACCATTGAAGGAGGTATTGTTATAGTAAATGCCATCGGCGTAATTTCTGGCTAAATAGAGGGAGGCGTCAGCAACACCTTCTACATCTAAAATGCTGTCCATGGTATCTTTGCTGACAACAGGGACACCCTGCGGAAGTCCGTTGTAGGTCGGCTCGTATTCCCAGTCGTTCTGATAAAGCTTCACTTCAACTGTATTATTTCCTGAGCCGACCAGATTTTGTTTGATTTGCTCATTTGTTCCCTTGATAGTAGAAACAATAGAGATAATAGCAGCGATACCGATGATGATTCCAAGCATCGTGAGGAAGGAACGCATTTTATGGGACCAGATGCCCTGAATTGAAAGTCGTACATTTTCAAGCATAATCGGGGCCTCCTTTAATATAAGACAGGGGAATCAGTTTCGTTCGTTTTGATACCCTCTTTAACATTTTTTCCATAAGGGAAGGCGATTAGGTCTTCCGCAGTAAGGCCGTTTTTGACTTCCTGATAATAACCATAGAGAACGGCTCCGGCTTCAATCGGCTGTTTCTTGAGACGGCCTTTTTCGTCGGCGATAAATACATAGTATTCGCCATTATCCTCGCGGATATAGGAGCGGGGAATATAAATAGAAGAACTTGAGCCATCGCCACTGCTGATAATATTTACACTTACAGATTGATTATTCTTAAAGCCACTGGCATCGGAAATGACCGCCGTAAATGGATAATTCGATGTATTTGGGTTCATGCCATAGGACATGGAACTGTCGGACACCGGATAGTCGGAGATGGAAGTGATTTCTGCAGTTGCAGTGGTGCCGGTTTCGGCATTGGTGATGGTCACACTCTGACCGATATCTATAGAAGTCAGCTTAAGTTCATTGACGGTACCTTTGAGGTAGAAGCCATCCTGACTTGTTACAGTGATAAAAGGTGTGGTGGCATCGATGGCTTTTTCGGGGTCACCGACAGCTTTGACCTGGCCGTTAACGGTACTTAGGATAGTGGCATCAGCAACGTCTTTACGCATTTTTTCATATTTCAAAACAGCTTCACGTCGGTCGATATCCAACGATTTAAGTTTATTTCTTTTTTCAGTTAATTGTTTATCCCGTTCTTCAGAAGTAATTCCATCGTAGGGATTTGGGCCGGATGAGGTGTCCGAACCCATATCAGATACCTGGACATTATAAGCATACATGAATTCATTTAATGTCATCTCGTGAAAATCTGAAGGAATTTCAAAGGTATAGCCATCCAGATAAATTCGCTTATTAATAGAAGGAATCTGAAGAAAAACAACAATCGGCTCGGAAACTTTTTGACCGGTAACAGGATCAAGACCTTTGAGGCGGTATAAAAACTCAGGCGTAATTATAGTTTCCGGTGAGCATTTTACCGTATAGATATTCCGGGTGCCTTCTTTTAAAAATAAAATTGTTTTTTCGTCCAGACGGTCAACAATGGCGTCCGGGTCGGCTGTAAACTTTCCGGAGGAGGACAGAAGTGTCGAGTCATTCTTTCCTATAGAAACGGTACCACCGGAATCCTCTGACTGAGGGACACCAATGACTGCATTTTGCAGCAGTTCCACATCCCGATTGGCAGCAGCTATCTGAATATCTATATTATCAATGGACAGTGCCTGCATTTCCAGGTCCAGGTTAGCCAAGGTGTTGTCCATAGTCATTAAAGGTGTGCCTACAGAAACGGTATCCCCTTCTTTGACAAGAACCTCCTGAATAACCTGAGATTCTGTGATGTAAACATCCTGGGTTAAATTTGTGGTCACAATGCCGGAAGAGGAATTTTCTTCGCCGAAATAGGGAATCGACATCAGGGAGACGGATGTCACATCTACGGTGGTATTGGCATTTTTTACAAGGTTGTAGATTCCCGCGCCTCCACCAATCAGACCGAGGGCAGCCACAAGGCTGACAGCGATTACTAAAGGTTTTTTCATGCCTCATCCTCCCTTCCTTCGGTTAAAATGCCATCCCGGATGATTGCCTGGCGTTTGGCATGGGCGGCAATATCTGCATCATGGGTAATCATAATAATTGTTATGCCCTCATCATTGAGCTTTTGAAAAAGTTCCATAACCTGTTCACCGGACTGACTGTCTAAAGCACCCGTTGGTTCATCTGCAAGAAGAATGGCAGGATGATTTACAATAGCTCTGGCGATGGCAACACGCTGCTGCTGACCGCCGGAAAGCTGTGTTGGCTGAAAGTTCAGACGATCTCCTAAACCAACCCGTTCCAAAGCCTCTGTCGCCAATTCGGTGCGTTCCTTTTTTGATACACCGGCATAAATCAGCGGCAGGTAGACATTTTCCAGGGCACTCTGTTTCGGGAGCAGATGGAAACTTTGAAAAACAAAGCCAATATTATAAAGGCGCGTATCAGACAGTTCATTGTCCGAATAGGAAAGAACATCTTCGCCGTTCAGGCTGTAAGAACCGGAAGTGGGCTTGTCAAGGCAGCCAATGATGTTCATTAAGGTTGTCTTGCCGGAACCGGAAGGCCCCATAATGGCAAGATATTCACCTTTTTCTACAGAAAGGCAGACATCCTTTAAAATGTGAACTTCCATATTACCCTGCATATAATCTTTGTAAATATGATTTAATTCAAGAATCATTGGGCAGTTTCCTCCATCACTGAGATTTCTCCTTCATAAGAGGCGCCTCCCATGCCGGAGACATCTTCGCCGCCGGACATGCCGGAGGACATACCCGCGTCTTTTATACATGGCATACCGGCACTTAAGGTATCGTCAGGAAATGCGATATAATCGTCGGTGCTTAATCCGGAGGTGATTTGATATTCATCCATCGCTTCATCATGTTCACCCGTTGTAATTTTACGTTTTTCCAGTTTGTCTTTCTTTCCGGCTACCCACACATAGGCATCGTTGCCGTCAATGACAAGATAGTAGGAAGGAAGCCAGAGTCCTTCTTTGATTTCGGTTTGGCCCATATCCGGTTCCATGAAAACATGCTGTCCCAGCATTAATGGTGCGTTTGCTTCAATTTCCACATAGAAATTATAAGAGGATGACGTCGTATTCGTATCGGTACTTCCGGACATATACATATTAGAGTTGTTATTGCTTACCGGGTTCTCTGTATCGACTTCTGTTACGGTTCCGGTCCATACCAGTGTGTCATCGGTTCTGGAGTGGATTAACATAGGCTGTCCTGTTGTGATGGAGGCCATGTTCTGCTCGTTGATTTTACCTTTAATTCGGTATTCTTTATTGGAAAGAATGGTCATATATGAAGAGTCTGTACTGCCATCATAACTTTGAGTTGTGCCATCGTTAATGCTCTTAACAACACCGTCAATATCGCTGGTAACTGTGGCATTCTGGAGAGATTTGCGAATCTGCTCAATCTCAACGGATTTACTCTTTTGGTTATATTCGGCACGTTTAGCATCGTTCTGTGCAGTGAGAATCTGAGTTGTGTAGGAAAATGCTTCACTTTCCGGAGCCTTGGCCTTTTCTTTTTCCAGCATTTCAATCTGGCCGTAAAGCGTAGATATCTCACCGGTAATACGTTCAAGTTCCAACTCAGCTTCACTTAATTTCATCTGAGTTTCATCTGTATCATAGGAGAATAAAGGAGCCCCTTTTATGACCGTATCCCCCTCTTTGACAAAAACCTCTTTAATCTTACGGTCCGTGGCTTTTTGAATCTTTATAGTCTGCTGGGGTTCAACAACACCGGCAAAACGGTTGGAAGCACCGGAGGTACTGGCTGTCAAAAGGGCAATGGATGTCGTGTAAACCTCATTGCCTGAATCGGCTTTATCGGATTTTCTAAAAAAGAAATGCCAGATGCCAATCAGGATGGCCAGAAGCAGGACGGCTCCGCCGATAATAAAGAGTATTTTTTTCTTTTTGGTCAGGTTGGTCATGATTTATCCTCCAAATTTATATATATATGTTGTGTTGCTTAAATGATTGTCATACAAAATAAAGTATATCATAAAAAGCCCGGTGAATATAGGGATGGCAGCGAAAAGAAGCAATTTTAAGACTTTGGTAAGAAATAGAGTTGACAGTCGAAAAAATATATAATATGATTAAGAATGCAAAAACGAAGATGGAGACAGTAGATTCACAAGAAGCGTTTCAGCGAGTCCGGGAGGGTGTGAGCCGGATATCAGTAATGTGAAGTTGAAAATCACTCCGGAGTTGCGAACTGAAAGAACAGTAGGGGAGCCGGCATTTCGCCGTTATCGAGAGGGCATATGATGGTATGTTGCACAGGTGGTATAATGAATGTTTTCGGGCTTTCATCCTTTGCGGTGGAGGCCTTTTCTGTGCTGACAATGAACGAAATGAGATAGAAGAAAGAATGGAGGAATTATTGTGTACGATAAAGTTTCTACGAATATGAACTTTGTGGACAGAGAGAAAAATACTGAGAAATTCTGGAAGGAAAGAGAAATTTTCAAAAAAAGTATTGATTCCCGCAAGAAAGCACCGGAATATACATTTTATGATGGACCGCCGACTGCGAATGGAAAACCACACATTGGTCACGTTCTGACCCGTGTTATTAAGGATATGATTCCAAGATACAGAACAATGAAGGGCTATCAGGTGCCTAGAAAGGCCGGTTGGGATACCCATGGTCTGCCTGTAGAGCTGGAAGTTGAGAAGCTTCTTGGATTAGACGGAAAAGACCAGATTGAAGAGTATGGTCTGATTCCATTTATTGATAAATGTAAAGAGAGTGTCTGGAAATACAAAGGTATGTGGGAAGATTTTTCCGGTACAGTTGGTTTCTGGGCGGATATGGAACATCCATATGTAACTTACAATGATGATTATATTGAATCCGAATGGTGGGCATTGAACCAGATTTGGGAAAAAGGCCTTTTATATAAAGGCTTTAAGGTTGTACCGTATTGCCCGCGTTGTGGAACACCATTGTCTGCCCAGGAGGTTGCTCAGGGCTATAAAGATGTTAAGGAACGTTCCGCTATTGTTCGCTTTAAAGTCAAAGATGAAGATGCTTATATTCTGGCATGGACAACAACACCTTGGACACTGCCTTCGAATGTTGCACTTTGTGTAAATGCAGATGAAGTTTATGCGAAAGTTAAAGCTGCAGATGGTTATACTTACTATATGGCAGAAGCTCTTCTGGATACAGTTCTTGGAAAATTAAAAACAGAGGAAGCTCCGGCTTATGAAGTATTGGCTACCTTTAAAGGAAAAGAACTGGAATATAAAGAGTATGAACCTTTATATGATGCAGCCGCTAAAATTGCCGCAAAACAGAAGAAGAAAGCCTTCTTCGTACTTTGTGATGAGTATGTATCATTAAATGACGGTACAGGTGTTGTTCATCAGGCACCAGCCTTTGGTGAAGATGATGCCCGTGTTGGCCGCAGATATGATATGCCATTTGTTCAGCTGGTTGATGCTAAAGGTAATATGTCTGAAGATGCACCTTTTGCAGGGACATTTGTTAAAAAAGCTGACCCAATGATTTTAGATGATTTGAAAAACAGAGGTTTATTATACGATGCTCCGAAGTTTGAGCATAGTTACCCACATTGCTGGAGATGTGATACACCACTGATTTATTATGCAAGAGAATCCTGGTTTATTAAAATGACAGAAGTCAAAGACGACCTGATTCGCAATAATAACACGATTAACTGGATTCCGGAAAGTATTGGTAAAGGCCGTTTTGGTGACTGGCTTGAAAATGTTCAGGACTGGGGAATCAGCCGTAACCGTTATTGGGGAACACCTTTAAATATCTGGGAATGTGAATGTGGACATCAGCACTCTATCGGAAGCCGTCAGGAATTGGTTGAGATGAGTGGCAATGAAGCAGCGAAGACCGTAGAACTTCACCGCCCATATATCGATGAAATTGAAATCATCTGTCCGGAATGTGGAAAATCCATGAAACGTGTGCCGGAAGTTATTGACTGCTGGTTCGATTCAGGTTCCATGCCTTTTGCACAGCATCATTATCCATTTGAAAATGAAGACGTATTTAAGGCTCAGTTCCCGGCGGACTTTATTTCAGAAGCGGTAGACCAGACCAGAGGTTGGTTCTATTCATTACTGGCTATTTCAACCCTGCTCTTTAATGAGGCTCCATATAAAAATGTTATCGTTTTGGGCCATGTTCAGGATGAAAACGGACAGAAGATGAGTAAGTCCAAAGGAAATGCAGTGGATCCATTTGATGCACTGAATACTTATGGTGCAGATGCCATTCGTTGGTATTTTTATGTAAACTCAGCGCCTTGGCTGCCAAATCGTTTCCACGGCAAGGCCGTTATGGAAGGCCAGCGTAAATTTATGGGTACGCTGTGGAATACCTATGCATTTTTCGTGCTGTATGCGAATATTGATGAATTTAATCCATCCGAATACACATTGGAATATGATAAATTATCCATTATGGATAAATGGCTGTTGTCCCGTCTGAATACCCTGATTAAGACAGTGGATGATGATCTGGGAAGCTATAAGATTCCGGAAGCAGCCCGTGCACTTCAGGAGTTCGTAGATGATATGAGTAACTGGTATGTTCGTCGAAGCAGAGAACGTTTCTGGGCAAAAGAGATGCCACAGGATAAGATTAATGCTTACATGACATTATATACAGCATTGGTTACCGTTGCTAAAGTGGCAGCACCGATGATTCCATTCATGACTGAAGATATCTATCAGAATCTGGTGTGCAATGTAGATAAGAATGCTCCGGAAAGTGTTCATCTGTGCGATTTCCCAGAAGAGAATGAAGCCTTTATTGATGAAGAACTGGAAGCAAATATGGAAGTTGTTCTGCAGATTGTTGTTGCCGGACGTGCATGTAGAAATATGGCGAATATCAAAAATCGTCAGCCAATCGGCAAGATGTATGTGAAAGCAGAAAAAGTTCTTCCGGAATTCTATCAGGAAATCGTTGAAGACGAGCTGAATGTTAAGACTATGGAATTTGCAGAGGATGTAAGTGCCTTTACTTCTTACACTTTCAAACCGCAGCTTCGTACCGTTGGACCAAAATACGGAAAACTTCTCGGTGGTATTAAACAGGCCCTTGCCAGCATTGATGGTAATAAGGCTATGGCAGAGTTGAAAGCAGAAGGCCATCTGACTTTGAATATCAATGGTGAAACAGCGGAACTTCTGGAAGAGGATTTACTTATTGATTCTGCTCAGACAGAAGGATACGTAACAGTTACAGATAAGAATGTAACGGTAGTCCTGGATACTCAGCTGACTGACGAATTAATTGAAGAAGGTTTTGTCCGCGAGATTATTTCTAAAGTTCAGACCATGCGTAAGGAAGCAGATTTTGAAGTTACAGATCATATCTATCTTTCTATGACAGGAAATGATAAACTTAAAGCAATCATTGAAAAAAATGCAGAAGAAGTTAAGACAGATGTACTGGCAGAAGATGTAGTATTTGGCAATACGGACGGCTATGTCAAAGAGTGGAACATTAATGGTGAAACAGTGACTATGGGCGTGAAAAAAGCGTAAGCCCCTAGAGTAATGGAGGGAATCGATTGGAAAAGAATATATCCCAAGGCTTTGACAAAGAATATTTTAAAAGAGAAGTGCTGGATAATTTAAAGTCTTTATATAGGAAGACTTTGGAAACAGCAACGAAACAGGAACTTTTTCAGGCAGTTGCCTTTGAAGTTAAGGATTTGATTATTGATCATTGGCTGGCTACCCAGAAAGCCTATAAAGAAAAGGACCCAAAATATGTCTATTATTTATCCATGGAATTTTTGATGGGCAGGGCATTGGGTAATAACCTTATTAATCTCTGTTGTTATGATGAAGTGGCAGAAGCACTTGAAGAATTAGGACTTGATATCAATGTTATTGAAGACGAAGAACCAGATGCAGCTCTTGGAAATGGCGGCTTGGGTCGTCTGGCAGCCTGCTTCATTGAATCTTTATCCACATTGAATTATCCGGTATATGGATGCGGTATCCGCTATAAATATGGTATGTTTAAACAGGAAATCCGGGATGGTTATCAGGTGGAAGTGCCTGATAACTGGTTGGAAAACGGCAATCCATTTGAGATGAAGCGTCCGGAATATGTACAGACCGTTAAATTCGGCGGCTATGTACGGATAGAATGGGATAATGAACGTAATAGAAATCGTTTTATTCATGATGGCTATGATGCTGTTCAGGCAATTCCTTATGATATTCCGGTTGTTGGCTATAATAATAACGTTGTTAATGCACTTCGAATATGGGATGCACAGCCGATTCAGGAATTTAATCTGGCATCTTTTGACAAGGGTGATTATCTTCATGCGGTAGAACAGGAGAATCTGGCAAAGAACATTGTTGAAGTTCTTTATCCAAATGATAATCACTACAGCGGCAAAGAACTCCGCTTGAAACAGCAGTACTTTTTCGTATCTGCCAGTATTCAGCGGGCTATTCAGAAGTATAAAGAAAAACATGATGATTTAAGCAAGCTTCCGGAAAAGGTATGTTTTCAGTTGAACGATACCCATCCAACCGTTGCGGTTCCAGAGTTAATTCGTATCCTGATGGACGAAGAGGGACTGGAATGGGATGAAGCCTGGGATATTACATCAAAAACCTGTGCTTATACGAACCATACAATTATGGCTGAGGCTCTGGAAAAATGGCCGGTGGATTTATTCATGCGTCTCCTTCCTAGAATTTACCAGATTGTACAGGAAATCAATCGACGTTTCCTTTTGAAGGTTGAACAGTTATATCCAAATCAGTACAGTAAAGTTCAGAATATGGCTATCTTATATGAAGGTCAGGTTCGAATGGCAAATATGGCTATTGTTGCAGGATTTTCAGTGAATGGTGTAGCTCGTCTGCATACTGAAATTTTGGAAAAACGTGAATTAAAAGATTTCTATGAAATGATGCCGGAGAAATTTAATAATAAGACAAATGGTATCACTCAGCGACGTTTCCTTCTTCATGGAAATCCACTGTTAGCAAAGTGGGTTACGGAAAAGATTGGTACAGATGGCTGGATTACAGACCTGCCTTTAATCAAAGGTATTGAAAAGTACGCAGATGATTCCAAAGCACAAAAAGAGTTCATGGATATAAAATATAAGAACAAACTGCGTCTGGCGAAGTACATTCAGGAGCATAATCATATTGAAGTGGACCCGAATTCTATTTTTGATGTTCAGGTAAAACGGTTGCATGAATATAAACGTCAGCTTTTAAATATTATGCATGTTATGTATGTGTATAATCAGTTAAAGGCAAATCCGGACATGGATTTCTATCCGACAACATATATTTTTGGTGCAAAAGCCGCTGCCGGATACAAACGTGCGAAAGAAACAATCAAGCTTATTAATACGGTAGCAGATGTTATTAACAATGACCCGGCGATTAATGGTAAGATTAAGGTCGTATTTATTGAAAATTACCGGGTATCCAATGCAGAGATTATTTTTGCAGCCAGCGATGTATCCGAGCAGATTTCCACTGCCAGCAAAGAAGCTTCCGGTACAGGAAATATGAAGTTTATGCTGAATGGAGCAGTAACCCTTGGAACTATGGATGGGGCCAATGTGGAAATTGTTGAAGAAGTAGGGGCAGAAAACGCTTTTATTTTCGGAATGACTTCGGAAGAAGTTATGGCCTATGAAGCGAATGGCGGCTATCATCCGCAGGAGATTTATCAGAATGATGCGGATATTAAAAAAGTGATGGATCAGCTTATTGATGGAACTTACTGCAATGGTGATGGCGAGATGTTCCGGGAAATTTACACCTCTTTTCTGACACCATCCTACGGACGGGCAGACCAGTATTTCATCCTTAAAGATTTCCGTTCATATGCAGAAGCTCAGGCCAGAGTGAATAAAGCATATCAGGATAAAGCCCATTGGGCAAAGATGGCAATGCTCAATACAGCCAATTCAGGTAAATTCAGTTCAGACCGGACAATTGAAGAGTATGTCAGAGATATCTGGCATCTTGATAAGGTTTCTGTAGAAATATAGACAAAAAATGGAGTGTTACAATCTGACTAAAAAACAGTCATTTTGCAGCACTCCATTTTGTTAATCTAAAGAAAGGCCATAAGCAGAAGACCAAGAATAGCTATTGGAAAAATGATTTGAAAGGGCGGAATAAATCCGGGTTTTTTTCCGGCACGGCTGCGTTTTATGGAACGGGCTCCAAGAAAGAAAGTTATGCCCATGACAAACATAAAGCCGCACATGAAGAGTTGTTCATAATCCATGCTATTGCTGGCAGAAAGTAGAAAACAGACAAATTCGATAATGGAAAAGATAAAGTAGATTACAGAAAAGGTCGTAATCATACCCAGCCAGCGATTTTCCATAGCATATAGAGATTCTTTGTCTGAGTATATTTTCAAATCTTCCGGAGCCAGGTCCTGTGTATAAGGGCGGCGGAAGTAATGCCATCCATTGTAAGTTGAATTGACAAATTCCCAGCCGGCATCATTAAAGCACTCGATATAGCGTTCTTTACTATCCGGTGTCGGGCAATAGTCTAACTGATAAATATAACGGACAGAATCATCTTTGCGGAAAACAGAGTGGAAACAGCCGCCTTTTACGAGCTGACGTCCTTCAGCAGAGGCCTTGTTTAAAGCTTCTTCTTCTTTTTTATATTCCCATACAGGGTAAACGGTAAGGCGTGTCATTGTATCTTTCATCATTAAATATCCCCCTTTATAACATGTTCAGCGATATCCACCAAATGTTTCAAACGTTGGATTTCCTGCTCTATAATATCTCGGCCCGCTTCAGTAAGAGCGTAAAGCCGTTTTCTTTTATCCTCAGGATTATCACTGAGAGTTTCCTGAATCCAGCCTTTCTTCATCATATTGCTGGTGGCTCCATACATGGTTCCGGAACCAATCTTTACATTGTTATCGGACAGCCGGGCGGTTTCCTGCATAATGCCATAACCATGGTTTGGCGAATGATACAGGCAAAGCAAAATATAATAGTAGCTTTCTGTTAATGGTTCGTTTTTTTTACTCATCCAATCACCTCTTCTATATTGACTCGTCACTCGATATGTCGAGTGACGATATATCGTTCTGTGACTATATCGTATCACGACATATGTCGTGTGTCAACATATTTTTGAAAAAAGCATAAAAAAATCTTCACAAAATAAATGTGAAGATTTTTTTGGTTACAGGCCGGTCAAAGTGTTACTGCAACCGGTACGTGTCCTGTGTATTTGAGAAATTTGTCATAAATGTCAGAGGTTTTTATCTGAAGACTTGATGTGTTCACGCAGGGATGGCATCCCATATATTTCCCCTGAAGACAATCGGTATCAATAAGAAGATGAACTCTTTTTTCGGAATCATTCATCAATCCCATGATGCTGACCGAGCCGGGGTGAATATTCAGGAATTTGACCATGAATTCCTCTTCAGCAAAAGAAAGCCGGGCGGTGCCAATCTGTTTTGAAAGGACGGCAGTGCGGAATTTCTTATGATGGGGAAGAAGGAGAAGATAGAATTCGGTTTTCTGGGTATTGCGTAAAAATAGATTCTTACAGTGGTCGATATCCAGAAGGGCATCGATACCATCACAGTCCTCCATGGTCATCGCAGCCCCATGGTCCAGGCGGCGAAAAGGTATATCCAGTTTTTCTAAAAGCCGGTAAACATTAAGTTCCCGTTCCTGACGGCCCCTTTCATCGGAGGGAGCACCGTCATAAACCGTCGTATCTGTAATTATAGACATAGTATCATCTCACTTGTTGTAATTTAAATATGAAGCAGGATGCATGCAATTCGGAAGTAAATAATCAAAGATAGTGCATCCACAATAGTTGTAATAAATGGACTGGCCATAACTGCCGGGTCAAATCCGAGTCGTTTTGCAAGAATTGGAAGAGAACATCCTACGATTTTTGCAAAGAGGACAGTGACTACCAGTGTCAGGCAGACAACGGCAGCAATAGGAATCGTTACACGCTCAATGACTAGCAGCTTGATGAAGTTAGCCAGGGCGAGGGTTCCGCCGATGAGGATGCCAACACGGAGTTCTTTCCATATAATAGCCGGTGTATCTTTATAGTCAATCTCATTCAGGGAAAGACCACGAATGACAGATACAGAAGCCTGGCTTCCGGCATTACCGCCGGTATCCATGAACATCGGAATAAATGCGGTAAGCACAACATAGGATGCCAAAGCAGCTTCATAGGACGAAATAATCCGTCCGGTGAATGTGGCTGAAATCATCAGTATGAGCAGCCAGGGGATACGTTTCTTCCAGGTTTCTATAACACCGGTTTTCATATAAGGTTTATCCGTTGGTGTGATAGCAGCCATCTTTTCAATATCTTCGGTGGCCTCCTGCTGCAAAATATCCACGATATCATCGACGGTGATAATGCCCACCAGACGATTTTCGCTGTCAACAACAGGAACTGCTGTAAAGTCATATTTCTGAAAAAGCTGGGCAACTTCTTCCTGGTCCATCCGGGTGTTTACGGAGATAACATGGTCTTCCATAATATTCTGTAAACGTTCAACAGGGTCACTGAGTAACAGACGTCGCAGGGAAACTGCACCAACCAGACGACGGTGAGGGTTCAGAATATAACAGGTATTGATTGTCTCTTTATCGATACCTTCCATGCGAATCTTATGAAGTGCCTGTTCAACGGAATTACCTTCTTTGAAGTCCATGAATTCCACTGTCATAATACTTCCGGCAGAATCGTCCGGATATTGAAGCAGATGGTTGATATCTCTTCGTGTCTCCGGGTCGGCAATAGCGAGAAGTTTTTTGACAACGTTGGCCGGCATCTCATCAATCAAATCGGCAGCATCATCTGCATTCAGATTATCAAGAATGTGACCGGCTTCACGGTCGGACAGGGCAACGATAATGTCCTGCTCCACCTCTATGGGCAGGTAGGAAAAAACATCTGCAGCCAAGGCCTTTGGTAGCAGACGGAAAATTTTGGTTCGCTCCTCTTCCGGAAATTCTTCAATCAACGCAGCTA
This sequence comes from Clostridia bacterium, assembly GCA_009929615.1. Taxonomy (GTDB): domain Bacteria; phylum Bacillota; class Clostridia; order Lachnospirales; family Lachnospiraceae; genus Frisingicoccus. The sequence continues at coordinate 30,344 of SAAB01000003.1, read as the reverse complement.
TATCAACAGGGTTCATTTCAGCGATTTCCCGACGGGCTTCCAGATAGTGCTTGTTCTCTAATAATTCATTAATTTTATTAAACATCGCCATTCTCCTTTTCGGTATGTAGTTTTTATAAAATGGTAGGGCTCGGGCCCAGGAACGTCGAGAAAGCTCTCTATAGACTGTTTCATAAAAACCACCTGCCTTTCGGAAAAAAATTTTCGGATATAGATTTATCCACCAAATAGTATATCACAAAATGAGGAAATGACCAGTTAAACCCATTGTTTTTTCGAAAATTACCATATATAATGTAACAGGGATGTGATTAGATGAAAATTAATAAAATAAACTTAAAAAATATAAGTAATAAGGTCCTTTTTTGTGACCCTGAGAATGGAAAGAGTGAGGATTTCAGAATTTCTTTTTCGATAGATGAATTAAAGATGGATGAAGCTGTTCGATTTGGTGGTGAAGGCCTGTCGAGTTATCATATACTTCTGGATGGTGAAGCCAGATGCAGTTACGGTGATGAAAGATGGCAGGAATTATCACCTATTGAAACCTGTACCTGTGAAGAAGAAGAGCATATGGCGGTGACCGGCCAAGGGCGATTCTTTAATATGATTATGGCAGGCGGAGTCCGGGGATTTATTCGGATTGTATCGATGGATGACATTTTTAATATGCGTGTTGGCGAAGGCGTCGGCGACTGTCGAATTGCACTTATGGGCTTTGACGGAGGATTTCAGTTAGATTGGGATGGCAATTCGGTTTCCTGTGAAGAGGGAGACGGTCTTGTGCTGGAATTAAAGCGGCAGGAATTCTGTCAGCTGAAACTGATTCCGGAAAAGAAAGGAATGCGTTTGATTTCGGCCAGTGCTGTTTTATTAAATCCTAATGATTTTGGAAAGTATATCGGTGTTCACTTTCTGGAACGAGGCGAGGGAACCTGCAAGGCAAGATTGGAGATACGGCCGGAGCATATGAATCCTATAGGGACAGTCCATGGAGGATGCCTGTTTACACTGGCGGATGCAGCCTGTGGTATAGCTGCATCGTCAACGGGAGGAATCTGTACAACGGTAACCAGTAATATCCAGTTTTTAAATGCCGCTTTTCAGCCGAAGTATTTGACGGCGGTGGCGAAGCCGAAGAAACTAGGGCATAAGATACGTAATTTTCTCGTAGAGATACGTGATGATAAGGAAGTTTTGATATGTACTGTAGATTTTGTTTTCTACAGTCTGCAGAAATAACTGAGGTGATAAGATGGCCATAACGCTACAAAAATTGACGAAAAGAGCAGGCGGGACCTACAAGATGCGTCTGATTGCCGGACAGAATGGCATGACGAATCTTGTGGAATGGGTTCATCTGGTCGAGGATAAGGAAGTCAGTCAGTTTTTAAATGGAAACGAACTGATTTTTACGACGGGTTTATGGAATCATAAAGATGGTGATTTCATGGAATTTGTGGACAGCCTTTATGACAATGAGGCCAGCGGTCTGGTTGTAAACCTGGGTCCCTTTATTAAAGATATTCCTAAATACATAACAGATTACTGTGATGAAAAGGCCTTTCCTCTATTTATAATACCATGGGAGATTCATTTAGTGGATGTTACCAGGGATTTCTGCCGGGATATTGCAAACACTGAGCAGAATGAGGCATCCGTCACCGGGATTTTCAAAGATGTTATCGCCGGGGTAGGTTCTGTGGATGAGCAGATTCCCCTGCTGGAACGACGGGGATTTCATGTCGGGAGCACCTATACTATTATTATTATTTCAAATAGAAATCATGAAACGAAGGCAGAATTGAATCCAAATTTGAAATTTTATGTGGAAAAGATAGCCAGTAAATATGTAGACACTTTTACCACCTTTAGCTATAGTAATAACCGGGTTTTGATTTTACAGGATTATCCTCAGGAAAAGACGAGAGCGTTAATTGAGGAACTGGAACGCCGGTATTTGTCACCATCGGAAGATGAGTATCTGACAGCAGTGGGGCCAGAGGAACAGGGTCTGGGTCATTTGGCAGACACCTATCGCAAAGTGCATAGTATGCTGCCTTTGTGTGAGAAAAAACAGGATGGGATTGCTTATTATGAAGAACTCGGGGCCATGAAGATTCTTTTGGATGTTCATGATATTCATATATTAGAGGCCTTCTACAATGAAGTGATGCGGCCTTTAGAGGATTATGACCGGGAGAATGATACGGAATATGTTGATTTTCTTCGTAAGTATCTGGAGAGCAATGGAAATATTCAACGATTGGCGGACAGTATGTATGTTCACAGGAATACGATTAACTATCAGATTCGGAAGATAAAAAGCATTACAGGAAGAGACTTGTCGGAGTTAAAGGCTAAGTTTGAATTCATTCTTTGTTTTCAGATTAAGGAGCTCTTTTGATAAAATAAGCAATAAAAATCCTTACGTAAAGGTTTTCTTAGACAAAATGTCTAATGACAGTGACAAAAGTTGTGCAATTGTACAATTAAAGTTGTGCCAATAATAATTGAAAGAAAAAAAAGGCCATGGTAGACTAAGTCTAAATTCAAGAACAGGACAAAAACATTAAAGCAATGGTGCTTATTTCGGGAAACCGAAGCACTGTTGCTTTTATTATTTTATGGAAGATGTCCTGAGAGGAAGGCGGGTTCGGATGTCCGGTATATTAGTACGGTCCATCGGCTGTATGGTCTTGATTGGATGGGGCTATGGATTAAAGCGGATAGGAATTCTGAAGAAAGAATATAAAGAGGTTTTTGGAAAAATATTGATGTATATCATTCTTCCGGCAGCATTTATAGCAAACTTCAGTAACTTCCAGAAAGACGAACACTTGCTTGTTTATTTTCTTCTTGGATTGGGAGCCAATCTTTTAATGATTGGTATTAGTTACCGGATGGCAGGGAAAATGAAGCCTGAAGATAAGGCGCTTTATATTTTAGAAGGTTCCGGATATAACATTGGAGCATTCACCATCCCGTTTATCAGCGCTTTTTTTGAACCGGCGGCCGTTGTAATTACAAGCCTGTTTGATATTGGAAACAGTATCATGTGTACAGGTGGTACATTTTCCATGGCCAAAGGATTTATGCACAGAGGTGAAGACAGCAAGGGCAGGATTCAGGAATTCTTCAAAAATTTAATTTCCTCCATCCCCTTTGATACATACATAGTAATGCTGTTCCTGTCGCTTGCCGGCATCTCTTTACCTGATGGAGTTAATCAGATGTGCAGTATGATTGGAGCACCAGCCATAGTGATTACGATGATTATGATTGGTGTCACCTTTGAGGTAGAATTAGAAAAGGGTGAAATTGGAGAAATAAGCAGGATATTGATTATGCGGTACAGCATCGGTATTTTGCTGGGATTAATGATTTGGTTTTTAATTCCTATATCGCCATTGGCGAAGAAAGCTTTAGTCATTTGTGTATTGGCACCAGCAACCAGTACATCACCAACGTTCTGTCACTTGTGTGGCTGCCGGCCTTCGATTTACGGAGCGGTCAGTTCCCTGACGGTACCGATAAGTCTGGCATTGGATATGATACTTTTATACTGCTGGAATTGATAAGGCTATAAGCCTGAGGGCTTTAGTATATACAGGATTTGTAACGAAGACGTTACTCTTCACTTCTTAGTGAATGGGTAACGTCTTTTTTAACCTGAATGTTTTTAGAGTAAAGGAGAGGAATAAGTATGAAGAAAGCAAAAAGAATTCTCAGTGTTTTTCTTGTAGCAGCAATGGCTGCAACCTTAACAGCATGTGGTGGCGGAAGCAGCTCAGGCGGCTCCACAACAGCAACAACCGCTGGTTCATCTGATGAGACAACAAGTGATACAGCAGCAGTAACCGGAGATATTCCGATGGGAGATGAATTAAAGGTAGCATTGAATGCTGACCCTCCAACATTAGACGCGCTGATGTCCACAGGTGCTATTGTTCGTGACTGTAATAAGTACATTTTTGAAGGCCTTTTCGAAATGGATGAGAATTATCAGCCACAGCTTCAGTTAGCAGAAAGCTATGAAGCAAACGAAGATTATACAGAGTACACATTTAAATTAAGAAGCGGTGTTAAATTTCATAATGGCAAAGACATGACATCTGAAGATGTTGTTGCATCTTTGAACCGCTGGCTTTCCTTGAACAATGCAGTAAAATCCATTATTACAAATGGTGAGCAGTTCGAAGCAGTTGATGATTTAACAGTAAAAATTACTTTACAGGCACCTTGTTATCTGCTTCCAAGCGTTATGGCTGCACCAGCCCAGTTCCCATGTATCATGCCTAAAGAGGCAGTTGAGGGAGCAACAACAGAAGGCGGAATCCAGGAATATATCGGAACCGGTCCTTTGAAATATGTTGACTGGGTACAGAATCAGTACTTAGAACTTGAACACTACGATGAATATCAGGGACCTGGTTATGAATTAACCGGTGAAGCCGGAGACAAGACCATTAACTTTGAAAAAGTTACACTTTACTTTGTAACAGATGCAACCATTCGAAGTGCTGGTATCCAGTCTGGTGAATATGATATTGTCAGCAACCTGAACTATGATGATGTTGCAATGCTCAGTGCAAATCCAAGTGTTAAACTGGATAAATCCTTAATGGGTTACACCGGTATCATCATGAATAAGGCAGAAGGTACTCTTGGTACAAATGAAAAATTAAGAGAAGCTATTACATTAGCTTTGGATTGTGATGAAATCATGGCAGCTGCATATCCGGCAGATGGATATATTGATGTAACACCAAGTATGATGCCTGAAGGCAGCACATGGTACACATTAGCAGGTACTGAAAACATTAATACAAAGAACATGGATGCAGCAAAAGCAGCCCTGGCTGAAGCAAACTATGATGGAACACCTATTAAAGTTGTTACAAACCAGACCTATCCACAGCACTATAATGGTACATTGGTTATGGTAGAACAGTTGAAAGAACTTGGCGTTGAAGTTGATTTACAGGTAGTTGACTGGACAACAATGCTTGAGTATAAGAGAACTCAGGGAACATATGACCTGTACTACATGGATTACCCGGCAGTTACAGCACCAGTTTCCTTAAGAACAATTTCCCAGACAGATGAAGGCTGGACAACATGGCCAGAATTCCTGGAATTACTTACAAAAGTAAATGCTGCAACATCTGATGAAGAAGCAGCAGCAGCTTGGGAAGAATGTCAGGCATACCTCTTTGGCAGATTCTCCTTCGTTCCATTAGGATACAGCTACTATGCAAATGCAACATTAGATAACATTGAAGGTTATCATTCAATCAGCTGCCAGTGTATCTATGGATGCTACAGAGCAGAGTAGAAATCGATACTTTTAAATAGGCAAAAAAACAGACAGACTGCTGGATGTGGCCAAAAGCAAACAGACAGCAGTCTATCATTTTGATAAGGAAGTGATACCGTGGGAAAATATTTAATAAACAAATTGATATCCGTTATCACCACATTGTTCATTCTTTCAATATTCATATTTGGATTGACACATGTTATGGCCGGAGACCCGGCCCAGGCCATGCTCGGCTCCAATGCTGATTCGACACAGATTGAAGCACTTCGTGAAGAGATGGGCTTAAACAGACCGTTAGTTGAACAGTACGTAGATTGGGTTTCCGATGCAGTTCGCGGAGATTTGGGAGATTCCTATTTCCGTCATCAATCTGTTACAGCAGCGCTTGCAGAAAGGATTGGACCATCCTTAATACTTTCCTTCTGGTCAGAGTTAATCGCCGTTGTGCTTGCCATTCCGCTTGGAATTGTTGCAGCAAAACGGAAAGGAGAGGCGGCCGATGTAGCGGTCAGTGCGACGGCTATGTTAGGTATGTCCATGCCGAGTTTCCTTTTAGGTCTGTTACTTATTCTCGTATTTGGTGTATTTCTTGGAATACTTCCGGTATCCGGATATGTGACCATTGCAAAAGGTGGACTTCTAGAACACATTCGATATCTGGTTCTTCCATGTGTGACTATGGGACTTATCCAGTCCGCATTGATTCTTCGTATTACACGTTCATCCTTCCTGGATGTTCTGAATACAGACTATATCAAAACGGCCAAAGCCAAAGGGCTTAAGCAGAAAGTTATTTTATACAAGCATGTATTTAGAAATGCAGCATCTACCATCGTAACCATTCTTGGTCAGAGCTTTGGTTCACTTTTAGCAGGTGTTGCCGTATTGGAAACCATGTTTAATATTCCGGGTATGGGCCAGCTGATTGTAGATTCTGTACTGAAACGAGATTATCCGGTTATTCAGGGAGCGATTTTATTTATCAGTTTGATTTATATCATCATTAACCTGATTGTCGATGTTTCCTATGGTATTATCGACCCAAGAATAAGAATTGCAGGAAGTGCTAAATAGAAGGAGGGGTGATTGTAATGAGCAGTGAAAAAGGTAATATGGATATTGCAAAAGATGCCATTTGGGAAAATCGCAAGATTAAATTAAGATCCTTCACAAAAAATAAAATGGCTATGTTCGGACTGGTACTTACAGTGATTATGGTGCTTGCAGCAATTTTAGCACCACTCCTCACACCATATGACCCAATCGCCATGGAGACAACAAATCGTTTCCAGGCACCATCAATGGCACATCTTTTTGGAACAGATGAATTTGGAAGAGATATTCTCACCCGAACAGTATACGGAATAAGGATTTCTTTGATTATCGGAGCGGCTACAGCAGCAATTACTTTCGTAGCAGGCATGATTCTTGGTTTGCTGGCTGCATATTTTACATTTCTTGATAATCTGATTATGCGTATCTGTGAAGGCATGATGTCTATACCTTCTATATTGATGGGTATTGCATTGATGTCCGTTCTTGGTACTGAATCTAAAAATGTTGTCATTGCATTAAGTATTGTGTATACACCGGTTGTTGCCAGAGTTGCCAGGGCGGCGGCATTGACGGTTAAAGAAATGACCTATGTTGAAGCTATCAAATCTCAGGGCGCTGGATGGATGCGTATATTGTTTAAACACATTGCGCCAAATACCTTGTCTTCTGTTATTGTACAGGCAACTTATATTTTCGCAACAGCAATCATTTTGGAAGCCGCATTGAGTTTCCTTGGAGCTGGTATCCCGGCACCGACACCAAGCATGGGAAATATTCTGAACGAAGCGAAACAGTATATTTTCAATTCCTGGTGGCTGACGTTGTTCCCAAGTATTGTTATGATTCTTCTTGTTATGGGAATCAATATCCTCGGAGACGGTATCCGTGATGTCATGGACCCAACAGCAAACTGATAGGAGGTAAAGAATATGGAAAATACAGAGAAAATTTTACAGGTACAAAATCTGAAAACAAGCTTTACCACTTTACGAGGCCAGGTTGTTGCGGTTGATGGTGTTACATTTCATGTCAACAAAGGTGAAATTCTTGGAATTGTTGGAGAGTCCGGATGCGGAAAAAGTGTAACAAGCCAGTCCATTATGCGTCTCTATGACGAAAAGAAACTGGTGACCTACGAAGGACAAATCAAATTTGAAGATAGAAATCTTTTAGACCTGGAAGAAAAGGAAATGGAAAGTATTCGAGGAAATGAGATATCTATGATTTTCCAGGATTCTTTAAGTTCCCTGAATCCCGTATTTACCGTAGGTGATCAGATTGCAGAAACCCTTCGTGTCCATCAGGGGATGGATAAAAAGGAGTCCTTAAAAAAGGCAGAGGAAATGCTTCGCCTTACAGGAATTCCGGCACCGGAAAAACGTGTTCATAATTATCCATTTGAAATGAGTGGTGGTATGCGCCAGCGTGCCATGATAGCGATGGCTCTGGCATGTCAGCCAAAGCTGCTGATAGCGGATGAGCCAACAACGGCACTGGATGTAACTATTCAGGATCAGATTATGGACTTGATTCGAGATTTGAACCGGGAATTGAACACGGGAATTATGCTGATTACCCATGATTTGGGGGTTGTTGCCCAGACCTGTCAGAGGGTTATCATCATGTATCTGGGACAGATTGTAGAAGAAGGAAGCGTAACGGACATCTTTGACCGCCCGCTTCATCCATATACCATGGGCCTGATTAAATCTATTCCTACGATGGAAACGGACCGGCATGAAAAACTCTTTATGATTAAAGGAACTGTGCCGGCACTTACCGAAATCGGCGAAGGCTGTCGTTTCTGTGAACGTTGTCCAAAGGCTCAGGAAAAATGTTTTAAAGAATCACCAGAGATACATCAGATTAATGAAACCCAGAGTGTACGCTGTTTTTACAGTGATAAATAATTGAGGACGGAAGGTGAGAAATATGGCAGTTCATGAACTTACACCTGCTCAGAAATATTTGGAAGACAGAACCATATTAGATGTGAGAAATCTGACCAAGGAATTTCCTGTTAAGGAAGGCGTATTTCAGCAGAAAAAAACAGTAAAAGCTGTAACGGATGTATCCTTTAGCATTCGTGAAAATGAAACCTTCAGCCTTGTTGGCGAATCCGGCTGCGGAAAAAGTACAACCGGACGGGCTGTATTGCAGTTGATTAAACCGACCAGCGGAGAAGTTTACTTCCGTGGAAAAAATATTGTTGGTCTTAAAGGAAGACCTTTAAAAGAAGTACGACAGTCTATGCAGATGATTTTTCAGGACCCTTACTCTTCTCTGAATCCTAGAATTCCAGTGGGTGAGATTGTTGAGGAAGCTTTGAAAATCAATCACATTGGTGTAGGAAAAAAGGAAAGAATGTCATTGTCCATGGAGATTCTGAATAAGGTTGGTATTCGAAAAGACCAGTATTACAGATATCCACATGAATTTTCCGGTGGACAGAAACAAAGAATCGGGCTTGCCAGAGCGTTAGTTCTCAGCCCTGAAATTGTTGTCTGTGATGAGCCTGTATCCGCATTGGATGTGTCTATCCAGTCACAGGTTCTGAATCTGCTCAACGATATTAAAAAAGATATGAAAATTGCCTATCTCTTTATTTCACATAATATGAGCGTTGTCCGTTACATTTCGGACCGGGTAGGCGTTATGTACCTTGGAAGTCTGGTTGAAGAGGCAAAGACCGATGAGATGTTTGCAAATCCGCTTCATCCGTATACAAAGGCACTTTTATCCGCAGTGCCGGAAGCTAATCCTCATGTAAAGAAGGAAAAGATTAAATTGACAGGCGATATCCCGTCACCGATGAACCCTCCTTCAGGATGCACTTTCCACAACCGCTGCCCATATGCGACAGAGATGTGCGAACGTCTTGCACCAAAGCGTAAAGAAGTTGAAACAGGACATTTTGTAACCTGTCATTTATATAATAATTAAAGGCGGTGGCAAAGCCATGAGCGAAACAGCAGATATTGTTTTTAAGAATGGAACAATAATAACAGTGAATAGTAAGGACGAAGTGGCAGAGGCAGCAGCGGTAAAGGGAAAGAAAATTCTCTTTGTCGGAAAAAATGCTGATGTAGAAAGTTTTTGTGGAGCAGATACCAAGGTCATTGACCTGGAGGGAAAAAGTTTGGTTCCCGGATTTATCGATGCCCATATGCACTTTATGATGTACGCCCTTTTTTATAAAGAAACTATAGATATCGCTTTTGATAAGGTTCAGACCATTGAAGGCATTAAGGAGCTGATTCGAAAAGCCGCAGCGGAAAAGAAGCCGGGAGAATGGATTTGTCTTTGGGGTTATGACCAGAACAAACTGCTTGACAAACGGCATCCGACCATTGATGACCTGGATGAAGCGGCACCGGACAATCCGGTTCAATGCGTGAGATGCTGTGGACATATGGGTGTCTACAATACGAAAGCTCTTGAAATAGGAAAGATTACCGGTCCGGACCAATTTGCGCCGGGTGAAGTCGTTGTTGATGCGGCCGGCCGGATGACAGGACTTCTTAAAGAGACACCAAACGACATGCTCTGGGGTTATATTGAACATTCGGACGAGGCCTTAAAAGAAGGATACAGAGCCTTCGGAGATTTAATGCTGAAATCAGGAATTACAAGTATTCATGACGCAGGAACCTATGGCGGACAGTTTGTTAAGGTGCTTCAGGACGTCATCGATGATGGCACATTCCCAGTGAGAATGTATGTGATTTATTATAACGTTCTGGGTAAACAGGCAAGCCGTGACTGGATTTATCATTTGATAGATACAGGCCTGCATACAGGTTTAGGAAATGAACATTTCAAAGTCGGTGCGGCAAAAATACTTCTGGATGGAAGTACCAGCGGACCGTCCTGTGCGACAAGAGAGCCCTACAGCCATGATCCGGATTTAAAAGGTATTTTAAACTGGACGCAGGAGGAAGTGAATGAGATTTTCCTGGACGCACAGAAAGCGGGATTTCAGGTGACAGCACATGCTGTTGGCGATATGGCAGTGGAGCAGGCAATTAATGGTATCGAGTATGCTTTGAAAAACTGTCCAAAGGAAAATCATAGAAATCGAATTGAACATTGTGGACTGACGGATGAGGCTTTAATCGAACGTGTTCGGGAACTGGGTATTGTGCCGATTTCCAATCCGGGATTTTTCACGATTAATGGCAGTGATTATAACCGGTATTATGGCAAACGGGTAGATTCCATGTTTGCGGCAAAGACCTATAAAGAAAAAGGTATTGTGACAGCTTTCGGCTCGGACTGCAGTGTTATTAATGAAAATCCGATGCTTGGCATTTATGGCGCAGTTACCCGCAAGGACATGAACACTGGAGAAGCCTGTGGAGAGTGTCAGAAAATTTCTATAATGGATGCCATTCGGTGCTATACCTATAATGGAGCCTATGCAAGCTTTGAAGAAGATATTAAGGGCAGCATTGAAGCTGGGAAATTAGCGGATTTAGTGGTTCTTTCTGAGAATATTCTGGAAACAGACCCGGAACGTATTCCCGAAATCAAGGTAGAGAAAACGATGATTGACGGCAAAATTTTATATGAAAGAGATGATATTTAATGGTCAAAGAATGTTTTGCAGATATTGTAATTATGCATGGAAATGTTATTACAGTGAATTCCTCCGATGACCTGGCAGAGGCTGTAGCTATTTCTGAAAATAAAATTATTTGTGTGGGCAGCAATGAGGCTGTAAAGGACTATATCGGTGAAAAGACGCAGGTGATTGATGCGGCCGGAAAAACCGTGATGCCCGGCTTCATTGATGCCCATATTCATTTTATTATGTATGGCATGCTCGGGACGACGACAATTAATGTCGATTACAATCATGTGGATTCTATTAAGGACATTCAGAATCTGATTCGTGAAAAGGCGAAAGAAAAGAAACCGGGAGAGTGGATTGTTCTCTCTGGTTATGACCACAATAAACTGGCGGAAAGACGCCATCCAACGATAGAAGATTTTGATGAGGCAGCTCCGGATAATCCGGTTCAGTGTATTCGCTGTTGTGCCCATATGGCGGTTTATAACAGTGCTGCATTTAAGGCGTTGGGAGGAATCAAACCGGAAGATTATGCACCGGGTGAGGTGGTTGTTGTTGCCGATGGTAAACTGACGGGACTTATGAAAGAAACAGCCCATATGAGTTGTAGTGAGAAAGTAGCTTTCAGCGAAGCCGATTTGCTGGCAGGACTTAAAACGGCCAACGAAAAAATGCTGGCCTATGGCGTTACAACGGTTCATGATGCGGGAAGCTATGGAGCCCCCGTTATGAGAATGTTCCAGGAAGCAGAAGCCCGGAAACTTATAGATGTGCGAGTTGTTCCAATGATTTTTGATATGTTTGGAAAAGAATCCGGAAAGCAGTATATAGAAACATTTTTAAAGACGGGATTATTCACCGGTATGGGTGATGAACATTTTAAATTGGGACCAATAAAAATCATGACAGATGGAAGTACCAGCGGACCCTCCTGTGCCACAAGAGAACCTTACAGCCATGACCCGGAATTGAAGGGCCTTCAGGTATGGCAACAGGATGAAACAGATGAAATGGTATCCAGAGTCCATCGGGCCGGATTTCAGATGACAGCCCATGCTGTTGGTGACAAAGCTGTTGAAATGATGATTTCTGCTTATGAAAAAGCATTGGCAGAGTGCCCAAGAGACAATCACCGTCATCGTATCGAACATTGTGCCCTGACTGATGAGAAGCTTATTGAACGGATTCAAAAACTGGGCATTGTTCCAATTTCCAATCCGGCTTTTATTTCGATTAATGGTGGCGATTATAACCGTTTTTATGAGGAACGGGTCAACTATATGTTCCCATTAAAATCCTATGTTGAAAAGGGAATAAAGACAGCGATTGGTTCTGACGCGACGGTAACAGACCCGAATCCTATGTTCAGTATTTATGGAGCAGTTACCCGAAAGGATATGAAAAAACAGGAGCTCTGCGGTGAAAACCAAAAGGTGTCCGTAGAGGAAATCATTCGTATGTTTACTTATAACGGTGCCTATGTCACCGGTGAAGAAGAGCTTAAAGGAAGTCTGGAGGTCGGAAAACTGGCAGATATCATCCTTTTATCCGAGGACATCTTAAAGACGGACCCGGAAAATTATATGGACGTCACTGTGGAAATGACCATGGTTGATGGAAAGATTGTTTATACAAAATAAAAAAAGTAAGAGAGAGTGAGGGAAAGACATGGCAAACAAATTTACAATGCCGGCAATGATTTTTACCGGAGAGGGAGCCTTGGAAGCGGCAAAAGCGGACTTATGTGCCCTTGGCAGACATGCCTTTGTTGTAACAGGTCAGTCCATGATTCGTCAGGGACAGATGGCTGTTTTGACAGAACTTTTAAAATCTGAGGGTGTAAGCTGTACCATTTTTTCTGGAATCAGCGGAGAACCAACAGATAAAATGATTGAAGAAGGCCTTGCCATGTATAAAGAAGCCGGCTGCGATTTCATTATTGGATTCGGCGGAGGAAGCCCTTTGGATTCTGCAAAGGCAATTGGTGCCCTGGTGACAAATCCGGGGAAAATATCAGATTATAATGGAAAGATAATTACAACACCCATTCCGCCAGTTGTAGAAATTCCGTCTACTTCCGGAACAGGTTCAGAGGTTACTCAGTTTACTATTATTTCAGATACGGAGAAAGATATAAAGATGCTCCTTAAAGGCGGCGTTCTCATGCCTGCAATGGCGATTGTAGACCCGAAGTTTACCTACGAAATGCCAAAGAGTGTCACAGCGGCAACGGGTTTAGATGCACTGACACATGCGATTGAAGCTTATACATCAAAGAAAGCATTTCCGTTGACCGATATGTATGCCATGTCAGCTGTTCAGAAGATTTTCAAATATCTGCCAAGAGCATATAAAGACGGAAGCGACATCGAAGCACGTCAGGAAATGTCAGCAGCCGCATTAGAAGCGGGTATCAGCTTTAATAATTCATCTGTAACTATCGTTCATGGCATGAGCCGGCCAATCGGTGCCTTGTTCCATGTGCCCCACGGTATTTCAAACGCCATGTTATTAAAAACCTGTATGACCTTTGCCCTCGACGGAACCTATGAACGGTTTGCAGCACTAGGAAGAGGTATTGGTGCGGCAGAGGCAGGCGCTTCAGATAAGGAGGCGGCAGAAGCTTTTCTTGAAGCTATCGGACAGATTTGTGATATCTGTGAAGTGCCGACTTTGGAAGGCTATGGTATTGATAAAGATGCTTTCTTTGCACAGATTGACAAGATGGCAAAGGATGCCTTTGACAGCGGCAGCCCGTCAAACACACGTAAGACAACAACCCCTGAGGATATGGCAGCTATTTACAAAAAATTGTGGGAATAGAAGGTGATTGTATGAAACTTCCAGTAATCGAAGTCAGTGGCAGTAACTATGAAATTGGTTTCAGCCATGGACAGCAGGCCAAAAAACAGATTGATGTGACTGTGGAAACCTATAAAAATATGTTTTATGAATTCTCTAAGATTGAGTGGGAAAGAGCGCAGAAAATTGCCCTGACCTTTGAAGAGGATATCAAAGCCTTTAACCCGGATTATATTGAGGAGATTCATGGCATCGCCGATGGCTCCGGATATAAATATGAGGAAATTTTGGCGTTGAATGTGCGTAGTGAGTTGGTTTTTCAGGGCAGCCACATTACCTCTGACGGATGCACATCGGTTGTTGTAACAGGCGACAGAGGTGTGGGTGGAAAAACATTTCTTGGACAAAACTGGGATTGGAAAGTTAAGATGCTGGAAGGTATCATACTGCTGAAGATAAAAAAAGAGGGTAAGGCAGATATTGCGACTCTGACGGAGGCAGGTATTGTGGGTAAAATCGGTTGCAACGCCAATGGCGTCGGCGTATGTTTTAATGCCTTGTCGGTGGATGAAGCACCGTCCGGGGTGCCGATTCATCTGGTTTTAAGAGAAATTCTGGAACAGCCGAATCTTTTAGAAGCTATGTCCGTAGTGACAGCAAATAAAGTGGGATGCCCGGCAAATGTGCTTATAGCGAGCAAGTATGGCGAAGCTTTGGATTTTGAAATTGAAGTCGAAGATTTTGAGGCTCTTTATCCAATCGATGGCATTATGACCCATACGAATCATTACGTAAATCCAAGACTGCCAAGAGTGGGTCATAAGGATACGGCAAGCCCTAAATTCCCGGATACCTTTATCCGCCGGGGGCGTGCAGAGAAGATTATCCGAAGTGTTCAGGGCGAAATCGGAATGGAAGATATTAAGAAGGTATTCTGTTCCCATCAGGACCCAAGCTGTGCCATATGTCATCATGAAGAACATAACGGACCAAGTGGCGGTGAAATTGGCACGGTAGCATCCATTCTCATGGACCTGGAAGCTGGAAAACTCTATATTACAGCCGGAGTGCCATGCGAAAATGAATATGTAGAATACAGCGTGAGCTGATTTGTATAATTGCACAAAAATATTTATAAAGTTGAAAATTGTATTCCTTCGGGAAGATGATACAATACAAAAAAACATTTTAGCAAGGAAAGTGAAAGGAGATTTTAGATATGACAGGAGAAGAAATCAAAAGCACATTAGTAGAATATAATTTACAGTCATGGAGCAAACAGAAGGGGTTGAATCCAATTCCTGTTGAAAAAGGCGAAGGCATTTATTTCTGGGACTATGATGGCAATCGTTATTCCGATATGTCCGCTCAGTTAGTAAACATGAATCTTGGCTTTGGTAACAAAGACATCGCAGATGCCATCAAAGAGCAGGTTGATAAATTTTGTTTTGTCGGACCAAGCTACGGTGCAGAACCAAGAGCAAAACTGGCAAAGATGATTATTGATTTAATGCCTGACAATATGGGTAAGGTATTCTTCACCAATGCCGGCGCAGATGCCAATGAAAATGCTATTAAAATGGCTCGTATGTTTACTGGAAGAAATAAAGTATTCAGCCGTTACAGAAGTTATCATGGTTCTTCCTTTGGTGCAGGTAATCTGACTGGTGAACCAAGACGTTACGCTTTGGAGCCGGGCATCCCAGGATTCGTAAAATTCTTTGACCCATATGTATATCGTGAAAAAATCAATTTTGCTTCCGAAGAAGAAGCTGGTGAATACTATGTAAGCAAATTAAGAGAACAGGTTATTTATGAAGGACCGGACAATGTGGCAGCCATCGTTATGGAAACAGTTACAGGTTCCAATGGTGTTATTATTCCTCCAATGAACTATCTTCCGGGTGTTCGTAAAATCTGTGATGAATTCGGAATCATGATGATTTGTGACGAAGTTATGGCAGGCTGGGGACGTACCGGTAAGATGTTTGCTTTCGAGAATTTTGGAGTTAAGCCGGATATCGTAACATTTGCAAAAGGTGTTACCTGCGGATATGTACAGCTTGGCGGTGTTGCAGTAAGCAAGGAAATTGCAGCTTATTTCGATGATCACGTACTTTCCTGTGGTTTGACCTACAGTGGACATCCTCTGGCATGTGCAGCAGGTGTTGCCTGTGTTAACTACTACAGCAAAGCAAATGTTCTTGAGAATGTAAATAAAGTTGGAGCTGTTTTGAAAGAAACACTGGAAGGCTTTAAAGAAAAATATGCATGTGTTGGTGATGTTCGTGCCATTGGTCTTTTCTCAGCTATTGAACTTGTCAAAGACAAAGCGACAAAAGAGCCATTTGTAGAATATGGTAAAGACCCAGAAGGAAAAATGGGAAAAATCATTGGTATGCTGAAAGCTAAAAAATTCATGACATATTCTCATGAAAACATGATACTTATTTGTCCTCCATTGATTATCACGGAAGAACAGTTAAAAGAAGAATTAATTAAAGTGGATGAAGTACTTGCAGTTGTTGATGCAGAAATGCTTTAAGAAATCGATTCAAAGAAGAGCCCCCTGGGCTCTTCTTCGGGTTGTAGAGAGGATGAAAAAAGATGAGTCAGAAATATACATGCAGCCCGGAGCGGCTTGAAGAAAAGATAAAAACATTTAGCAAGTTTGGTGATACGGGCAATGGTGGTATTACCCGGCTTTCTTTATCGAAGGAAGCTTTAATGGCACGTAAAGAGTTTATACAGAGATGCGAAGCTCTTGGAATGACAGTGAAAACAGACGATATGGCCAATATTTATGCAACGCTTCCCGGAACAGAAGAAGGCATGCCTGCCATTCTGAGTGGTTCCCATATGGATTCGGTTATCCAGGGGGGAAATTATGACGGTATTCTGGGTGTTTTATCTGCATTGGAAGCAGTGGAAACCATTGTCACTGAAAAGATTCCTCACAAACATCCGATAACCGTTGTTGTCTGGACCAACGAAGAAGGTGCCCGGTTTGACCCGGCCATGATGTCTTCCGGCGTTATTACAGGGAAATTTAAAAAAGAAGATATGCTTCAGTCCACTGATGTGGAAGGCTGTACTTTCGGGGAGGCATTGAAAGCCAGTGGCTATGCCGGTACTGAGGAAAATCGTATGAGCCCGTGGACAACGAAGGCCCTGGTGGAACTTCATGCAGAGCAGGGACCTGTATTAGATGATGAACATGTAGACATCGGCGTTGTACGAGGTGTCATGGGCATGGTTAATTATGAATTTACTTTAATCGGCCAGGCAGATCATGCGGGAACAACACCAATGAAATATAGAAAAGATGCATTGCTGGCAGCTTCCCAGGTCATTCTGATGCTTCATGAAAAACTGGACAAATTAAATCCGACCCTTGTATATACAACCGGAAGAATTACAGCAGAGCCAAATATCCACACTGTTATTCCGGATAAGGTTCAGTTTACTCTGGATGCACGCCATGAAGACCCAACAGTCATTCAGCAGGTTGTAGATGCCATTCATTCCCTGCCTGAAATGGTTGCAGAATGCCCGTTGACTTACAAAGAAGCCTGGGCAAGAAATACCGTGGAATTCCATCCGATGTATGTGGATTATGTGGAGAAGGCTGCGGAAAGCTTTGGATATTCTTCGCGGAGAATGTACAGCGGAGCCGGCCATGATGCCCAGTATGTGGCCGAGGTTGTGCCGACAACCATGATTTTTGTGCCGAGCATCGATGGACACAGTCACTGTGAAAAAGAATATACACCACTTGAGAATTGTGTAAAGGGTGTAAACGTTCTTTTACAAACTTTGCTTGATATTGATAACGAATGAGATTTGTGGTAAAATAAGCCTGATTAAAAGAATAAAAATCGGAGGATTAGGCAATGGATAATTATGGTTTTGTTATCACAACAGATACTTGCTGTGACCTGCCGGAGAATTATATTAAGGAGAATGGCCTGGGGGTTGTTACCTTGTTTTATAATATGAAGGGCGTTTCCTATGGCGGTGAGAAGGAGATGGAGGTTAAGGAATTCTATGACATGATGCGTGGTGGCGAGATGCCGACAACGATGGCAGCGAATCCGGAAGACCTTCGAAAGATGTTCACCAAGTATTTGAATGAGGGCAAAGATGTACTGCATCTGGCCTTTTCTTCAGAACTCAGCAGCAGCTGCAGTAATGCGGTTGTGACAGCCAGAGAAGTGAATGAAGAATATACAGATCATAAAGTTATTGTTATAGATACATTATCAGCATCCCTGGGACAGGGACTCGTTGTTCACAAGGCATTAGAATTGAGAAAACAGGGCAAAAGCATTGAAGAAACAGCGGAATGGGTTGAAGCAAACAGACTGCATTTCTGCCATCAGTTTACCGTAGATGATTTAAATCATCTCTACCGTGGCGGCCGTGTGTCGAAATTGACAGCAGTTGCGGGAACGCTGATTAAGATTAAGCCGATTCTTCACGTAAGTGACGAGGGCAAGCTGATTCCTATAGGAAAAACCAGAGGCCGTAGGAAATCTCTTCAGACCCTTGTGGATAATATGGAACGAACTATAGGAAGTTTTAAAGATAAGAATGATATTGTGTTTATCAGTCATGGAGATTCTTTGGAAGATGCCCAGTATGTGGCTGGACTGGTGAAAGAGAAGTTCGGTATTGAAAAATTCCTTATTAATCCGGTAAGCCCTACGATTGGAGCACATTCCGGACCGGGAACGATAGCATTGTTTTATATGGGTGACAGACGCTAGATAAAAAAGTTCGTTGGAGGCTTATAAAAGCTTTCAACGAACTTTTTTGATATAATTTTTAATTTATTCGACACCGCGAAGATAAACCCGTGGGATAAAGTCTTCCAGCATGGCTTTAATAGCGGTCAGTTCCAACTTGGTATAGCTGGAGAAAACCGGCATGATAACATCTTCAGAGGCTACATAGGATTGAAGATAGTAAGCACGGGAACCTTTGAGCCATTCGGCGATAGCATGCATGTCATCGATGGAATGAAGTTCCTTGACAATCGTGGTCCGGAATTCATAATCCAATCCGCTTTCGCGAATTAATTCTACCGATAATTTAATACGGTTAATATCTAAGTTTGTCCGCCCAACTGTTTTTGCATATTTTTCCGGGCTGTTTTTTATATCCATAGCGACATAATCTACAAGGCCTTCTTTAAACAGGTGGTCCAGCTGAGTCGGGTCATAGCCATTCGTATCGAGCTTGACAAGATAACCCATATCTTTGATATCACGAAGAAGTTCTTTCAAGTCTGGCTGAAAGGTTGGCTCGCCGCCGGTAACACAGACTCCGTCTAAAACGCCTTTGCGTTTCTTAAGAAAAGAATAAACCTCGTCAAGGGGAATATTCGGCAGCTGTGAAGCTTTTGTCACCAGAGAACCATTATGACAAAAAGGACACTTAAACTGGCAGCCTCCGACAAATAATGTGGCCGCCACATGTCCGGGATAATCTAATAATGTTGTTTTTGCAAGTCCTTTGATTTCCATACATACACCCTCTTAATATTACAATAATCAATACTCTCTTATTCTAGCATAAATCAGAGGGGCGTACAATCAAATTAAATTTGAAATATTTAAAAAAGTGTAGTAAGATGGTCACTATAATATTTGGAAGACGGAGGTCGAATTTATGGACCCATATATCATTCATAATCTTTTTGGTATTGATGGTTTTAATATTGCGTGGTATGGCGTGATTATTGGTTTGGGAATGGTTATTTCAGTCTGGGTGGCCGCATGGCGGGCTAAAAGAGCTGGCTACAAATCAGATTTAATTATTGATTTTGTACTATTTGCGATTCCTATCGCGGTTATCTGTGCCCGGATTTATTATGTTATTTTTGAGTGGGATTACTACAAAACAGATTTGATACGTATTTTTGCTACCCGCGAAGGAGGACTTGCTATTTATGGCGGTGTTATTGGTGGCATTGCCACGGCGATTGTATTTAGCCGGATTCGTAAATTTCCACTGCTGAAGTTATTGGATTTTGCTATGCCAAGTCTTCTTCTTGGACAAATTATCGGACGCTGGGGCAATTTTATGAATCAGGAAGCTTTTGGAAACCTTATTACGAATCCAAAGCTTCAGTTTTTTCCATATGGTGTCTATATAGATTCTCTGCAGGAATGGCATCAGGCAACTTTCTTTTATGAGAGTGCAGCGAATCTGATTTTATTTATCATCATGATGGTTGTAGCACGCAAGGTGAAGAAAGATGGTTGGATGACAGTCCTTTACCTGGTGGGTTATGGCTTTATCCGATGTATTATCGAAGGGTTCCGGGCGGACAGTCTCTATCTGATGCCGGGGGTGCGTGTATCCCAGCTGCTTTCAGCCATACTTATGGGGATTGGTCTTGGTATTGCCTGGGGCATTCACACAGGAAGGCTTCGCTCCAGAAAGTATGATGGTATCTATCTGCCTGATGAGGGGACATCAACTGAGGTGGAAGAGCGATGACTCAGGATGAAAGATATATGAAGGAAGCTATAAAACAGGCGAAGAAAGCGGCGGCTATTGAGGAAGTTCCCATTGGCTGTGTCATAGTATATGGGGATAAAATTATTGGCCGCGGATATAATAAAAGAAACCTGAAGAAAAATACCCTGGCCCATGCGGAGATTATCGCGATGAACAAGGCAAGCCGGGTAATCGGTGACTGGCGGCTGGAAGACTGTACGCTGTATGTGACGCTGGAACCCTGTCCTATGTGTGCCGGTGCGATTGTACAGGCACGGGTGCCAAAGGTGGTTATCGGTTCCATGAATCCAAAGGCGGGATGTGCCGGCTCGGTTTTGAATGTGCTTCAGACAGAGGGGTTTAATCATCAGGTAGACGTTGAAACCGGCGTCCTGGGAGATGAATGCTCAGAGATGTTAAGCAGCTTTTTTAAGGAACTCAGAAAGTTAAAAAAAGCCAATAAAAAGAAGAAAGACCAGTCCTTGACAGAAAAATAAAAACAAGATATACTGGGTGATACGACAATGTTATAACCTTTCCGTGCAGCCGGGGAGATAGCGGTGCCTTGTACCTGCAATCCGCTACAGCAGGGGTGATGTCCCGTCTGAGGGCTATATCCTGTAGAGCTGCCCTGTATAAGTGGCGTTGAAGCTTGGGTCTTACGCAACAGAAACCTGTGAACCGTGTCAGGTCAGGAATGGAGCAGCACTAAGCGGGACCTTCTGTGTGCCGTAAGGGTGCCTGAGCCGAGTTAACTGTACAGGTAACGTCTGTGGGAATATTTCGAAGCGGGGCGCACGGATTTAAATTTATAAAGATTGACATTAAATATTGCGTTAGATTTTTGAAGGAATTTCAGAAGTCTAACGCAATTTTTGTTTTAATAAAAGAGAGCTGCGGCCATCATAGGCAGCAACTCTCTTTTATTAGAATTTATTTAAGTTTCTTTAAATATCTGAGGATTCCGGATAATCTGTTTCATGGGATTGTCTGTGGGCAGCAAAGGCATTTCGATTTTCTTTATAAAGCTGCTGGAGTTCCGGCGTATATCCGATAATAAGTCCCGGCATTCTCTGATGAAGAGCTTCAAGCAGTGTCTGTGCTGCATCCTCTTTCATATTCAGAGTATACATTTTTCCGTCTATAGTACGGAAAACAACAGCGTGAGATTTTCCGGAAGGAATAATGCCATATATACGATGCTGTATGGTAGACTGATAAGCCCAGATAAGTTCCTGGGGTTGAAGCAAAACGGGTTCAGCACCTTTATCAAAAAGAACAAAATCCTGATTCATACGTACACCGGAGACGGGTTCTGTGGCATCGTAAAAACGGTCCAGACGCTCGCCGGCAACCTCCAGGCCGCCAAGGGTTTCAAGTTTTGCTTTTAACTTCTTCTGGTAACCGCCTGTAATTGCTTTTATAAAAAGGAAAATAGCGATTAAGATAAGAACGAGGGAAATGGCAGACAGTATCCAAAGGGCGGAGGCTGTTGAGCCGCCGATACGGTTAACATCCAGATAATAAGGAAGCATAACGTCCTTGGTTTCAGGTGACTCAGTGGCAGAATCCATATAGTAGCCAAGTTCCTCGGAAGACATAGCTGTCATCGTGCCTTTGACATGCATAATAGGTAAGTCTTCGGCAGCAATTTCCCCATAATAATAGGCGGTGGAAGCCTCCAGCATCGCTTCAGCTTCATCCATATCTGTGGAGTGAACAAAAAGCCCCATATAATAAATATCATCAAAATCTACTATGTACTGAGTTCCGGTAATTCTCCCGGTAGGGCGGTTGTTTTTATACTGTTCTTCTTCGAGGTATGGGGTATAAAAATAATAAATATCATCTTCTACATAAGCCCCCTCCATCTTCTCGGGGTCCAGGTCAGCCAGTTTTTGTGGCGAAAATGTTTTTATCAGGTTCTGGCAGCCAAAAGCGAAGAATATAACAAGGGCCAGAGCAATAAAAAGAATAGATGGCAGTAGAACTCTGCGGAGACTGTTCTGACGCAGTCGATTCAAAATATGCATAATTTTCAAGTCCTTTCATGATTGATTTTTTCAATGTTTATATAGTATCATAGTTTGAATGACATTTCTATAAGGATATTGCAATTCTTCTTTTCATCATTTATTATAGAAGATAGGGCATAATAGAAGGTAAGGCATAATAGAAAGGAAGACACTTTATGAGAAGAATAGGCATGTTAACAAGCGGTGGTGATTGCCAGGCATTAAATGCAACGATGCGAGGCGTTGGAAAAGTTCTTTATAATAAACTTGAAGACGTTGAAGTTCTTGGATTTAAAGATGGATACAGAGGGTTAATGTTGAATGACTACAGGGTTATGCGTCCATCAGATTTTTCCGGAATTCTGACAATGGGCGGAACGATTCTTGGTTCCTCCAGACAGCCCTTTAAAAAGATGCGTATTATTGAGGAAGATGGTTTTGATAAAGTGGCGGCCATGAAAAAAACCTACAGGGATTTAGGATTGGAATGTCTGGTAATTCTTGGAGGAAATGGTTCACAGAAAACGGCGAATCTTTTAATGGAAGAAGGATTGAACATTGTTTCTCTTCCCAAAACTATTGATAATGATATATATGGAACAGATATGACCTTTGGTTTCCAGAGTGCGGTGGACATTGCGACGAATGCGATTGACTGTATTCATACAACTGCGGCATCCCATGGACGGGTGTTTATTGTAGAAGTTATGGGCCACAAGGTTGGATGGCTGACGCTCCATTCAGGAATCGCCGGAGGAGCGGATATTATTCTCCTGCCAGAGATACCATATGATTTAGACTGCGTTTTGGCAGCGATTGAACGCCGTCATAGAGCAGGCAAACGTTTTTCAATTCTGGCAGTGGCAGAAGGTGCCATATCTAAGTCGGATGCACTGCTGACCAAAAAAGAATATAATAAAAAGAAGATGGAAAGTCCTTATCCGTCTGTTTCCTATGAACTGGGTGCTCAGATTCAGGAAGCTATCGGCAGAGAAGTTCGTATTACTGTTCCGGGACATACTCAGAGAGGCGGCAGCCCGGATGCCTACGACAGATTTATATCTTCAAGGCTTGGAGCAGCAGCAGGACGGCTGGTTGTTGAGCGGAGATATGGACAGATGGTTGCCTTTGATGGTTTTGAAGTGACTTCAGTACCTCTGGGTGAGACGGCAGGAAGATTAAAATATGTTGACCCGGACGGAACAGCTATTCGTGAAGCTAAAGATATGGGTATATGTTTCGGAGATGAATAAAGCAAATTGGAAGTAAGGAGTGGGAAGCATGTCCTATCAGGCCCTTTATCGAAAGTGGAGGCCACAGACATTTGAAGATGTCAAAGGTCAGGAACACATCGTAAAAACATTAAAGAATCAAATTCGGCTGGAAAGAGTCGGACATGCCTATCTGTTTTGCGGTACCAGAGGTACCGGAAAAACAAGTGTAGCTAAGATTTTCGCGAAGGCAGTGAATTGTGAACATCCGGTAGATGGAAGTCCTTGTGGCAAATGTGCTATGTGTGAAGCGATTCAGAAGCAGTCGTCAATGAATGTGATAGAGATTGATGCGGCTTCAAATAACGGTGTAGATAATATTCGTGAGATTCGTGGTGAAGTTGAATATTCTCCGACAGAAGGGCGATATAAAGTCTACATTATTGATGAAGTGCATATGTTGTCAATTGGTGCATTTAATGCACTTTTAAAAACCTTGGAAGAACCGCCGGAATATGTTATTTTCATTCTGGCGACAACGGAAGCTCATAAAATTCCGGTGACAATTCTTTCGAGATGCCAGCGTTATGATTTCCGCAGAATTACAGTGGATACCATTACGGACAGATTAACGGAACTGGTTCAGGCCGAAGGCCTGAATGTGGAAGATAAAGCACTGCGTTATATAGGTCGGGCAGCGGATGGTTCCATGCGTGATGCACTAAGCCTGTTAGACCAGTGTGTGGCATTTTATCTGGACGAACGGTTGACCTATGAACATGTGCTGGATATATTGGGTGCTGTGGATACAGGGGTTTTCAGCAGACTGTTGAGAGCTGTAATGGCACAGGATACGACCGGAGCATTGAAGCTGATGGAGGATGTGGTTATTCAGGGAAGAGAATTGGGACAGTTTGTCACAGATTTCACCTGGTACCTTAGAAACCTGATGCTGGTGCAGAGCTCGGAGGGTATGGAAGATATATTAGACATGTCATCTGAGAATCTGGAAGCTTTAAAAGAAGAAGCTGCTGAGATTAAACAGGCGGTATTGATGCGATATATTCGTATTTTTTCAGAATTAACAAATCAGATTAGATACTCGACGCAAAAAAGAGTTTTAATAGAGCTGGCAATTGTCAAGTTGTGCAAGCCACAGATGGAGAATAATTATGAATCCATATTAAACCGGCTGGCCATTTTAGAAGACCGTCTTGAAAAAGGTATTGCTCTGGCACCGGCGAGAACTTCCGGACGTTTGGCTGTAGAAGCAGCAGATGAAGAGGAAGAAGAGGTGGCGAGCCTGCCTCCGGCACAGGCCCAGGATGTGAAAGCAGTCCTTGACCAGTGGGGTAAGATAACCAGTGACTTGGGTGCAAGCCTTATGATTATGCTGAAGCCGGCCATGGTTAGTGCAGGACCGGATAATCAGATTATTCTTGGATTCCGGGAGGATATGAACAAAGCCTACTTTGAGGAAGAGAGTCACAAGGCGATTGTTGAAAAGACAATTAGTGAACATATAGGAAAGACGATTCGTATTGTTTCCAGACTTTTAGAAGGTGGCAGGGCAGAAGAAGCCTTGTTTATTAATCCGAATAAAATACGGCTGGACAATGTAGAATTTATAGACGAAGACATATAAGTAAGATATAAGGAGGAATAAAACATGGCAAAAAGAGGTGGATTTCCGGGAGGAATGCCTGGAAATATGAATAATTTAATGAAACAGGCACAGAAGATGCAGAAACAGATGGAAGAAGCAACAAAGGTGCTTGAAGAAACAGAAGCAGAAGCAACTGCCGGAGGTGGTGCGGTAACTGTTAAGGTTTCTGGTAAGAAAGAAGTTATTTCTATTAAAATTGAAGAAGAGGTTGTAGATCCGGATGATATCGAGATGTTGGAAGATTTAATTGTGGCTGCAACAAATGAAGCTTTAAGAAAGATTGATGAGATTTCCCAGTCATCTATGGCGAAAGTAACAGGCGGTATGGGAGGCCTTGGCGGACTTGGAGGCTTTGGACTTTAATGAGTTATTACAGCGGCCAGATTACCCGGCTTATTGAAGAATTATCAAGGCTGCCGGGCATTGGATCAAAATCAGCGCAGCGTCTGGCATTTCATATTATTAATATGCCAAAGGACCAGGTGCAGGGACTGGCATCAGCTATTGTTGATGCCCGGGAGAATATACAATACTGTAAGCAGTGTTATAATCTGACCGATAGTGAACTGTGTCCGGTGTGCCGGAACGAAAAGCGAAATAAAAAAGAAATCATGGTTGTGGAAACACCCAGAGATTTGGCGGCTTATGAGAAAACCGGCAAATATGAGGGTGTTTATCATGTGCTTCATGGAGCTATTTCTCCGATGCTGGGTATCGGACCAAACGATATCCGCTTAAAGGAACTCATGCTTCGCCTTCAGGGTGATGTGGATGAGGTTATCATTGCTACAAACTCCAGCTTGGAGGGGGAAACAACGGCCATGTATATCAGTAAATTAATTAAGCCAACGGGGATTAAGGTCAGCCGGATTGCCAGCGGTGTTCCGGTGGGCGGAGATTTGGAGTATATCGACGAAGTTACTTTACTCCGTGCTCTGGAGGGCAGGGTAGAGCTTTAAGATACCTTCGCTGATACATTGGCTGAAACAGGCCATTTGGTGGCCGGCAGATGGAGCGAATATATCCCGGAAGACGCCAGTAATCTGTAAATCGCCGATGGGAGGAAGTTTCTTTTCTACACCTTTTCAGGGGAAAAGCGGACCTTTTTTAAGAAGAATATAACCAGACTGGGAGCAAGTGCCCAGAGCAGCATCAATAGCTATGATAAATGGCCGTTGGTGCTGTTTTTTGATTTCCCGGAGAATACGGCTGAAATTCAAGGCATGGACCGGAGCATCTAAAGTACCATAGACCTTTGCGGGGAGGGATGGCGAGAGAACTGAGCCAATTACCGGACCAAGGCAGTCACCAAGAATAGAGGGGCTTCCAATGCAGATGAATATCAGTGGCAGGGCATCCCTGTTATATTCCCGGAGCAGGGATGTTAGGCTGCGGTGAAAAAGCTGTGGAGCGGATGGTAAATCAGGATGAATCCAATACATCATGTGAACTCCTTTTTTAATTGAGTCTTTACATATATATGCGGCTTTATTCATTTTAGAAAATATGTCGATAAATTGTGGGCAGTGGCTGACAGTTTTCGCCAGATAAATTTTTTCGAATGTGATAATCTGTGCTTGTTCCGAAGTAGGATTCAGGGAAGGTGAGGTAATGGTTGAAGTCATGAGTCAGTTGAACAGTCAGGAGAAACTGAAATTACCGAAGAATATCCGTCAGATTGGTTTGCCCGAGGAAAAGAAGAAGATTTACGTGGAAGACTATGTGGTGACCTATATGAATCAGTTGGCATCGGAATATTCCAACAAACAGAGTGCAGCGATTCTTCTTGGGTTTCATACGAAACAGGAAGATACCAGATTGACTTTTATTAATGGAGCTATAGGGATTCCAGCGGTGAGTGTAGACGAGGACCAAGTCTCTTTTTGCAGCGATTTATGGGAAGATATTTATGGGACTATGCGTAAATATTTTCATGATAGTGAAATTGTTGGATGGTTTTTAACGCGGCCGGGAAAATCTCTGGGGATTAATGAGAAAATAACGAAAATCCATGTGGACCAGTTCCCTGGACGGGAGAAAACTCTATTTTTAATGGACCCGCTGGATAGGGAAGATGCTTTCTTTATTTATGAGAATGGTAAGCTGACCAGACAGCATGGATATTATATTTATTATGAACGTAACGAGGCGATGCAGAGTTATATGGTAGAACATCGCAAGGATACGGGCGGGGAAAAAGGGATGGAAGCGGCGAATGTGAAGAAGTCCCGAAACTTACAAAAAGGCCTGGGTGGAGAACAACCTGAAAAGGGCAGGGGAAAAGGCAGAAAAGTAGCCGGGACATTTGTAGCGGCGATAGCAGCCGTTGCTCTGGGGATTACCCTGGTAAATCGATTTTATATACCTTTAAAAGCCCAGACGGTGAGCGGTAGAGCGGAGGAAGAACCGGTTACGGTGAAAGTGGTGGAGGGGGAAATTGCATCCACCAGAGAAACCCTTACTGAGACAGAGAAAGAAAGTGAGGTATCGGAATCTGCGACGATGACAAGCGGAGGAACATCAAAACGTTATACGGTCCGGAAGGGAGATACCTTGGCCAATATATCTTTGAGCCTGTATGACAGCAGAAGCTATGTGGATACCATATGTGAAATCAACGATATTTCAGATCCGGATATGATTTATGAAGGGATGATTCTGGAACTGCCTTAAAAAAGTAGTGATATTTTTGGGGAAATGGGTTATACTAGGGACATGGAAAAATTACGTTTACATTGGAAAAAAGTATGGGATATTATAAAGTACCGATGCTGGCTTCTGAAGGGCTGGCTCGCAGATCATAAAAAAATCGTTATCGGAGTTGTTATTGCAGCAGCAGTGCTGATTGGTGGCGTGCTGTGGTTTTTATTGCGGACGTATCATAACTATGAAGTGGTTAGTACGACGGAAAGGGACAGTGATACGTCTGCAAATTATTATTTTAGGGATGATGGAGTTATATGTTACAGCAAGGACGGTGTGTCCTTTACCAATAACAACGGAGATATGATTTGGAATCAGGTATTTGGAATGGCAGCACCGAAGATGAGTGCCTGTGATGAATACATTGCCATCGGTGACGTTGGGGCTAACAGCGTGTACATATTTGACGGTGACGGTCTTCAGGGGCAGATTCGACTGGAGAAACCGTTGGAAGATATACGTGTCAGCAGACAGGGTGTTGTAGCTGTTGTGCTGTCCGATGACGCGTCGAGCCAGATTAATCTCTACGACAGACAGGGTGGAATATTGGCAAGCGTCAAGGCATCTATCGAAACGACAGGTTATCCATTGTCCTTGGCCTTGTCCGAAGATGCAACACGGCTGGCGGTCAGCTATGCTGTTTTTGAAGGCGGAAAAATCAGTGGACGTGTTGTTTTTTACAACTTTTCAAATGCTGAAGCAAGCAGCAGTCCTGCAGGAACATTTGATTATGAACAACTTATTCCGCGAATTGAATTTGTGAGTGACCAGACTGTATTGGCTTGCGGAGAAGCTGGATTTATGACATATCGTTTTAAAGATACAGTTGATGAGCGGGTAAATCGCACATTTGAGGCAGAAGCCAGAAGTATTTTTGTGACAGACAGTCATATCGGTGTTGTTACAAGGAATACCGAGGAAGCAGAAGAAGGGGAGACTGTGGACAAGTATGCCCTTGAAGTTTATAATTTTTCGGGAGGCAAAGCAGCAGACTTCACCTTTGACTTTGACTACCGTTCTGTATCAGCTTCTGATAAAGATATTATTTTTTATAATAATCAGGAATGTGAAATTTATACATATAGAGGACATAAAAAATTCCAATATGTCTTTGAGCACGATATAGAGAGTGTTTCTCCGGCAGAAAAAGCTGGCGAGTATATTCTTATGGACACCCAAAGTATGCAGACTATCCGACTGAAATAGAAAGGCGGTATTGGAATTTATGGATATAACGAATATGAATATTGTTTTGATAATTGCTGCGGTGATTTTACTTGCAGCGATTATTATTGGTGGTATCAGAGGCTTTATTAAAACCTTCTTTGCTGCATTTTCGGTGATGATTGCTATATTTCTTGCTGTACAGCTGGGTCCTTATCTGGGAAAAGTACTGCAGGTGACACCGATTTATACATCTATTGAAGGAAGTATTGAAGATAAGCTGGATGCAAGGGCTGAGGAACAGAGCCAGAAGGTGTCCCAGCAGATAGAAGAAATTAATACTTACCCTTTGCCGGATTCATTGAAACAGGCCTTGGTAGAGAACAATAATAATCAGATTTATGAAGCATTGGGCGTTAATCAGTTTAATCAATATGTGGCTGCCTATATGGCATGCTTGATTATAAATGCACTGGCTTTTCTAATCGTTTTGATTTTATCCGTGATTATTTTGAAGATTATTGCAGCAAGTCTGGATTTAATCAGCAAGCTGCCAATTCTTAATGGGATGAACCGGCTGGGCGGTATAGCTTTTGGCGCGGTGCATGGATTTATCATTTTGTGGGTACTCTGCATTGTGGTCACCATCTTTTCGTGGACAGGTCCGGGAGAATGGGTTAGTGCCCAGATTAGCAGTAATATTTATCTGAGCTGGCTGTATAATAATAACTATTTATTATCCACCCTCACCAATATGGGGAAGATGTTGTTTTAGTACCTTAAAAAGGGGAATGCAAATGATGCTTTGCCCACTTGACAAAGTATGTTACACTATAACTAAATAAATAATGATATAACAGGTGTCAAAAACGAAGTGTTTTTGGTGAAAAGGGAATCAGGTGAAAATCCTGAACGAACTCGTCGCTGTAAAAAGGGAGTACCATTGATGAAAGCCACTGAATCAGAAGATTTGGGAAGGCGTAATGGATACGAAGAACTTTAAGTCAGAAGACCTGCCTGGTATAGAGATGTAGACCACGAGTAATTGGTTCATGCATGGGAAAGATGTGCTTGGTTTTTCTGGAATCAGGCATTCTTAGTCAGCGTGATTAGAACCTCTTGCTATTATGGCAGGAGGTTTTTTGTTTGGCTGGAAACAGAATTCGCTGCATAAAAAAACACAAGAGAGGAAGAAAATGAAATGGAAAAGAAAAACAGCAAAAAAATAGGGTCAATCATTTTTTTCGTGGGATTGCCACCACGTAATGTATTGATTTGTTACGCCACCCTTGACCGGATGGAAAAGCAATGCTGTTCGTTTATC
>SAAB01000074.1 GCA_009929615.1 Clostridia bacterium | reverse complement strand
AACGATCGTATGGTCGATTTCGTACTTCTTCAAGATAACAATTCCCCACGGCGCTGCAATACCAAAGGTAAAAGCAGTTATTATACCGGCTAGAATTTGATACGCGATTAACTCCAAAACGTTTCCATCAAATTTTGATCTATTATTTTGCATAGTTATTCCTTTTCGTTAAATTACTTATGACTATATGATAGCATGGATTTGAGGTTTTGGGGGAATTATATTTTAGATTTAGATCTTTTAAATTTGGCTTTATCTTGTATATGTTTTAAATGAGTATATATAGCGTTAACTCCAGGATTATATTTTTCATTCGATTTTTTATCCGCCATTTGTTTAATTCTTTTATATCGTTTATTTGCGCCTTTATATCTACGACCATCTTTACCACCGCCTTCAATAACACCATGCCCTTTAGTTGTGTAATCGGAATAAGAATAGTAAACTTTCACTCTAAACCCTCCAGTCGTCAGGAGTAGATTTAGCATAATTGTCAAATCCAATCTCTTCAAAATGTTTTTTTGCACACTCTATTTTAGACAGCTCTTCTCTCCTCTCTCCGCCGTTCTTGGTTTCGCGCACCATATAAACTCTCTCTTGGCCCTCGACTTCTTTCACAATTGCCCAGTCTGGATTGTAGTTGCCGACTGGTGTAGAAATAATAAATTTCGACGGTAGTTTTAAAAACAGTTTGATGTCTTCTTGATTGTCTAAGTATTTAGCAAAATTAACTTCGTTGTTAGAGTCCAAAGCTATTCTGTCCGCAATTGATTTCTGTCTATTTTTAAGTTCATATAAATTATCAATAAATTTTTCCTCTTCTTTAAGGCTATCGCTTTGGAATTCCCTCAGTTCATAAACTTCTTCCGCCAATTTCTCGTATTGAATTCCCTCTATAACAACTTTAGCTAAAGTTTCTTTTATTGAACTTTTAACCATTTGTACATAATCATAAGGATTCTTTAAGAAGTCATTCAGTCGATTACTGTCGGTTAAAATATCAACGATTGTTCTTCTAGTTAGGCCAGTTGCATCTTGTAGGTCGCTAATAATATCTGGCAAATCAAAAGTGCCTGCTAATTCACTAGTTCTTTCCCCTATTATTCCAGCATTATGTATACCGCCTCGCATAAGCTGAACACGGTTTCGTGAAACTTCAATTCTTAAAGGTCTAATTCCCGGTTTATTTTTAATATTATTTATAACACCCATAACAACTTCACCATTATCAAAATTAACTCTATATGTAGTTTTTCTCGATATCTTTTTCCATAGGGTTTCTAGTTCAGGGCCGTATATGACTTCCTTATTGCTGTGGATTATTTCTCGTTTGCGGGCGTCCTTAACGAATTTATCTATCTTACATCCTTCAATCGTGTCGATAATTTCGCCATTGTATTCTCTAAAATCGCTTGGTAAATCGAGTGTAAAATTAAGATTTTGTGGTGCGAAATTAGCAGTTACGCGCCCTTCGTCGTCTATCATTCCGCGAATTCTTAAATGATCCCAAATTTCTTTTGAAGCTTTATGTCCGAGGGTTTTACCGTCTTGATCGTGAAGTTTAATTGATGCAAATTCACCTTTGCGAACATAGCCAATCTGCACACCCGCCTTTCGGTATTCTTTTTGCAGACTGTTTGCAAAGTCACGGTAAGATTCATTTGCAATAACTGTTAGTTGGTTGATTTGATCATCGAAAGTCCTAACATATTCATTCCCAACTTGTTTTACAGCTAATCGCAAACCACGACCTATTGTTTGGCGGCGGTCATTTTCACTATTACTCTCGCGCATCATACATATTTGAAATACATTTGGATTATCCCAGCCTTCTTTCAGTGCAGAATGGCTAAAAATAAACCGAACAGGATTAGAATTATCGAGCAACTTCTCTTTACCCTTCATGATTAGATCATAGGCCGATTCATCATTCGAATTCCCGCGCCCTTCTCGGCTATCCACTAATCTAGTATGTCCTCGTTTGCGCATTTGGGCAAAATAAGCTGACCTGACTTCACTTGGGTCTTCAGGAGTCAATTCTTGATAGGCAGGATTTTTTGCTCGCTCTTCCTTATATAGCTCATCGAACCACTTTACGAAAACACCATCTTGCTGATTGCCGTCATCGTCATACTCAAGATAATTAGATACTTTATCTATAAAGAACAAGCTTAGTATTTTAATATTTTCGCCACGCAATAAGTATTCTCTTTTAAGATGCTCTTTAATAGTTTCACGAATCATCTCGCGCATAATCTGCTGTTCATTACCACCCCAGTTTTCACCAAGATTCAAAATACCCTGCGACCCAATATCTACACAAGCAGGAATGGTTGAAATATCGTTAATAGTATAACCTTCGTAAATATCATTGTTAGTTCGGACGCTTAGCCTATCGTGCTGATTTATCCAAAGTGGTTTTCGCCCAATATTGCCGTTTTTGTCACGAACTAAAAGTTCCAAATAGGCTTGCATCTTTGGCGTATTACGAACATCAAGTAGTTTTACATAAGGTTTAGCATCAGTACCTCGTTGTTGGGCATTGGCTACAACAATTCCTTTAACTAGCTTTTCGCGGTGCGCGTCCACTGGGTCCAGCCGGTACATCATATTATAATCTTTGGTATGAGTTGCGCTATACCGAAGCGTGCAAAGTGGGTTCAGATCATTTATAGCACTAGTCGAAAGTTCACCCTCCATATTTTGCGGCTCATCCATAATAACAATTGGGTTCACTGCTGCTAGGTAATCAATCGGCGCGATGCCATTGAGCTTATCACGCTCTTCGCGAATAATCAGCTTGCGATTGCCACGGATTGCAGCAATCGTCATCACCATAAACTGTGTCATAGTACTGGTTGCGAAACTTTGCACTACTTCAGGGCTTTTTCCGTCATAGGCGCTATCTTCGTATGGCTCATATCCTAAATCAAATTTAAAATGATCTTTCATGCTCTGAAGGCTACTCTTAACGCCTTCTTTGATGGCAACACTCGGCACCACAATGATGAATTTATTAAAATTATATCGGCGTGCTAGTTCTAGCGCTGTGCGCAAATAAACATAGGTTTTACCAGTTCCGGTTTCCATCTCGACGCTGAAATTCATACCGCTTAAATGCTCGGTAGGCTCAATTCCGTTTTCATCTTGAATCTGCTTGACGTTTTCTAGTATCGAATATTCATCTACAACCAGATTATTACCAATTGCGCCAATCTCATTAAATAAACTAGCCTGCGCTCCACTAACAGCATTTGATTTCAGTGAAACTGAAAATTGCTCAATGTCTTTTGGCTGCCCTTCGAAAATATCAGCAATGGCGCTAATCGCTTTGATTTGGAAATTTTGATTTGAATCGTATTTAATTTTCATAATAAAACTTTCTAAACTAAGCCAATTCGTATAGCCTAGCCTTCACTCCTTTTCGATTCGCTCTTGTCTTGGATTTCTTTGCGAACGTATGTATCTTCTTGAAGTTTCTTAATAGATCGCATTGGGTCAAGTTTTGATAATGATACTTTTTGCGTTTCCACCATGCTGCGCAGCAACACTAGTCGCTCCTCTTTGCTTAGGCCTTGCTTTATTAATTCAGCACTGTAGCTTTCAATGTTAGATAAGATTACTAGTTCGTTAATACTGGCGCTGTCGCGTATATTTTCACCCTTTTTGTATCGTTCGGGGTTGTCCTTGCGCCATTCCGCTGCCATCTTGCCGAAAAGGGCAATATTTAATAAATCAGCTTCGTTTGCATAAGCCCATTTTTTATTCCAGACAAGTTTCGGTAATATATGGTCTTTGACAGCATCGGTATGAACTTGATGATTTACTTTTGTCATAACACGTTTCACGTTCCATTCCAGATTATACTGATTATTTTCAATATCAAGTAGTCGCTGATATTCCTTAATAAGATAAAGCTTGAACATTGGACTAATCCACATACCAAATTCAAAGGCGATATCTTTGTGCGCATATGTCCCGCCATATCTGCCGGCTTTTGACACTATACCTATTGCGCCCGTTCTACTAATCCACTCTTTGGCGCTCACCTTAAAACTCGGCACTCCAGATTGATTTCTAATTATGGCGAATTCGCCATAATTAAAATCCGGGTTATTTAAACTCTCCCAGGCGGCCATAAAATCCAGTGTACCTCTTTGGCGTATCCAATCAGTTACGAAAAAATCTCCGTCTTTAGCTTTAATCATATCTGTCAAACATAAGTAGTCTTCGCCGTCTACTTGCTGAACGCTGATATCACTTTTATCAATACTAAGCTTGCGCATTTTGTTAAACACCATAATACCCTAAACCGTCCAAAGTTCCACGCCAAAGCTTTTGCATGTCTGCACGAGGTTGGTTTTTAGTTGATTGTCGCCCTGGAAGGCATCGTCGATGATGACAAATTTACTTGGCAGTTCATTAATCACCGCACGGAGCTGTTCGAGTGTTGGTTTAATGTGCTCGTTCAAGTAAAATATCGCTTGAATAGAATCACCTTCGCTGTCTGGTGCTACTTGGTGGACTGTCAAGCCCTCAATCTGGCGAATATCTATTTTAGTGGTTAGCGAAAGGCCCATTTTCAACATGACTTCTACCAGCAAATCTTCCTCGCTAGAGTTGTCGTCGGCACTTTCGCGCATGAGTTCGAGGCGAGTTTGCAGTTCGTCTAGGCTGTTTGTTGGCGTGCTTTGCCATTTGCGGAAGTTGGTGTCGGCTAGCTGGTAGGTGCGGTAGCCGACGTCGAGCGGCACGTCGCGTTCGGCAAGTTTGTCGGCGTAGTCGGTTTTGATTTTCTCGCCAGCACGGTTGATGCGTTCGCGCGCAATGTCGCTGATTTTGCGATAACCAGCCTTGTAGGCTTCGCTCTTTTCGTCAGTTGGTTCGGGCAATTGCACCTGAATGTGTTTGCGACTGCCGCCGTCTTCGGCGTTGAGTTGCATAACGGCGTGAGCTGTAGTGCTTGAGCCGGAGAAGAAATCAAGAATAATATCATCGTGGTTTGGAGAGCCGATTCTCGCCAAGGACTTAATCATCGCTGTTGGTTTTGGATAATCAAAGACCCTCTGAAATTCGACAAATAAACTTTTGACTTCACTAGTTGCCGTTAAGTTGTCGCCGTAGCTCTTACCAACCCAGAAATCAATTGCCGCCTGACCTTTTGCAATCCTCTCTTTAGCGAAGATTTTTTTACGCGGCTTGCCTTTACCGCTATCGGGAAATATAATTTTGTTTTCAGCTATCAGCCTTTGATATGTCTGCCTATTACCGAGCCATACGCCAGTGTAGGAAACACCCGAAGGAGTAGTTATTGTGTATTCACTCCCCCCTTGCCCTTTACTAGCCATCCATGGTGTTGAAGACCATGCGCCTCGTGGGTCATTATCAGGATTAGTATATGCAGATAAGCGTTCATCTGACAGGGGCATTCTGCCGAAACCATTCTGAGAATTAAGATTATTTGAATTTCGAGAATATATTAAAATATATTCTGAAACAGTAGCAACCATTTTTCCATCATCGTTTGGCTGATTAGATCTACGCCTCCACTTTATAGACCCCTCAAAATTACTTTCGCCAAAAATTTCATCGCATAGCTTTTTCAAATTGCTTTGCTCAGCATCATCAATCGAAATAAAAATCACCCCGTCGTCTGTCAGCAAATTTCGCGCTAGCTTCAGGCGTGGATACATCATATTGAGCCAGTTGCTGTGGTAGCGGCCAGCAGTTTCGGTGTTGGTGCTGATCTTTTTGTTTCCTTCGTCGACTTGCTTGCTAAACTCGAGGTAGTTTTGCAGGCCTTCTTTGAAGTTGTCGGGGTAGACGAAGTCTTTGCCGGTGTTGTATGGCGGGTCGATGTAGATCATCTTGATGCTGTTGTGGTATTGCTTTTGTAGCACCTTTAGCACTTCGAGGTTGTCGCCCTCGATAAAGATATTCTGTGTGGTATCCCAGTCTTTACTGAGATCTTTGGCTGGTTTGAGGGTAGCGGTGGTCGGATCTTGCGCAGCGCGCATGGCACGCTTTTTGCCCGGCCAAAACAGGCCAAAGCGCTCGCTTGTATCGCCAGCGTCTTCGTCGAGCAGCTCTTTGAGCTTTAGCACATCTACTTTGCCATCAGCAACCGCCTCGGGCACCAGCTCCTCTAGCTGTTTAGCCAGCGAAGTGCGAAAATCTGGCGAATGCCCGTTTAACTGCTTATATTCTTGGTCTTGATTCTGGTCTTCCTCCACTTAAAACTCCTCCTGTAATATGGGTTTATTATAGCATATCTTGGTGCAATCTGCCAAAAATAGCCCGAACTATAGTACGCTTGGATAAAAGGGCTAGTATCTATTCACAAACACGAGCTTACGGGTTTTGAAATTGCAACGCTCCAGTTTTGAAACTACATCGTTCTGGTTTTAAAACTGGAGCGGTGTAGTTTTAGCGCTGCTACGGTTCAGCTACCTTTAACGGGCTAGCTATATAATGCTGAAGTCGATTTCAAAAAGTGGTTCTATTTTAACACTGTTGACCGACGCTTGCTGGGCAAGTGTAATCTTTTCAGAGATTTCGTCGTCCATTTTATCTTCGAGGTCGAACATTTGTTGGTTTAGGCTGCGGATTTTCTTGCGCAAGGTTTGTTTTTCAGCGGCAACTTTTAGCCGTTCTTCGGCGTTTGGTGCTTGCCTTTCTTGGCGCTCTTTTTCTGACACGTTTCTTTTTAGCTTGTCTATTTTTATTTCTAACTCAACAATTTTGTCTTTGTATTGGCGCTCTAAGATGTCTTTTTTGTCTAGATAAACCTCGGTGTTGCGGTCTTTTACCTCTGCCTGGCGTTTGGTTATTTGTGAGTTTATTAGGTTTTGTATGTTGTCTGAAATTTGAACATTTGATGGATTTTCACTGACTAACTTTAGGTCAAAAATATCACGGCAGGTTTCGCTATCGATTAGTTCACCATCTAGGGTTTCGCCAGCTGAGATTATGTAGCTTTCACTCATGTCGGTGCTGCCAGATTTCATTGGGAAGGTTACGTTTTTTACGGTGAGTGTGCCAGTTTTACCGGCTAGTTTTTTAGCTAAACTGCT
This sequence comes from Clostridia bacterium, assembly GCA_009929615.1. Taxonomy (GTDB): domain Bacteria; phylum Bacillota; class Clostridia; order Lachnospirales; family Lachnospiraceae; genus Frisingicoccus. The sequence continues at coordinate 2,679 of SAAB01000074.1, read as the reverse complement.
TGCTCTTTCAGATTTTGCAATGCTAAATGTTAGATGTGCGGCTGGTGTGGCAGTAGACTTAGCTGTGTGGCGAACATATTCTCCTATAGTGTCGGCGTATTTGTACTGTTTGGCGTGCGGCACGCGGTCGGTTTTATAGAAATAGATACCAGTTTGAGCTTCTGGTATTGGTTGGCTGTGTAAATCAAATACATGACCGTCTGCTTCAAAATTAGCGAAGTCGCGAAGTTCGTAGTTTGTTAGCTCTGAAAATAGACGCTCGAAACTATTGAAAGCTTCGTTCGATTGCTTGCTGTATTTTTTAAACCTATCTTGAACATGCGGGTCTAGACTGTCGAATATCTTTGCTCGATAGGAGTCGTGTTCTGATTCTATTTCATTTTTGTATTTATTTTGTAGGTCTTGGAAACCTTTGTTAATTTCTGCATCGGTACGGCAGGTATTGAGGATTTTACTAATTTGTTGCTCGAAATCAAACCCGTCTTCAATTGCGCCAAGGACTTCGTTGCTAGCGCCAAAGGTACTTTTAAATAAATTGAATTTGTTGGCGAGTAAGTCTAAGATTCTAGCTTCGGCCGTATTGCCTTGGTTGCTAAAGTTGACGACCACTACATCAAATTGCTGACCCATGCGGTGTATGCGGCCAATTCTCTGCTCGACGCGTTGAGGATTCCAAGGTAGATCGTAGTTGATTAGCATTGAGCAAAACTGGAGGTTGATACCTTCGCTAGCAGCTTCAGTGGCAATCATAATTTGAATATCATTATCTCTAAAGCTATCGATTAGTGCTTTGCGCCTATCTGCCGACTCTGTGCCCGTTACTAGATCGGAGTCTTTGTTCTTTTCTAGCCATTCTTGATATATCTTGTTGGTTTCTGGTGATTTATTTTGCCCGTTGAACTTTATGTATTTCCCAGCGAAACCTTCGCGGTCTAGCACTCTACCTATGTAGCTCTGAGTTATAGTTGATTCGGTAAATATAATGGCTTTTTTGGCTGCTTTTGATTCTAGCGAAGAGAACCCGATATTGACAGCGTTGACTAAGTTTTCTGCTTTTACATTGCTTTTGATGGATTCGGCAAGTTCTGCGTAGCTTTTTAGCTCTTCGATTTCGGCTTTAAATTCAGCTCGTTCTTTAAGTGTGTCTGTCTGGGCAGAGTCTATTTCTCCTGAACTTTCGAAAGCTTCTATCTCTTCAATTTGAAGGTCATCAAATTCAATAAAGCCACCCCTATTGTTCCTGAGCTGGCCACTGTTATATTCTTCTTCCATTCGAGCGATAATTCTTCTGAGCGTGCTAGCTACGGCAAAAGTGGACGAGCCTAGACGCTTGCGCAAGATAAGTGCAGATAAGTGGCGCTGCGATGATGCAAAAGCGTAAAGTTTTTCACGGTGAAGATAATCATCAACTAGTTCGTAGAGCCGCTTTTCTTCTCCCGATGGTTCAAATGTGATAGTTTTTGCTATGCGGTTGGTGTATTTTATGTATTTTTTAGCATCTTCACGCAAGGTTCTTTTGGCAATTTTGCCTATCCTTGATCGTAAATCATTTAGTGCGAACGGGCTTTCCGATTTTATATAGCGCTGTTTGAAAACGTCTAGTGAATGAAAATAGCCGGGGTCGATTGCTGATACTAAGCCGTATAATTCTTCAAGCCTGTTCTGCAAAGGTGTGGCGGTTAGGAGCAGGGCTTTCTCTGCTCCTTTTGCTATGCTTGATATAGATCCAGCGATTCCATGTTTGTTGCTATAAAAGTTACGTAATTTATGAGCTTCATCTAGAACTAATAAATTCCAACCCGTTGATAGTTTGTCTATATTGCGATTGGCGAATTCGTAGGAACAAATGTAAATTCCGTCTTTAAGTATTAGCTTATTTGTGGTGTTTTTAGAATCGATAATTCTTGACGGTAGATTGAACTTTTCTTGAAGCTCCTGAAGCCACTGTTGTCGCAAGCTGGAAGGGGCGACGATTAATATTTTACGCTTGCGCTCCGCCCAATATTGCATAATTACGATACCAGCTTCAATAGTTTTTCCTAGGCCGACCTCATCTGCCAAGAGGACACCTTTAGTATTGGGGGTATTTAGGGCGAATAATGATGCGTCTATTTGATGGGGTGTCGGAGTAATCTGGGCGTCAAACATTAAGCCAGAAAGCTTAGCGACGTCGTCGTTGGCATAAACTCTCTCTAGCTCGTGAACTATATATTTAGCTTGATAGTCAGAGTTAATCATTGAGGTGATTATACCATAAATACGCGTCAATATCAAAAGACGGCTGGTGCGAATGATTAAATTTAGCCGATTGAAGTATATGAGTTTTTAGTTATTATTATATGGTCGGATATCTCTATCCCTAGGATCATTCCGGCTTGCCTCAGCCTTTCGGTCACCTGCCTATCGGCCGAGCTCGGCTCAAGATTCCCACTAGGGTGATTATGCGCCACGACAATACTCGCGGCGCGATCTGTGATGGCTTCGGCGAATACTTCGCGCGGATGAACCAAGCTTGCAGTTAGTGTACCGATCGAAATCACGCGCTTGGCGATTAATCGATTCGCACCATCCAGCGTCAAGCAAACAAAATATTCCTGCTTCTTATCACGGATATCGGCGAATTGTTCGGCGGCTTTTTCTGGCGAATCGATAATCGGCCGCTCGCTAACCTCAAATTGT
>SAAB01000139.1 GCA_009929615.1 Clostridia bacterium | reverse complement strand
CGACATCGGGACTACAACCAAGAAAAGTTGGATATTGATAATCTTCAAAAAGTAGACTATTAATTCCGTAAAAATTACACAGCTCATAATGAAACGAAATAAAATTATAGGAGGACCATTATTATGGCAAAAAAAGTTTCAGCACAAATCAAAGGCGCAGAGGTAATCGAAGATACTAAGGTTACACCTACCGTAGATGCAATTACAGATGAACAATCTGTAGAACAAGAAGTAAAAGTAGTTGTCGAAGGACAACCTAAAGGCAAGAAGTTACGCTTTTTACCAGGATTTATTAACGAAGAATCCGTGGCAAAAGCAAGACCGATTGGAATTAAGGCTCTTAAGACACTCGCTTTTATAGGAACGTTCTACGCAGGTTGGAAACTGAAAGAACATTTAGTCGGAGGTGATGACGTAGATCAAGATACAGACTATGAGTCATTTGACGAAACACAGGAACTTATCGATGCTGAATTTACAGTGGTAGATTCTGAAGAATAATCGTTAGAGGAGGAGATACAAATCTCCTCTTTTTATTTTTGAAAGGAAGAACAACATTATGTTTAAAAAAGGATTACTTGGAAAATTTGGAAATGTAGCAAAATTTGAATTTGAAGACAAACGTGAACAAGCTATTTATAATCTCGGTATTGACGCAGGCGAACGTCAAAATACTATGACAGACACCGTTTATCAACTCGGTGTTGTTTTAGCTTCGTTTGTATTTTACAAAGTTGTTGATCACGCTATGCGTAAGTTTACTTCTAATGATCGAGAAATCATTATAGAACAATATATGGAGGAACTTGACTAATGAAAAAATTGTCATTTGTATTTTCAATTTTTATTCTGACGCTTATTCCGTCAGTTTTAATATACACATTCTTTGATGTGTATATTCGTTTAAACCCATTCTATATTAATATTATAACAGGCGGAGTATTATTTCTACTCGGTGGAGTACTAGTAGCAAAAGGTAATACCCGTAAAAACCAGAAAGAAGAAATAGATGGCGGTACTGCTTAATGAATATGATGCCGTAAGAGTACCGGATATTTCTGGTACTCATAAATTTTTTATACATATGGACTCGGCTACTGATATCGTATTAGCGGACCTAGCCACAGAATTGAACGCGTATGACGGAAACCTTATTTACAATCATGAGCGTTATGTCGCAACAAATGGTGTTCGTAAATATATGGATCCGTTAAACGGTTCTTGGAGAGCTGTGTTAACAGCAAGGAAGGTTGGATAATGTCAACAGATTATAACAAAGTTAAAATAAAAAACACTACGGTTGTGAATCCAGAAACAGAAGAAATACAGAAGCGTTCCGCTATTGTGAAAGGACGCGAACGTAAACCAGGATTGTTTTCTAGAGCGGGGACCTTATTTTTCGGAGAAGGTGGATTTCGAGGGGTTTCTGAACATTTGGTACGTGATATATTTATACAATCTATACAAACTACTATGTCTGACATAGCTACTAATTCTATTCAAACAATCGCTGATGTCGCTGCAGGTTCTATTAAAAGAGCTATATTTGGCGATAATTATGTCAATGATAGTCGGAGACGTAATTCGAACGACTATTGGTATGGGTCTAGAAGATATGTTGATAATCGTATGTCTTCTTCACGAGGACGTGACTATACCGATTATAGTAAAAGATCAGAGAAACCTCTTCATCATAGATCGGAAAATGTATCAAACGTTGTAAGAGTTATCGAATTCGACTCAGCTAATGATGCTAATGAAGTTTTATCTTACATGATCGATAGTATTGAACAATATGGTTTGGTAACTGTTGCCGATTTCTATGAGTTATCTGATGTGGCTTCTAAATTTACAGA
>SAAB01000026.1 GCA_009929615.1 Clostridia bacterium | reverse complement strand
AGATGAAGCCGCCGATAATAAAGGCGACCAATACAATAGCTATGATTGTTTTAGGTTCCATTACTCATTGTCCTCCTTTGTCTTTTTCTTTTTGAAGCCAATAACACCGCATACGGCGATACCGATTGCGGATACTCCGGCAAGTGCAATCCAAAGTGCCGGGTTGCTGTTATCTCCGGTCTTCGGTGTGTCACGGAACTCGTTGTGCATCGTGACAATTGTGGTTGCGTCCACCTTGATGGTTGCCTGCTTGTCAGCAGGAAGCACATAGGAAGCGGATGCACTGTTATTGACCTCAGAAACGGTGTACTCGCCGATACAAAGTCCGGTGGCAAAGATTTCGCCATTCTTATCAGTTACGAAAGTCTTGTCATAACCGCCAATTCCTGTAATGCGGAAGGAGAAGCCCTCGACCTTACCGTCAGAAGATGTCTTGACGATTTTCAGAGAGCCTTTCTGTGCATTGTTGATGAAGCCGACACCTGCCTTGTTCTCAACAGAATAGGTCTTGCCGTTGGCGTCGATGAATACAGAGTAAACGCCTGTATCAAGGACAAAGCCATTCGGTGCTTTGGTTTCCTTTACGAAATACTGCCCGTAAACAAGGTCGTTCATCGTATAGATACCCTTGTCTGTTTCGGTAAGTGTACCGAGCATTTCATCGTCCTTATCAAGCTCGCCGTTGCCGTTAGAGTCTTTGTAGACCTCAAATTCTGCTCCTGTGAGCTTGTTTTCGGGATAGTCCGCATCAATCTTTGTCAGAGTGATATTGCCACGGATAAGCGTGTTTTCAATGCTGATTTCTACAACCTGTTCATCCTTTGCAATCGTGACATCGTATACGGTGTCATTCAGAACATAACCCTTCGGCTGTTCAATCTCTCGGATATACCAAGTGCCGTAAGGAATGTTAGCAAAAGAAAAACTACCGTCATCGTTTGATGTGGTAGTCAGGATAGCATTTTCAGTTGTGAACTCGCCGTCATTTGTTTTGAACAGTCCGATAAGTGCACCGCCGAGTCCGTTCCCGTTCTCATCGGTTTTTACACCGGATACTGAGCCGTAGAGCAAATCGTTGTCGATGGCATTGCCGTCGTTTACTGCGAGTGTGACCTTGGCTGTTTCCTGTCCGGCATAGTCAAAGACTACCGGGAACTGCTTATCCGAGAGCAGATAATGACTGTCGGTAGCAAGTTCCTTGACATAGTAGCTGCCGAAAGGAAGGTCTGTCTTAAAGGTTGCTTTGCCGTTCTCATCAGGACTAATCATTTCAATCAGTCCGTCCTTCGGAATAGAAGTGCCGCTTGTAGAAACAAGCTCATCTGCTGCGAAGATACCAAAGGATACATTTTTTACTTCGCCGTTAGCACCGATGCTGAACAAATTGTTGGTTTCCATTGCTTTTTCAAGGCCGATTTCAACCTTCTGACGCTCGTTTACAAAGCTTGTGCCAGTTTCGGTAACAGCTACATTCTGTCCAGCGTAAACGAGTGTAACAGTATGAACTTCATCGTTCAAAATCATTCCATAAGGTGCGGTGATTTCCTTAACCTCATAACTGCCGAGATAGAGTTCTTTGCTCTTAGCAAGCCCATCTTTATCGGTTGTCACAGTTTCCACCACTTCGCCCTTGGCTACTCTGAGTGTGCCGTCAGGAGTGATAATGTCTTCTGCTGCACGGATTTCATATACTGCACCGGGAAGACCTGCAATCTGATACAGTGGCTGATAGATTGTGTTTTCGCCCTCTGCACCGCTTACGGATACGCCAAAGAATACTTCACCGGATTTCTCAATGGAGATAGTACCTTTCTGTGCCATATTGGGTTTATCCACTTTAATCACAGTAACACCGCTTTCTTCAGTGGAGTTTTCCTCTGTAATATCAAAGGACACGGGAGTTCCGTCAAGCACATAGCCATAAGGAGCCTGAACCTCAACAAGGGAGTAGCCCTTGCCGTAAGGCAGTTTCTCAGGTGTTACAAGAGAACCGCCCACATCCGTATAGAAGGTGTCGATGGTAGTAACAGTAGGATAGGTGAATGTCATTGTTACAAGATTGCCGTCAGGGTCATAAATCTGGAAGCCTGCACCTGCATACGGAATTGTTTTTCCTGTTTCGGCATCCACCTTGACGATGTTAATATAACTTTCAAAGTTTGCGTTGTTGATAAGGTAGCGATAGGTTGCACCGTTCTGCGAAATGAATACATCAAAATCGCCCATAAGTTCTCGACCTTCCCATCCGGAAGTCTGGCGAACGGTGTAGATACCATACGGCATATCCTTTGTTTGAGCAAAGCCGTTTTCATCACAAACGAGATAATCTTTTTCGTCTGCGTATGCGTTTTCATAGCTTCCGGCAGATTTGAGCCAAATTGCAAATTCAGCACCTTCTTCGGGAGTTTCAATTTGTGTATCTCCGTTATCTGTGTGCTTGATGATGGCGATATTGCCTTTGATGACCTGCTCGCTTACATCATTTGCAGTCTGATTATGCTCGATTGTGTAGAGTTCAGGCTCTGCACCGACCTTGTGAATCGTCGCATCAAGCAAATAACCCTCACTTGGAGCAATCTCACGGACAGTCCAGTCGTAATCACAGACATATTCTTTAGTAGTGAACTGACCGTTTTCATCGGTGAAGTAGCTGTCAATAAGAGTTTCGCCTTTGTAGATACCGTACTGTGCTCCTGCAAGAGTAGCGTTACCCTGCGGAAGCCCTTTTTCGATATCGCTCTTAGTTACGGTAACGGTAAACTTCTTGAGAATATTATTAAATGTGCGTGTAGTAACAGCTTTCCACTCAACAGGAGCAGTCTGATTGTCGGGCACGACATAGCGGATAGCCGTATCCACTTCCTCAATGGTATAGGGAGTGCTGCCGCTGATAAGGACATCTTTGAAAGTGGCTGTGCCGGATGCGTCTGTAACGGCATATTCATCCACCGCAATACCGGAGAGTGAAGTGCCGAACAGATGGAAGGTAATGCCCTCAACGAGCTTGTCCTCTGAATTTTTGATTACGCTCAAATCACCACGCTTCAAAATGTTATTGAAGTTTACGGTGGAAACCTGACCGCTGACAACAGTTACTCGGCGAACTTCCTGTGGTTCGTATTTATCTACGGCAAGTTCTGTAACCGTGTAAACACCGGGTACAAGGTTATCAATCTGCATTTCGCCCTTACTATTGGTTTTGACTGTCTGATTAACGCCATTGCCTGTGATGGTAAAGGAGATGTTATCAACCTTTCCGTCTTCACTGGTCTTGACAATCTTGGCAGAACCGAAGCTCACCTTGATATTTACAAAGCCTTTAACTGGGTCGTTTACCGACTGCGTGTAGGTTACAAGGTCTTGAACACCATAGCCGGGAACATATTTACCATCCGACCAAGTGATAATACCCTTACGCTGAGAGCTTTTCTTTTCGGCTGTAATTCTCAAGCCGTCAGCAGGGGCAGTCTTCGCCGTAATGGTAAGCATATTACCGCTGACAGAGAAAGAAACATCCGGCTGAGAGCAGCTAAAGCTGTAATTGCCCAGAACATTGTTTGTATCGGTAAGTGTGGTTGTGTAGGCAGAGCCGTTCCAGTCAAGCTCGACTGTCTGTGCCTTGCCTGTTGACTTTGCCATAAAGCTCGGAACCTTGGTGTGGTTCTGAACATTAGCGACAATCTGATTGTAGTAGCTCATAATTTTGCTATACAGAGGATGGTTTGTACTAAGCTGGTCGAGAATAGCGTTGTAACCGCCGGGGCTGACGTGATTGAAGTTTTCATCACGCTCACCGACTACCGTTTCCCAAATAAGGAACTGCGTTGCTCGTGCCTGAGCAAGCAAGTCGCCGCCACTGTTCTGACTGCGCCAGTCGGTACTGATAGTACCCGTATGGCCGTACTGCATAATTCGACCGACAAACAGCTTGATGTCGTCGGGACTGATGGTGTGATTGTAGGACGAGGGGTAATTGTCCCAATAGTTCTCGTCACGGTCTGTCAGCTTATTACCTGTTTGAAGCGGTGTGCCGGGTTCAATACAGTAGCAAATATTTCCTGTGTAAGAACCTACGCCGTAAACGAGGGTGTAATCGGTAGCACCTGCACTCCAACCGTTCATAAAGCTTAGACTTCCGTGTCCCCAAGTGCCGTTGTAGTTGTTATCTCCGTCACGGGGGAAACCAATCATAACGGCTGTGGACTCCGTGCCTGCGGCAAAAGCCGTAGTACCTCCGAAACCCACAAGCGTTGTAAAGCACATCAGAAATGCAAGCATTGCCGATGCGCCTCGCTTGAAAATGTTCTTTTTCATTGTTTGTTTGACCTCCTTGAAAATAGAAAACGCACCGTGTTTTTTCACGATGCGTTCCTTTTGGTATTAAGTTTTTGTTGTTATGCGTAGCCGATATACAAATCATAGTTGCTGTTTCCCGTACTCTCTGCCCAAATCCAAACATCTGTGATGTCTTCATCATTGGCATAGCGGTTTATTCGGCTGATGATATTGCTTTCGGTGCTTGTGCAATTTGCTCCTGCACTGATAGGGTTGTCCCAACACTCTGTCGCCGAGCTGTCCAAGTTCAGCCCCTTGCTCTGGGCATAGCTTTGAGCGTATGACACCCAATAACCAATGTTGAAAGCTGGTTGCTGTGTAGGTTCGGGTGTAGGTTCAGGCGTTGGTTCTTCAGTCGGCTTTAGTGTAGGCTTTTCAGTCGGCTGTGGCTTAACGGGTTCAGGGGTTGGTTCCTGAGTTGGCTGTGGCTTTTGTTCAGGCGAAATATCTGCTTGAGGTTGAGCCGTAGAACTCGGTTTTGATTGTGTCTGCGTTTGTGTTGCGGGACTGCTTACGCTTTCGGATGCTGCCGAAGCCTGAATACTTGTGTCGCTTTCTTCCGCATCCGAGCGAACATCAGCAGTTTTTTCTGCCACCTGCGAATCACTTGTACTTTCCGGTTGGGAACTACTCTCATTTTCTTTACTTTCCGAAAAAGAAAATGTCGTATCGGGTTTACTTGAAACTCCTGTGTCACTATGCGTTCCTGCACTGCAAGCTGACAACAAAACCATCGCTGCAAGCATAATCAAAAGTGCTGTTATTCGTGTTTTCACTTGTATCACTCCTTCGTTTTTGTTGGCTTCAGTTTAGAACAGAAATGCCTTTAAGACAAAGGTGCGATTTTGAAGTGCAATCTTTTAGGTTAGCACGGATTTCTTTGCTTTGAAATTCTGCGATGCTTTTACTTGTCTTTAAGAGAATGATTTAATTCAGGAGATAGAATAACTTAGGAGATATATCTCTTTTTCGGTAAGTTAGCTGGTAATAGAGAGGTAGGAGTGTGAGGAAGGAGAGATTAACGAGAACGGTCAGCACGGCTTTTCAAAAACTTGTTGTAGTGTTCCAGAGCCTTGCATACAAAGTCCTCCGTTTGATTTAGAGGGATAGACTTCGGAATAAGCTGTCGCACCTTATCCCCACGAAGCACAATTCGCTCACGCTGATTTGGCTTTTCCTCAGACATAATCGCCTGTATTGCCTCAGTTGTGAGTTTTCCCTCATCGTAGAACTTTCTCATACGAATTGTCTGGTCGTGAGATGGAGTGCTTTCGTTTAGGTCGATTTCTTCGACAACATCCCTTTGACATTCCTCGCTGAGATACGAAAGCTCAACAGCCGGACGCATTTTGATGCGACCTTCATCGACATAATCAAGTAGCTCGGGTACAAGCTCATTCAGTCGTACATAACGGCGTATTTGCTCGTGACTTTCTCCACTTTCAGCAGCAAGAATATCCCTTGATTTTCCCGTCAAAGAATTGGGCACCACTGGTGCTCCATTTTCTTGTGATGGTCTTCCTGCCTGCCTTTTCATAGCATCCAAACGCATTTTGTAGGCGTGAGCTTTCTCCGATGGAAGTATCTGCGTTCTCTGACAATTGCTTTCTACCATAAGAATAGTGGCTTCATCTCGGCTCAGGTCAACAACCTCACAACGGAGTGTGTCCATCCCTGCAAGCTCACAGGCTCGTTTTCGTCTGTGTCCTGAAACAAGCTCATATCTACCATCTTCTTTTTGAGTGACAGTAGCCGGGGTAATTACGCCACGCTCTTTGATGCTCTCTACGAGTTGCAGCATATCCTCATCATCTCGCACCTGAAAAGGGTGGTCGGGAAAAGGGTCTATCTCGCTCAACGGAATATCTCTGATTTTCGAGAGCTTTGCATCATCTCGCATTTCCTGCGTTGAGAACAAATCATCGAGTGCGGTCGTGGGAAGCGTGAAGTCGCTCTTTTTGCCTGTTGGCATCGGCAAGCACCTCCTTTGTAAATTCGGCATATGCCTTTGACACCGGGCTGTTAGGCTCATAAGAGTAAATGCTCTGACCTTTGGACGAAACCTCTGCTGCTTTTACTGCAATCGGAATTGTCGAGCCGAAAATCTTGATGTGTTTGCCAAAGTTTTCTTTAAGTGCAGTGGCTGTACTTCTTGAAAGGTTTGTTCTGTTGTCCACAAGAGTGAGCAGAATACCTTCAATCTGTAAGTCCGGGTTGATTTGTCGCTTTACTTTAGAAACTGTCTGCAAGAGCTGCGTCATTCCTTTGGCTGGCAAATACTGAGCTTGAACCGGAACAATAACGCTATCAGCAGCAACAAGAGCATTAAGCGTAATCAGCCCAAGCGACGGCATTGTGTCGATGACAACATAGTCGTAGCTGTTTTTTACCTGATTAAGATAGTTCTTCAGAACACTCTCACGGCTTAGCACATTCAGCATACTTTGTTCAAGTCCTGCCAATTCGAGATTAGACGGCACAAGGTCAACATTTTCATTGTGATGAAGAATACCCGCAAATGGATTTGCGTTGTCTTCACGCACAACCTCGCTCAGCTTATTTGCAAGCGTTACGGGTAAGCTGTCAGTATCTCGCCAACCAAGGCAGGTCGTCAAATCGCCCTGTGGGTCAGCGTCCACCAAAAGCACTCGTTTTCCTTGCATCGCCAGTCCAACACCAAGGTTCAGAGCAGTCGTTGTCTTTCCGACTCCGCCTTTCTGATTGCATATTGCAATGGTTTTGCATTGAGGCATAGTGAAATCTTCCTTTCGTGATATTCATAACCGTAGGATTACGGCTATGTACTCCGTCTGCAAAATGATTTCTCAATACCGATTGCAGTCGGTTAAAAAGCAATATTTGTCCTCGACACCCTTGCTCGGCTCGGTAGCCTGTGGGAAGCATTAAGGTTACAGTGTGTTTCACCGTATCATAGGATTTTCACCTCTGCCGGGTTCTCCGCCAGCTCCGTAGAGAAGTACCATTATCGTTCTGACTGTCATCGCCGTTTCGGTAACAAACCGAGTTTAAGGTCAGGGGTTCTCGCTCGCTCTCGGATAGAGAGGTCGTTGCGTACCCACCTGTGGGCTACCATCAGAACTAAAAGTCCTTAATGCTTGTATATTCAATTTTCAATGTTCAAGTGAAGTGGATTTCTCCGGGTGGAGAATTACCCCCTTCACTTGAATGCACTGAGAGATGGCTTTTGTAGGGGGTGTTTCTTAAAAAATTCAAAAAAAATAAGCCGCCAACTCCAAAGTAGGAATTGACGGCTTATATATTTACCTTATATATAGCGAATACGGAACTTCTTTCGTTTCGCTTTTGATATTTTGAGAATGACATCATCAACAGCGTCGGTGTATTTGCCTTGTGCCATAAGATTGCTCTTTTGCCTAACAAGTGATTCAAGAACACGGTTCCGCTCATCGGTGGTTAAGTTTATATAGAAATGTTCTGTTTTCATTCAATCATCTCCTCAACCCACATTATATAGAAGTAGCGATGATAATGAAATGATGTGATGGAAAAAGGAGGGGGATATTAGCACCCTAAAATGCTCAAAAAAGTGTCTTATTAGCTGGAAGTCGATTTTATTAGCTGAAAACCCGATTTTCTTGCTAATTTTCATTAGAAAACCATTCCCCTTTGAAAATACTCTCAGCTAATAACTTGCTAATAAGATTTTGACGAAAAAAGTAAAGCCGTAAAATCAAGAATCCTTGATTTTACGGCGTTTTTTATGGCGTTCCCGAGGTGATTCGAACACCCGACCTACCGCTTAGGAGGCGGTCGCTCTATCCAGCTGAGCTACGGAAACATATGAAATTTACGGTACTACATTTACACTCTGTCGTGCCCCTTGGGTAGTTTCGCCACTTGCCAGCCTTCCGCTTAGGAGGGGGACGCTCTATCCAGCTGAGCTACTGAGACATTTATCTATATTAAATTAAATAATACCTTATATGCCCACAAAATCTACGGTTCCCTGAACCCATACGGTTCCTCTGAATCGTCGTCCCGGGAGCGGTTCACCTAACAAGTCTTCCTTATTGATGCAAACTTCCATAAATAAATCATTACATTCCAAACACAGAATATAAATATATTCCTCTGTCAACGAATTCTGAACCTGTGTCACACTGACAATATCACCCATAATTGAATACTGATCGCAGGCAATGCCATAAGGCATAAAATAAGACTCAACAATCGTCAGCACATCTTCCCGCTTAGCACGCCGGCTGACCGTTGCATACATATCAATATCTTCCAATGTCAGACTTTCTATAGCTTCCGGATCACCTTCTCTTGCGGCTGCCAGCATACGGTCCCGATTCATATTGTCGTCAACTCTCTGTCTCCGGTCCTTTTCATTCTTCATCAGTGGAAGAATAACTTTTCCCGAAATAGATAAACCGGACAAATACATCGGGGCATAAAACAATGACCCTTTATGAAATTCCAGATAATCCATGTAATCCGCCATATTGAGTAAATGAAAAATCAAAGAAACCCCAATTTTAACATTATCGCAAATCCCGGAAAAACCGTCTTTATCCGCCTGCTTCTCAATAGTCACTTCTTCTTTCAAAGTACATTGACTGCCTTTAAAATATGGAAAATAGTAACTCTGATGGAATTGGCCATTTTCATCATATTCCCCTCGTACACTAATTCCCATATGGTCTGAAAATTCTTTTACTTTCTCACCAAAAGCAGAATCTACTCCCGTTGCAGCGGACACATACTCGGAAGTTGGTCTGAGCATAACCAAATTCAAGAGATCTCTAACATCTTTATTCTTTTTTAATTGGCTAAAGCCTATTGCGCGTAGATAATCGTGCATCCCAACCTCCGGTTTATGTCAACTTATTTAGTGCATAATTGCATATATATACATTGATTCTTATTTAATAACTTCCAATCCACCCATGTATGGAATCAAAACATCCGGAACCCGAATGCTTCCATCCGCCTGCTGGTAATTCTCCATAATAGCCGCTGTAGTACGTCCGACAGCCACACCACTTCCGTTTAATGTGTGGATAAATTTGGCTTTATCCTTCACGCTATCTTTATATTTTATATTCGCACGACGTGCCTGAAATTCTTCAAAATTACTACAACTTGAAATTTCCACATAACGGCCGTAACTTGGCATCCATACTTCAATATCGTACTTCATAGCCGCTGTAAATCCAAGATCTCCAATACAAATCTTTACAACCCGGTATGGCAGACCAAGACGCTGGAGTACATCCTCTGCATCTCTTGTCAGTTTTTCAAGTTCTTCATAAGAATCTTCCGGCTTTGTAAATTTAACCAGCTCAACTTTATTAAACTGATGCTGACGGATAAGTCCACGGGTATCTCTTCCTGCAGAACCTGCCTCTGCACGGAAACATGCAGTATAGGCTACATGCTTAATAGGAAGCTTTGTTCCATCAAGGATTGTTTCACGGTACATATTGGTAACAGGCACTTCTGCTGTAGGAATAAGAAAATACTCCTTGCCATCACCCGTTACTTTATAAGCATCTTCCTCAAATTTCGGAAGCTGTCCTGTTCCTGTCATACTTTCCCGGCTAACCATATATGGTGCGAAAATTTCTTCATATCCATGCTCTCTGGTATGGATATCCAAAAAGAAATTCATAATAGCTCGTTCCAGTCTTGCCCCGGCACCACGATAAAATGTAAATCTTGCTCCTGTTGTCTTTGCTGCTGTTTCAGGATCAAGAATCCCCAAATCAGAGCCCAGATCCCAATGAGCCTTTGGTTCAAAATCGAATTTTGTTGGTTCTGAAAAGTGTCGAATCTCTACATTATCTTCATCTGTATCGCCTGCTGGTACTGTTGGATTCGGGATATTCGGAATCGTCAGCATATAGGCATTTAATTCTGCATCTACTGCATTCACCTGAGTGTCCAGGGCTTTAATCCGTTCAGAAAGCTTTTTCATCTCTTCCATAACTGCAGAAACATCTTCGCCGGCTTTCTTCATCTGAGGAATTTTTTTAGAAGCTACATTCTGCTGATTCTTCAGCTGTTCCACTTCCGCAAGAAGCTCCCTCCGCTTTTCGTCCATGGATTTGAACTTTGATAAATCAAAATCCTCTTTTCGTGTAGCAAGGGCTTTTTCAACTTCTTCAAAATTGTTTCTTAATAACTTAATATCAAGCATATCTTTTCCTCCTCTTTGGAAATCCCATAACATAAATAAAACTAACTGCTATTATATAATAGCCATATCCTTTTTGCAAGTTAATATACCGCAAGTTACCCAAATTTTCCATTTCTCCCGTTTTTAATTTTTGCATTTTTATTCATTATATTAGTTGACATAAAGATACCGATGAATTCTTTAAATTCATCGGTACATGCTTTCTTATTCTGTTCCCATTCCATACTGTTTGGCCATTTCAAGTGCTTCAGCTTCTTCATCGCCCAAAGCCAGGAAGGATTCACCTTTAATAATTTCTTTTATATAATTATAGCATCCTTCTTTGCTATAGATTGAGTTAATGATAAAACCATCGTCACTATCATTAAGTAATGCATATGCAAAGCTCAGTTTGCCGCCCATCTCCTTAAACGCGTCATATTTAACAATCCCTATTTTCTGATAGGATCGATTCAAACTATTTTCTAACCGTGTGATTCGACTATTTAATGACTCACTAATATCTGTAATACTATCTAATGAGGACAGCTTATTTTCTAAAGCTTCATCTAAAGACTTTGCACCCCGGCCTCCGCGCATAAAGGCACGATACTTCTTATCTAACTGACTTTGCTTTCTCTGTAAAGAGTATGTATATGCAAGAAGCAATATAATCAACACAAACATTGCAATAATCAGAATACCCGGATCAAAATTAAATCCCGCTAAAATCTTACTCTCCATACTTATCCCACCTGTTTTATTGATTCTATCAAATCAATAATCCTTTCCAATTCATCATTCGAATAGTACTCGATTTCAATTTTTCCTTTTTTATAGTTTCGGCTACGAATCGCAACTTTGGTTCCAATAATTGACTTCATTCGTTCTTCTAAGCTTTCATAAACAGTCTCCATCTGAGAATAATCTGTTTTTGCCACCGCCGTTTCTTTATTATCCTGCTTTTTTAAATAGCTTTTTACTATTTTTTCAGTTTCCCGAACACTCATCTTATTATCAAAAACAGTTATAGCCATGGCATATTGTTCTTCTTTATCTTCAATAGCAAGTAATGCTCTTGCATGTCCACCGCTAATCATATCATCAATAACCATCTGCTGAACACGTTCATCCAATTTTAGAAGACGCATCGCATTTGTTACAGCCGTACGACTTTTTGATACTTTTTGAGCTGCTTCATCCTGTTTTAATCCGAATTCCTCAATCAGTTGACGGTATGCCTGAGCCTCTTCAATAGGATTCAAATCCTCTCTTTGAAGATTTTCCACAATAGCAATTTCCATCGACTCTTTATCATCGTATTCTTTTATAACTACAGGTACCTCTTTCAAGCCGGCAATTCTTGCAGCTCTCCATCTGCGTTCACCTGCAACGATTTCATAATAATTATCTTTTTTCTTGACAACAATCGGCTGTATGAGACCAAATTGTTTAATAGATTCAGAAAGTTCCTGTAAAGCATCCTCATCAAAATTCTTTCTTGGCTGTAAGCGATTCGGCTCTATCTCATCTATTTTTAATCGGCTATCTACTTGCTTTTCAACAACCTTTTCAACTATTTTTTCTACAATTTTCTCTACTGGTTTTTCCTCTTTAACTGGTTCTTTTTTAGTTGATGGTGCAATCAATGCATCTATACCTTTTCCTAAACCACCCTTTTTACGTGTTGCCATATGTAATCAATTCCTTTCGATTTGTATATATTATCTTTGTGTGTTGTACTGAATAACCTCTTCTGCAAGCAAGCGATATGCTTCTGCACCCGAAGAGCGAGTATCATACATATTTATCGGCATCCCATAACTTGGTGCTTCTGCCAATCTGACATTTCTTGGTATTATCGTTTTATAAATATTTCTATCCAGATTTTCCTTTACATTCTCTACAACCTGTAAGGAAAGATTGGTTCTTCCATCGAACATCGTAAAGACTACGCCCTCTATTTCCAGTGAAGGATTCAGCCTGTCCTTAATTAAATCAATTGTATGAATCAACTGAGATAAACCTTCTAAGGCATAATATTCACACTGAATAGGCACTAATATTGTATCCGCTGTTGTCATCGCATTAATCGTGAGCAAGTTCAAAGATGGCGGACAATCTATAATAACAAAATCATAGTCATCCCTGACAGATTCAATTTTCCCTTTTAAAAGATATTCTTTATTATCTAACGATATCAATTCAACTTCTGCACCAGAAAGATTTATATTAGAAGCAATCACATTCAATCCTTCCATGGCAGACTGTTGGATGCAATCCTCAACAGATATATCCTCTAATATCAATTCATATACTGTGTTTTCAACCTGATTCTTATCTATTCCTAATCCACTAGTGGTATTTCCCTGTGGATCCATATCAATTGTCAGAACTTTCTGACCCATTTCAGCCAGACATGCTGATAGATTTATTGACGTGGTTGTCTTTCCCACGCCGCCTTTTTGGTTTGCTACAGCAATTATTCGGCCCATATCATTCCCCTTTTCGTTTCTTCACTTTCTGCTTTAATCAGTATACCACTTCAAGTCATGTTATTCTAGAGAAAGAAATATGAAAATTCTGTAAACCACGAAATTGTTTCACGTGAAACATGATTTTTCTATTTCTTAATGCACCAAAAGGGATGTTTCACGTGAAACATCCCTCTGAATTCACTATTTATGAAGTTTCACGTGAAACATTAATTACATTTGTTCAGGCGCCTCGATACCCAGAAGACCTAATGCATCCTTTAAAACAGCCTTTGTCATAATAACAGCATTTGCACGTGTATATTTAACATTGTCGTTTTCAACATTGATTTGACACTCATGATAAAATCTATTAAATGCCTGTGCCAAAGCAACTGCATAGCGAGAAATCATAAATGGTTCCATCTTTTCTGCTGCATCAACAATTACCTGTGGATATCTGGCAATTTCTTTTAACAATGCCATTGACACATCATCTGATAAGACAGAGTAATCATATATATTCGGCACCTGACCAATTTTACGAATAACACTTGCTGCTCTGGCATATGTGTACTGTACATATGGTCCTGTTTCTCCATCAAAATTGAGAAGTTTCTCCCAATCAAAAATAACATCTTTTATTCGCTGATTATACAAATCATTAAATAGGATAGCACCAATACCAACTTGTTTTGCTACCTCTTCCTTATTTGGAATATCCGGATTTTTTTCCTCTATAACAGTTCGTGTTTTTTGAATTGCCTCTTTCAATATATCCTCAGCAAAAATAACATTTCCTTTTCTAGAAGATAATTTACCACCCTTTAAACTTACCAAACCATAAGGAACATGTACCAAATTCTTTGACCAATCATATCCCATTAATTCAATAACTTTAAACCATTGAGCAAAATGTAATTTTTGTTCAAGTCCGGTAACATATATACATTTTTCAAAATCATAGGTCTTTTTACGATACATAGCTGCCGCAATATCTCTGGTCGCATAAAGAGAACTTCCATCTTTTTTCGTTATCAGACACGGTGGCATATTATATTCTTCAAGTTCTACAATCTGTGCCCCATCACTAACCTTAATCAGACCTTTTTGCTTTAATTCTTCAATAACCGGTTCCATCTTATCATTATAAAAACTTTCACCTGCAAAAGAATCAAATTCTATACCCAGAAGCTTATAAATACGCATAAATTCATTTAAACTAATCTCTCGAAACCACTTCCAAATGCTCAAAGCTTCCTCATCACCATGTTCCATCTTTGTAAACCAGGCTCTAGCCTCATCATTTAATGATTCATCATTCTCAGCTTCGTCATGGAATTTAACATAAATACGCATTAATTCTTCAATTCCATCCTTTTCAACAGCCTCTTTGCTTCCCCAGCGTTTATAAGCTACAATCAACTTACCAAACTGAGTTCCCCAGTCACCCAAATGATTAATTCTTTCCACATGATATCCTAATTTTGTATATATTTTATTCAAAGAATTACCAATAATGGTTGTTCGCAAATGTCCTACATGAAAGTTTTTTGCCACGTTAGGAGAGGAGTAGTCGATGCAAATTGTCTTTCCTTCTCCAACCGTAGAGCTTCCATAATTGTTAGCATTGAGATAGTTGTCCACAATTTGCTTTGCAAATATTGATTTATCCACAAAAAAGTTTAGATATCCACCCAAACACTCTACTTTATCCAAAAATTCTGGACATCCCATCTTTTCTTTTAACTCTGCAGCAATCATTGGTGGCGCTTTACGGAATACTTTCGCCAGCTTAAAACACGGAAAAGCAAAGTCACCCATATCTGATTTGGGCGGTATCTCTAAAAGACTGCCTATTTCTTCTGCATCCATATTCTCAATCTGCGCAGAAAGTAATTCTATAATCAAATTCCTCATTTATAAAAATCTCCTTTTTGTTAACTATGTATAACTTTGTTATTTTTTCATTAATTCGCTCGATATGTGTCCTTATAGACAGATATAGATATTGTACAACATATTTAGAAAAATATCCATTAAAAAATGTTTGTATCTAATGCATAATTATCATATAATAGAATCAACTATTAATGATAATCGATAAAGGAGTCATCCATATGAAAAAGTATAAAAAACTGATTAACGCAGGGATTTTCTCTTCAGCCATACTTTTTACGACATGGGGATTGAATAAACTTGTTTTCCTGAGTGCTGGTATCAAGGACTCGCTGTTCTGTGAGAATACATATCAGTATGCCTGGCGCTTTGGAAATATTTTCTATACAAAAAAGGGCAGTGGTTCACCTGTTTTGCTGATTCATGAATTAAAAACCACCGGCTCTGCTGCTGAATGGAAATCCATTGTAAATACACTGGCAAAAGAACATACCGTATATACATTGGACTTACTGGGCTGCGGCCGCTCTGACAAGCCAAAAATGACCTATACAAACTATATTTATGTTCAATTGGTAAATGACTTTATAAAAGACGTTATTGGCGTTAAAACAGACGTTATCACCAGTTGTTCATCCTCCAGCATTGCTATTATGGGATGCTATAGTGAACCTGAGCTTTATCATCGTTTGATATTGGTTAATCCAACCTCTATGAAAGTTATGGCCAAATATCCAAAGGCTAATCATAAAACACTGAAATATTTACTTGAACTGCCACTTATTGGCACAACACTTTATAACCTCATCACATCAACCTTCGCCATTAAGAAAGAGTTGAAGAAAAACCTTTATTATCCAAACCGCTGTATGAAAAAAGATATCGATGTACGTTTTGAAGCCAGCCATCGCGGTGGTGCCTCTGCCCGATATTTTTATGCCAGTGAACGAAGCTACTTTACAAATGTAAATATGCTTCATGCACTCAAAAAATTAAATCATTCCATTTGCATTGTTGCAGGTGCCGGTCTATCGGATATTGAAGATATTTTAGATTCCTATGTATCTTATAACCCATCTATTGAAACAGAGATTATTGACAACTGCAAACGATATCCCCATATCGAACAGTCCGACTCATTTTCAAATCTTTGTTCTATATACCTATCCTGAAGGGAGTTATTAGATGACTGAGAAGTGTTATCGAAGTGAGCTTATTGGTCTTTTTGGATGCCCGGTTGATGAGAACCCTACGGTTGTTATTATCGAGGCAGCATTTAAGACCCTCGGATTAAACTACCGTTATAATACCATGCTTGTTTATCCTGAAGATTTAGAGACTGCTGTAAAATCACTAAAGGCTTTACACATGAAGGGCACCCACATTACCATCCCTCACAAAGTTGCTGTTATCCCATATCTTGATCGTCTGACAGACACAGCTGCCTTAATTGGTGCCGTTAATACCGTATATGAAGAAAATGGTGAGATGGTCGGAGAGAATACCGATGGAAAAGGCTTCATTAAATCTTTAGTTGATAATCATATTGAGATTTCTGATAAGAATGTTCTGATTCTTGGTGCTGGCGGAGCAGCCCGGGCTATTGCTGTCGAATTGGCTTTAGCCGGTGTAAAAAAGATAAGTATTTTAAACCGTTCTGAAGACCGTGGTAAAGAACTTACCGAACTGATTAATAAAAAAACCCCGGCAGATGCGGAGTTCATTCTTTGGGATAAAAGCTATAATATTCCAGGTGATATAGATATTTTTGTAAACTGTACCTCTATTGGTTTATATCCGGATGTAAATGTTCCAGATATTAATTACTACACATTGAGACCGGAGATAGTTGTATGCGATATTATTCCTAATCCCCTTCATACCCGGTTTATATCCCGGGCTCAGGCCTGTAAGTGTACAACAATTGACGGTTTCTCTATGTTAATTAATCAGGCCGCTGTCAGTTTTAAGTTATGGACAGGTCTTGATGCACCTGTTGGAATTATGAAACTGGCTATGTTAAGTGAAGGAATGGATCAAAAATAATCCATTCCTTCCTATATTTATAATGGTTCTTTAGAAGGCTTGCCTGCTTTTCGTGGGTAAGCCTTTTTTGTGGCTTTAACCTTTTCAATAACTACAAGACTTCTTTCTATTTCTGTATCTGCCAAATTATAATTTAAACATACCTTCAATCTGCCACCTAATAAATCTGCCGCTCTTTTTGAGTTTTCTAACTCTTCCTGAACTTTCCCGGATTTATAGGAGATAAATCTGCCGCCTATCTTAACAAATGGCATACAATATTCAGCTAAAGTTGATAAATTAGCAACAGCTCTTGAAACACACAAATCAAATGCTTCCCTGTATTCTGGATTTCTACCAAAATCTTCAGCTCTGCCATGAATTGTACGTATATTCTTCAATTCCAGCTTTTCAATCACTTGATTTAAAAAATTAATACGCTTATTTAAAGAGTCTAAAAGAACAATTTCCAGTTCCGGAAATGCGATTTTTAAAGGAATGCCCGGAAAACCAGCACCAGTTCCAACATCCATTACCTTTATAGGACCAGATAAATTGACAGCCTTTATAAGTGAGAGACTATCAATAAAATGTTTTTCAATCACCTCATCAAATTCTGTGATTGCTGTCAAATTCATCACTTTGTTTGTCTCAATAAGCATTTCATAATAGGTCATAAACTGATTCATCTGATTTTCAGACAAATTAATATTTAACTGCTCTAAAGCTGCTTGAAATCTTTCTGTATTTCTTTCCAATTTATTTACACCAATTCCTTACTTTTATGATGACGGTTAAACTGTTCCATATAAATTAGCAAAACTGAAATATCTGCCGGAGTCACACCGGAAATTCGTGATGCCTGTCCGATAGAGTGAGGGTGTACTGCCAGAAGTTTTTGCCTTGCTTCGATTCTCAGGCCGCTTATATCATTAAAATCTAACTCCTCCGGAATTAATTTAACTTCCATTTTTTTAAACTGTTCCACTTGTCTCATTTGTCGGGTAATATACCCTTCATATTTCACGTTAATATTTACCTGCTCAACTACATCTGCCGGTAATACCTCTCTATCCTTGTCCAATGGTGCCAGCATATCATAAGATAATTCCGGACGTCGAATAAGTTCAGCCATTGTTACTGCGGTTTTTAATGGTGTACTTTGATGTTCTTCTAAAAATTTCTGAACTTCTTTTGAACCACCCACCATAAGGCTGTTCACTCTTTGAATTTCTTGTTCGATCATTTTTTGTTTTGTTACAAGTGTTTCATATCTATCATCGGATATTAATCCAACCTGGTGACCAATAGGTGTTAATCGTAAGTCTGCATTATCCTGGCGAAGAAGAAGTCGATATTCTGCTCTAGAGGTCATCATACGATAAGGTTCATGTGTTTCCTTTGTTACCAAATCATCTATAAGAACACCTATATAGGCTTCTGAACGTTTTAATACAATCTGCTCCTTGCCTAAAAGCTTCATAGATGCATTAATTCCGGCCACTAATCCCTGTGCTGCAGCCTCTTCATAGCCTGAACTGCCATTAAACTGACCTCCGGAATAAAGTCCGTTAATCTGCTTAAATTCCAAAGTAGACTTGAGCTGGGTTGCAGGAATACAATCATATTCAATAGCATAAGCATTTCGGACAATCTGAGCATTTTCAAGTCCCGGTACCGTCCGGTACATCTGATACTGGACATCCTCAGGCAAAGAACTTGACATACCACCGATGTACATTTCGTTTGTATAATTTCCTTCCGGTTCAATAAAGACCTGATGTCTGTTTTTATCTGCAAATTTTACAACCTTGTCCTCAATGGAAGGGCAGTAGCGTGGTCCGACACCTTCAATAACCCCTGCATAAATTGGCGAACGATCTAGATTTGAACGAATAATTTCATGGGTTTTTTCATTTGTATAAGTCAGCCAGCAGGATACCTGTTCCTTTTGTATATCCTCTGGATTTGTTGTAAAGGAAAATGGTACAACTGTTTCATCACCAAACTGTTCTTCCATTTTTGAAAAATCAATACTTCGTTTATCAATTCTTGCCGGAGTTCCTGTTTTAAATCTTACAAGTTCTATTCCAAGACGTTTAAGACTGTCTGAAAGATGTGTGGCCGCCTGAAGGCCATTTGGCCCCGTATGGGTGATGGATTCACCACACAGACATCTTGACCTTAAGTAAACTCCTGTGGCTAAAATTGCCGCTTTACATGGATATATACCGCCTGTCTGCGTTACAACCCCTGTTATCTGTCCATCTTCAGCAAGAATATCCACAATCTCAGCCTGTTTTACTGTAAGGTTTTCCTGATTTTCAAGGATATTCCTCATATATGCTGTATAATTTTGTTTATCTGCCTGGGCTCTGAGGGAATGAACTGCCGGACCCTTTGATTTATTCAACATTTTTGATTGAATAAATGTTTTGTCTATCGTTTTTCCCATTTGACCGCCTAAAGCATCTATTTCCCGTACCAGATGTCCTTTGGAACTCCCTCCAATATTTGGATTGCAGGGCATTAGTGCAATACTCTCTACACTAACTGTAAAAATAATCGTTTTTAATCCAAGACGTGCACAGGCTAAAGCTGCTTCACATCCCGCATGACCAGCACCAATAACCGCAACATCATAATTCTCATAAGTATATGACATGAAATAGCCTCCTATTTACCCATACAAAAATCACTAAATATTGTATCTATCAAATCTTCTCCAACAGATTCTCCAATTATCTTTCCAAGAGATTCATATGCATTCATTAAATCAATTGAAAAGAAATCTTCCGGCATTTCATCCTCAATGCTTTGAAGAACCATCTTCAAACTTTCAATGGTTTCCTGTACAGCTGACTTATGTCTGATATTTGTAAGGTAAACCTGATCATTAAAATCTAATTTTCCTTGAAAAAACATATCTTTAATCAACTGATAAAATTCATCCAGCCCCTGACCCTCTTTAACTGATACTTCAACAACGGGCTGATGAACTTTTGCCTTTAAAATATCTAAAGGCGTTTTTAATTCCAAATCTGCTTTATTTAACAGTATAATCGCTTTTTTATCCTTAATCAATTCCAGAATCTCAAAATCATTCTCGTCCAAAGAAGTAGAACCATCAACGACATAGATAATTAAATCACTTTCTTCTGCATATATCTTTGCTTTTTCTACACCTATTTTTTCAACTTTATCTTCCGTATCACGGATTCCTGCTGTATCAATGACATTTAATAAAATACCGTTGACCTGGACAGTTTCCTCCAGAATATCTCTTGTTGTACCTGCTATATCTGTAACAATAGCTCTGTCTTCTCCCGAGAGATAGTTGAGTAAAGATGATTTTCCGGCATTTGGTTTACCAAGAATAACTGTCTTAATACCTTCTTTCAAAAGGCGTCCATCATTATAAGAATTCAATAATTTTTCAAGAACTAAAATATTATTATCTACCTGCTTTTTTAAAACATCTCCATAATCATCAGCATTAATATGTTCCGGGTCATCTAAAGCTGCTTCAATAAAAGCAATGCTCCCAATTATATTCTTTCTTATATCCTTAATCTGTTTTAAAAGTTCACCCCGGAGCTGATGAACAGAGCTATTTAAGGCATACTCATTTTTAGAATTAATAATATCAATAACAGCTTCTGCCTGAGACAAATCAATCCTTCCATTTAAGAAAGCTCTTTTTGTAAATTCTCCCGGTTCTGCAGGACGGGCACCATATTTAACAGCCGTTTCCAAAATTTTCTGCATGACAACAACACCACCATGACAGTCTATTTCAACAACATTTTCTTTTGTATAACTATTTGGAGCCATCATAACAAGAACCAAAACTTCATCTATCAATTGGTTTTTATCATAAATAAAGCCATAATGAATGGTATGACTTTGAACATTTTTTAATGTTTTTTTTCCTTTAGGACTTCTATAAATGCGGTCAACAATATCAACCGCTGCATCTCCGCTTAACCGAACCTTACCTATACCGGATGCCGTCATACCTGTAGATATTGCAACAATTGTATCCTTTATCATTTTTGACTCCTTTCCAAAAATTGCCCCCTTCTTTTTCCAAGATGGGGGCAATCAAAATTAGTCGTTTTCTACTTTATAGCTCTTATCATAATCCTTGTGATATTCTCTATTCTCACGTTTTTTTAATGTGATAACTACTTTACGGTAAGGCTCATCACCTTCACTGTGAGTTTCAACATAACGGTCATTCTGAAGTGCTGAATGAATAATACGTCTTTCATAAGGATTCATTGGCTCAAGTGTTACCGGACGACGTGTTCTTTTAACTTTATAAGATAAGTTTTTCGCAAGATTCTCTAAAGTTTTTTTACGTCGTTCTCTGTAATCCTCTGTATCCACTTTAACCTTAATATAAGAATCACTTTCTTTATTAACAACAAGACTGATTAAATACTGAAGTGAATCTAATGTTTGTCCTCTTTTTCCAATGAGTATACCCATTTCTTCGCCTGAAAAATCAATATTCATTATACGGCTTTCTTCGTTATAATCAATCTTAGATGCAACTTTCATATTCATTGCTGTGAATAATTTGTCTAAAAATTCGTATGTATCATCTAAAAAATTACTTTTTTTACGAACCTTAATAACTGCATCCTGCTTTCCTATAAATCCCAGAAATCCTGAACTTCCTTTTTCAATGACTTCATATTCTATCTGATCGCTGGTTGTTTCTAATTTTAATAATGCATTAGTGATAGCATCATCTACACTTTTTCCCGATATTTCAATATAATCCATTATTATTCCCCTCCATCCTAAAATGGCTAATTAATCATCTTTTTTACTTTGATCCAACATGTGGGCAATTGATGAAATACTATTGGAATCCACAGGCTTATCTCCATCTTCAGGTGTATAGCTCTTAGGTGTATATCCCTGTTTTGAACGATTAGCTTTCGCAATTTCACTCATTGATTTTGGACGACTTCCGTTGTTTTCTGATGCAGCAGCACCGGCATTCAACATCTTATCCGCAAATGAAGGTTTGCCTTTTCTTTCAGCAATTTTTTCCTGCTGTTCAGCTGCCAGTTCTTCAAGATCTTTTGTATTAAAGAATTTATTTACAATAACAATACCTAAAGTACGGAATACAGAGTTAAATACCCAGTAAAGGCCAACACCGGCTGGTAAAGAAATACAAATCCACACTGAGAACAATGGCATAATTGTATTCATCATCTTCATTGAAGAAGCCATACTGTTTTCCTGTCCCGGAGCCTGTTTTGGCTGGTTTCCAGATGTAATTTTAAGACTGAGAAACTGTGTAAGACCAGCTAGAATAGGAATTAAAATTCCCGGAAAAATTCCTGCCATTCCCTGGCTGAAATGAACGGGTGCATCCATAACATTTAATCCACCTGGGATTGTATTAATGCTAATAATTGTATCTTTAATGCTGTTAATGTTATTCACAACATCCGGGTGTGCTGAAAAAGCAGTAGCAACAGCATCCCAATTTGTTGTTTTAACATTATTTAAAGCATCAATAATCTTTTCAATATTTGTAAAGTCAAAACCACTGACTCTGATATTCAAATCACTCATAAGCTGAGTCATAATGTCTGATCCATTGGCAACCTTGCTTATTGGTTCAGCCATTGTCATAAACATTGTATGAATTGAATTAACATAAGACGGAATATTATAAATAATTCGGTACAGAGCTAACAAAATAGGGAAAGAAATCAATACAGGCAGACATCCTGAAGTTGGGCTAGCACCGTATTTCTGATAAACTTCCATCGTTTCAGCTTGCATACGGCGCTGAGAAAGTTCGTCGGTTTTTCCTTTATATTTCTTATTAATTTTCTGTATCTCGGGTGTCACAATAGATGATACCCTGGTATATCTCTGCTGTTTAATAGTTAATGGCAGCATTAAAAGGTTGGTGATTAATGTAAATAAAATAATCGCCAAGGCAACATTTGGTATTCCCACAAAATCTAAGAATTCATAAATGTAATTCATGATTAGACCTAATATCCATGCAAAAGGTCCTAGAATACCTCCTACTCTTGAAAGAACAACTATATCCATGTTCTAATTTCCTCCTTAATTCAGGGAACTGGGTCATACCCACCCTTATGAAAGGGATGACACCGCAATATTCTTCGTATAGCTAGATAGCTTCCTTTAATAGCTCCATATTTTTCTAATGCTTCTATAGCATATTGAGAGCATGTTGGTACATAAATACAACATGGCTTTTTATATGGAGAAATATATTTTCTGTAAAAACGAACACATCCAATTAGTATTCTTTTCATTCCATCTCTCTATTCTTCAATAATCCAAGTTTTGTTGACAACTGGATGAGACTTTTTCCAATGTTATGATAATCCGCTTTTTTTGCAGAAACTCTGGCAATAACTACAATATCAAAACCTTCTCTGTATAAATCTTCGCTTAATCGGTAATTTTCCCGTATTAAACGTGCCAGATGATGTCTTACAATACTGTTCCCTACCTTTTTACTAACGGAAATCCCTAAACGATTTCTCTTTAAACCGTTTTCTAACCCATATACAACCAGGTATCGATTGGCATAGGATATCCCCTGTTCATAAACGGTTCTAAATTGCTGATTCTTCTTTAAAGACTCTGAAAATTTCATACCCATGGGGCACTCCTTTCCATCATGTCCTTCAGACTTGCACAACCTGTGCAATAGGTAATTTACCTAAAGAAAAAGGCCACATAACTGCGGCCTAAGCTGTTAATTTATTTCTACCTTTAGCTCTTCTTGCTGCTATTACTTTTCTACCATTAGCAGTGCTCATTCTCTTTCTGAAACCATGAACTTTACTTCTCTGTCTCTTTTTAGGCTGGAATGTCATTTTCATTATAAAACACCTCCTTCTGTATTGTGAAAAAAAGATAAAATATCTACTCTATTATAGTCATTTCACTAATTAACGTCAAGCAAAAGATTCCCTTTTTTTTATAATTGTGGATAACTTTTTTATCAACAGGATTATCCCCACATTTACATAATTCTATCCACATAATGTGTATAACTTGTGGATAAGTGTGTATAATTTAGCCCTTTTCACTCTTTTTTTACAATTTTTGCGGAAAAATCCATGTTAATAATGTGATTATGTGACCATCATTTTATCAACATTAACATAATAATCCCCCATAAAATCCATTTTATGTTAATTTGTACTTTATTTTTATCCACACACTTATCCACAATTTTGCTGTTGATATCTCACCGTTTTTATTATAAAATATAAATGTGAATTTATACTCAGGGGGAAATATTGTGTTATCTTTAATAAAAGAAAAGTGGAATGACATCCTAGAACAAATGAAAATAGAAAATGACATCAGTGAAGTTGCTTTTACCACCTGGGTCAAATATTTCAAACCATATAAAGTTGAAGGCAATATGATTACTATATCTATAGAAAAAGAAAACCTCGTCCTTGATACAAACTGGTTTTCAAAAAAATATAGAATGCCTTTAATTATTACTATAGCTGAAGTACTCGAAACAGAATATGATGTCCAGTTTATCATCCCGGATACAACAGAAAAAAGTAAAAATAATGAAAACAGTGCTGAGTCGAACACTTCAGCACTTATTAATGCACACCTAAATCCGAGATATACCTTTGATACCTTTGTCGTTGGGAAGAATAATGATATTGCTCACGCAACCGCATTAGCTGTTGCCGAGGACCCGGGTATCTATGCGAATCCTCTTTTTATTTATGGAGGGGCCGGACTTGGTAAAACCCATTTACTTCATTCTATTGCACATTACGTTTTATCAAAATCACCGGATTTTCGTATTATATATGTAACATCCGAAGAATTTACCAATGAACTTGTCCATTCGATACAGCATAAACAGATTGAACGTTTTAAGAATAAATATAGAAATATAGATATGCTGCTTATTGATGATATCCAGTTCATTGTAAATAAAGAAAGTACTCAGGAAGAATTCTTCCATACTTTTACAAGTCTTTATGAAACAAAAAAACAGATTGTAATATCTTCTGATAAACCACCTAAAGATATTAATGGTTTGGAAGATCGATTAATTACGCGATTCAAGGCTGGATTAACTGTAGATATGCAGCCGCCTAATTATGAAACACGTATGGCTATTTTGAAAAAAAGAGCAGATTTAGATAATATAGAAGTGGATGATGAATCTCTTAACTATATTTCTACAAATATCAAATCCAGTATTCGAGAACTTGAAGGTGCTTTAAAACAAATTTACAACTTTTCAAGACTTCGAAAACGTGCTATTGATTTTGAACTTACTAAAGAAGCTCTTCAGAATATTATATCTCCGGAAGAAAAGAGACCTGTAACCTGTGACCTTATTATAGATACAGTAGCTGAACATTTTAATATTGCTCCGGAAGATATTAAAAGTACAAAAAGAAATAAAGAAATAGCTTATCCCCGCCAGATATGTATGTATCTTTGCCGTAAGATGACCGCTGACTCTTTGAAGGCAGTTGGAAATTCCTTAGGAAAAAAAGACCATACAACAATTATTCATGGTGAGAAGAAGATTTCTGATGAATTAAAAAATGATGAAACCTTATCAAATACAATTGATATATTAATAAAGAAGATAAACCCTCCAACATAATTGTGGAAGGAAAGTTAATAACCTGTGGATAAGCAGTGGATAAGCAAATTTGTTATTTTAAAAAGCATTTTGTACATTTTATGTATGTGGATAAAATGGCAGTTATCCCACCTTTATCCATGACCTTTTAACAGAGTTATCCAACAGAAAAATTCAATGAAAATAAGGGATTAAGTGGCATATCCACATATCCACAGCCCCTACTACTACTACTACTATAAAAATATTATTTATATATTTATATGCGGCTGATCGGAAATTATTCACAATTATTTTTTCAGTCAAAGAAAGGTTGAATTCGAATATGAAAATTATTTGCAGTAAAACAGAATTACTTCAAGGTGTTAATACAGTTTTAAAGGCAGTACCTTCAAAAACAACGATGCCTATTCTCGAATGTATTCTCATCGATACAACGGAGGGTGATATTAAACTTACAGCTAATGACATGGAACTTGGTATTGAAACTAAGATTAATGGTGATATTTTAGACAAAGGGAAAATTGCTCTGGAAGCAAAATTATTTGCTGAGATTATTCGTAAGCTTCCTGATAGTGAAGTAACGATTCAGACAGATGATTCCTTCCGTGCTTTGATTAAGTGCGAAAAAGCCAAATTCAATATCGCTGGAAAATCAGGAGATGATTTTTCATATCTTCCAGAAATAGAAAGAAATAAGATGGTTGTATTATCTCAATTTTCTTTAAAAGAAATTATAAGACAAACCATTTTTTCAATTGCAGATAATGAAAATAACCGGTTAATGACAGGAGAACTTTTTGAAATCAATGGTAGTGAATTAAAAGTGGTATCCTTAGATGGCCATCGTATTTCTATTCGTAAAATCGAATTAAAAGAAGAATATGATCATATCAAAGTTGTGGTTCCGGGAAAAACATTAAATGAAATCAGTAAAATTTTAACCGGAGGTATTGAAGATGATGTTCACATTTTCTTTACCAGCCGTCATATTGTATTTGAATTTGAAAATACCGTTGTTGTTTCAAGATTAATTGAAGGCGAATATTTCCGTATTGAACAGATGCTTTCCAGTGATTATGAAACAAAAGTAAGTATCAATAAAAAAGAATTACAGAGTTGTATTGAAAGAGCGTCCTTACTGGTCAAAGAAGGAGATAAGAAACCTATTATCATGAATATACTTGATGATTCGGTTGAATTAAAGATTAATTCTTTTATCGGTTCCATGAATGAAGATATTGATATTATCAAGACAGGTAAAGATTTAATGATTGGTTTTAATCCTAAATTTATCCTGGATGCTTTACGTGTTATTGATGATGAAAATATTGATGTTTATATGATTAATCCAAAAGCTCCTTGTTTTATCCGGGATGAAGAGCAGAACTATATTTACCTGATTCTTCCGGTAAATTTTAATCCGGGTGTATAGGAGGAATCATGGAAATTATAAAATTAAGAGATGAATATATAAAACTTGGTCAGGCTCTAAAAGCAGCCGGTTTCGTAGATTCCGGCCTGGAATCAAAGATTGTTATTAAAGAAGGCCAGGTTAGCGTTAATGGAGAAGTTGAATATCAAAGAGGCAAGAAGCTTCATGACGGCGATATCGTGACCTTTGGTGAAAACACAATCAAGATTGAAAAATAGTACATCAAAGGTAGTGTAAAATATGATTATAAAATCTCTTGAATTACTTGATTATCGAAATTATAAGACGCTTCAAATGGATTTTGATAAAGGAATAAATATTCTTTATGGAGATAATGCTCAGGGAAAAACCAATGTTCTTGAATCCATTTATATGTGTGCAACGACGAAATCTCATCGCGGAAGCAGAGACAGAGAAATGATTCGATTTAATCAGGAAGATTCACATATCCGTCTGTTTATTGAACGGGATAATATTGAACATAAAATAGATATTCATTTAAAGAAGAGCAAATCAAAAGGAGCTGCTATTGATGGGCTTCCAATAAAAAAATCCAGTGAATTAATGGGAATGTTTAATGTGGTTTTCTTTTCACCGGAAGATTTAGCTATTATTAAAAATGGACCTTCAGAGCGGCGGCATTTCATTGATATGGAGCTTTGTCAGTTGAATAAAGTATATCTTCATGATATTTCAAATTATAATAAGGTTGTTAATCAGAGAAATAATCTATTAAAACAGTCTTATTATCAGGAATCTTTAAAAGCCACCCTGGATGTATGGGATGAACAGTTGGTTCGTTATGGTATTCGAGTTATTAAAGAGAGAGAAAAATTTATTGAACATTTGAATGAATTAATATTACCAATTCATGATAGATTGAGCGGTGGCAAGGAAAAATTAGTTATTCGGTATGAGTCGAATGTTGATGCGGATAATTTTGAAAAACAGCTGTTTATGAAACGTGAAAATGATTTAAAATTAAGGACAACAACAGTAGGACCGCATCGAGATGACATTGGGTTTTATATAAGTGATATTAATGTCAGAAAATATGGTTCTCAGGGACAGCAGAGGACAGCAGCTTTATCATTAAAGCTGGCGGAAATTGATTTGGTAAAATTATTTATAAAGGATACACCGATTTTGTTATTAGACGATGTTTTGTCTGAATTAGATAGTTTCAGGCAAAACTATTTATTGGAAAGTATAAGCCAGATACAAACGATAATTACGTGTACGGGTCTGGATGAATTTATCAATAATCGTTTCAATATAGATAAAGTTTTTAAAATTAAAGATGGGTCAATTGAAAACCAGCAACAGGAGGTTAATAATGAGTGATAATTATGGTGCAGAACAAATTCAGATTTTAGAAGGGCTTGAAGCCGTTCGAAAAAGACCTGGTATGTATATTGGAAGCACTTCTTCAAAAGGCCTCCATCACCTTGTTTATGAAATTGTAGATAATGCGGTGGATGAAGCTTTGGCAGGATATTGTAACACAATTACAGTGACAATTAATAAAGATAATTCAATTACCGTAGTTGATAATGGCCGTGGTGTTCCTGTAGATATGCAGGAAAAGGCGGGCCGTCCCGCTGTAGAAGTTGTTTTTACAATTCTTCATGCCGGTGGAAAGTTTGGCGGTGGAGGATATAAAGTATCCGGTGGACTGCATGGTGTTGGTGCGTCTGTTGTTAATGCTCTTTCAGAATGGCTGGAAGTTGTTGTTTATAAAGATGGACAGAAATATAATCAACGCTATGAAAGAGGAAAAGTTGCCAATGACCTCCATGTTATTGGAACAACAGAAAAAAGAGGTACAAAAGTAACCTTTAAGCCGGATGCTCAGATTTTTGAAGAAACAGTTTTTGATTTTGAAGTTTTAAAAGAACGTTTTAGAGAAACAGCTTTTTTAACAAAGGGATTAAAAATTATTTTAGTTGATGATCGTGAAGATAAGCCGGTTGAACGTATTTTCCATTATGAAGGTGGAATTAAAGAATATGTTCAATATTTAAATAGACCGCATGATGTTTTATATCCAGACATTATTTATTGTGAAGGTACAAAAGATGATGTTTATGTGGAAGTGGCCATGCAGCATAATAATTCTTATACAGAGAGCTGCTACAGCTTTGTAAATAATATTATTACACCTGAAGGTGGTACACATTTAATCGGATTTAAAAATGCGTTGACAAAAACCTTTAATGATTATGCCAGAAAGAATAAATTGCTTAAAGAAAATGAGCCAAATCTTTCAGGTGAAGATATACGAGAAGGTTTGACAACGATTATAAGTATAAAAATTCCTGAACCTCAGTTTGAAGGACAGACAAAACAGAAGTTGGGAAATAGTGAAGCCAGAGGTGCCGTAGATAGTATTGTCAGTGAACGTATGATGGTATTTTTAGAGCAGAATCCAATTGTTGGTAAGATGATTGCAGAGAAAGCAGTTCTTGCACAGCGTGCTAGAGATGCAGCTCGAAAGGCCAGAGATTTAACACGTCGTAAAACAGCTTTGGAAACAATGAGTCTCCCTGGAAAATTAGCGGATTGTTCCGATAAAGATCCAGTGAATTGTGAGATTTATATCGTCGAAGGTGATTCCGCCGGTGGTTCTGCAAAAACTGCACGTTCAAGAGCAACTCAGGCAATTCTTCCACTGCGTGGTAAAATTTTAAATGTTGAAAAATCCCGCTTGGATAAGATTTTGGTAAATAACGAAATTAAAGCTATGATAACGGCTTTTGGTACAGGTATTCATGAAGAATTTGATATTTCAAAACTTCGTTATCATAAAATTATTATTATGACGGATGCCGATGTTGATGGTGCTCATATTGCAACCTTATTGTTAACATTCTTTTATAGATTTATGCCTGATTTAATTAAAGATGGTTATGTTTATTTAGCACAGCCACCACTTTATAAAGTTGAAAAGAATAAAAAAGTATGGTATGCATACGACGATAATGAGTTGAATGAAATTCTTACAGAAGTTGGTAGAGATCAGAATAATAGAATTCAGCGGTATAAAGGTTTAGGTGAGATGGATCCGGAACAGTTGTGGGAAACGACAATGGATCCAGATAGAAGAATCCTTTTAAGAGTAACAATAGATGATGCAAAAATGGCATCTCTTAATGATACTTTTAATACATTGATGGGAGATAAAGTTGAACCCCGTCGTGAATTTATTGAAACTCATGCAAAATATGTGCGTAATCTTGATATCTAGTAAATGGAGGAAATAATAAATGGACGATTTAAGTAATGTTTTTGATAAGGTTCATGAAGTGGACCTTCAAAAAACAATGGAACGGTCTTACATCGATTATGCCATGAGCGTTATCGCCTCCAGAGCATTACCGGATGTAAGAGATGGTTTAAAACCTGTACAAAGACGTATATTGTATGCAATGATTGAATTGAATAATGGACCTGACAAACCACATCGTAAATGTGCACGTATTGTCGGTGATACCATGGGTAAATATCACCCTCATGGTGATTCTTCAATCTATGGAGCCTTAGTTAACTTGGCTCAGGAATGGTCAACACGTTATCCATTGGTTGATGGCCACGGAAATTTTGGTTCCGTCGATGGTGATGGTGCAGCGGCTATGCGATATACAGAAGCCCGTCTGAGTAAAATTTCCATGGAGATGACGGCTGATATCAACAAAGATACAGTAGATTTTATTCCGAACTTTGATGAAACTGAGAGAGAACCTGCAGTTCTGCCAGCAAGATATCCAAATCTTTTGGTAAATGGAACAACAGGTATTGCCGTAGGTATGGCAACGAATATTCCACCTCATAATCTTAGAGAAACTATAGATGGTGTTCTTAAGATTATTGATAATCGTATTGAAGAGGACAGGGATACAGAAGTTGACGAGATTTTAGATATTGTTAAAGGACCGGATTTTCCTACAGGAGCAGTTATTCTTGGAAGAAGCGGGATTAATCAGGCGTATCGCACAGGCCGGGGTAAGATTAAAGTTCGTGCGGTTACAGAGATAGAACCAATGGGAAATGGACGACAGAGAATCGTTGTTACAGAACTTCCATATATGGTTAATAAAGCTAAGTTAATTGAAAAAATAGCAGAACTTGTACGTGATAAAAAGGTTGATGGTATTTCTGATTTAAGAGATGAATCCAGCCGTGAAGGTATGCGGGTTGTTATTGAATTAAAGAAAGATGCAAATCCAAATATCGTATTAAATCATTTGTACAAACATACACAGCTTCAGGATACTTTTGGTGTTATTATGCTTGCACTGGTAAATAATGAGCCTATGATTTTAAATCTGAAACAGATTTTAGAGTTATATCTCAGACATCAGGAAGAGGTTATTACACGTCGTTCTCAGTATGAATTGAATAAAGCTGAAGAACGGGCACATATTTTAGAAGGCTTAATTATCGCACTTGATAATATCGATGAAGTTATTCATAT
Organism: Clostridia bacterium; assembly: GCA_009929615.1. Taxonomy (GTDB): domain Bacteria; phylum Bacillota; class Clostridia; order Lachnospirales; family Lachnospiraceae; genus Frisingicoccus. The sequence continues at coordinate 10,957 of SAAB01000026.1, read as the reverse complement.
TATTCGTTCCTCTAAAAATGTGGCTGAAGCTAAAGAAAAATTAATTCAGAGTTTTGGATTAACAGAAGTACAGGCTCAGGCGATTGTTGATATGCGTCTTCGAGCTTTAACCGGTTTAGAGAGAGAGAAGCTTGAAAATGAATATTCAGAACTGGAAGCTAAAATTAGCGAATTGAAAGCAATTCTTGCGGATAAGAAAAAACTTCTGAGTGTTATTAAAGATGAGATTACAGTTATTCGTAATAAATATGGTGATGAACGTAGAACGGCCATAGGTATTGATGATGATGAAATTACCATCGAAGACTTAATTAAAAAAGAAAATACCATTATTGCCATGACAAAATTAGGTTATATTAAGAGAATGACTGTTGATAATTTCAGAAGTCAGAACCGTGGTGGTAAAGGTATTAAAGGTATGTCTACTCTGGATGAAGACTATATTGAAGATTTACTGATGACAAGTACGCATCACTTCATTATGTTCTTTACAAATAAAGGAAAAGCTTATCGTTTGAAAGCTTATCAGATTCCTGAATCTTCAAGGATTGCAAGAGGAACAGCCATTGTTAATCTTCTTCAATTGGAACCAGGAGAGAAGATTACAGCAATGATACCAATTCATGATTTTGAACAGGATATGTACCTCTTTATGGCAACAAAAAAAGGTATTGTAAAGAAAACTTCAATTAAAGATTATGCTCATATCCGTAAAACAGGTATTATTTCAATTACTCTGAAAGAGGATGATGAATTAATCGAAGTTAAAACAACAAATAATGACAATGATATTTTCCTTGTAACAAAACATGGAAAATGTATCCGGTTTAATGAACAAAATGTTCGCCCTACAGGACGTACTTCTATGGGTGTCATCGGTATGACATTGGGTGTGGATGATGAAATCGTTGCTATGCAGCTGGATACACAGGGTGATTCATTACTTATCGCTTCTGAAAACGGTATGGGTAAGAGAACTTCATTAGATGAGTTTAATTCTCAAAACAGAGGTGGTAAAGGTGTCCTTTGCTACAATATTACAGAAAAAACAGGTAATGTTGTTGGTGCTAAGGCAGTCAATGATGGACATGAAATTATGCTGATTACTTCAGGCGGTATTATTATTCGAATGACAGTTGAGCATATTTCAAAAATCGGACGTTATACGTCTGGTGTGAAACTGATGGATATTGATGTAGAAAACAATATCAGAGTAGCAAGTATTGCGAAAGTCAGAGAAACAGCCCCAGATGAATTGCAGGAATTAGATGTAGAAGAAACGGAAGATTCTGAAGAATCCGGAGATATTGAATGAAAGTAACTTATATTCATCATAGTTGTTTTATTGTAGAGTTGGAAGATTGTATTCTTATCTTTGATTATTATAAAGGTGAATTACCGGAATTTGATAAAGATAAGCGAATTATATTCTTTGTAAGTCATAATCATGGAGACCATTTTAATCCGGATATTTATAAGTATGCAGATTATGATTCTCATGTAACCTATGTAATTTCAAGTGATGTACGGCAGAGTCTGAGCTTTGCCGTACGCATTGGGACAGGTGGACAATCAACGATTTTTGTGGATGAGGATAAGAAAATTTATTTAAATGTGGATAATCGCGGAATTTCTAAAACCTCTGGCGGGTTAAGGGATATGATGATTGAAACATTAAAATCCACAGACGAAGGTGTTGCTTTTATTATTGAATATGCAGGAAAAAGTATTTACTTTGCCGGAGATTTACACTGGTGGTCCTGGATTGGTGATGAGGACAGCGAGGAAAAGCGACGGGAAGCAGAATACAAAAAAGAAATGGCTAAGATTAAGAATCGTCATTTTGATATGGCTTTTGTTGTTTTAGATCCAAGGCAGGAAGAACATTACTGGTGGGGATTTAATGAGTTTATGACAACAGCGGATGCTGATATTGTATTTCCAATGCATTTCTGGAAAAATTATAAACTTATAGAGAATTTAAAAAATGAAAATATTGCAGAACCTTATAAGGAAAAAGTAAAGATGATTTCTTATGAGGGAGAAGTATTTGAAATTTAAGTAAAGATAAGCGTTTGAAACAATAATCTGTTTCAAACGCTTATTTTTATTTTTTATTAAATATGTCATATATAATTGGCTGAGTTTTTGATACAGCAAATTTTTGGGAATGATATAAACTATGATAGCCAGATAAGAGATGGGCAAGAGCTACAGTAATCATAAAATAGTTTATGCCCTCAAAGCCAAACATCTCAAGTCCAATAAGCAGCGAGGCAATTGGACAATTTGTAACGCTGCAGAATACAGCAATCATTCCACAGGCGGTTGATATACCCGGAGACATTCCAAAGATAGAAGCCATGAGAAAGCCTGAGGCGGCACCGACGGTAAAGGAAGGAACAATTTCTCCACCTTTAAAACCACCGGATAATGTAACAGCTGTAAATATGATTTTCAATAGAAAAGCATAGGGGACGACTTCACCTTCAAAGCAGGCCTCAATAATATTTACACCGGCACCATTATAATCCCGGGTTCCGACAATGAGAGTTAACAGGATGATGATACACCCGGAAATAATGATACGCAGATATTCATTTTTAAATCGTGTCTTAAATAAATTCTCCATATAATGGAGAAACATACAGAAAAGAACACCAATTTCTGTACATATCAGAACAATCAACATGATACGAATACCATGATATAAATTAAATTCCGGAATAATTCCCACATTAAATCGTTCTGCTCCGACACCAAGATGGCGGGCAATCTGGTTGGCAATAACACTGGAAAAGATACATGGAAATAAAGCACTATAATGGAGAATACCAACAGTTGTTACTTCTAAAGAAAAAATAGCAGCAGCTACAGGTGTCCCAAAGAGAGCTGAAAAAGCAGCACTCATACCGCACATAATAAAAATTTTACGGTCTAATTTATCAATATGTAAAAGTTTTGAAAGGTAATCACCGATACTTCCGCCGATTTGCAGAGCAGCACCTTCACGACCGGCTGAACCACCAAATAAGTGGGTAATTATTGTTGAACCAATAATTAATGGTGTTATTCTCAGTGGAACTTTTTCATTTGAATGGATAGCAGCAAGAATAAGATTGGTTCCGCTGTTATACTTATTATCCAGTAATTTGTATATTCCGACAATAATAAGACCGCCAAGTGGCAGGAGATAAAGAAGCCAACTGTAAGTATGAAACTGGGTTGTGGCAAAAGACATGCCATAGGCAAAAAAAGTACTTACCAGTCCAACAACGATACCTATGATAATTGAAGCAATAAACCATTTGATAAATACGATGAAAGTTAATCTATAATTCTTTATATGTTCTTGTAATGTATTCATAGGAGGCCCCTTTTTATTTCTTTATTCCCATTATTTTTCGTAGTTCTTCTTCATAGCTGACAGAAGATTTATAAGTATTATATAAAAAGAAATTTTCTTCTTTTAAAGCATATTTAGTAACTTCATCCATAAGATAATCTTCAGGTTCTTTTGAATTTAAAAAGTTAATGACAAAATCATCAAAACTATCAGAGGTGTTTAATGCCTGAAAACCACACTCTCTTAAAATTCGATTTAACCGGTCCGGATGAATCTGATATTCTTCTTTTAAAGGTGTTCGATTTCCAAAGAAAAGAAGAAAGCTGATAAAAGTTGTCCGGTCAATATCGAGATTGCCCTTAATGTATTTACGAACAGTATTCTCACCGGAACGATTTTTCTGATAGCCTTTATTATCCCCATCAAGAGAATAAATTTTATCCAGAGCTTCTTCATCAGCAGATACTTTTGAAATCTCGTAATTGATAATTTCATCACTGGTCATATTTTTTAAAGAAGCATCATGATTTTTTAAGGCATCAGCCAGCTTTTCTTTTTCGTCCTTTGGAAGATTGTCCAGATTTCCATAGTACTCTAGAAGAATCTCAATCCAGTCTAAGGACACATATTCAAAGTAATAGTAGTTAAAATCGTTAAAAATCTTCTTACATGAAATACCTGTGTTGTAGAGAAACTCATGAATGGCATCTTCAGTTTTTGCCTGTTTTTTCATGTTATTCAGACTTTTAAATACCATAATATCAGCGGACATATCTTCCATATTCTTTTTTGAAGACATAGAAGATATGTAGCAATCCATAATATTTTCAAGATAGTAGTATAGATATTTACAAAAATAATAACGGGTCTTTTCACGCACTAAACTGAAGGAATGAAGATTGTTGCGAAGAAACTGGCGGAATCTGTCCGTATCATTTTCCATTTCTTTAATCTGCTTTTCCATTTGAATCGTAAGATGGCGGGTGGCCATAAAGTGTGTATGTTCATCGGAATTTTCGGATATGTACCGGTCGAGTTCCTTTAAAGAAATTGTGTTTTCTTTAAAATAAGGGCTGTCGATAGTAGAATCATTTCGAATATCTTCACAAACAGCTTGTAAATCCTTCCATTCTTTAAAGGACATATGGTTTGAAAAAGCAAAAATTAAACTGGATTCCCAAAAGCTTCGAGAATAGAGCTGAGCACAGCCTTCTTCTTTTAATTTTTCATTTAATTCTTCAAGAGAGTATTTTTTTAAAAAGCCTAAAGCAATAAGACGGAATCTCAAAGGAATCTTTTTAATTAAATCCGGGCGAAATGTCATGCATTCGTCTAAAATAGATTCATTGCCGGATGGACTTGTCATATCCGACATCATCTTTTCAAATACAGATAGCTGGTCTTTTGATGTCATTGGGTTACAGCCTCCTCTTCGGTTTCTGTTGTAAATTCAAAGTCAGTATTTCCAATCTCCCAGCCATAATCTCCAAGAGATTTATAAAAATCGCTGTTTGAGAGATAATTCTGAAGTTCTGTATAATGGGGTTCCATCATAGTACCCCGAAGTGTTCCAGTAAGTATCATATGCTGGTTTATAAGACTTTTAATTATTCTGGCAGTAAATAAATTTTGATTTGTGTTTTTAGACCAATAAAAACGAATGGCATAGTATTGTTCCAAATCTGAAGAACAAGTATTATAAAATTCCTGAATCGCATTTAATGTATTTTTAATGAAATCTGTGTTTAAATCTTGATGAAAGGTTACGTCTAAAGATTTAAAATCAGATTCATAGTATTCTGTCACGGTGCAATCCGGAAAAAGCCGTTTTACTTCTTTGGTGACATTATTTTCCTGATTCAGCCCAAAAAGAGAATGATTCTGTAAATTGTATTCCAAATCAATCTGGCCATTTTCTGTAGTTGCATAAGAAGAATTCAGGGAATAAGAGGTTGGCAGATTTGTAAAAGTGATTATACTGTCTATGTAATTTAAAAAAGGAAGATTCTCTGTGGTAATTTGAGAATTTTCTGAACGATTAAACTGGGTGAATAGAATAGAATCTTCAGTTAATGGTTCAGAAAGAGACAGTTTAAATAAATTACATCCACCGATATTCAAATACAGGTCATGGGAACTGCCATTTAGTGTAGCCTGAGTGGCTTCTGTCAGCCTTTCTGTGCTATATTCCGATATTTTAACTTTGAGACTATAGGTTCCGTCGGTTAAAGATTCTATAGACAGACCATCTAAAAAAGGATAAGTACTGTTTTTCCATACATCCATAAGATTTATTATATTTGTGCCAAGAATATAGGAGGTTTCAAAAGAAGCCTGCTCTTTAGCAATTTTAATAGTAAAAGAATGTTCATTATCATTAGCAATGCCGAAAGCATAAGGTATTTCTAATGCATCCATTCGGGTTTTTATATCGGCAATAACATTATACCACTGTCCTTTGGAAATATCTGAGAGGTATGTGGTGTATTTTAAATAGACTGCCGGGTCAGCAATAGCATCTTCATTAACCTGATTGGCACCGGCCATAAGGGACTGGCTGGCATTTTCCCATTGAGCGGCAATTTCACCCATAACACTGAAGGCTAAAGAAAATTTATCGTGACTTAAATTATATTTTAAGGCTGTAACAAAACTATCGTTTTCTTCGACAAAAGCAAAGGTTTTAGAACTTGCCTGGTAGTAGCAGGTTAAGGATAACACAGGGGAGTATTTATCGATATCCTGATAAAAATTGATTTTGTTGGAGTTATCCATAAGATTAAGAAGAACTTCGGTTTTTTCATCGGAAAGTTTTAATTCATAGTAAGTGTAATCTTCATTTTCGGGCAAATTCCATTCAGATGGGATAATACCGTCCGCTTTTCCGAAATACTTTTCAATATCAACAAAATCCTCGGGGGTAATCTCAATCGGACTGCCATCTATAGGAGAAACGAATAGACGGGCAGGACGGCTTATAAAGGACTTTATAATGGTCGCTACATCTTTATTATGGTAGATATCCAGAGGAGTAATAATGGTTAAATTACTATCTTTATCTTCCTGAATCAGATAGTTATCTTCTCCAGCTAAAATATTTAACCGGTCACTGATAATTTCTTTTGCTGTCTGGTATTCTTTAGCAGACATATTCTCATCCGGGATAAGGACAACGGTTTCCGTCTGTATGCCCCGAAATTTAAAGGAAGCAATATGGTTATCTGCATAAATATAGGCAGACGTAAGTGCAATAATGAGTGTCGCACAAATACAGGCAATGATAACTGGAAGTTTCCATTTGCTTTTCTTCTGTTCAGGGACTTCATCTTTTAAGATTTTTTGAATATCTTCAATCATTTCATCCATAGACTGGTAACGGTCTTCCGGAGAAACACTTAGGCCTTTCCATAAAATTTTTTCAAGGTCTTTATCTATCTTAATATTTAGTTCTGATGGTTTTTTTAGCTCATCATGAAAGACTCTTTGAAGGGCATCATCCGGAAGTTGTCCGGTAATACATTCATAAAGAGTTGCACATAAGGCATAGATATCGGTCCAAGGGCCTTGGATGCTGTTGCTGTTATACTGTTCAACAGGGGCATAGCCGCCTTTTACAATAACAGAGTAACTCTTGTCCCGAAGGGCAGAGTAATCTCTTGCAGCCCCGAAATCAAGGAGCTTTAAGTTGCCATCCGGTGCCATCATAATGTTGTCAGGGCTTATATCCCGGTGAATGATACCACAGCTATGAACTTTACTGAGTCCTTCCATAATAGGAATCATTTTTCGGAAAATGGTTTCGGCAGCCAGAGGTTCTTTATTTCGAAGATAGCCTTTTAAGGTTACACCATCCAGATAGTTCATGACGATGTAGGCTGTATTGTTAGCTTCAAAGTAGTCGGTAACGTCTACAATACTTGATTCATCAATGAAATCACCAATAACCCGTGCTTCTTTCATAAATTTTTCTTTGGCATTCGCAATCATGTCCTGATTATCTTCAGAAATGATAGATATTTCCGGAGAATTATCGATATCCCGAGTAACATAATCCCGCCAATAAAACTCTTTAATGGCCACCTTGACATTAATACGCTGGTTGACACCGGCATATGTAATTCCAAAACCGCCTTCTCCGAGAACTTTTTCTATAAGATATCTGTCGTCCAGAAGTGTTCCGGGCTGCAGTTGATGTTTCTTTGCTCCGTTCAATGCATGAACCTCCAAAATAAGATAGTTTTAATCATTATATCACGATTTAAAAGGCTGTAAAAACAAATTTATATTTTCCCTATGATATATTGGAATTACAGAAAAGGTACCTGATCTGAATATCGTTTAGGAGGATGAAAATATGTTAGGAAAATGGAAATCAAAGGCTATGGGAATGATGGCAGCTATTATGTTATTTACAGGCGTTTGCCCGATGCAGGCACTGGCATTTATGGAAGATGCAGATTATGTTTCAATTGCATCAGGAGTTGTGGATAGTATTACCGTTAATGGTGTGACAGTAGATGCAATGTATCAGCCTTATGGAACATGGATGGATACAGATGGAACATATTCCTGTGCAGCATTTGTTAAGAGATTTTATGGTCAGGTGTTTGGAAGAGATGTGTATGGATTAAACAGTATTTATTCAACACCACTTATTGACAGCGGCGAATTTTATGCTACAAATACACCAAAGGTGGGGGATATCGTGAAAGATAATGTGAGTGTGCACTGGGCAATTGTCAAAGAAGTTACCGGAGATGGCCGTGTTACAGTTATCCAGCAGAATGCCTGGGACAGTTCCTATAGCAATGCAATGGTTAATGCTAAAATCCGTCTGGATGACAGCAGATATACTTTCTTTCGGTGGAATGGAAATGAAGGTGGACAGGAAAGTGTCGCTCCTGCAGCAAATTATGGGATTGAATATGGTGAACAGAATGTGTCAGAGACAAATGCTGTTCTGTATGCAAAGGTAAATAATCCAAATGGGGTTACAGTAAAACAGGTGGGATGTTACGTTTGGAATGAAAATGATGAATTATTAAAATATCATCTTGAAGATTGTGTTCGTTCGGAAACACGTTTTAATATGTGGTATGATTTAAATGCTGAGTTAGGAATTTCCTTAGAACCGGGGACAACTTATAAATACAGATTCTTTGTTGTGGATAACGGCACAGAATATCTGGGGGATGTCCAGTCTTTCACAACTTCAGGAACAAAGGTAAGTGAAGCAATACCATCTGAATTAGACATTCAAAATAGCATTTATGTGATGATGGATCTGCTTTTTCAGTCCCCTGAACAAATTATTGACCATGTAGGAGCACCGGTAGAAAGCAGTGAGTATGTCTATGGATATAATATTGATACTCTGTTTTCTAAATCAGGAAAAGTGTACACATTTTTTACGACAGAATGTTCAGTTGAAGATGTCATGTGGATTTACCAGTATAATGATGACAGTGAAGCAAGTATGATTCATAGTGAAAACTTTTATAATGCTATAGTAAAAGCAATGAACGGAATGAATGGAGTCAACATGGTTGAAAGTAATGAACGTATGGAAAGTGTTCAGAAAGACGGTTTGCGTGTTGCACGGGATGTTGTCAATGGTACTCCTGTAATTACTGTAGAGGTTGGCTGCCAAATTGGATAAATGAAATTTAAAATATCGCACTCTTTTTTATTGAATAATAAATGGGAGTGCGGTATTCTGTAATACAGATATAATTTTGAACAGGAGGCATTGAATATGAGAGAATTATCTTGTCAGACGATTCAGGATACCGTTCGTGATATGTGCATTCAGGCAACTCATTTTTTGTCAGAAGATATGGCGGCAGCAATGAATCATGCAATAGACACAGAAAAATCCCCTTTAGGTAAACAAGTATTAAAGCAGCTTGAAGACAACCTTAAGATTGCCGGAGAAGAAATGATTCCGATATGCCAGGATACAGGAATGGCAATTTTATTTGTGGAGATGGGCCAGGAGGTTCATATTGTTGATGGTTATTTGGAAGATGCCATTAATGAAGGGGTTAGAAAAGGATATATTGAAGGATTTTTAAGAAAGTCTGTTGTAGAGGACCCTATTTATAGAAAGAATACAAATGACAATACGCCGGCAATTGTTCACTATACCATTGTTCCCGGGGATAGTTTTAAAATAACCCTGGCACCAAAAGGTTTTGGGAGTGAGAATATGAGCCGTGTCTGCATGTTGAAACCAGCAGATGGTATTGAAGGTGTGAAAAAGGTTATTCTCGAAACAGTGGATGCAGCAGGACCAAATGCCTGTCCACCATTAGTTGTTGGTGTTGGTATCGGGGGAGACTTTGAAAAATGTGCGATCATGGCAAAGCACGCATTGACCAGAGAAGCCGGCACTCATTCAGAAGTTTCCTATATAAAGGAGCTGGAAATAGAGATGCTCGATAAAATCAATCAACTGGGCATTGGACCGGGTGGATTAGGTGGTACAGTTACTGCAATGGCTATTAATATAGAAACCTATCCAACACATATTGCGGGACTTCCTGTTGCTATCAATATTTGCTGCCATGTAAACCGTCATGTAAGCCGGGAATTATAGGAGAGGGGAAAGTTCAATGGAAAAATATATTAACGCACCCTTAAAGGATGAAGAAATTAAAGATTTAAAAGCTGGCGATTATGTTTATATAAGTGGAACTATTTATACGGCCAGAGATGCAGCACATAAACGGATTTATGAATCAATGCTTGCAAATGAAGAGTTTCCACTCGATTTAAATCATAATGTTATTTATTATATGGGACCATCTCCTGCCAGAGAAGGACACCCAATTGGTTCCGCAGGACCAACAACCAGCAGCCGTATGGATAAGTATGCACCTTTATTAATGGACAGCGGTCTAAAAGGAATGATAGGTAAAGGAAAAAGGTCTCAGGAAGTTATTGATGCCATTGTGAAAAACGGTGCTGTATATTTTGCGGCAGTTGGTGGTGCAGGTGCGATTCTTTCGAAACAGATAAAGAAAGCGGAAGTTATAGCTTATGACGATTTGGGTACAGAGGCTATAAGAAAGCTGGAGGTGGAAAATCTTCCGGCAATCGTTGTTATTGATTCAACGGGCAATAATTTGTATGAAACGGTTGTTAAAGACTATCGAACAATAGAAATATAAAGAAATTTTTGCAGAAATTTACTAGATGTAATCTATATTTAAAGAAAGAATCCCACATGTTGTATGGCGAAAAAAAAGGCTAAATTTTGTACAGAAAAGCCGTTGACAAGGCACTTTCTTTATATTATAATAGACAAGCACTGTAAAAGTGCGGTAAAAATTTCATAGTTTTTATCAATTCGGAGAAGTACTCAAGAGGCCGAAGAGGTGCCCCTGCTAAGGGTATAGGTCGTTTACGCGGCGCGAGGGTTCAAATCCCTCCTTCTCCGCTCGTTGTTTTCCTGTTGAAAACTCTTTCAATTCAGGTGACAACATGAGTAAAAATAGTTGCTCAAAAAATTTAAAAAAGTGTTGACAGTCAACAGCGATTATGGTATTCTATAAAAGTTGCACGAAAGAAATGGCAACACAACTGAACATTGACAATTAAACAATAAAA
>SAAB01000073.1 GCA_009929615.1 Clostridia bacterium | reverse complement strand
CCGTCAGGGACAGGGCCAGGGACAGAATGGTGAACGTCGTCCATACAATAACAATTACCAGGGTCAGAACCGTCAGGGACAGGGCCAGGGACAGAATGGCAGCCGTCCATACAATAGCAATTACCAGGGCCAGAACCGTCAGGGACAGGGCCAGGGTCAGGGACGTCCATATAATAACAATGGCGGACAGAATCGTCCGGGTCAGGGTGGCTACAACAATAACCGTGGTGGCGGCTATAATAACAACCGCGGCGGTGGTGGTTACAATAACAACCGTGGGGATGGCAAATTCAATTTGGATTCTGCAATTCCAAAAGAAGTTGTTGCTACTAAGGATACAACCCGTGAAAACCGGAGAAACTACAAAGACAAAGAAAAGCCGGTTAAGACAGTAACAGATGGCAGAAATGTCAGAAAAGGATTTGGCGGAAGACCACTTGCAAGAAAAGGTGCACTTCATCCACCAGTTCCAAAGCCAAAGCCAGTTGTTGAAAAGGTAACAAATATTATCCTTCCTGAAATCGTAACGATTAAAGAACTCGGAGATAAAATGAAAATTTCCGGAGCAGAAATCGTTAAGAAATTATTCCTTGCCGGTAAAATGGTTACATTGAATACAGAAATCACATATGATGAGGCAGAAGAAATTGCATTGGAATATGAAGTTCTCTGTGAACATGAAATCGTTATTGACCCGGTTGAAGAAATTCTTAAAGAAGAAGAAGAGAACGAAGCAGATTTACAGCCAAGACCACCGGTTGTCTGTGTTATGGGTCACGTTGACCATGGTAAAACATCCATTTTGGATGCGATTCGTGACACACATGTAACGACAGGTGAAGCCGGCGGTATTACACAGCATATCGGTGCCTATGTGGTTGATGTCAAAGGACAGAAGGTTACATTTTTAGATACACCGGGACATGAAGCGTTTACAGCCATGCGTTTACGTGGTGCACAGTCTACAGATATTGCAATCCTTGTTGTTGCTGCAGATGATGGTGTTATGCCACAGACGATTGAGGCTATCAGCCATGCAAAAGCTGCCGGAATTGAAGTTATCGTTGCTATTAATAAGATTGATAAGCCAAGCGCTAATATCGAACGTGTAAAACAGGAATTGACAGAATATGAATTGGTTCCTGAAGACTGGGGCGGAACAACATTGCTTGTACCTGTATCAGCACACACAGGCGAAGGTCTTGATGACTTATTGGATGCAATTGTTCTTCAGGCAGAAATTTGTGAATTAAAAGCAAATCCAAACCGTAATGCAAGAGGTCTTGTTATTGAGGCTCAGCTGGATAAAGGCCGTGGCCCTGTAGCAACTGTTCTTGTACAGAAGGGAACACTTCATGTAGGTGACTCTTTGGCAATTGGTGCTGCTTTTGGTAAGGTTCGTGCCATGATAGATGATAAAGGCCGTCGTATTAAAGAAGCGGGCCCATCGATTCCAGTGGAAATTCTTGGTCTGAATGATGTGCCGGAAGCCGGAGAAGTATTTATAGCAACGGATACAGAAAAAGAAGCAAGAGTTATTTCTGAGACATTTGTTACTCAGAAGAGAGAAAGACTTTTAGCAGATACAAAAGCAAAATTATCTCTGGATGGTTTATTTGACCAGATTCAGGCCGGACAGATTAAAGAGTTAAATATTATTGTTAAAGCGGATGTTCAAGGTTCTGTAGAAGCCGTAAAACAGAGTTTAATGAAATTGTCCAACGAGGAAGTAGCTATTAAGATTATTCATGGTGGTGTTGGCGCTATTAATGAGTCCGACGTTACTTTGGCATCTACTTCAAATGCGATTATTATTGGTTTCAATGTACGTCCGGATAATATGGCAAAAACAGTGGCAGATACTGAAAAAGTTGATATGCGTCTGTACCGTGTTATCTACAATGCTATCGAAGATATTGAAGCAGCCATGAAGGGTATGCTTGATCCGGAATTCCGTGAAAAGGTTATCGGCCATGCGGAAGTTCGTCAGACCTATAAGGTTTCCGGTGTTGGTACAATCATCGGTGGTTATGTTCTGGATGGTAAGATTGAGCGTAACTCAAAAGTTCGTCTGCTTCGTGACAATGTTGTTATTCATGAAGGTGAACTGGCTTCTCTGAAACGTTTCAAAGATGATGTTAAGGAAGTTGCTACCGGATATGAATGCGGTATGTCTCTTGAGAAATTTAATGATGTTAAGGAAGGCGACCAGTTAGAAGTCTTCATTATGGAAGAAATTCCAAGATAGAGAGGAATTTATGAGAAAGAACAGTATAAAGAATACACGAATCAATGGAGAAGTTCAGCGAGAACTTAGCCGGATTATCACACGGGAAATCAAAGACCCGAGAATTTCTTCACTGACATCGGTTGTTGCTGTAGAGGTAGCACCTGATTTAAAAACTTGTAGAGCTTATATCAGTGTTCTCGGAGATGAAAAGGTTCAGAAGTCAACTTTAGAGGGGCTGAACAGTGCTATGGGTTTTATCCGTAAGGAAATAGCCCATTCCATTAATCTTAGAAACACACCGGCAATTACATTTGTTATGGACCAGTCCATTGAATATGGTGTTAATATGTCAAAGAAGATTTCTGAGGTTAACAAGGATTTAAAAAGGGAAGATGATGAAGATGAGCTTTCTTGAAAATCAAATTATACAGAGTAAAACCGTTGCCATCACAGGTCATACAAGACCGGATGGTGACTGTGTTGGCTCTTGTATGGGACTCTATAATTATATTGTAGAGAATTACCCGGATATAGAAGTTGATGTTTATCTGGAGTCTGTTCCGGAAAGTTATAAGCTGGTAAAGCGTTCGGAAGAGGTTAAACAGCCGACAGGACAGCCAAAAGCCTATGATTTATTTATTTCACTGGATAACAGCCAGAGAGACAGAATGACTGCAGGAGTGGAAGAATGGTTTGATATGGCGGCAGTGACTATGAATATCGACCATCATATCAGCAATACGGAATTTGCCCAGATAAATCATGTAGTGCCAAAAGCCAGCTCGGCCAGCGAAGTGCTTTATGATTTACTGAATCCTGAGAAAATAACTCTTTCAGCTGCTGAGGCTATTTATATGGGAATTATATGTGATTCGGGTGTATTTAAGTATTCGAATACCTCAGAACATACCATGCAGGTTGCAGGATGTCTGTTGACAGCAGGTGTTGACAGCAGCCGGTGGATTGATGAAGTTTTTTATGAGCGTACCTACGTTCAGGCCCAGCTGTTGGGACAGGCTTTATTAAACAGCTGCAGGGTATTCGATAATAAATGTATTTATACAATCATTACCCGGAAAATGTTTGATGATTTCCATGCAGGCCACGAGGACCTGGAAGGAATTGTGGAACAGCTCCGGTTGACAAAAGGGGTAGAAGTAGCTATCCTTATTTCAGAAAATGAAATAGGAACAAGTAAATTCAGTTTCCGTTCTAAGAGTTATGTGGATGTGAATCAGGTTGCGGCCCTTCAGGGTGGTGGTGGACATATCCGCGCAGCCGGATGTACGGTGCATGGGGATTTACATGTTGCGTTAAAACAGTTTTTAGAAGTGATAGAAGGACAGTTGAGTGCCGATGTATAATGGAATAATTAATATTTATAAAGAAGCCGGATATACGTCCCATGATGTAGTTGCAAAGCTGCGGGGCATATTAAAGCAGAAGAAAATCGGACATACAGGGACTTTAGACCCGGAGGCAGTTGGAGTACTTCCGGTCTGTCTTGGTAAAGGGACTAAAGTCTGTGACCTTCTTACGGATAAAGATAAGATTTATGAAACAGTGATGCACCTGGGTGTTGTAACAGATACACAGGATATGACAGGAAAGATTTTAGAATCTTCACCGGTTGAAACCGGGCGGGAAGAGCTGGAACGTGTACTTGAACAATTCAGAGGTGATTATGCGCAGATTCCACCCATGTATTCTGCATTAAAGGTCCAGGGGAAGAAGCTTTATGAACTGGCCCGAGAGGGAAAAACGGTGGAGCGAAAGCCGCGAAATGTTCAGATTTTCGCTTTGGAACTACTGGAGATAGAGCCGGATGGCATTCATGTTCATATGAGGGTTCATTGTTCAAAAGGCACTTATATTCGTACACTTTGTCACGATATTGGCAGAAAACTGGGTTGTGGTGCAGCCATGGAGAAATTAGTCCGAACCCAGGTTGGTATTTTTAAAATAGACGAGGCGATGAAACTGGATGAGGTTGAAGCCAGCCTTCGGAATAATTCTATTGAGGATAAAATACGTACAATCGACAGCCTTTTTGAAGCCTGGCCAAAAGCCAGAGTGAAAGAAGGAATGGATTTACTACTCTATAACGGCAATATGCTTTCAAAGGACCATCTGGAAATTGAAGGCGGGGAAATGTCCGGTGAAAAGTACCGGATTTATGACAGTCAGGGGAAATTCTGTGCTATCTATACCTATGATGTAAAGCGTGGAATATTTAAAAACGAAAAAATGTTTGTGTAATCAGCGGGAGATTAGACATGATATATATTACAGGAACAAAAGAAATTCATTTGGAAAATACAGCAGTGGCTCTGGGAAAGTTCGATGGACTTCATCGGGGACACCAGATTTTAATAGAGAAAATTAAAGAGCATAAGGCACAGGGCCTGCAGGCAGTCATGTTTACATTTGATTTTCATCCGGCCGCACTTTTATCCAATAAACCTCAGGAATTAATATTTACCCGGGATGAACGGATAAAATGGGCAGAAAAGATGGGAATTGATGTTTTGATTGAATTTCCTTTTACCAAGGAAACCTCAGGAATGGAAGCGGAGGATTTCATTAAGGACATTCTTATTGATGCCATAGGGGCAAAAGTAATTGTTGCCGGCAGTGATTTTCATTTTGGACATGAACGCCGGGGCAATGTAGAGATGCTGAAGGCGGTTGGCAAAGAACTGGGCTTTTCGGTAGATGTCTGCCATAAACTTCAGACCTTGGCACCGGTTTTTGAGGATGGTGCTTTTACCGGACGCAAAGAACTGCGGGATGTGAGCAGTACGCTTATACGGGAAGCTATTCGCCGCGGTGATATGGAATTTGCTGCAGAGATGCTTGGTACACCATTTTCGGTTTCAGGGGAAGTCATCCATGGACGTCAGCTTGGACGTAAGCTGGGGATGCCGACAGCAAATGTTGCACCACCACTGCATAAGATTATGCCGCCAAACGGTGTCTATTCATCGAGAACGCTGGTCGGCGATTATGTATATCATTCCGTAACCAATATTGGTTTTAATCCAACGGTGGCTGATAATAACAGCAAACGAATGGAGACCTATGTCTATGATTTTTCAGGAAGTCTTTATGGTGAAGAAATCGAAGTTCAGCTTTTCAGATTTGAACGGCCGGAGATGAAATTTGATAGTGTAGAAGATTTGAAAAATCAGATTCATTTAGATAAAGCTAAAACAATGGAGTATTTTGGTACCCATTACCATATTTAAATTATTCAAAAGACATTTCTCATAAATCGAGAGGTGTCTTTTTTCAAATTCACAATCGAACATATGTTTGACTATGGGGCGTGAATATGGTATACTCAAATCAGTAAAAATGTATGAACAGGAGTGAGGAACAGTCATGGAATATCTGATGTCTGAAGATAAAGTACAACAGAAGTTAACGATATTGGCAGACGCGGCCAAGTATGATGTGGCCTGCACGTCTTCCGGCGTGAACCGTAAGAGTGGCGGTCAGGGTATGGGGAATTCCCGGGCGGCTGGAATCTGTCATAGCTTTGCTTCGGATGGCCGGTGTATCTCTCTTCTTAAGATTCTTCTGTCCAATGACTGTATTTATGATTGTAAGTATTGTAAGAATCGTTCCAGCAACGATGTTCCGAGAGCAACTTTTACACCGGAGGAGATATGTCAGCTGACGATGGGATTTTACCGAAGAAACTATATCGAAGGTCTTTTCCTGAGTTCAGGCGTGGTTAAGAATCCTCATTATACGATGGAACTTATGTATGAAACCCTGGTTCTTCTTCGGGAGAAGTACCAGTTTCATGGCTATATTCACGTGAAGTCTATTCCGGGAGCGGATGAGGAACTGATTCGAAGAACCGGATTTTATGCAGACCGAATGAGCTGCAACCTGGAACTTCCGACAGCAGAGGGCCTTAAGAAACTGGCACCGAATAAGGACCGGAAGATGATATTAAGTCCTCTGAGACAGGTTCAGAAGGGGATTCTTCAGAATAAAGAGGAGCTGACTGTCTACCGGCATGCTCCAAAGTTTGTTCCGGCAGGACAGAGTACCCAGGTCATGGTGGGGGCCACGCCGGAAAGTGATTATCAGATTATTTCGGTAGCGGAAGCCTTATATAAGAAATTTGCTCTGCGCCGTGTTTTTTACTCTGCGTATATTGCGGTGAACCAGGATAATCTGCTTCCGGCAGTGAACACACAGCCACCTCTCTTGCGGGAACACAGACTCTATCAGGCAGACTGGCTTCTTAGATTTTATGGCTTTAGTGCAGATGAATTGCTGAGTGAACAGCAGGATTCCTTTAATATTGCTTTGGACCCTAAGTGTGACTGGGCCTTGCGGAATCTGGATAAGTTTCCGGTTGAGATTAACCGGGCATCCTATGAGATGATTCTCAGAGTTCCGGGTATCGGCTTCACAGGCGCAAGACGTATTTGCCAGGCACGACGGCATACAGCACTGGATTTTAAGGATTTAAAAAAGATGGGAATTGTTTTAAAGAGAGCTGTTTATTTTATCACCTGTTCGGGGAAGATGATGTATCGTATCCGTTTTGATCAGGATGCAATTACAAGAAATCTTTTATCAGTTCATGAACGTCTGCCCCGGGAAGTACAGGAATCTATATCCGGATACCGCCAGTTATCCCTTTTTTATGACCGGCAGGAGAGCCGGTGGAATATTCCGCTGCCTGAAACAAGGGAGATGGTTGTATGAAAGCACCTAGAGTTTATATGTGTGAAGATTCTCTGGAGGGAATTCTTTCTGCGGTTTATGGAGCATATATGAGTCGGTATGGACATGAGTATCAGTCTGTGGCAGCCGGGGACTATGTCGAGAGAGAATTGTTTACAGAGTATATTTCCGTGGTAACAGATGTGGATAAGGCCATGCGCGTAGCCGATGCGGTGGTTCATAAGATTTCAGGTCTGGCCTGGCATTGGATTAAGTATGCAGCTATGTCCTGTCATATGGATAAAGCAGATAGCATTTATAAGTTTCTGGTTTTGGGATTTCGGGAAGGACCAAAGATTATTGAACAGCTGGCGAATCCTATAGTGAACCGGATGATGTGGCTGGAACGGGAAGTGTCGAGGGAAACTCAGAGGTTGTATGGTTTTGTCCGCTTTAAAGAATTAAGCCAGGGAATTATGTTTTCCAAGCTGGCACCGAAGCATCATCAGCTGCCCCTGCTGGCGGAACATTTTGCAGACCGTTTTCCGATGGAGAACTGGATGATTTATGATGAAAACCGCCATGAGGTCTGTGTTCATGAAGTGGGCAAGGGCTGGTTTATGACCTCTTCAGTGACAGCAGATGACAGTGTGATTCGGCAGGTTTCCGAGAGTGAAAAACAGTTTGAGGAATGGTGGAAGAGTTTTTATGAAACTATTGGCATTAAGGAACGGGAGAACCCAAGATGCCGGATGAATATGATGCCTAAGATGTACTGGAAGAATATGCCGGAGATGATGGGAAGATAATCAAAGAATACTTCCTGGAGAGGATTCATTTATGATATACTTCCCTTTGGGAGGAATAGAGATGAGCAGAATAATTTTAGCTTCCGCCTCACCAAGACGGCGGGAATTATTGACGCAGATTGGATTAAAGTTTGAAATTATGCCAAGTCAGAAAGAGGAAGTCATAAAGGAACAGGATGTGACGGAGACGGTGATGAATCTGGCAGCTGTTAAGGCGATGGACATTTATAAACAGCTGAGTGAAACATCTTTGGAAGAGGATATTCTTGTGATAGGTGCGGACACGGTTGTTGCTTTAGATGGAAAGATTCTGGGTAAACCAAAGGATGAAGAGGATGCCTTTCGGATGCTTCGGTTTCTTCAGGGAAACACCCATCAGGTATACACAGGTGTCTGTCTGATAACCTCTGAGAAGATGCAGATTTTTTATGAATGTACAGATGTGGTTATGTATTCCCTTGCGGATGAAGATATTCGTTCTTATATACGCAGTGGGGAGCCGATGGATAAGGCTGGAAGTTACGCTATACAAGGGCTGGCAGCAGTATTTGTCGAAAAAATCTGTGGAGACTATAACAACGTGGTCGGGCTGCCGGTGGCAAGTATATGGCAGCATCTTATGAAGAATAAAAAGATGGCAAAGATAGCCATGGAACACAAAGAATGATTGCATCCATAAGGCAGTCGTGCTAGAATAGTATAGTTAGTCATAATATGAAAGTAAGGGGCTTTTTATGTCAAATCATGATGTTGTGGATGAAGATTTTCATCAGTTCGTTCAACAATTTCATATCGAAGAGCAGCGGGTATTGTTGGCGTTTTACAGAGAATTGGTCGGAAAGCGAAAGATTCCTTATAAGATTAAGGATAGAAACTTTTCAGTTAATGTACAGATGTGTCAGGGTTTTGCAGTAGATGTGGAATTCCAGGATGTATTAATTGAGGATGGACGCCATCCGAAAGAGATTTTCATGGACAGCCTGCGCGGAGAACGTCTGGAAGATGGACGATATCGTTTGAGCTTTGTCAACCGTCTGGCTCCATTAAGTGAAGGCCAGGCTTTAAAAGAGAGCTCATTTTCCTTTTCGTCACTTCGTGGCGGTGTACGTTTATGGGATTACCATGTACATACGCTTTCATTGGGAAAGGATACGGCTGGTCTGCCTTGGAATATGATATATGAAACATTTATGGCGATTGAACAGAAGCGGGACGTATTGGGAATGAATTACCTGAATGTTTCAGAGCAGAAGGCATTGGCTATATTCCGCTTTATGCGGCCTTATCTTCAGCTCTATTTACAGCCAACAACGAAAATCGGATTTGGGAAATCAACAGTTCTTTTTGACCATGAAAAGGTCGTATGGGGGCTGGATAAAAAGCTTCAAGAGCAGGCAGCAGAATTTTTTGCTGGTCTGGGACTTCGCCGTCTTGCATCTGGATTTTCAAAAGAGGCAGGCGAGAATAAAGAATTTATTCGGGAACTCTTATATACCATGCGTTCATTAAAGGGAAACAGTATTTACCGGGCTTTATCCGGTCTTATTCAGGATTGTGGACGGGAACACCGTGGCCTGAATGAGTCTGATGAGGATATGAATATGTTCAGGTCCTATGTCCGGGAACGTATTAATAAGGTTTTTTTGGAACATGGATGGAAGGGAAGTTATCCTTCTTACGCAGCGGTGGCTGAGCCGAATTTTGTTGAAGTATCAAGCATTTATAGGAAACAGTATGCCTACCTTAATGAGAAGATTAAATTTCTTTACTTTGATTTTGTAGAGAGTATTGTGGATAATCAGTACCACATAACGACACTGAGCGGGATGATTTTACCAAAGAATTCTAATATCGATTATCGCAAGTGTACGAGTATGGATTGTTTCTTCCTTGATGGCGGACGCAGGAATGGTGCAGTGATTGAAGATTTAGTCTTTAAGGAAAGTATGAGTCGTAAGGAGATCCGTGAAAAGGCAGAGCAGCTTGCACTGGTATTGGATATCCAGATGGGCAGCTAATCTATACTGTCAACCGTTTTTGAAAATGTCCCAAAATAAGTGAAACATTAGCCCCAGCGTTGCTGGGGCTTTCTAACCCTTATGCAGACCATTCTTCACATTCAT
>SAAB01000138.1 GCA_009929615.1 Clostridia bacterium | reverse complement strand
ACTTGATGAATGGTCTGCTTATGATCTCCATCATCGAGCACGATTATCAATTAGACCAGGCATTACCGGTTTGTGGCAGGTGAGTGGACGGAGTGAAATAACAGATTTTGAAGAAGTAGTGAAGTTGGATACCAAGTACATAGCTGAGTGGAGTATGGGGTTAGACATGCGCATATTGTTCAAAACGGTGTTATCAGTTTTGAAACAAGAAGGATCTATGTAAAAGAGATATTGAAATAGTGTTACATATATGTGTAACTTAATATGCCATATAACTAAAGGTAAAACGCTATTGAGAATATGTTGAAGTGTGAACAGAATATAATATGTTTAGGGCATAATAGGAATGTTTTATATTAGGACAAAATTAAAAAAATATGATATACTAAGAACAGCATGATTTAAGAATGTATGATATTAAAAATATTTTGTATCTACGATGTACATGATTATGAATGTTGGATATTATGAATGTTGGATATTATGAATGTTGGATATTAAGAATAGCGCATATTAGGAATGTTGGATATTAAGAATAGCGCATATTATGGTTAGGGCATAATATGGTTAGGGCATAATATGAATACGGCATAATAGGGACAAGAGATACAGGGAGCGAAAGTTCGGTATCTGAGTTCATATTTTCTTGCCCAGAAAAGTGAGCAAAAAGCCTGAAAATACAGGCGTTTTGGCAGACTAAAGGAGGGTTGAGGTGCCGCAGCGAATAGTGAAGGATCTGTTCGCTGTTTGTTATATATTTAGAAATAAAATTCAAGATTAAGAAATTACATAAATTATAACAAACCTATAAATATAGTTTAATTTCTATTATAGAAATTAGGTGCTTATTCATAGGCAAATAGGAGTAGAAAATGAGTAGTGTGGATTTGAATGGTAAAACGATTTTAGTGACCGGTGTTGCTGGTTTTATTGGATGTAATCTGGTTAAAAGAATTTATCGAGATCATCCCGATGCTACTCAACGGATGTTTTATGAAGTAGAAAACAAGGGAAATATGATTGCTGGGGTAATTGGATACGACAGCATAAGAAAACACTTAGCCGAGTGTGGTTATCACACATGAGGAATTAGAGAGAAAGACCATCCATATGGATGTGTACATAGAAAATTAGAGGATATGCCCGATGAGGGCCGGAGGAGTAAATAACATGAAGAATTACAAAATCGCCGTTGCGGGCACTGGTTATGTGGGTTTGTCAATTGCCACATTGCTTTCTCAGCACCATCAGGTGACCGCAGTTGATATTGTTCCGGAGAAGGTTGAGATGATCAACAATCGCAAGTCTCCAATTCAAGATGACTATATCGAGAAGTACCTCGCAGAGAAAGAACTGAATTTGACAGCAACGCTGGACGCTAAGACCGCATACGCCGATGCTGATTTTGTTGTCATTGCGGCCCCTACCAATGTGCGGCCAACGCAGTTTGCTGAAGTAGGATTGTTGTAAAAGGTCAATAAAAAGCATACGAAATGCTGAAAAGGCTACTTCTTTTAAGTATGTAGAGTGCAGAAATGTGCGGCCAACGCAGTTTGCTGAAGTAGGATTGTTGTAAAAGGTAAATAAAAAGCATACGAAATGCTGAAAAGGCTACTTCTTTTAAGTATGTAGAGTACAGAAATGTCTACTCAACAAACCGTATTGACGTAGCATTGCCAAAAAGAACCTATTTTGCACACTATATAGGGCGCTAAAATTGGTTGTATTTCACAGCTATATGTACTGTAAATGCAAGATATCTATACAAAACGCTGAACTTTTGACCACTGTGGCACAAAATTGGCGCAACTTTTTCAGAAGAATCATAGAAATGGCGGAAAACAGGAGAAAACAACAAAAATCCATGAGTTTATCATTAACGTCTGAAACTGCTGTTGAGTACACTAT
>SAAB01000002.1 GCA_009929615.1 Clostridia bacterium | reverse complement strand
ATGAATGTGAAGAATGGTCTGCATAAGGGTTAGAAAGCCCCAGCAACGCTGGGGCTAATGTTTCACTTATTTTGGGACATTTTCAAAAACGGTTGACACTGATTTTTTTATTAATAAATCTGATGAGGCATTTTCAGCATTGGGCGATAGCCCTTCTTTTCTAATGTTTTTAATATTTTATCCTTGTGCTCTGTTCCAAAAGCCTCAAGTGTAATCCGAAGTTCTACTGCATTGCTTCGATTAACGCTGATAAACTGATTGTGCTCAAGTTTAATGACATTACCCTGAAGATCTGCAAGAATGCCGGCAATTCTGTGTAATTCACCCGGCTTATCAGGAAGCAGGACGGATACAGTAAAGATACGGTTTCTCTGAATCAAACCATTCTGAACCACAGAGGCAATGGTGATAACATCCATATTTCCACCACTCAGAATGGAAACTACCTTTTTGCCCTTGATATCCAGCTGTTTTAATGCTGCAACGGTTAAAAGACCGGAATTTTCGATAATCATTTTATGATTTTCCATCATATCTAAAAATGCACCAATAAGATCATCATCTTCAACCGTAATAATTTCGTCCACATTTTCCTGAATATAAGGAAATACAAGGTCCCCGGGGGTTTTAACGGCTGTACCATCTGCAATCGTTGATACCGTTGGCAGAGTAACGACATGTCCTGCTTCTAAAGAAGCTTTCATGCAGGCTGCACCAGCAGGTTCAACACCAATGACTTTGATTTTTGGGTTCAGCATTTTTGCCAGAGTTGAAACACCGCAGCAGAGTCCACCACCACCGATTGGTACAAGAATATAGTCAATTGTAGGAAGCTCTTTGATAATCTCCATAGCGATGGTACCTTGACCAGTAGCTACAGTTTCGTCATTAAAAGGATGGATAAATGTATAACCTTTTTCGTCTGCAAGCTTCAGAGCATAAGCACAGGCATCATCATAAACGTCTCCGTGGAGAATAACTTCTGCGCCGTAGCCTTTTGTACGATTAACTTTAATTAATGGCGTTGTTGTTGGCATAACAATAACTGCCTTTGCACCAATCAATTTGGCTGCATAAGCAACGCCCTGGGCATGATTTCCGGCAGAGGCAGAAATAATACCACGTTCTCTCTCTTCAGGGCTCAATGTGCTGATTTTGTAATAGGCACCTCGAATCTTATAGGCTCCTGTAAACTGCATGTTTTCTGGTTTGAAATAAACCTTTGCTCCGGTTTGTTCTGAAAAATAATCGCTGTAAACAAGTTTGGTTTCAAGTAATACCTGGCTGAGTTTATCGGCAGCCTCTTCAAATTTCTCTAATGTCAACATTTCCTTTTCTCCTTTAATCATTGTGCTTGAAACAGTGCGTCCACAAAGGAGTCGCTGTCAAATTTCTGTAAGTCTTCGATTTTCTCGCCAATACCAATATATTTAACAGGAACACCGAGTTCGGATTGAATAGCTATAGCAATACCGCCTTTGGCAGTTCCGTCTAATTTGGTTAAAATAATGCCGGTAATATCAGCACTTTCTTTAAACTGTTTTGCCTGAACAAGGGCATTCTGTCCGGTTGTTCCGTCGAGAACAATCATTGTTTCACGGCAGGCATCCGGATATTCCCGATCGATAATTCGATTAATTTTTTTGAGTTCGTCCATCAGATTTTTTTTATTATGAAGTCTTCCGGCGGTATCACAAATAAGAATGTCCGTATTTCGTGCTTTTGCAGCGGCTACTGCATCGAATATAACCGACGCAGGGTCGGACCCCTCCTGACCGGAAATAATATCTACGTTGGCCCGGTGAGACCACTCTGTGAGCTGTTCAATCGCACCTGCACGAAATGTGTCGGCAGCAGCTAAAAGAACTTTTTTTCCGGCATTTTTATACTGGCCTGCCAGTTTGCCTATAGAAGTTGTTTTTCCGACACCATTGACACCGATAATAAGCATAACAGTCTTCTTGTTTTCAAAATCATAGGCATCTTCGGATACGGTCATCTGTTCTTTGATGGAACGAATCAAATATTCACGGCATTCTGCCGGTTCTTTCAAATGATTCTCTTTGACTTTGACTTTTAAATCTTCAATAATTGTTTCGGTTGTATGAATACCGATATCGGCCATAACAAGGACCTCTTCCAATTCTTCGTAAAAATCCTCATCAATCGATGAAAAACCATTGAAAATATCATCAAATACGGAAGCAATATTGTTTCGGGTCTTGCTGAGTCCGGAAACCAGACGGCTAAAAAACCCTTTTTTCTCTTCTGACATTCTATATCCTCCTATTTTGTCAATTCGTTTTCTATCAAATTCACAGAAACTAAGGCTGAAATACCTTTTTCCTGCATAGTAACACCATAAAGAACATCTGCAGCATTCATTGTACCTCTTCGATGGGTAATGATGATAAACTGCGTATCCTCGGTCAGATTATTCAAATATCTGGCATAACGTTTGACATTGGCATCATCCAGTGCTGCTTCGATTTCATCTAACAGGCAAAATGGTGATGGCTTTAAACTCTGAATTGCAAAAAGCAGAGCTATGGCAGTCAATGCCTTTTCACCACCGGAGAGCTGCATCATATTTTGTAATTTTTTTCCAGGTGGCTGAGCAACTATTCGAATGCCTGCGTCAAGGATATCCACATCTTCCATTAATTCCAGAGTACCTTTTCCACCACCGAAAAGTTCTTTAAACACACGGTTGAAATT
The DNA here is from genome assembly GCA_009929615.1 of Clostridia bacterium. GTDB lineage: Bacteria > Bacillota > Clostridia > Lachnospirales > Lachnospiraceae > Frisingicoccus. The sequence continues at coordinate 120,779 of SAAB01000002.1, read as the reverse complement.
TTCCTGAATAGCAGTAAAGTTTTTCTGGAACTGTTCTCTCATAGCTGCATCCAGGTCATGAATAATATCTGTAAGTTTGCCTTCAGCTTCCACCAAATCGTCATGCTGGGTTTTTAACGTCGTATAACGTTCTGAAACTTCTTTAAATTCTTCAATGGCATTGAGATTAATATTTCCCAGGGCTTTAATTGATTTTTTGAGTTCACTGATATTACGTCGAATCTCTTCAATGGACTGTTTTTTCTCTTGCTCCGGCTTAAGTTGTAAGGCAGAATTATAAGTCAGTTCATAGGTTTCCCACATATAATTGCTAAGACTGTTCCGGTCTTCTTCACATTTTTCCATTAAGTGTTCCAGACGGAACAATTCTTTATCCAGAAGACTGCATCTGTCTGAAAGCTGTTCGCGATGCTCAAAAAAATGTTTTTGTTTTATGGACATCTCCTCACGGCTTTTTACATATTCATTCAACTCGCTCTTAAAGGCGTCATCCCCTTTATAAATACTCTGAGCCTGTGTTTCCATTTCAGAAATCTGAGCCTCTTTTGCTGTGATTTCTCTTTGGCTTTCATCAATTTGAAGATTTAATTGCTGACTTTCTTCTAAAAGGGAAGAAATTTCTGAAACAATACGTTTTAAATTTTCTTTGAGAAAATTTTGTTTCTGTACATAAGAAGAGAAATCCATTCCGAGTTCAGAAGTCTGGGTCGATACCTTCTGTTGTCGATTCACTTCTTCTTCAAGTTTCACAGACAGGGCTTCAATGGCACTTTCAGCCTCCTTTTTTGTGAATTCATGAGATTCCTGTTCTTTTATAAGTTCGGCTTTTAAAGTATCTATTTCAGCAGTCTGTCGTTTTAATTCCCTATCCTCTGCAGATAGTTCATCATAAACATTAGATTGGCTGGATTCAGAGGATTTTAACTGGTTCATATTGACATACAGAGTATTTGCCCGAAGACCAATCTCCTGTAAATCTTCCTGAATACCACTAATATGCCGTTTGTTTTCGCGTTTTTCATCGTGAGCCTCATCGGTCTGTCGATTAAGAAGATTTAAATCGGTCTTAAGCTGTTCCATCTGACGCTGCATCTCTTCCATCTCACGATGACGTCCGAGAAGATTACTGCTGTTTTTAAAGGCTCCACCGGAAATAGAACCGCCCGGATTCAGTGATTCGCCATCCAAAGTAACCATTCGCAGGGAATACCGGTATTTTTTTGCAAGTTTCAGAGCATTATCCATTGTATCGGTAACAACAACCCGTCCAAGCAGATATTCAGCTAACCCCGTAAATTCTGGGGCATGCTCCACTAAATCGCTGGCAATACCAAGAACGCCCTTTTCATTTAACAGACTTTCCCGTTCCTTCAATGTTCTCGAAGTAATGCTTGTTAAAGGAAGAAAGGTTGCACGGCCAAACCGATTCTTTTTTAAATGCTCAATCATAATTTTAGCTGTTTTCTCGTCCTTGGTCACGACGTTCTGAATACTTCCACCTAAAGCAGTTTCAATTGCTGTCTCATAGGTTTTACTAACTTTAATGATATCTGCCACAACACCAATAATACCCGGAACCTGTTTTTTCTGTTCCATAATACGTTTGATGCTATTCCCATATCCTTCGTAACGTTCCGTAATACCCTGCAGGGTTTGAAAACGAGAACTTAAACGATGATATTCCTGCTCCTTTGCCGTCAAAGATTCGTGACATTTATCAATACGTGCCTGGATATCCTGGCCTTTTTTCTGATGTTCGGCTAAACGGGTCTGTAAATCCGTCTTTTTAGAATCCAGGGTTTCCTTTTCATCTGCATAGTCTGCCAACTGTTTTGTACGGCTGGCTGCTTCACTTTGTAAAACGATAAGACGCTGATTTAATTCGGATTTACGAATCTGAATCTGTTCCAGCATCGTATCATATCTTTGCAGTTTCGCTTTGACACTGCCCGACTGGCTTAAAGCTTCAATAATATCACCATTTTTTTCTTCAATAGCCTGTCGTAATTTTTCAATGCTGCCAGTCATTGTATCCAACTGATCTTCTGCCTGGTTTTTTACATCCTGAAGAGACATAATCTTTTCAGTTAAAGATTTTTCTTCTTCTTCATAGGAAGATTTTGTTTTGTTTTTATCATCAACTGCTTCCTGAATCTGTTGCAGACGTTCTTTATAATGGCCGGAAGATGCTTCCACACTTCGAATCTGCTCTTTTAAAAGACGTATTTCGCTTTCGTTTTTTTCGCGGCTCAATTGTATATCAGCTATTTTACCCTTGATGGTATCAATCTTTGAATTGCATTCCTCCAGCAGGCCTTCCATCTTGGCATAATCCGCTTTTGCCTGTTCAAGATCATTCTGGCTGGATTCAATATCAGCTTTTGCTATGCTAATCTTTTTTTCATATTCCGTCCCGGATTCTTTCAAACGGCTGTATTCCGAAAGGTACATCTGAACGTCCAGAATTTTAAGAGCATCTCTGTATTTCAAATACTCTTTAGCCTTTTCTGACTGACGGGACAGGGGACCAATCTGCTTTTCGAGTTCGCTTAAAATATCTGTCACGCGATAGAGATTCTGCTTTTCAATGTTCAGATTTTTTTCAGCCATAGCTTTCCGCTTTTTGTATTTTACAATACCTACGGCTTCGTCGAAAAGTTCACGACGGTCTTCAGGCTTTCCACTGAGAATCTTATCAATCTGGCCCTGACCAATGATGGAATAACCTTCTTTACCAATTCCGGTATCAAAAAACAATTCCTGAACATCCCGTAAACGGCTGACAGTTCCATTAATCAAATATTCGCTTTCTCCTGAGCGATAGACACGTCTGGCCACTGTTAATTCATCATATTCAATGGCAAGCTTGTGGTCTGAATTATCAATGGTTATTGCGACATAGGCAAAACCTAAGGGTTTTCGATTTTCGGTACCAGAAAAAATAATGTCTTCCATCTTACTTCCACGAAGCTGTTTTGCACTCTGTTCCCCCAGTACCCATCGTACTGCATCAGCCACATTACTCTTTCCGCTGCCGTTAGGCCCTACTATGCCGGTAATTCCTTTATTAAATTTTAGAATCGTTTTATTTGCAAAGGATTTGAATCCCTGCAATTCAATACTCTTTAAATACATAAGTCTTCATCCTTGCCTTTGAAAAGTCCTTCGGATTTTAATTGAATCAGCGACTGAAAAGCGGCATTCTGCCCCGCTGCTTGTTTTGTCCGGCCACTTCCCTGACCGAGGATTTTGTCACCAAGACGAATCTGCATCACAAAAGTTCTATGGTGTTCCGGTCCGCTGGCTTCGACAAGTTCATATACAGGTATCTCTTTGGACCAGCTTTGAATATTCTCCTGAAGGATTGTTTTGCAGTCATAGAAAAGCCTTGTGTTTTCAATATCATGCAATACAAATGACATAATAAAAGAACGTGCCGGAAGGATGCCGCCATCCAGATAAATACTTCCTATAACTGCTTCCAAAGCATCTGAAAGAATGGAATCCCGTTCCCTGCCCCCGGTAATATCTTCGCCTTTTCCCAGTTGGAGAAATGGCCCGAGCTCCATCTGACGGGCACAATAAGCCAATGCGGGTTCACATACAAGGCTTGCCCGGGTTTTGCTTAATGCACCTTCAAGCTTTTCTGGATACTTCTTAAATAAAAGGTCGCTGGAAACAAGCTCTAAAACCGCATCACCAAGAAATTCAAGACGTTCGTTGTTTTGCTGTTTTTTCAAATGATGTTCATTGGCAAAGGAACTATGGGTCAAAGCTGTTTCAAGCAAAGCTGTATTTTTAAAACGATATTGAATTTTTTCTTGAAACTTTTCAATATTTTTCGGGTTCATTTAACCCCTCCTATATGTTTATAAAAAAGGAGTCCCAGTTCATGCTGGAGACCCCCATATTTTAGTGCTCTATTCACGAAAAAACTTAACTCAATGCTTTTTTTATTTCGTCCGCCGCATCACCTACGGTTTGGATATTTTCGACAGCTTCATCTGGAATCTTCACATCAAACTCTTCTTCGATTCCCATAACGATTTCAACAAGATCAAGAGAATCGCATCCTAAATCCTCACCAAAAGAAGAATCTCTTGTAATTTCATTAACATCAATACTCAGTACATCGGAAATAATAGCTTTTAATTTTTCTAATTCCATGATTCAACATCCTTTCAAATAAAATATTATATCACTGATTTAAAACATCTTCTATCCGTACATTGATATTCTGTTCCTTGAAGGATATACATTGAATAATCGAATGCTTTACCTCTAAAGCTTTAGAACTTCCATGGGTCTTTACAACAAGACCTTTCAGCCCTAACATGGGTGCTCCGCCATATTCTGAAGAATCAAAATCCTGCAAAGTCCGCTTTAAAGATGATTTGATAAATAATGCTCCAATTTTTGTTTTCAGTGATGACATCAATGATGCCTTGATTTTTTGAATCAATGTCTGACCCAGCCCCTCGTACAGTTTTAATATGACATTTCCAACAAAGGCTTCACAAACAATGACATCTGCCGCTCCGGATGGAATATCCCGTGCTTCAATACTTCCTATAAAGTTAATAGACGGACATTCCTTTAATAAAGGATAGGCTTCTTTAACAAGCTGATTCCCTTTTTCTTCTTCCGCACCGATATTCACAATGGCAACTCTTGGATTCTTAACACCCATAATATGTTCCATATATATAGAACCAATCTGAGCGAATTGTAAGAGATGTCCTGCCCGGGCGTCAACATTGGCACCACAATCAATCAGTAAAGAAAATCCTTTGGATGTGGGAATCAATGGTGCCAGAGGTGCTCGCTGAACACCTTTGATACGTCCAACAATCAGTTGTCCTCCGGCCAAAACCGCTCCGGTAGAACCTGCCGAAACAAGTGCATCTGCTTCCCCATGCTTAACTAATCTCTGACAGCGAACAATAGATGAATCTGTCTTTGTCCGGATTGCATTTACCGGATGTTCATCATTCCCTATGACTTCGGTTGTCGGAACAACTTCGATTCGTTCATGGTCGTAGGAATATTTTTTGAGTTCTTCCTGAATCAGAGCTTCATCGCCCACCATGAGTACTTTAACTTCTTTTCTGGCATTAACCGCCTCTACCCCACCCTTGACAATCTCTCCGGGGGCATTGTCGCCACCCATGGCATCAAGAGCTACGGTCACTAATTCTTCCATAATTTATGCCTCCAATTACAATAGCTGTAACCATCTATAAATATACTAGATAATATTCATTAAATCAACCCTAATTTTCCGCGCAGCATAAAGAAAGGCAGGAAAACAATTCCTGCCTTTCTTTATATCCATCTTCGATTAATTACTGAACTTCAACGATTGATTTTTTATCGTAGTAGCCACAAGCTTTACATACTCTATGAGGCATCATAAGCTCGCCACAATGACTGCATTTTACTAAAGCTGGAGCACTCATTTTCCAGTTAGCTCTACGGCTGTCTCTTCTTGCTTTGGATGATTTATTCTTTGGACAAATGGACATGGATTACACCTCCTTAAAATTCTTAAAAATATCCTGAATAGCGGCCATTCTTGGATCTAATGACGTCCGGTCACAACCACATTCTCCTAGATTCAAATTCTTTCCACATTTCAAACATATACCTTTACAATTCTTGCGGCACAGTGTTTTCATTGGAAAACGAATTAAAATTTCATGATTAATTAGTGCATCTGTATCAATATTACTTTCTTCTATATAGCTGTTATCAGCATCTTCATCGGAATCCTCTGAAGACAAATCAATATCTTCATCAATTTCGACTGCCAAAGGAACAGCCACCTCTTCAAGACATCTGTCACAAGGAATACCTAATTCCCCCTGCCAGTGGCCTTTTAAATGAATCTTACGAGTTCCTATATTAGAAACAGTTAAAACCAGATTCTCTTTTTTTCGAAATGGGAACTTATCGCCCATAGACTCATAAGCTTCCATATCAATAGGAACTTCAAAAGTTTCTTCCTTAAATGGTGTAGAAATAAGCTCTGAAATATTAATAGACATAGACATCTCCTAACTCCATACCTCACTAATTATACATAGGTCAGTTTCGTTTGTCAATAACTATTTTTCACTAATGTAAAGTATTTTTCCTTGACACAAAATGAGAGCCGGCAGCACCCTGCCGACTCTCTAAAAATCAAATGATTATTTGTTTTCTTTCATCTGAGCCTGTACAGCTGTGATAGCTACAACACCAACGATATCGTCAGCAGAGCATCCACGGGAAAGGTCATTAACCGGACCAGCAAGACCCTGAGTAATAGGACCATAAGCTTCTGCTTTTGCAAGTCTCTGAACTAATTTATAACCAATATTACCTGCATCCAAGTCAGGGAAAATCAAGACATTAGCATGTCCTGCAATTTCATTACCAGGTGCTTTCTGCTGTCCAACTTCAGGAACAATAGCAGCATCCAACTGGAATTCACCATCTACAAGAAGGTCTGGATATTCGTTATGAGCGAATTCAACACCGTCTCTGACTTTATCAACATCCGGGTGATTTGCACTACCCATTGTTGAATGAGAAAGCATAGCTGTGATTGGTTTTTTACCAACCAGTGTCTCGAAAGTTTTTGCAGAATCATATGCAATATGTGCAAGTTCTTCAGATGTTGGGTTCTGATTCAGACCAGCATCGGAGAAAATGAATACACCGTCAGCACCGAATTCGCAGTTAGGTACATCAAGTACGAAGAATGCGGAAACAAGTTTACTGTCAGGAGCTGTTTTAAGTATCTGCAGGGATGGACGAAGAAGGTTTGCTGTAGGTGTTGTACATCCACCAACCATACCGTCAGCCAGTCCCATCTTAACCATCATAACACCAAAGAACAGGAAGTTCGATGTAAGAATACGTCTTGAATCATTTAAAGTCATACCTTTTCTTTTACGAAGCTCATAGAAATGAACTATAAAGTCATCCAAACGATCAAATGTTTCCGGGTTTACAATCTGAACGTTGCCTAAATCCAGACCGTTTGCCAATTTTGCGATGTCCTCAGGATCACCGATAAGAATAACATCAGCTAACCCCTCTTTCTCAATCTTGCTTGCTGCTTCAATTACACGGTAATCATAAGACTCTGGAAGTACGATTGTCTTTTTCTCCGCTATGGCGCGTTTCTTAATGCCATCAATAAATCCCATTTGAATATCCCCTTTCATATTTAAAAAATTTTATTTTTTTATTAAACACTATTATTATATACTAGTTAAAAGTGCAAAACAAGATATTTTATTTAGCACAACGCCGAATTATTGTATTTTTTTGTAAGCATATTTTAAAATAGGACTTTCTATTTTATTCAAAACCGATATAATACAATTAATAGGTAAAAACAAGGAGGTATTTCATGAGAACAGGTGCGATTATCGCTGAGTATAATCCTTTTCATAATGGACATCAGTATCAAATTAATAAATTCCGACAGGATTATCATCTGGACTACGTCATTGTACTTATGAGTGGAAACTTTACCCAGCGTGGCGAACCGGCCTGGATGTCAAAATATCAGCGGACACAGTGTGCACTTCTTGGGGGTGCCGATTTAGTTCTTGAGCTTCCAGCTTACTATGCAACGGGAAGTGCTTCTCTTTTTGCAGAAGGTGCTATTGCCCATCTTAACCAATTAAACTGTGTGGACTGGCTGTGTTTTGGATGTGAAATATCCGGTGAAGAAAATGAACACCTGATGCTGCTGGAGAAAGCAGCAGATATTTTAAACAAGGAACCCCCTGTATTTAAGACCAGACTTGCAGAAGGCTTAAAAAAAGGCCTCTCCTATCCTTCAGCCCGGGAATATGCGCTTAAAGGCTGTATGGACAATACCGAAAACTTATTTTCTCCTAATAATATTCTTGCTTTAGAATATATTAGCGCCCTTAAAAGAACGCATTCAGCTATTAAACCGGCAATAATTAAACGTGAAGGCTCAGATTATTACAGTACAAGTGCTGAAGGCAATTTTCTCTCAGCTACTGCTCTGAGAAATTTATTAAAAGATGATCGTATTCTATCTTCTGGCAAAGGTATCCCCGTTGAAAGCAGAATCTTTTTGTGTCAGATGAAGCCTCGGGAATTTCCTGTCGAACTCAATGATTTTTCAGCGATGTTTGCTGCCTGTTTTATAGCTTCAAAAACAACATTGACAGAATACGTTGATGTAACAGAAGAAATATCAAACCGTATGTTACGATTTTTTGATGAATACCAGAACCTTTCGGATTATTTGATGCTGACAAAAAATAAATCTTATACTTATACCCGCTTATGCCGATGCGCTGTTCATATCCTTTTGAATATAAAGAAGGACATTTTATGCCAGTCAAAAGCAGATGGTTACGCCTATTATGCTCGAGTTCTTGGCTTCCGAAAGGCTGGTTCGCCACTTCTTGCCAGCATAAAGAAACACTCTTCTATCCCTTTAATCGGAAAAATGGCTGATTATTCCAAGTTACTTACGGATGATGCCCGGACTTTTCTTGAAGCTGATATTTATGCTGCGGATATTTATCGAATGGCCTGTCAGATGAAGTTCGGTTACAGAGCTAAAAATGAATTCAATCAGCAAATTATCATACTATAATCATTGAGAACATATGCTTAAACAAAAAGGATAATCTCAATGATTATTTTTTGTCTTTTTTTCTTTTTATTATGTCTAATCTTCCCTGAAATCGCTGGCAATGGTGTTCTAAAGGGTACAGAACTTATCCCTGTCCAGGTTATTCCAGCTCTTTATCCATTCGTTCTGCTTACAACAGTTCTTAAATATCTAGCCAAAAGAAGGCCTGTACCTAAATGCTTTCTATTTTTTCTTGCATTCTTATCCGGTTATCCCATTGGGGCTAAAATGATAGCTGAGCAATTTGCTGACAAAGATTTTTATAAGAGTATTCCGCTTCAGTCGCTGCTTGTTATATGTAATAATCCGAGTCCTGCCTATATGATTAGTTTTGCAGGTTTGTATTGCTTTTCCAATCCCCGGACAGGACTTTTTATGTATCTTATTATTCTCAGCGGGAATCTGATTGTTGGTTTTATGGGCATTATCAAAGCAAAAAATTCAAAGCAGATAGTAATACCTGTATTAAAAGTTCAGGAATGTTCCGAAAATCAAGATGAATTTGGAAAGATTATGCAGGATACGTTTTCAACGCTTCTATTAATTTCTTCATGCATATTAATCACTTCGGTTTTTGCTTCATTTATTCAAAAGCTGCCTATGCCAAATGTCCTTCAGGCTGTGGTGGCGGGAAGCCTCGAAATGACGACCGGTATGGAAATGATAAAACCTTTAAGGATTTCAACCCGGACTAAAATGCTTTTGGCAGCACCTTTAATATCATTTGGTGGTGCGTCTATATTTATTCAGACTGCCGGGATGCTCACAGGAACAAATTTATCCATAAAAAAATACATGAAAGAAAAAGCGATGGCATCCGTCATTACTCTTTCTTTCATGTATATAATATTGTTCGTTTTTAATATAAAAGGATTTAATTAGTCGATATCGTCATAATCGAATTCGTCATCTGAATCGTCTTCTTCTACATCGTCAACTTCATCTTCATAATCAACATCATCATAATCGTCATCTTCATAGTCATCATCTAAAGAAAGGTCATTATCTTCAGGGGTGAAAATAGGTGCATCTTCTGAAGGGGTTGGCTGATTCAACTGAGTTGCAAGGGCATCCTGATTCTCTTTAAGTACAGAAAGGCTTGAAGACAACCCTGTAATCAGACCTGATGTATGTTCTTTGGAAATACTTAACGCACCACTGACGATGTTTTCAAGATTATCTACTAAATCTTTTGTATACTGAAGGGCATTCAGACGAATCTCTTCGGCATTGGTATTCGCTTCATTAACAGTAGCTTCTGCCTGTGCATTCGCTGAATTTAAAACTTCCTCAGCACGTTCATAAGCTTTCAACATAATCTGATGTTCTTCAACCAACTGATTCGTGTAAGCTGTTGTTTCCTCCAACATACGTTCAGCCTGTGCCTGTGCATCGCTGATAATCTTGTCTTTATTTGCAATAATCTTCTGGTATCTCTTTATCTCATCCGGAGTTTTTAATCTTAATTCCGTTAATAATTCAAATAATTCATCCTTTGGGACGATAATTTTAGTCTGTGAAAAAGGCTGTGGTTTACAGCTTTCAACAAATTCTTCGATTTCATCAATTAATTGCTCGATTCTACTCATCATTTATTCTCCTTTTATAGTATATTTCATCTTAACCTTTTCAATAATACAGGCCGGAGCAAAACGATCCAAAGCTCCTCCGTATCTGGCAATTTCTTTTAAAACAGTGGAACTCAAATAAGAATATTCTTCGCTTGTTACAAGGAACATGGTATCCACTTTTGGATTCACAATACGATTCGTCTGTGCCATCTGGAGTTCATATTCAAAGTCCGTAACCGCACGGAGTCCACGTACAATAATATGGGCATTCATTCGATCCGCAAAATCTATCGTAAGCCCCTCAAAGGAAGTGACACTCACATTAGGAATATCTTTTGTGACTTCCTCTAACATTTTAACACGTTCTTCTACAGAAAACAATGGACTTTTTGCACTGTTTTTTAGCACCGCAATAATTAATTCGTCAACCATATTGGAGGCACGACATATCACATCCAAATGGCCATAAGTCACTGGGTCAAAACTTCCGGTATAAATTGCTCTTTTCATTTTTTTGGTATCCTCGGTTATATTAGTTTGTTTTAAGGAAAATGTGTTTATTGGTCTTATAAGACTTCTCTCTGATAATTCTGTATCCTAAATCTTCTATGTATGAAAAATCAGTTTCGAGGCTGGCTTCCACAACAATCAAAGTCTCATCATTTAATAAAACAGAGCCTCGAAGCCTGTTCAGAACCCTCTTTTCATGGTCCATATTATATGGTGGGTCCATGAAAATGATATCAAAACATTTTTCTTCTTTTTCCAACTGCTCTAATGCAGCAAAAACATCTTTTTTTAGTAAAATGCCATGCTCTGAAAGATTCGTACGTTTTAGATTATCCTGTATACAGGCGGCGGCTTCCCGTCCGGATTCAACAAAAACAGCCATCCTGCATCCTCTGCTTAAAGCTTCGATGCCGATGGCCCCACTTCCACTGAATAAATCTAAAAAGTGAGCACTATATAGCTCGGGTTGAAGTATATTGAACAGTGTCTCTTTAATCCTGTCCGTTGTTGGCCGTGTATCCATTCCCGGTACTGTTTTTAATTGTATACGCCGGGCCGTTCCAGCAATGACTCGCATAAGGCACCCATCCTTCTTACTTAACTTCTTATAATTTTAGTATAATTCTACAATTTGTCAAGGAAATAGCAACTTTTTTTGTAAATTTTCTGTATTAGTGTCATTTGAAAAGACGGCCACCTTTTGGGGCCGCCTCTCAAAGAGAATATAAAACTACTACTGGTTTGACATTTCTTCTTCTTGTCTTCGAATCATCTGTCGTACCATTTCGCCGCCGACAGAACCATTCTCACGGGATGTTAAATCGCCATTATAGCCTTTTTTCAAAGGGACGCCTATTTCATTGGCAACTTCAAATTTGAATCTGTCAAGTGCATCCTTTGCATGTGGTACTTCAGGAGTATTAGAACTTCCTCTGCTCATAGCAAATTCCTCCGTTTCATTGTTGAATGACAGTTTCCTTTGTAGCTACGTTCCTAGTATATGCTGTCATAAAAACAATTACTCTGGAATTTTTAGAGAATAATGTCATTTCCAGCCATTGACATGTACCGATGCATTCGACGTTCCAGATTTTCAGGCAATTCTTTTTCATATTTTTTTGCACATTCCCCTGCCAGTCCAAGCAAGTCTCTATCCTGATACAAATCTCCTATATGGAAATCCATAAGGCCACTCTGACGAAGACCGAACATATCTCCGGGTCCGCGTAATTTCAAATCTTCATTTGCAATAAAAAACCCATCGTCTGAATGAACGAGTATTTCAAGCCGCTCTTTCATCTGCTCACTCGTGCCTGATTGGATAAAAATGCAATAGGACTGGGCATCTCCACGGCCAACACGTCCTCGAAGCTGATGAAGCTGAGCCAGACCAAATCGCTCAGCATTCTCAACCATCATGACCGTTGCGTTAGGAACGTTGATTCCAACTTCAATAACTGTTGTTGAAACAAGGACCTGAATTTTATTGTCACGGAAAGATTCCATAATTTCATCTTTTTGAATGCCTGTCATTTTTCCATGAAGATATCCGACTTGAATATCCGGAGGTAGGGCAGTCTTTATCTTCTCTGTATAATCCATGACATTTTCCAAATCCATGAATTCACTTTCTTCCACCATTGGGCATATAACATAAACCTGATGACCTTCACGAACCTGTTTTTCAATAAATCGATAGGCGGAAGGTCTGTATCCTGTATTGACAACGCAGTTTTTAATGGGTTTGCGGCGTGCAGGGAGCTCATCGATGACAGAGATGTCCAAATCGCCATATACAATAATAGCCAGAGTTCTTGGAATAGGCGTTGCACTCATGACTAAGACATGAGGTGAACTGCCTTTTCCTGACAGCCATTCCCTTTGATTTACGCCAAAGCGATGCTGTTCGTCAGTTACAACTAAGCCAAGGTCATTAAAATGAACTTTTTCCTGAATAACAGCATGGGTTCCTATAAGAATATCTATTTGATGCTCTTTGAGAGCTTCGTAAGTATCTCTCTTTTCTTTTGCGGTCATGGAGCCAACAAGAAGTGCGCATTTTACAAGGATACCGGTATCTTCAGAGAGTTTCTGAAAATCTGTCAGGAAATTCTCATAATGCTGCCTTGCAAGAACCTCTGTTGGGGCCATAAGGCAGCCCTGATATCCCGATTCCACCGCGGTTAGCAGGGCGAGTTGGGCAAGAACCGTTTTCCCGGAGCCAACATCGCCCTGCAGCAGACGGTTCATCGCATGCAAGCCGGAAAAATCAGCAGCAATTTCCTTCCAGGCCTTTAATTGGGCATTTGTCAAAGCATAGCTTAAGCCTTTGATAAATGACTGACTCCATTGGAATGCCTTTGCCGGGTGCTGGTTATCTGAACGTTCTCTGGATGCCTTCATGCGCCGTATTGCTAAAGCAAATAAGAAAAATTCATCAAATCCAAGCCGTCTTCTTGCCAACTCAAGCCCATTCATATTCTCCGGAAAATGAATATTATGAATGGCATAATTGTATTCTGAAAGTCCAAGTTCCTGTCTAAGAGATTCAGGCAGATAATCTTCAAAGAGACTTCCGTCCTTTAAAACCTGTTCTGTAAGACGAATAATCATTTTTTGATTAACTCCCTCTGTCAGAGAATAGATTGGCCATATAACGGCTTTCACTTTTTCGTAAGCCGCAGGTTCGAAAATCTCAGGCTGTTCCATCGTCCACTGTCCCTTTTTATTCTTTACTGTTCCGTAAAAAATATAAGTTTTTCCAGAAATAATCTGTTTTCTTAAATAGGGCATCCGATACCAGAGAAGCTGGATACGACGGCTGCCATCTGACAGAGTTCCGGAAGTCTTTTCTACTCTTCCTCCCGGAATTCGGGCAAGGCTGCGTTGAAGAAATCCTATAACAGCCTGTTTTTTCTCAGGAATAACTTCTGAAATATCTACAGGTTCACTGTAGGTTTGATAGGCTCTTGGATAATATTCAAGCAAATCTTCTATTGTATAAATACCAAGTTTATTTAAACTTTTTTCAATTTTATCGCCGACACCTTTTAAGCATCGAACAGAATCCATCACTTTCATTCTTCTACCTAAAAAGGAATGCCGCCAAAAGCAGCATCCCTTTATATCTTTTATTTATTCAACAGAAAGGACATAGTAGTAAATCGGTTGTCCGCCATTCTGAAGTTCCACATCTACATCAGGATATTTTTCTTCCACAGCTTCAACCAGTGATTCGGCATCTTCTTCAGAAATATCCTCACCATAATAAATGGAAATTAATTCCGAATCTTCATCTACCAATTCATCAATCAATTCTAATGTTGCTGTTGGAACGTCTTTGCATACGGAGAGGATACCCTTATCACCGATACCCATCATATCTCCTTCTTTAATGGTTTTATCATTAAGAACTGTATCTCTGACTGCATAAGTAACCTGACCGGTTTTTACGCGTTCCATCTCACTCATCATATGTTCTGCATTCGCTTCCGCTGTTTCACCGTCAATATAATTGACAACAGCTGTAATCCCCTGGGGAACTGTCTGGGATGGAATAACAATAAGTTCTTTATCTTCAACGAGAGAACGCGCCTGTTCCGCCGCTAAAATAATATTCTTATTATTAGGTAATACAAAAATCGTATCTGCATTGACTTTATCAACGGCATTCATAATGTCTTCCGTACTTGGATTCATCGTCTGTCCGCCTTCGATAATATAATCTACGCCTAAGCCTCTGAAAATTTCATTCATTCCTTCTCCAATGGATACTGCAATAAACCCAACAGCTTTCCGTGTTTCAGGAACAACAGCATAGTTTTCTGCCGCTTTCTTTTCAGCATCTTTGATAACCTTTTCATTGTGTTCTTCACGCATATTATCAATCTTCATACTTGTCAGTGAACCATACGTAAGACCTCTCTGAATAGCCAGACCAGGGTCGTTCGTATGTACATGGACTTTGACAATATCCTCGTCATTTACACATACAATGCTGTCACCAATAGAAGAAAGAAACGTTTTGAATTCATTCTCTGTCTGTTGTGTATATGGTTTTTTCAGCATAACAATAAATTCTGTACAATAACCGAATTTAATATCTGCTGTGTCAATCTCTACATCAGAAAGACCACTTCGTTTCACAGGCTGCATACCTACCGATAAGTCTACTTCTTTGCCAAGAAAAGCTTCAAAAGCGCCTTTGAGAACTTCCATAAGACCCTGACCACCGGAATCAACAACTCCGGCCTGCTTAAGAACAGGGAGCATCTCAGGAGTCTGGCTCAAAACATAGTCGCCATATTCCAATACTTTCTGAATTCCCTCTTCCAGGTCATCTGTTTCTTCAAAAACCTCCATGGCTTTTGTGGACATTCCTTTGGCTACTGTAAGAATAGTGCCCTCTTTTGGTTTCATAACCGCTTTATATGCTGTCTCCGCTGCTCTTTCCAGGGCAGATGCTAAAACCATAGAGTCAATCACTTCTTTTTCTTTTATCTCTTTTGCAAATCCACGAAACAGCTGTGAGAGAATAACACCTGAATTACCACGTGCGCCTCTTAAAGCTCCTTGGGAAATTGCTTTTGAAAGAGATTCCATGGTCGGCTCTTCCAATGCCTGGACTTCTCTGGCTGCCGACATAATTGTCATCGTCATGTTTGTTCCTGTATCACCATCCGGTACAGGGAATACGTTTAATTCGTTAATCCACTCTTTTTTAGAATCGATTCTCTGTGCTCCTGATAAGAACATCTTTTTCAACATGTTCGCATCAATTGTATTTATAGCCACCGCTGGTTCCTCCTTAATGTCTTAATGTCAATCAATGACCCGGACACCTTCAACAAAGATGTCAATTCGGCCAACTTCCATTCCAGTAAACTGCTCTACTTTGTACTTTACATTGTTCATTAAGTTATCTGCAACGGTTGCGATACTTACGCCGTAAGCAATAATCACATGGAAACGGATATTAATCTGATTATCTTCAATGGTCACGTCTACGCCCTTCGTCAGGCTTTCGCGCTTTAAAAGTTTTGTAAGACCATCTTTCATGCTGATCATACCCATGCCAACGATACCAAAACATTCAATGGCTGTCAAGCCAGCATATTTAGAAATAACATCTAAATCAATGGCTATATTTCCACCCTCTTTATTTAAGTGTCCTTTCATAATGACAGACCTCCAATTCTATATTATATTTACTATTATAACCGCTTTTTATAAAAAAGAAAATATGTATTTTACGGCTTTCAAAAAAATATGACAATATTTATAATTCTATACTTGCAATTGAATTAATTATCTGTTAGAATTGATTTGTTGTAAACCTGTAGGGTTAAAATCATCTTTTAAGGAGGTGGCCACGATGGCAAAATGTGCAGTTTGTGAAAAAGCAGCACACTTTGGAATCAAAGTGTCTCATTCACATAGAAGAAGCAATAAAATGTGGAAATCTAACATTAAGAAAGTTAAGGTAAACGATAACGGAACTCCAAAGAAGATTTACGTTTGTACTTCTTGTTTAAAATCCGGATTAGTTGAAAGAGCTTAATCTTAAGGAAGTCCCCGCTCTTGATATCATTGAATGTCAGTGGGGATTTCTTCGTGTATGTGAAATGATTATTTAAAGGCAGTCCGAGTGACTGCCTTTTTGCATGTAAGAAGAAATTAAAAAATCACTGCTATTCATAAATAACAGTGATTTTTTATTATCTATTTATTCTGGATTTTAAAAATCAACTCTTCGTTGCCAAGAAGGATTCTATCTCCTGAAGCCAGAATCTTCTCTCTGTTCTCTTCAAGGACAATACCATTAACAAAAGTATGATTTGTAGAGTCGTTATCCTGAATGGCATATGTTCCATCAAACTGCGTAATCACAGCATGTACTCTGCTTATAGCCGGATTATCATTAATACAGATTTCATTATCTGCAGATTTTCCAATACGGATTTCAGCTTCCTTTAATTCAAAGGTTTCATGATTTGAGCGACGTATAATAACACCTATTTCCTCCGGAACCTCTTCTACAGTCTCCTCAGGTGCATATTCTTCAGCGTCTGCCTCATCTTCGGTCATTGTTTCGACACTCTCATCTTCAGATGCATCTGCATCTTCTGTCTCGGCTTTAAGGGCATCTACACTCTCTGCCGCTGGAATATTTTCAAGCACAGGTGTAGCTTCATCTGTTTTTTCCTCTTCCATCTCTGCTTCGATATTCACATCAGATTCATTGTCTTTATCTTCCTGAGACTGCAAAAATTCATAAAATTCATTGTAAGAGAGATTTCTATTCCGGCTGATATAACGAATAACATTTCCAAGCCATTCCATATTATCTTCTTCACTATAGACCATATTTACCAGCATCTCTTTAATAAAGACACGAAGCGGTCTTGGCGGCATAATTCCATCAACAACAGGAACGTACACGCATGAAACCTGAGCATTTTCAGTGTCATAAAAAATACTGTTAATACCAAGAGGAATATGATCTGTATTCAACCCGCTCTCCACTGGATTAATATAGGCCTGTGTCAAAGATTTTAAAAATCCTATAACTTCACTCTTCATCACAACCCGTGATAAGAACTGTTTCAAAGTTATACGGCTGCCTACATTATAATATAAGGTAAATGCCTTATCATTCTCAAATTCACATTTCAAAAAGGACGGGCTGTCCAAATCGAGATAGGTTTTAAAGTCACTCTTGTCAATTTCACTAATTGGATCAACCACAATGCAGGCTTCCTGATTGTCATTAAAAGTTATCTTGGATATACTCATATTTTCACCCTGTCTTTTGTTTTATTTTTTATTTGCAGCAGAAGAAATTATAACTCAAAACCAGACAAAACAAAATGATGCAGATACTTAGAAGAGCTGAATCAATGAACAGCATAATGGTCATTCCAACAGCTACCCAGAACATTATAAATCCTATAATGCGTTTCATAAGCACCTCTCCATATTTCCGGTCTTTACATTCTATGTTTCTCCCGCAAAAATGTGCTACTTATCTTCAATAATTGTGTTTACCTGTTCTGCGACATCCTTATCTTCCATAGGGTCTCCCTTGGTAAAACGATTCATAATATCCGGAACCATATCAATGAGTTTTGTAAATACGGATTGATGACTTTCAACAGGAATAACCCGGACAACATCACCGCGAATAACCAAAACTGCAGATGGTTCGATATTACAGCCAACACCACCCATGGAACTGTCTTTCTTCTTGCTTTCAGTAGATGAAGAACCTGTACCCATACCAAAGCTGATATCTACTAAAGGAATAATAATTGTATCATTGACGGTAATTGGCTCACCTACAACGGATTTTGTTGAAAGCACCCCGTTCATACCATCAAACAGTGACTGGACAGATGTGCTGAATGTATTTACTGCCATAAGGTTTCCTCCTTATTCTTAATATGCTTAATATATTTAATGAGTTTTCTTATATCTTTATTTAATAATCCACGCAAAGCCCAAAATACAAAGATGTATAATTGAACATGTCCACGGAAGTATAAATCACCTTCAAAAACAGATTGCTCAAAATCTGGTATTAATTGGATATTATCTCCGTACCAGCTATAGAGCATGCTGCTATACCCCAGTATCTTTCCGGTATCCGATGGTTTTTCCATACCAAAATGTATCTGTCCCCTGAGTTTTCTTGGACGTATATGGTGCAGAATAGATAACAGAGCCTTTTTCACAAATGCAATACTGTTTTGTGTGCAGGTTGCATTCCAGATACGAAGAAGCGAATTCCATTTGTTTTCAATAGATTCAACTTTTCCCCCGACGCCATCGACAAAACCTTGAATTTTATCAGAAAGTCTTTGAAATAATCCAGGACCTTTTGGAGTCTTTTCTTTTTTCTTTTTTTCTTGTTTAATTTTTTCATTTGGAAGTATTTCCGCTGAAACTTTTTCGGGTTTAGGCGGTGCTGTTAATTGTGAAACTTCCTTCTGCGGTTTTGGCTCAGATCCGGTCGGCTCTTTTCTAACCGGTATATCTGCTGCTTCTTCAAGAATATCTGCATCAGAAATAACCACAGCTTCATTAGCTGCATCTGCTTCTACTTCTGGTTCAACTTCGTTTTTTTGTGTATCGAAGATTTTAAACCACAGCAATGAAGCTCTTGCACCGAAAGTATTATCTTTAAAGGCTGCCTGAACTTTTAAACCGCCAAAAAGCCATCGTAACTTAACCGTTATATCCGGTTTTTCATGAAACCCGCCGGAAAACTCATATTTAAATGGCATAAAAAGGGCAATCAAAAGGATTGCCAGCAAAAGTGCCAGTATCCCAAGTATAATAAACCCTATTATTTTTAAAATTAATAGTATGATATGTATCACATCAACACCTCATATAATGGAAGTCGTTTCAAGTAATGCCCAAATAAGCTTTTATATCGAAACCACGGGTATGGACATACACATCTTCAATAATAGTTGCAACAACATTAAATGCTTCTTTTTTAGTGGACGCCAGTCCAAGAATATAAATCTCATTCGTATCAAGTACCGGCTTTCGTAAAAGCAGACTTGGGTAAATATCGAGCAGATTTTTATCATTTGCCGACAAAGCTATGCAGTAATAGCCTTCTGGTTTTCTGCCATAGGCAATTTTGAAACGCACCCATTTAGCCTGTTTAATGGATTCTCCTAAGTAGAGCTTTTTATACCATTTCATAAAATCACCTGTGTTATTTTACATGTTGATGGGTGAATAAGTGGTCCTGACAGTATTCGTAATTCCCGTTGCATCTGGAACAATAACGAAATTCTAAAGTATCATCATCTGCTTCGGTTCGTCCGCATACTGCACACTTATTATGTCCGGATGTTTCTCTGGCTTTTTTAACTGATTTATTATAGGCCATCTTCCGATGGACCTGTTTCGGCGAGTATCCTTTTCTCTTAATAATAGATGTGAAAAACAAAAAGAAATTTAAAAGGGAAACAATAATAGCAATCCTTGTCCCAAGATTCCCCTGAACAAAATTCAATGCATAGAGTGCCATGGATGCGTAAGCCATCCACTTCATCTTAATCGGAAGAATAAACATGAGCAAAACTTCCATGTCCGGATATTCAAATGCAAAAGCTAAAAATAGAGATGCATTAATAAAGGTTGTATCCAGATAATATACCCGTCCGGTAATAAGATAAATAATAATAGCCGCTAAAACCGTGCCGATAACGCCGGTAAAATAATATACATTAAATCTAAAGCTTCCCCATGTACGTTCCAGAACGCTTCCAATCATATAGTAAAAATATAATGTAATAATAAAAAACAATAAATTATTACTTGGAGACTGAAGTAAAAAGGTGAAAATACGCCATACCTGTCCACGGAGAATCTGATGAGCATCCAGCATGAAATAGGTTTCGTAGACTCCGGGAGTTACGTAGGTGAGAATCAGACCGACAACATATAAAATGATAATATATTTCATCAAATCTTTGATGGCATATTTCCCGAATTTTCGTTCTAATTTATCCAATAATGTCATGTAATAACCTCTCAATGAATATTAAAGGGGCTGCCGCAAAAAAGCTGCCCCCTTTTATTTTTAATCATATTTTACAATTAGTTTTATTATAGTAAAAGCCATGTTCTTTGTCAACCGGCAGTTCATACCGCCAAAGGATGTTCAGCCCTCATTTTGAGGGATATAAACAACACTATTTTCCTCCAAAGTCCAGGGTGCTAACTGGGGATTTGCTTTTCTAAACATATCGTAATCCATATTAAAATGTTCAAGGAGCCAGTCCAGTGTATCTCCGGACTGTATAATATAAGGTATATGTTTTACCGGTACACATAGTTTATCACCTATTGTCAGATTATAAACATCAACTGTGGGATTTTTTTCCATCAAATCATTCAGTGTCACCCCATAGAGTCTGGATACTTTATATAAACTGTCCCTTTCTTTAATCTCATGCAACATTCCATCGCAGTTTCCATATTCATTATCCTGACGCCGCACAAAATAATTCATAAGTCCACCTGTTTTTTATTTAATCTATTCACTTCTATATAAAATGGTGCAAAGTAAATATTGAGTTTTCCGAGTAATTGTACTATAATACATTCGACAAGATTATGAAATCTCTTAGGAGGAATTAGATGAATACTATATATAGATTAGGTATTGATATTGGTTCTACAACAGTTAAAATCGCCTGCCTCGACGATGAGAATCAGGTGGTTTTTTCTGATTATGAACGACACTTTGCGAATATCCGCGAGACCTTACTGGACTTGATTCAAAAAGCCCGCAAGGTCCTTGGAAATGCAGACATCCACGGAATGATTACCGGTTCAGGGGGAATGTCTATTGCGAAACCGCTCGGAATTCCTTTTGTTCAGGAAGTTATTTCTGTTTCAACTGCCCTGCAGTTCTATCAGCCAAAAACAGAAGTCGCTATTGAACTGGGTGGCGAAGATGCTAAAATTATTTATTTTTCACAGGGCAATATTGAACAGCGTATGAATGGAATCTGTGCCGGAGGAACCGGCTCTTTTATTGACCAGATGGCTTCGCTGCTCCAAACAGATGCTTCCGGATTAAATGAGTATGCCAAAGATTATCAGGCAATTTATCCAATTGCAGCCCGTTGTGGTGTTTTTGCGAAATCTGATATTCAGCCTTTAATTAATGAAGGTGCTACTAAAGCGGATTTATCCGCTTCTATTTTCCAGGCTGTTGTCAATCAGACGATCAGTGGATTAGCCTGTGGAAAACCAATTCGGGGCCATGTTGCATTTTTAGGAGGTCCGCTTCATTTCTTATCTGAATTGAAGGAGGCTTTCATTCGTACACTTCATTTGAGTGGTGAATATATTATTGCCCCGGACAATTCTCATTTGTTTGCTGCTATGGGTGCGGCTATGAATGATACAGAAGCTGATGGCCAGACTTTGGATGAATTAATTGAACTGCTCTCATCCGATATTAAAATCGAAGCTGAGTCCCAGCGTATGGCCCCTTTATTTAAAAATCAGGCAGATTATGATGAATTTACAACACGTCATCAGAAACATATGGTTAAAAAAGGAAGCCTTGCAGATTATGAAGGGGACTGTTTCCTCGGAATTGATGCCGGTTCAACAACAACTAAAGCCGCCCTTGTCGGTGAAGACGGGACCCTCCTCTATTCCTTTTACAGCAGCAATGACGGAAGCCCTTTAAATACAGTTATCCGTGCAATTAAAGAGATTAAAGAACAGCTTCCTGACAGTGCCCGCATTGTACGTGCTTGCTCTACAGGTTATGGAGAAGCTTTAATGAAGTCTGCTTTTATGCTGGATGAGGGTGAAGTTGAGACTGTTGCTCACTACTATGCTGCCGCCTTTTTTGAACCAGAGGTTGATTGTATCCTGGACATTGGCGGTCAGGACATGAAATGCATTAAGATTAAGAACCATACCGTAGACAGTGTCCTTCTGAATGAAGCCTGCTCTTCCGGATGTGGTTCCTTTATAGAAACCTTCGCAAAATCTTTGAATTATGAAATCAGTGATTTTGCAAAGGTCGCTTTGTTTGCAAAAAATCCTATTGATTTAGGTTCTCGTTGTACAGTATTTATGAATTCTAACGTTAAACAAGCTCAAAAAGAAGGAGCTGAGGTCGGTGATATTTCTGCCGGACTTGCCTACTCCGTTATCAAAAATGCTCTGCTTAAGGTTATCAAACTGACTGACCCAAAAGATTTGGGCGAGAAAATCGTTGTACAGGGCGGAACCTTCTACAATGATGCTGTTCTTCGCAGTTTTGAACGAATTGCTCAGTGTGAAGCTGTTCGCCCGGATATTGCAGGTATTATGGGTGCCTTTGGTGCTGCTCTTATTGCCAGAGAACGCTATGACGGAACTGAGTCTACGATGCTTTCTTTAGATAAAATAATTGCTTTGAAATATACGACAAGTATGGGCAGATGTAAAGGCTGCACCAATAGCTGTCATTTGACTATCAATCGTTTTAGCGGTGGACGCCAGTTTATTACCGGTAATCGCTGTGAAGTGGGTATCGGTAAAGCAAAAGCCGATACCAGTGTTCCAAATCTTTTCGATTATAAATATAAACGTATCTTCCAGTACGAATCTTTGACTGCAGATAAAGCTCCCCGGGGAAAAGTTGGTATTCCACGTGTTTTAAATATGTACGAGAACTATCCATTCTGGTTTACATTTTTTACAAAACTCGGATATGAGGTTGTACTCTCACCTCAGTCTTCTTCTGCGATTTATTCACTTGGTATTGAATCTATACCTAGTGAATCCGTATGTTATCCGGCCAAGTTAGTGCATGGACATATTATGTGGCTTATAAAAAATGATGTTAACTTCATTTTCTATCCAAGCATACCATATGAAAGAAATGAAGTGGATGATGCAACAAATCATTACAACTGTCCTATTGTTACTTCTTATTCAGAGAATATTAAGAATAATGTGGAAGAACTTGAATCTGAGCATATTACCTTTATGAATCCTTTCTTATCTCTTGATAATGAAGAACATATTGAACAGCGTATGATTGAGGAACTCTGTAAAACTACAGGTATCCGTCCTGAGGAAATCAAATCCGCTGTAAAGGCGGCCTGGGATGAACTTGGTCAGGCACGTCAGGATATGAAGGATAAAGGTGAAGAAACTATTAAATTCCTTCGCGACAATCATATGAAGGGCATCGTCCTTGCCGGACGTCCATACCATATTGATAAAGAAATTCATCATGGTATTCCGGAATTGATTACTTCCTATGGTATTGCAGTGCTCACAGAAGACAGCGTTTCTCATTTAGCAGAAATCGAACGTCCGTTGATTGTTTCTGACCAGTGGATGTATCATTCACGTTTGTATAAAGCCGCACAGTTTGTCAAAACTCAGGATAATCTGGAACTGATTCAGCTTAATTCCTTTGGATGTGGACTGGATGCGGTTACAACAGACCAGGTAAAGGATATACTGACAGGCTCCGGCCGTCTCTACACCTGTTTAAAAATTGATGAAGTAAGCAACCTTGGTGCAGCACGTATCCGTATTCGTTCCTTAATTGCAGCCATTCGTATGCGTGAACAGAAACAGATTAAGGGAGATGTTCATACCAGTGCCCATGACCGTATCATTTTCACAGAAGAAATGGCTAAGGACTACACTATTCTTTCACCAAATATGTCACCAATTCATTTCAGCATGATTATTGAAGCATTGCGGTATAATGGCTTAAACGTTGAACTGCTTCCCGACTGTGACAAGGAAGCTATTGATATTGGTTTGAAATATGTTAATAATGACGCCTGCTATCCTTCAATCTGTGTTGTCGGACAGATTATGAAAGCCTTGCTTTCAGGCAACTACGATGTCAACAAAGTTGCTATTGCCATGACCCAGACCGGCGGTGGCTGTCGTGCTACAAATTATGTTGGTTTTATCCGCCGTGCCTTAGAAAATGCCGGAATGCATCAGATTCCAGTTGTTTCTGTTAATGCTTCGGGTCTGGAATCCAATCCGGGATTAAAATATACACCAAAGATGCTTGTCGGAGCTATGCAGGCGATTGTGTATGGTGACGTTTTCATGCGTGTACTCTACCGGATGCGTCCATATGAATTACATAAAGGCTCTGCCGACCGTTTGCATAAATATTGGGAAAAGGTCTGTATTGATTCCATTACAGGTAAGAACCATAATAGTTTCAAAAAGAATATTCAGGGAATTATTCGTGATTTCGACCAGCTGCCGATTGATGAGACAATGAAAAAACCAAGGGTTGGTATTGTTGGAGAAATCCTTGTAAAGTTCTCTCCTTCCGCAAACAACTACCTGGTGGATTTGTTGGAAAAAGAAGGCGCCGAAGCTGTCATGCCTGACTTACTTGACTTCTTCTTATACAGCGCCTATAACAGTAATTTTAAATATGAGAAACTTGGTAAGAGTAAAAAAGGTGCTATTGCTGGTAATCTGATTATTGGCTTTTTGGAAAAAGTTCGAAAGACAGCTCGTAAAGAATTTGAAAAGAGTCGCCATTTTGATCCACAGGCAAATATCAAAGAATTAGCACGATATGCAGAACCTATTGTCTCT
Organism: Clostridia bacterium; assembly: GCA_009929615.1. Lineage (GTDB taxonomy): Bacteria > Bacillota > Clostridia > Lachnospirales > Lachnospiraceae > Frisingicoccus. The sequence goes on along the minus strand of SAAB01000002.1, from coordinate 95,897 downwards.
ATCGGTAATCAGACCGGTGAAGGCTGGTTCTTAACGGGTGAAATGATTGAACTGATTCATCAGGGCGCCGGAAATATTGTGTGTACCCAGCCTTTTGGATGCCTGCCAAATCATATCGTTGGCAAAGGTGTTATTAAAGAACTTAGAAATACATATCCCGGTTCCAATATTGTTGCTATTGATTATGACCCGGGTGCCAGTGAAGTTAACCAGATTAATCGAATTAAATTAATGCTGGCTACTGCGAATAAAAATCTCGCAGACGGTCTGGAATAAAGAAAAAATTAGAGCAATGTTCAATGGCTTAAGATAGTCATTGAACATTGCTCATTTTTATTTTATATCTATATATTTTCAATTTGCCAGTCAATTGGTGTTAAACCATGCTCTTCTAAAAAGCGATTTGTCTGGCTAAAAGGCTTGCTTCCGAAGAACCCTCTATAAACGGATAGGGGACTTGGATGAGGTGCTTTCAAAATCAAATGCTTCGGATTATTCAGCATAGAACTTTTCATCTGTGCAGGTCTGCCCCATAAAATAAAGACAATGGGACGGTCAATTTCGTTCAATATACGAATAGCTGCATCGGTAAATTCTTCCCATCCAATTCCTCTGTGAGAGTTTGCCTGATGAGCTCTGACTGTAAGAACCGTATTTAACATAAGAACACCCTGATCTGCCCACTTTTTTAAATATCCATTATTCGGAATATAACATCCAAGATCATCCTGAAGTTCTTTATAGATATTTACCAGGGATGGTGGAATATCCACATCCGGTTTAACAGAAAAACAAAAGCCATGAGCCTGTCCATCATTATGATATGGATCCTGTCCAAGAATCACGACTTTCACTTTAGATAGCGGGGTAAAATTAAACGCATTAAATATGTCATCTGAGGCCGGAAATATCTGGCGGCTGTTATATTCTTCTAAAACTGTTTTATAAAGTTTGGCATAATAGGGCTTGCTGAATTCAGGCCGAAGCCCCGCCAGCCAATCATTGCTGATTGCTGTCATAATCCTCTCTCCTTTAAAATAAATCTATAAACGGACAGATACGCCTTTGTTCGCTAAAAAGGCCTTTAAATTCCGAATCTCTAGTTCTTTATAATGAAAAAGTGACGCTGCCAACGCTGCATCGGCTTTTCCCTCTGTGAGTGCTTCATAAAAGTGGTCCATAGTACCCGCACCGCCGGAGGCAATGACAGGAATAGAAACAATATCGGCAATCTGTTTTGTCAGTTCAATATCATAACCTGCCTTTGTGCCATCACAATCCATACTTGTCAGAAGAATTTCTCCGGCTCCCAGCTTATTGACCTTTTCTGCCCATTCCAGTGCATCAAGACCTGTATCTATTCGTCCACCATTTTTATAAATATTCCATCCACTGCCATCTTCTCGGCGTTTTGCATCAATTGCAACGACAACACACTGACTGCCGAATTTATCAGCAGCTTCAGAAATCAGTTCCGGACGATTGATAGCAGATGAATTAATCGAAATTTTATCTGCACCTTCACGAAGAAGAACTCTGAAATCCTCCACGGAACGGATGCCTCCGCCAACGGTAAATGGAATAAATACATTTTCTGCAACTCTTCGGACTAAATCTACAACTGTATTTCTTGCATCAGAGGATGCTGTAATATCGAGAAAAACAACTTCATCAGCACCTGCTTTATCATAGGCTGCTGCAATTTCTACCGGGTCTCCGGCATCTTGAAGGTTGACAAAGTTTACACCCTTAACAACCCGTCCATTATGAACATCTAAACATGGGATAATTCGTTTTGTAAACATCCGTTTCCTCCTACAATTCTATAAAATTCTTTAAAATATGCAAACCGGTTTTACTGCTCTTTTCAGGATGAAACTGGCACGCGAAAACATTGCCGGCTTCTACCGACGCATCAATATCTGTGCTATACCAGGTCTTTGCTGCCACATCGGATTCCCGTCCTGCTTTCAAATAATAGGAATGAACGAAATAAACATAGGCATCCTCTTCTATCCCCTTAAAAAGGCGGGTTCCTGGTGTTATTTTTAAAGAATTCCATCCCATATGAGGAATCTTTAATCCATCGGATGGTGGAATAGCCAGAATCTCCCCTGGCAGAATTCCAAGTCCGCTAACTCCCTTACTTTCATCACTACGTTCAAACATCAGCTGCAAACCAAGACATATTCCAAGAAAAGGGGTTTTCTTCTCTACTACATCATATATTGTCTGAATCAAATGGTATTCTTTCAAATGACTCATCGCATCACCAAAGGAACCAACTCCCGGCAGAATGACGTGACTTGCTTCCATAATCTCATCACGGTCTCTGGTAATCTTCACATCCTGGCCTAAATACTGGCATGCTTTCTCAACACTCTTAATATTTCCTGCATCATAATCAATAATCGCAATCATCTTTATTCTCCTAAAACTTTAGTTGTCTAAACTATTCTATCATAGAAGTTTGAAATTTTCCATTGCCAAACCTATAAAAATGTAATACTATAGTAAGCAAAGCTTATTGGTAGTTATATTCTTAAGGAGGCTATGTATGAAAACATCAGTATTTGTTGAGTATCAAGGATTACAGGTAGAAGAAAAAGACATCATTGCAAAGGTTAAAGAACTCTGGTTAAATGATGGTAAAAAAATCAAAGATATTAAAGACATCAAACTCTATGTGAAACCTGAAGAGAATGCTGCTTATTATGTAATTAACGACGATTTTTCCGGAAAGATTGATTTATAGGATTAAATACATACATTTGCGTTATTCAAAAGACGGTATAGCCTCTACGGAGATTATACCGCTTTTTTTGTCATTATTTAAGAATTACAACCCTTGAAAGGATTATTATATATGCGAATTCAATTATCAGATCATTTCACCTATAGCCGTTTATTGCGTTTTACACTGCCGTCTATAGCGATGATGATTTTTACATCCATTTACAGTATCGTAGATGGTTTCTTCGTTTCAAATTATGTGGGAAAAACTGCTTTTGCTGCAATCAATATGGTCAGCCCTGCTTTTGCTATTTTAGGTGCTTTTGGTCTTATGATTGGTGCCGGTGGTACTGCCATTGTAGGCAGAACACTTGGTGAAAAGAAACCCGATGAAGCAAATGCTTATTTTTCCATGCTTATTTACATTGTACTGGGGATTGGCGTTTTTGTCGGAATTGCAGGTTTTATTTTGATACCTTTTCTTTCACGTCTGCTTGGAGCTGATGACGCCATGCTGTCGAACTGTATTCTTTATGGGCGAACAATTCTCTTCGGTACGCCCTTTTTCATGCTTCAGTTTGCCATTCAAAGTTTTTTTATTACAGCCGAAAAACCTAAATTAGGTTTGTTTATAACCATCTTTTCCGGAGTATCAAATATTCTCTTAGATGCCCTTTTTATCATCGGTTTTAAATGGGGACTTTTTGGTGCCGCTTTTGCCACAGCATTCAGCCAGGCTGCAGGAACAATCATTGCGTTAATTTATTTTTCAAGAAAAAATGATAGTTTGCTCCGACTCACCCTAAAAACCAGATTTTATGGAAGGGTTCTGCTTAAAGCCTGTACGAACGGCTCATCGGAAATGGTTGCCAATATTGCTGCTTCTGTTGTAACAATTCTTTATAATTATCAACTAATGCGTTTTTTAGGGGCTGACGGTGTTGCCGCCTATGGTGTCCTGATGTATGCCAGCTTTGTCTTTTCGGCCATTTATTATGGATATGCTATGGGGTGTGCACCTATTGTCAGTTATCAGTATGGTGCTGGAAATCGTAAAGAATTAAAAAACATATTTAAAAAGAGCTTGTCTTTAGTTGGGATTGCCGGAATATCCATGCTTATTATATCCAAATTGCTATCTGTACCGTTGGCCGGCACCTTTGTTGGTTATGATAAGGAATTATATGAACTTACTCTTCATGCTTTTCAAATCTATTCCTTTTCCTTTCTTCTGATTGGATATAATGTTTTTGGCTCTGCTTTTTTTACCGCTTTAAATGATGGCCTTGTATCCGCTGCTATATCCTTTTTGAGGACCTTCGTCTTTGAGATTGGAAGCATTCTGATTTTGCCGGCACTTTTTGGCATAGATGGTATATGGTTTGCAGTTATTATTGCCGAATTGGCTGCAGCTCTTATAACATCCTTTTTCTTCTATTTCAAACGTAATCGATATCATTATATTTAAAAGAAGTGATAATCCACAATACATGGATTATCACTTCTTTTTACCTACTTATTATCAATAGCCTCCGGCAGCTGGGGAACTTCATTTGAAGCATCCAGTGTAAACCAGAATTCGACACCATTTTCCCTGTTTTCAACACCATAGCTTTGTCCAAGCCGTTCCATCGTCGCTTTAACAATTGATAAGCCTACACCACTTCCGCCATATTCTCTGGTTCGAGCTTTGTCGACTTTATAGAATTTAACCCAAATCTGGTTAATATCTTCTTCTGGTATTGGCGTACCTGTATTAAATACAGAGATTTTAGCTTTATCATGCTCTTTAGTCACCTTGACTTCAATCACTCTGTCCCCATCCACATGATTTAATGCATTGGACATGTAGTTAGTAAAGGATTCTTCAACGAGATAAACATCTCCCCATACATAGACCGGCTCACTGACTTCGAATTTCAAAACAGCTTCTTTCTGCCGGAAAAGAATTTCGGCGTTAGAGAGAATATTCTGTATGGTTGATACAATATCAAAGTGTTCCATATTAAGTACTTCTGTTCCAAACTCTATCTGATTTAAATCCAACAGTTTTTTAACCAGGACATTCATCTTTCCTGCTTCATCCATAATAACGTCGCAGTAGAATTCGCGGCTTTCTTCATCATCATTGATATTTTCCTGAAGTCCTTCTGCATAACCCTGAATCAAAGCAATAGGTGTTTTGAGTTCATGCGATACATTGGAAAGAAACTCTTTTCGCATCTCATCAATCTGGACCTTTTGTTCCAATTCACGTTTTAACTGGACATTGGCACTCTTCAGCTCACCCAAAGTCTTTTCGAGTGTTTCTGACAAGGTATTAATGCTGCTTCCCAATACACCGATTTCATCTTCGGTCTCAACCTTATACTTCTCAACAAAATCCAGATGAGACATCTTCTGAGCAATCTTTGTCAAAGATACAATCTTTTCCGTAAAACTTTTTGATATAAACAGCATAGCAATAAAACTCAGGCAGCTCACGCAAATCGTCACATAGATAAAGAATTGATTGGATATGGTTGCACTCTCCTGAATACTTGCAACAGAAGAACGAATCATAATATAATCACCGTTATCCATAGCACCAATCAAATAAATGTAAGACGTATCCATTCGCTTGACGAACACTGTCTGAAGAGCATATTTTTCACTTTCAGTCTGAATGTCTTTTCGTTCTTCAGATTGAACATAATCTTTATAGATTGAAAAATTTTCTACTTCGGTATTATCTGAAGAATTATTTCCACTGCTGGAAAATAAAACCTGCATGTCATAAACCGTTTTATGATTGATAATTCTTTGATTCTGAATCCGATATAAAAGGATGGAAATATTATTATTCTGGCTCAACTGTTCCATGGATAATTCGATATCCAGAAAGTTGTTAATGCCGTCAGCGCCATTTTCCTGAAAGAAAACAGAATCATCTGAGTCTGAGGACACAGAATTTCCATCGGAAATATCAAAGGTGTTATACATTGTATTTATACGGTTATAAGCACTAACCAGAGTCTGTTGTTTTCCTGAAATATAATAATTTACAAGAAAAAAGTTATTCACCAGCACTGAGATAACCATGGTTATCAGCACCGTTGCCAATAATGTGGCAGATAACTTTACTCTTAAAGATTTATTCATAAAATGCCTCCGCTTAGTCTTTAGTTACTTCAAATTTATAGCCCATTCCCCAGATGGTTTTAATATATTCGCCTTTTTCACCCATCTTACTTCTGAGTTTTTTTACATGGGTATCAATCGTTCGGGCATCACCAAAATAATCGTAATTCCATACACTATTCAAAATACGTTCTCTTGACAGAGCAATCCCTTGATTTTCAATAAAATATGCAAGAAGTTCAAATTCTTTAAAGCTTAACTCTACAGGCTGTCCATCTACGAAAACTTCATGGGCATTTTTATCCATCCGGATATCTCCCACCTGAATAACACCTTCTTCTTCATCGCCTGCAACTCGGCGAAGAATCGCTTCCACTCTGGCAACAAGAATCTTAGGACTAAAAGGCTTTGTAACATACTCATCTACACCAAGTTCAAATCCTAAAAGTTCATCTCTTTCATCCGCTTTGGCAGTCAGCATAATAATCGGAACTTTTGACGTTTTTCTTATCTCTCTACAAACCTGCCATCCATCCATCTTTGGCATCATAACATCTAATATCAATAAGTCAATATTCTTATCTTCATAAAAAATCTCCATGGCTTCTTCACCATTGGCAGCCTCTAATACATCATAATCTTTTTTTGTCAAAAAGTCGTGTACCAGTTTACGCATACGGCTTTCATCATCAATAACGAGAATCTTATAACGTTTCATAATATGTTCCCTTTCCGAGTATTCTTTTCATATATTATATATAAAAAATATGACCATAGTGTGAAAAAATGTTTTTTCCTGTAAATTTATTTAAAATTCTTTTATCCCCGTGCAATATATGCTATACTATATGGAAATATCTAGAGAAAACATATGAGGTGACGACATTGAAATTACTTACAGATAGAATTCTTCGCGAAGGCAAGGCTCTGAGTGACTCCGTTTTAAAAGTTGATGGCTTTTTAAACCATCAGGTTGATCCGGATTTAATGAACCAGGTTGGATTGGATTTCTATGAACATTTTAAAAATCACGGAATCACAAGGGTTCTGACCATCGAAAGTTCCGGTATTGCTCCAGCTGTATACACAGCCCAGGCTTTAAAAGTACCTATGGTTATTTTAAAGAAACAGACATCAAAAATTCTGACTGGTCAAGTATTCCAGACGAATATTACTTCCTTTACAAAAGGAACCAGCTATGAACTTACTCTTTCAAGAGATTATATCAATAAAGACGACCGTGTTTTAATTATTGATGATTTCCTAGCCAATGGTGAAGCCGCAACCGGTGCTGCCCGCCTTGTTCAGATGGCAGGTGCTACGGTTGCCGGAATCGGCATTCTTATAGAGAAATCCTTCCAATCAGGTCGTGCCCGTTTAGATGAAGCTGGCTTTGATGTTTATTCCCAGGCCCGTATCTCCAGACTTGGTAAAGGTATTATCGAATTTCTTTAAACATATTATATTCCAAAGACTAAGAATCCGCTATAAGGCATTGCACTTTATAGCGGATTCTTTATATTTTATCTGGATACAATTTTATCGATGAAGTCTTTCATATATTCATTATCATAATCCTCAATAGAGCCAGCATCACATAATGCCGCAATCTCCGGAATCATAGGTAATGAAGCGTAGGCAGGAATATCCAGTTCTTTTGCTGTTTCCTCACCGTGTCCTTCACCATAAATGAAAATCTTCTTACCACAGTCCGGGCAAAGAATATAACTCATATTCTGAACAAGACCAAGTACAGGAATATTCATCATCTGTGCCATGTTATATGCCTTTTTAACAATCATACCAACCAATTCCTGTGGAGATGTTACTACAACAATACCATCGACCGGAAGAGACTGGAAAACCGTCAGCGGTACATCACCTGTACCAGGAGGCATATCCACGAGCAAGTAATCGATATCTCCCCAAACAACCTCATTCCAGAACTGTTTTACAACTCCGGCAATAACAGGTCCTCTCCAGACAACAGGTGTTTCTTCATTATCTAAAATTAAGTTTACTGAAATTATCTTGATTCCAGTCTTGGTTTCAAATGGAATAATTCCATCTTCCGTTCCAACAACCTGTCCATGAACGCCAAAAACTTTCGGGATTGATGGTCCGGTAATATCGGCATCCAGAATACCAACTTTATATCCCCGTTTCTGCAGAAGAACGGCCAGTTCAGAGGTGACTAATGATTTACCGACACCACCCTTGCCACTGACAACGCCAATTACATGTTTTACATGACTTTTTGCATTCGCTGGTACAAGGAAATCCTCTTCTTTTCTTGATGAGCAGCCCTCAACATTACAGGAACTGCAGCTGGATTCATTACATGCTTCACTCATTTGTTTCACTCCTTTAAATTTCGTAATAATAAGTATACTACATAAATAAGCAAAATAACAGTTTTTATTGTTTTTCATCTTCATTTTTGTTATACTAAAAAATATTGTTTTATAAGAGGAGGAAAATGTTATGTCATCAAATATTTTGATGTTTGTTGCAATGGCCGCTTACATGCTCATTGTACTGTGTGTCGGCTTTCACTTTGGTAATAAAAACAAAACTTCAGAGGACTATTTTCTCGGTGGACGAAGCCTTGGACCATGGGTTACAGCTATGAGTGCAGAAGCTTCTGACATGAGCAGCTGGCTTTTAATGGGACTGCCCGGAACAGCCTATCTTACCGGTTTTGGTGATGCCGGCTGGACGGCTATCGGTCTGATTCTCGGAACAGGGCTTAACTGGCAGTTTGTATCCAAGCGATTAAGAAAATACACAGAAGTGTGTCAGAATTCTTTCACCCTTCCTGATTTTTTCAGTAATCGATTTCGTGATAAGAAAAAAGTTCTTATGACAATTTCAGCTATTATGATGGTTATCTTTTTTACCGTTTATACGGCTTCAGGCTTTAAAGCCTGCGGTACATTGTTTGAAACGATTCTTGGACTTCCATATCTTCCAACCATGATTATATGTAGTATTGTTATTATTCTGTATACATCTGTTGGTGGATTCCTTGCGGCGAGTACGACCGATTTAATTCAGGGTCTTTTAATGTCCTTTGCTATCGTGCTTGTTCTTGTTATGGGTATTCAGGCTGCCGGAAGCATCAGCAGCATTATTGAACATGGCCAGAGTCTTGACGGATACTTCAGTCTATTAAATACCTATGACCCTGCAACTGGAAAAGCAGCCAGCTATGGTGTGATTTCCATGGTGTCCGGTCTTGCATGGGGCCTTGGTTACTTTGGTATGCCTCATATTCTCGTTCGTTTTATGGCTATTAGCAATACAAAAGAATTAAAGAAATCAAAAACGATTGCTATGATCTGGGTGCTTATTTCATTGACTGTTTCTGTTATTATCGGATTCACAGGTGCTACAATTTATGCAGGTGAACTCGGTGGTGCCGCACAGGCTTCTGCAGAAACGATTTTCATTCTCATGACTATTCGTCTTCTTCCTGCACTTGTTGCCGGTGTTGTATTATCAGGAATTCTGGCAGCAACCATGAGTACTTCAGATTCTCAGTTATTAATGGTATCTTCCTCCATTGCCCAGAACCTTTACAAAGGTATCTTTAAGAAGGAAGCTACAGAGAAACAGATTTTAATTGTTTCCCGTCTTAGTACCGTTTTAGTAGCTGCTGTTGCCATTATTATCGCTGCAGACCAGAACAGTTCTATCTTTAATATTGTTTCTTATGCATGGTCTGGTTTCGGTGCCGCCTTTGGCCCACTGATTCTCTTCTCACTTTTCTGGAAGCGTACAACCTTAAAAGGCGCTATTGCAGGAATGCTTTCCGGTGGAGTTGTATCCTTAGTATGGTCGTTATACATAAGTAAGCTTGGCGGCTGGTTTGGTGTTTATTCCTTACTTCCGGCTTTCGTCATTTCTTCTTTGGCTATTGTTATTATAAGCCTCCTTGACAAAGCTCCTGCACAGGAGATTCAGGATGAATTCGACCGCGTAGATTCAGCAAATATCTAATTTTTATATAAAAAAGAGTATCGCTCACATGAATGGGCGATACTCTTTTTTTAATTTCTATCTAATCTTTTTACCATTTCTATATAAGTATCTCTGCACGCTTCGTATTCTTTCCGTTCAATATAGGAAATACAGGGCTGGAGGTATTCTTTATAAATTTCATTATAAATTTCATCTGAATCTTTTCGAGTATTTATCAAGGCAATTATTCCAGGAGCCGTGTCATAATACTGTTCAATCAGTTTCTCTCCGTAAGGTTCTCTCGAAAGCCATCTATCCCTGTAGCTACGAAGTGTATTCAGTTCATAGCAATTATCTCCTTTATTTAAAGAGTCACAGACAGCCGTTGTTATATAACAGAACTTCCGTTTTTTAAAACCACTGTTAATTTCTTCAAAGTTTCCCTTTTGAATTTGATTTTTGGGGAAATTTTTATGCCACTCTTCAATTAAATAATCTGCCAGCAAATCTGTAGCCTTTGTGTGATATCTTACGATAGCCGGAATCGCAAAAAGGGCTGCAAAAGCACTATCTTCCATCATCTGCATTTCCCGACGACTCTTTTTTTCAATTGCATTAATTTTTTCCATTTCATGGTCCATTATCTTCAAAGCCACTTCCCTGACATAGGCATCTGAATGACTGCTGTTTTCATATAAGGTATAATAGGCCGTTAAGCTTTGAACATATATATCATAAAACTTAAGAAATTCATCCTCATAAACTTTTTTATTAAATATAGATTTTATATCCTTATCATTATCAACGATATGAATCAGTCCGTAATTAACAACCTTTTCTTTATCCGGTAACTCTATCATATTCTGCCTCCACTGGTATATATGGTTCTCATAGCGTAATAAAACCCTTGGAAGAAGATTCTTCCAAGGGTCTATTTTATCCTGTCATTACATAACGATACTCTTATTTCGCATAATCTGTAACCCGTGATTCACGGATAACATTTATCTTGATTTGACCTGGATATTCCAATTCGTCTTCGACCTTCTTGGAAATATCTCTTGCCATCAATACCATATCGTCATCACTTACCTGTTCTGGAACTACCATGATACGAATCTCTCGACCTGCCTGTATAGCAAAAGATTTATCGACGCCTTTAAATTCATTGGCGATATCTTCTAATTGTTTTAATCTGTTAGTATAAGTTTCTAAGGTTTCTCTTCGAGCTCCTGGTCTTGCAGCAGAAATTGTGTCCGCTGCCTGTACAATACATGCAATCAGTGTTTCTGGTTCTACGTCACCGTGATGAGATTCTACTGCATTAATAACAACAGCAGATTCTTTGTATTTACGGCACAAATCCACACCGATGGAAATATGGGAACCTTCCATCTCATGGTCTACGGATTTACCAATATCATGTAAAAATCCGGCTCTCTTAGCCATCCTTACATCAACGCCCAGCTCTCCAGCTAATAAACCGGATAAATGAGCAACTTCAATAGAATGTTTCAAAGCATTTTGTCCATAACTGGTACGATATTTCATCTTACCAAGCAGACGAACAAGTTCTGGATGAATACCGTGTACGCCAACCTCAAGGGTTGCAGCCTCTCCTTCTTCACGAATCATGGTTTCGACTTCTTTCTGAGCTTTCTCGACCATTTCTTCAATACGTGCTGGATGAATACGGCCATCTACAATTAATTTCTCCAGAGCGATTCTCGCTACTTCACGACGAATCGGATCAAAGCTGGATAAAATAACTGCTTCCGGTGTGTCATCAATGATTAAATCAATACCTGTCATCGTTTCCAAAGTACGGATATTCCGTCCTTCACGTCCGATGATACGGCCTTTCATTTCATCATTTGGCAGTGGTACAACAGAGATTGTTGTTTCTGCCACATGGTCTGCTGCACATTTCTGAATAGCAGTTACCACATATTCCTTCGCCTTTTTATTTGCTTCTTCCTTTGCCTTGTTTTCAAGGTCTTTAACTAACATTGCGGTTTCGTGTTTTACATCCTCTTCAACCGTTCTTAAAAGATATTCCTTTGCTTGTTCGGAGGTTAAACCTGAGATTCTTTCGAGTTCCTGTACTCTTTTCTGGTTCAATTCATTGACATCTGCCAACTGTTTGTTCAGCTTGTCCTCACGTGATACTAATTGGTTTTCTTTCTTTTCAAGGGAATCGGCTTTACGATCAACAGCTTCTTCCTTGGAAAGCACGCGCTTCTCATACTTCTGTAATTCTGCTCTGCGTTCTTTACTTTCCTTTTCAAGCTCATTCTTATTCTTTAAAGCTTCTTCCTTGACTTCGAGAAGGCCTTCACGCTTCTTAGATTCAGCAGCTTTCATAGCTTCGTCAATAATCTCACGAGCTTTTTCTTCTGCGGAACCGATTTTGGATTCAACGACTTTCTTTCTATAAGAAACAGCCACATTCCAAATGATAAGGGCAGTAACTAAAACAGCTACAACAATGATGATAACTGCAGTAATTATCGGCACAGGAGCACCTCCTTATTTAGTTTTAATTGTATATAAATACAACACTTAAATTCTATACTTTTTTTATAATTATGTCAAGTGGATTTCATGATTCCACTGACATATTGCCTAAATATCCTCGGAAGAAATTGTTTCAAATGTCCAATTCTCTATATACGGACAATATATCCCCACTTCCAAAACCATGTCGTGCTAAATAGCGAAGCATACGGTCCCGCTCTTTCTGGTCCGGCGATGGGTGCTCACCCCACCGTTTCAAAAGAAGACTTCGAATTGTGTCTTTATCCTCAGGCATATTAAATTCCTCACCCTCCAACGACATAGAGCGCAAATCAATCCCCTTTCCTGACAATTCATATTCCAATTCCCTACGGCTTTTTCTTTTTCCGCGGTAATCCACATAATTCTTTGCAAAGCGGACATCATCCAGATAATGATAACCATCAATATATTCTATCGTTTTCTGAATGACAATCTCCGGATAACCGTCCTGTTTTAAACGCTGTCTAAGTTCCTGGCGGCTTCTATCCCGCATTTTAAGCAGGTTTAACGCGCGAAACTTAGCTTTAGGAAGCAGATATTCCGTATAAAGCTTATTTAAAATATCATCTTCTATTTCATCCCCGGCATCAACGCCGAAGCTTCGCCAGTCCCGTTCCGAAATAATAAATTTATCGCCATCAGCTAATGTAATACGTACTTTGTTTTTTCCTGACTTTTCTATATAACTTATCTGCATCTTCTACTCCACATTCTATTACAACAAAGAAAAGCCGGGCTTTTATACCGGCTTTTCTATATTATGTAAAATTATCAATTATTCTTCGGATGATTCTTCTGTCACAGAAATAGATTCTTCAACAGGTATTTCAGCAGCTTCTTCCGGCATATCTATCAATCCGTAATGAGCCCGGACTTTCTGGTCAACTTCTTCAAGAATCTCAGGATGTTCCTGCAGGAAAATCTTAGCATTCTCTCTTCCCTGTCCAATCTTGTTGCCCTGATATGCATACCATGAACCGCTCTTGACAATGACATCTATATCTGCAGCTAAATCGAGTACATCCCCTTCTCTGGAGATTCCGCGGCCGAACATAATATCAAATTCCGCCTGTTTAAAAGGTGGTGCAATCTTATTCTTAACAACTTTAACGCGGGTACGGTTGCCGACAACTTCACCATTCATCTTGATAGATTCAATACGTCGAATATCCATACGTACAGATGAGTAGAATTTAAGAGCACGTCCACCGGTTGTCGTTTCAGGGCTACCGAACATAACACCGACTTTCTCACGCAGCTGATTAATGAATATAACAATACAGTTCGACTTACTAATGACAGATGTGAGTTTACGAAGTGCCTGAGACATAAGTCTGGCCTGAAGGCCTACATGGGAATCTCCCATCTCACCATCAATCTCAGCCTTTGGTACTAAAGCGGCAACAGAGTCAATAACAACCATATCAATAGCACCTGAACGTACCATCGTCTCAGCTATCTCTAAAGCCTGCTCACCACTATCCGGCTGGGAAATATAAAGATTATCTATATCAACACCGATATGTTTAGCATAAGCTGGGTCAAGTGCATGTTCTGCATCAATAAATCCAGCGATTCCGCCAAGTTTCTGAACGGAAGCAACCATATGTAAGGTTACTGTTGTTTTACCTGATGATTCTGGTCCATAAATCTCAATAATACGTCCCTTTGGAATGCCACCTAATCCAAGCGCTAAATCCAAACTCAACGAACCTGTAGGGATGGTTTCAACATCCATCGCTGCTGAATTATCTCCAAGTTTCATTACAGAGCCTTTACCGTACTGTTTTTCAATGTGGGCAATCGCCGCATCGAGAGCTTTCATCTTCTCTTCTTTATTAACTTTTTCTGTGACTTTCGCTATTGCTTTGCCTGATGCCATATATGATTCTCCTTTATCTATAAAACGTTATCGAACATTCGTTCTTTTATGTTCTTATCATACATGATTTTGCCAATCATGTCAATAAATATCTTTCGACTTTTATTCCTCTTTTTCCTCCGTTTCATAGGTTTCAGGATTCAAATCCAAAGGTATTACTTTGAAAAAATCACCTTTTTTCAATTCATAAAGTCCATAAAGTCCAATAAAGGCAGACAACACAATTCCAATGGAATATTCCATACTCGAAAGAGGGTTCAGCTGATTTAAAACCAGACCGGTTAAGTTACTCACAATATGAAAACAAACAGGTGCAAAAAAACTGCCAGTTTTTTTATAAGCGAATATCATTAACATTGAAAAAACAAAGGCATACATTCCCTGAATCATATTTCCATGATACATTCCGAATAAAAAGCTTGTCAGAATTGCCCCCGTCGTTTCATTCCCATAAGCACAAATTCGTTCATAGATAACGCCACGAAACATCAATTCCTCTGCAATAGGGACAAGAATTCCAATAACAAGTATCTGCATATACAGAGGTTCCGCATACATCTCCCGGGCAATCTGGGCATAATCTGTCGCGTATCTGAAAAGCTCAAAAGCATTAATAGCTAAATTAACAGCCACTGTCAGCCCGGCCGACATCACAGCAACAAAAATATATTTATAAAACTTAGGTTCCCGGCTCTCAATGAGATACGAACGTTTCAGCCACTCTTTTCCAAGCATCCGGTTAAATATAGGAATGGAAATAAGGGCTGCAATGCCGGCCATCAAAACCACATTGTTATTCAGCATCTCATAGGCTGCTTCGGTTAATGCAATGGCCTGTGCATTGTCTGTCAGAATATTCGTTCCGGCAGCACTGCTCATAAAAATAAAAGTTGCTGCAAATGAAACCATATACTGAATCAGAAAAAATATAATCAATGGAGAAACGATTCCCCAGGTACGTTTTAAAATGCCCATACTACTCCTCTTCTCTATTTATATCTATTGCGCATTAGAAGGTTTTCTTTTGATATGAAAAAAGACACTGAAACCAGTATCTTTTTTCAAGTCTGTCTGTAAGCCGAGTTATGTTAAAAATGGTCATCTATCTCGACTTCCTGTTACCAGGAAGCTCCAGCGACCTACCCTAAGACACGACGGGCAGCCGTATAGTCTTATGTGCGGCCTTGCTTCGAATGGGGTTTACAGAGCCTCTTCTGTTACCAGAAGAGCGGTGAGCTCTTACCTCGCCTTTCCACCCTTACCGGTTAAACCGGCGGTTTATTTCTGTTGCACTTTCCTTAGAGTCGCCTCCACCGGACGTTATCCGGCATCCTGCCCTATGAAGCTCGGACTTTCCTCACCTGAAACCTTTCGGTATAAACAGGCGCGACCATTCGACAGACTTGAATTATAATAATAGCATTCTTTTTCCTGTTTGTAAAGCGTCCTACACGTTAAAATAACTGCCGCCGATAAATTCTCTCAATATGGAATTCTTTGGAATATTTTCACTAGTCACACCTATGAAATAATCCAAAAACTTAAGTAAACGTTTAGCCTCTTCATATTCGGGCTGCCCCGGCTGAATGTTAAACAGCAATGGTTCTGCAAATTGTTTTAATATACAAAGTTCATACACAAGCGCCGAATTAAACTGAGCATCGGCATTTTCCTGAAATGGAAATATGTTTGATTCTTCGCCACGGCGGACAGAATCCCACATAGCAATAGTATGCGCTGCTGAAGCACCTCTGTGTGCTGCATCCCGAACAATACGGCGAATCAGTCGTCCATCCGTTGTTGCAATCCGGTTATGCTCATCCAGATTCAACTGGGTTAATGCACTTATATAGACTCTGTATTTACTTTCCTTTGGAATACTATAGGTCAAGGCATCATTCAGGCAGTGAATTCCTTCAATAACAAGAACTTCATCACTTCCTATCTGCAGGAAATTGTTTTTGCCGTATTCAGACTTTCCACTGACAAAATTAAAAATCGGCAGTTCTACTCTTTCTCCGGCAAGGAGATCCTGCAAATCCTTATTAAACTGTTCTATATTTAGAGCTTCAAGACATTCGTAATTATAATTTCCCTGTTCATCCTTCGGTGTCAACTCTCTATCCACAAAATAGTCATCTACAGGAATCGGATGGGGCTTAAGCCCTTTTGCCCGAAGCTGTATACTTAATCTATGGGAAAATGTTGTTTTTCCTGAGGAAGAAGGACCTGCAATTAATACAATCCGTTTACCGCTGCTGTAAATCTCGTCTGCAATGGCTGCAATATTTTTTTCCTGCAAGGCTTCTGAAACAAGTACAAGATCCATAAAGCCGCCATTGGCAATACAATCATTTAACTCGCCTGTATTACATATTTCAAGGCGTTCTCCCCAAATACTGGCTTCCTTTAAAACGTTGAAAATCTTTTCTGATGGATTAAAATCAGGAACAATTTCCGGTGCATCTATCACCGGCATCTGAAGAACAAAACCTTCTTTATAAGGTATTAATTTATAATCCGGAATATATCCCGTCGATGGAGCCATATATCCATAATAGTAATCAATAATATTATCCAATTGGTAAATGTTCACTCTGGAAGCACGGCGGTACTTAAAAAGTTTTTCCTTTTCATTCATTCCATTGAGTTTAAAGAGTTCCATGGCCTCTCTGGTATTTATATTCATTTTAATAATGGGAATATCCATTTTTGTCAGTTCAACCATTCTATTCTGAAGCTTTTCGATAATCTCATCATTAATGGTAACATGATTTTTAATTTCGCAATAATAACCTTTATCAACTGAAAAATCCACAATCAGTTCGGTATCCTTGCCCAAGACATCCATAACAGCCTTTGTTAAAACAAGCGTCGCTGTACGGCGATAAGTCATATTACCTATCTTATCTGCCGTCGTCAAAAACTCAACATGACAGTTTTTTCTAAGATGATGGTGCAGCTCCTTAAGTTTTCCGTTCACTCTGGACAAAAGAATACGATGTGGAAAACGCTCCTGGAAATCACGGCTAATCTCCTGAAGACTTATTCCTGAGGCAAATTCAAACACCTCATCCAAAATAGTTACCTGAATTTTTTCATTTTCTTTCATAATTCCCAATACCCCTTCTGAGTTTATATTGTATGAAACGGATATTCTAGCGGTGCCAGAGTGACTTCAATATCCGGGCAGTTCACCTGTAGAAATTCGCATATATCCTTAATAAAAACATGTTCCAGACCATAATGTCCTGCATCGATAACCCCAATATTTTTCTCAATGCAGTCCAGGCCTTCATGGTGTCCGAAATCTCCGCCAACAAGCACCTGTGCTCCCTGTGCCAAGGCAAAATCTTCCATTCCTTTAGCTGACCCCGGACATACTGAAACCCGGGTAATCATCTGATTCAAATCACCATAAATGCGCACATCCGGAATATCAAACCATTCCTTGATTTTTTCCCCATAGTCCTTAAGTGAAACAGCTTCTTTTAAATCGCCTGTAAATCCAATACCTTCGCTCTTGTCTTCCACTGTAGGTTCAAGAACGCAGATATTTTTCAGGTCCATCCGGCTGGCAACAAGGCCTGCCATCCGTTTCACATCATAATTGGTGTGCATCGCATAACAGGCCATGTGGTTTTCTATGATTTTTATAATTCGTTCACCAAGATAATCCCCTTCTTCAATCCGTTTGATATCTGAAAAAATCAAAGGATGATGGGTGAGAAGTAAATCTGCTCCGGCTGCTATAGCACCTTCTACTGCCTTCATATCCGGGTCTAGAGCCACGTATATTCTTTTGATTTCCTTATCCATCCGACCGCACAATAACCCTACATTATCCCATGGCAGAGCTGCCTGGTTCGGAAAAAACTGTTGTAAAATATGGTAAAGTTTTTCGCCCTTCATATGTATTTCCTCACTTCCCGTGACGGCTCACAAGTTATCGAGCATCGCCATTAAAATTCGAACTGCGTTCGAACAGGCTCTGCGTAGGCAGGCCGCCTGCGGTGACTCACAAATAAAACTTAAGTCCTCTATCCAGTTCATCAAGATATATACAGACCTCCTGATAACGTTTTTTATGGGTTTGGGACTCTTTTTCCAATCTGGTTTTAATACTCTGGTATAATGCTTTTTCTTTTTTTAGATATTCCAGCAATACCGGATGTTTATTTTCTAATAAATGTTTTCCAAATAAATATTCCGTTTCTGTCCAGCCATCAGTAATTCCATGAACAGCCTTCATAGCCATATAATACTTGCCTTCATCCACAAGCATTATCTCTTCCTGAATCCGGAAATCATGTTCTAAAAGATAACGCCGAACGGAAGCTATTTCGGATTGTGGCTGTAAGACCAAGGTATCTATGTCCATTAAAACCGAAGTTCCTTCTTCAAGGATGCGAATCATAAGTGGTCCGCCCATTCCGGCAGCCAGTACAGTATCCGCTTCACCCGGCTTTAATTTTTCAAGACCGTCCGATAGACGCAGTTCCATCATTTCCTGAAAACCATATTTATTACGATTCTCTTCGGCCCTGAGTAAAGGACCTTTATTCACATCCATTCCTATGGCTGATGTAATAAGTCCACGTTCCAACAGCCATAAGGGTACATACCCGTGATCTGTTCCAACATCGGCCAGACGGGTGCCCTTTGGCACCATACCGGCAACCTGTTCTAAACGTTTTGATATTTTCAACATAGCTGTCTCCTAGTTTGTCAAATAATCTCTTAATTTGCCACTGCGTCCACGACCTCGGAGTTTCCGCAAAGCCTTAGCCTCTATCTGACGAATACGTTCCCTTGTAACACTGAATTCTTTTCCAACTTCCTCAAGAGTTCTTGCCCTTCCGTCATCTAATCCAAAACGAAGACGGAGAACTTTGGCTTCTCTTTCTGAAAGTGTAGCAAGGACCTCTTCTAATTGTTCCTGAAGCATGGTAAATGCTGCAGCATCTGCAGGCACAGCCACATGATCATCCTGTATAAAATCACCCAGGTGGCTGTCATCTTCTTCACCGATAGGTGTTTCCAAAGAAACAGGCTCCTGAGAAATCTTCATGATTTCACGAACTCTCTCCACTGGAAGTTCCATACGTTCACCGATTTCATCCGGCGTAGGTTCTCTCCCGAGTTCCTGAAGAAGCTGTCTGGAAGTACGTACCAGTTTATTGATGGTTTCTACCATATGAACAGGGATACGTATGGTTCTGGCCTGGTCAGCAATAGCACGTGTAATAGCCTGACGTATCCACCAGGTTGCATAGGTACTGAATTTATAGCCCTTTTGATAGTCAAATTTTTCTACAGCTTTCATCAATCCAAGATTTCCCTCCTGAATCAAATCCAAAAACTGCATCCCACGTCCTACATAACGTTTTGCAATGCTGACAACCAAGCGAAGATTGGCTTCAGAAAGACGTTTTTTTGCCTCTTCATCACCAGCTTCGATACGTTTTGCCAGTTCCATCTCTTCCTCACCTGAAAGAAGGGGTACTTTACCGATTTCTTTCAGATACATACGAACCGGGTCTTCCATGCTGACGCCTTCAGGTATGGAAAAATCAATCTTTTCAATTTCTTCCTTCTCTTCTTCCAAATACTCCTCTGGAAGGATGACATCATCCATCTTCAATAAATCTACATGGGCTTTATCCATAGCATCATAAATCTGTTCAATCTGTTCTTCGGTCAAATCAATATCCGAAAAATAGTCATTGACTTCTTGAAATGCCATACTGCCTTTTTTATCTTTACTGGTTGTTACCAGTGTTGTTAATCGTTCTTCAAATGTTAATTTTTCGCCCATAGTCATCCTCCTGGAAATCTGTTTATATTCTCTCCACCTTAGAGAGAAATATGCAAATTCTGTAAATCTGATTTAAGTTTTATAATGTTTTGTAATTCACCAAGGTCATGAATCTGACGACTCATCTCATCAAGGTGGTTTCTTTTGATTTTCACCACTGTTTCTGTCAAAGCTTTTTCCCTGGCATTTTTGTCCTCGATACCGGCAATATTCGAATTGAAAATACTGGCAACTAGTTTTTGTTCTTCCTTTTCCTGAAACAAATTAATAATCTGTCCCGGAACAATCTGTCCTGTGGATTCTATCGACTCATATACTGCTTGGCATACTTTTTGATAAACCGGATGTACAAAATCTTCCCATCCAACCCATGGTTTAATTTTCTTCAACAAGCTTGTATCATTCACAAGCCATGTAAGAAGCAGCTGCTGGGAAGCCAGCAAAGCTTCAGGATATTGAAGGCTGTCCGCAGACCTTCTTGAAAAAGAGCGTTCCTCACGAACTATCTCCCGTTCAGGCATTGTCATTCCATAACGGTTGACCAGCTTTTGCAAATCATCAAAAGGAATCGCATAATGTCTGGCTACGGCTTCGATGTAATTATTCCGCTCCAGCTCCTGACTAAAAGCCAGCAGACGTTTGGCCACTTCGTTAAAGAATCTGGTTTTACCATCCGGGTCTCCCAAATTGTAGGATTTTTCAAGAACGGAAACTTCAAACATAAAACTGTTCTCCGCCTTTTCAATGCGTTCTTTAAAAGCCTCCGTACCGAGATTCTTAATAAATTCATCCGGATCCTTATAAGGTGTCATATGAAGAACCCGTATTCTAAGTCCTGCTGAACGAAGAATCGGTATAGCCCGTAAAGCCGCTTTGATACCAGCCTCATCACTATCGTAAGCCAGAATGACCTCTTCCGTATAACGTTTTAGCAAAACACCATGTTGAAGTGTGAAGGCCGTACCAAGTGATGCAACAGCATTCGTAAATCCGGCCTGATGCATGGCAATAACATCCATATATCCTTCACATATAATCATAAAAGACTGTCTGGAAGTCCTGGCAAAATTTAATCCATAGAGATTGCGGCTTTTATCAAAAAGAAGCGTTTCCGGGGAATTTAAATATTTCGGAGTGCCATCTCCCAAAACCCGTCCGCCAAAACCGATAACCTTATTATTGACATCCATAATCGGGAACATAACCCGATTCCAAAATTTATCATGAGCACCTTTTTTCTCATCGATGGATACCAATCCCGAATCTTTTAAAAGACCATCTTCATAGCCTTTTTTCTTCAAAAACTGATACAGGTCGTCCCGGTAGGGATTTGCATAACCCAGTCCAAAATGTGCTACAGTGTCACTTGAGAGCTGCCTCTTTTCGAAGTAATCCCTGGCCTGACTGCCATTCTTTCCTTTTAACTGATAATAAAAATACTGGGCAGCTATCTTATTCATATCAAGAAGCTGCTGCCTGCGATTCTGAGTCCGCTTCTGTTCTTCTGTAACTTCCACTTCGGGAAGTTTGATTCCGGCACGTTCTGCTAAATATTTGACAGCTTCCAAAAACGAATAATTCTCATATTCCATAACGAAGGTAATAACATTCCCACCTGCGCCACAACCAAAACAATAATACATCTGCTTGTCGCGGCTCACCGAGAAAGATGGCGACTTTTCATTATGAAAAGGACACAGGCCAAAATGAGAACTGCCCTTTTTTGTGAGTTTTATGTAATTTCCAATCAAATCCACCACGTCATTACGTGCACGGACTTCTTCTATGACATCATCTGAATAAAACATCAGACCACCTTCCATACAAACGGAACATACAAATCTTCGTAAACCTTTATCGAATACTGATCTGTCATTCCTGCAATATAATCACATACAACGGATTCCATCTTTTCACCGCCTTTTGTGACAAGTTCCACATATTCCTCCGGCAACTCATGAAAGTCCTTCATAAAGTGGTGGTATAACACCTCCAGCATATTCTGGGCTTTCTTCTCCTGACCTTTTGCAACCGGGTTTGTATATACACTTTCAAACATATAGTTTCTTAGGCCGAGCATAGCCTTCTCAATCTCTTCCGGCATGCGTATATCAGGCTGTCCCGTACTTTCACTAATCATCCCGTGAATCAACGTGTTCAGTCGTTCTTTTGGAGAACTTCCGAGAACCCGGGTATACTCTGCGGGCAGAGATTCTTCAATTATAATATGAGCTCGAATCGCATCATCTATATCATGATTTATATAAGCAATCTTATCAGAAAATCTGACAATCTTGCCTTCCATCGTCATAGGCATTCGTGAAGTAGAATGGTTCATCATACCATTACGCACTTCTTTTGTCAAATTAAGTCCGTGGCAGTTTTTCTCAAGTAGTTCCACCACCCGGACACTCTGATAATAGTGTTTAAATCCATCCGGATGAAGTTGATCAAGAATCGCTTCGCCTGCATGACCAAAAGGAGTATGCCCCAAATCATGACCAAGTGCAATCGCTTCTGTCAGATCTTCATTCATTCTTAAAGCTCTGGCTACTGTACGAGCAATCTGTGCAACTTCCAGAGTATGTGTAAGGCGTGTTCTATAATGATCCCCTGCCGGTGCTAAAAACACCTGGGTTTTATGCTTCATTCTTCGAAAAGATTTCGAATGAAGAATTCGATCTCTGTCTCTTTGATAAACCGGACGAATATCACACTGGGGTTCCTCCCTGTCCCGTCCGAGAGAATTCGTACTTAAAGAAGCATAGGGACTTAAATATTCTTTTTCCCATATTTCCTGTTTTTCTCGAATATTCATAAATATCTCTCCTCATATTACATATTCTCCGTTAAAAAGAAAAATCCTTTATTTTCTTGATGAAATAATGAAAAAAATATGTTAAACTTGCTCTATGTCAAATTTAATGCGTATAAAAGAATTTCAAAATAATCTATGTATATGGTACTTCGCTCATGGCCGGGATTTACCATGGCGGCATACGGCAGACCCTTATTCCATATGGGTCAGTGAGATTATGCTTCAGCAGACACAAGTGGATACAGTAAAAAGCTATTACATTAGTTTTCTGGAAAAACTGCCTGATATAAAATCTCTGGCAGACGTTGATGAAGATTCACTTTTTAAGCTTTGGGAGGGGCTTGGTTATTATCGACGTGTGCGAAACATGCAGGAAGCTGCCCGCCAGATTATGGACGACTATAACGGTGTCTTTCCGGAGCATTACAAAGATATTATTCAGCTTAAGGGGATTGGCCCCTATACAGCCAGTGCCATATCCAGCATTGCTTTTTCTCAGGAAAAAGGGGTAGTTGATGGTAATACCCTTCGTATCCTTTCACGAATTTATAATCGTCAGGATAACATTGCCCTTGATAAAACCAAAAAAGCTTATCAGATCCTTATGGATGAACTCATTAAGGGGTCCTCACCGTCTTATTTTAACCAGGCGATGATGGATTTGGGGGCACTTATCTGCACACCTAAAAAAACCAATTGCGAACACTGTCCGGTTCAGTCTCTCTGCGAAGCTAAAGCTGCCGGCACTGAAGCTCTCCTTCCGGTAAATATAAAAAATAATTCAAAAACCGATTTATATTATATTACTGCTATTTTAAAAAAGGATAATAAATATCTCCTTATCAAAAACAAGGAAGGTCTTCTTGAAAATCTTTATGCTTTTGTACAATATGAAGTTGAATCTCCCATTAGTTTTGAAGAAGCTTTTTATGAAAATTATGGTGTACCAGTACGTCTTACCGAATACTGTAAAGAAATTAAACATGTATTTTCACACCGTGTATGGCATATGAACGTTTATATTGGAGAAATCACGGATTCCGGAACCGAACTGGATGATTATCTATATTCGGAAGATGAAATCGCTGATCTTCCTGTCTCTACTGCCCACAGAAAAGTCTATAATTTACGATAGTATAAAAAGAGTATTGCACACAAGGCAATACTCTTTTTAGGTTATTTCTTCTCTTTTTTCTGACCACACTGCTTTGTGCAGTCATCGCAGGAACATTCGCAGTATTTTCCTGCTCGAATCTGCATAATCTTGCGATAAATTACAAATATGACATATATAATAATGACAGCCGTAAAAGCAATTGTAAAAGCCATTTCATCAACCTCCCATAAACATGGAACCTATTTGGAAAATAAGCACGGCTATTCCCCATGCCACAAGGATCTGCATAATAACCATCCCAATCGTCCATTTCCACGAAGCAGTTTCTTTATGTATTGTAGCAATGGTTGCCATACATGGAACATATAAGAGGCAGAATACCATAAGTGCATAAGCATTCAATGTTCCAAATCCCATAGTATTTAATGTATGATGAAAAGCTTCAAGCCCCATATCCGAATTAATATTCATGGCAAAAAGAACACTGCAGCTTGAAACAACCAGTTCCTTAGCGGCTACACCTGAAATGAGAGCAACTCCTATCTGCCACAATCCAAGACCAGCTGGTGCCAGGACCGGCACAAGGAATTTACCTATTCCGGCTGCAAAACTTGCAGAGATATCCGACACCATTCCTGATGGTCCAAAATTCATAATAACCCATAAAAGAACAGAACCTACAAAAATCGTTGTTCCGGCCTTTGTCAGATAGTCTTTGATTTTTTCCCATACATAAATAATAATTGTTCGTGCATTCGGTGTTTTATATTCCGGAAGCTCAATTAAGAGACAATTCTTCTCTTCTTTTCTTTTAACAACTCTACTGTAGATAAGTGCAATGGCAATGGCTACAAATAAACCGATAACATACATGGAAAAGGCTGCGACCATAGCATATCTTCCAAAGAACATTTTAGAAAAGAGAACATAAATTGGAAGTCTTGCACTGCAGGACATAAACGGAGTAACCATGATGGTTCTCAAACGGTCCCTTGTATCTTCAAGCGTCCTAGCACTCATAATTGCAGGAACTGTACATCCAAAGCCTAAAAGCATCGGAATAAAGGCCCGTCCAGAAAGGCCCATCTTCTCCATAAGTCCATCCATAACATAAGCAACCCTTGACATATAACCGCTGTCCTCTAAAAATGCTAATGCAAGGAAAAGCATAAATATATTTGGTAAAAAAGTCAGAATACCACCAACACCTGTAATAATACCATCGCAGACAAGGGATATAAGGAACGGACTTAAACGAAGTCCCATCATTCCGTTATATATAGCTCCTGAAATGGCACTAATAACCATTTCAAAGCCTCCGGCAATCCAATCGCCAACCACAAAGGTCAAAAGAAAAACAAGAGCCATAATTCCGAAGAAAATCGGCATTCCCCACACTGGGTGAGTCATCCACTGGTCAATTTTCTCTGTATTCTCTTCTTTTTTTGTTCGATTCATTAAAACTTCATCAATAACTTCTTCAATAAAATCATACTTTTGATTAATGATTTCATGTTCATAACTTTTATCTACAATATCGTCTGTCTGAATCGAATAATTCTTCATGACTTCAGGATCCTTTTCAAGCATCTTAATGGCGTGCCATCTTGGATTGGTCACTTCCGGATAAGCGGCTAAAAGGCGTTCTTCCAAATCATCAATTTTATCTTCAATATCATCGGAATAAACCATAGCAAATTCTTTGTGATGATTGTGTCTGTGAACACTTTGAGCAGCTATCATATCATGATGGTGTTCTAAAAGTTCATTATTATGTTTCCCCTGATGATGAGCCACTGCATGCATAAGTACCTCAAGACCTGTCCGCTTTCTGGCAGAGACTGGAATTACAGGAACCCCCAGCATCTCCGGAAGACGGTGAATATCCAATTCCATTCCCCGCTCCTCAACAATATCCATCATATTCAGAGCCAAAACAACGGGTTTCCCCAATTCGATTAATTGGAGCGTCAGATATAAATTTCTCTCCAGATTTGAAGCATCCGCAACGTCTACTACCACATCTACCTCATCTTCAAGAAGATATTGTCGAGATAA
The DNA here is from genome assembly GCA_009929615.1 of Clostridia bacterium. GTDB lineage: Bacteria > Bacillota > Clostridia > Lachnospirales > Lachnospiraceae > Frisingicoccus. The sequence continues at coordinate 69,829 of SAAB01000002.1, read as the reverse complement.
AATTTCTTCTGTAGAATAGCAGGTCAGACTGTATATTCCCGGCAAATCTACCAGTTTATACTGAAATTCGTGAAATTTAAAAGCGCCTTCTTTCTTTTCTACAGTTACTCCCGGCCAGTTTGCAACTTTCAGACGTGCTCCTGTATAAGCATTAAAAAGTGTGGTCTTGCCACAATTCGGATTACCGGCAAAGGCTACATTAATTATTTCTTTTCCCATGCTGGACCCTCCTTTATAAAAATGCCATTCGATATTTCTTTACCGATAGCCAGTCGTGTCCCACGGGCTTTAAATATCAATGTACCATTTCTTTTTCTATTTAAAACTTCAATCTTCGTTCCATAAATTAAGCCAAGTGCTTCTAAACGCCGTCCGACTTTTTCATTTACTTCTATAGAAGAGATTTCGTATTCCGTTCCCGGAATTCCTTCTGCTAAGGTCATATGTGTTCCCCCGTCTATATTAATGATATAAATTCTCATTTTCTTCAATTCATCTTACCGTGATTGGAATTAGTTGTCAATAACTTTATAAAAAGGGGACGGCGGCAAAAAAAATATTCTCCTATTCATCCTGAATTTCAAATGAATAAAAGAATATTTTTTAGACCTAGTTAAAATAAACCATATCTTCTTCCGGTTTGGAAGCTTTTTCAATACGCTTTGCATGAAGTACCGGACCAATGCCATGGTACTCTTCTCTATTCTCCAAAGTGACTTCTGCTGTCACTCGCACCCATTGTTTATTTTTTAAACGGGAAGCGAACTGGCTTTTACACAGAAATCCCAAAAAGGTGACATCATCTGCACAGCAAGTCATTGCCATACGTCCCGGAACGAAATATCCATCATCAAACTTCTCTGAGCGGAATACCATGCCTTTAATGACAACCTGTTTGCCCTCATACCGTTCACCGTGGTCCAGTGCATCAAGATACCAGATGCCATAGTTCTCATCACTTATCTCGATAATATCCTGATTGACATTATACGGAAGAATATCTTCTCCCGGGTCAAGAATATCACCATTCTCAGCCTCAAAGATCAATTCTGCCTGATTGTTTAAAACCTTTACATTACGAATCAAATATGAAATATCTGTTGTTTCTTCGTTACAACGGTTAAATATAGCCATTCCTGTACAACTCAGAATATCTCCCATGAGTGAACGCATATTGTTCATATACAGTTGGAAATTTGAAGCATCTACCGTTGATACAACCTGAAACAATTCCCAATTAAAAGGAAGTTTCATAGACATAAATTCACTGACCGGCCACATCCCATTATATTCAATAATAACCTGCTGTGGACGATAGTCTCTACGGCATTTCTTCAAAAATTCTACTGTAAAATCCGCTTTGTCTTCCACCGTTACTACATCAACATTGTATTGTTTAAGAAGTTCAGGTTCAATCTCTGTTTCGCCTTCTTCTGTAAGAATCAATAATGTTTTTTCATCTTCGACAAAATTACCTTCTAAAATCACCTGCTGGATAAAAGTTGTTTTTCCACTTTCCAGAAATCCGGTAATTAAATAAACAGGAATCTCCATCTTCTGTTCCTCCGTTCTAGTTTACACCGAATAATTCTGCCAGCTTAGCTTCGTTTAGTTCAGAACCTATGACGCACAAACGTCCGGTAATATCCGGTTCGCCGTCACGCAGTTCAACTTCACCTGGTACCAGGTCGAAATAAATCCAGCCACCTTCTGTATCCGGAACCATTCCTTTGGCTCTTAAAATAATGCCATATTCATCTGAATGGGACAGCATATCCAAAGTCATCTGCATCTGAGCTCTATCGTACTTCCTGGCATCTTCACAACCCCAACTCATAAATACATCATCTGCATGATGATGGTCATGGTCGTGATCATGGCAGCCACAGGTGCAATCCGGTCCGTGGTCATGGTCATGATGATGCTCATGTTCTTCATGGTCATGATGATGATGTTCTTCGTGGTCATGACAGCCACAAGTACAGTCGTCACCATGGTCCTGGTGGTGCTCGTGTTCTTCATGATCGTGGTGATGATGATGTTCATGCTCTTCTTCTAATAATTTAAGAACAAAGTCATTTTCTTTTTCCATAGCATTCAAAATCTTCATACCATTAATATCATCCCAGGACGTCGTAACAATCGTTGCTTTAGGATTATGTTCCTTGAGCATTGCAAGGCACTCTTTTAATTTATCATCTGACATCTTCTGAGTTCTGCTCAAAATGATGGTTTTAGCATGTTCTACCTGGTTGTTGAAAAACTCTCCAAAATTTTTCATATACATCTTACATTTCTGTCCATCAACAACGGCTGTATAACTGTTTAATATAATATCTATCTTTTCTCCGACACCTTCAACAGCACGGATAACGTCAGATAATTTTCCAACGCCGGATGGTTCAATAATAACTCTGTCCGGATGATAATCATTAATAACTTTTTCAAGAGCTGTACCAAAATCACCGACAAGAGAACAACAGATACATCCTGAGTTCATCTCTGTAATCTCGACGCCGGCCTCTTTTAAAAAGCCACCGTCAATGCCAATTTCTCCAAACTCATTCTCGATGAGCACAACTTTCTCACTCTGAAAAGCTTCAGAGAGCAGTTTTTTTATTAAAGTTGTTTTTCCTGCACCCAGAAATCCAGAAATAATATCAATTTTAGTCACAATAGTCACTACCTTTCCAGTTTTGCAAACATCTTGTAAAAAAATTCCGTCTCAATATGACGGAATTTCCATTACTCAGTGTATCACACCGGACTTTGATTATCAAGACCTTACTTTTTACGAACTTTTTTTAAACTCCACAAAATAATTGTCAAAATTATCAAAGAAACGCCACATATTGCAAGCATTAGCCCTATAGAAAATCCATCACCGGTTTCAGGTGTGTCAATATTTTTAGTCACCACAAAGGTCTCTCTCGTTTCGCTTTCCGGCTCGGTTTCAGATTCAGTTTCTGCTTCGGTCTCAGTTTCAGTTTCTGTTTCTGTCTCAGTTTCAGTTTCTGTTTCTGTCTCAGTTTCTGTCTCGGTTTCTGTCTCGGTTTCTGTCTCAGTTTCCGTCTCGGTTTCTGTCTCAGTTTCTGTCTCGGTTTCTGTTTCTGGAATCTTTACATCATCCATAACTATCGTCAGCTTTTCACCATCTGTTTTCAACAAAAATGTGATAGATTCAGCCTTTTGATAACCTTCAGGAGCTTTCGTTTCTGTCAGAATATATTCCCCTGCCGGTATTTCTTCCAAAACACAGGGCTTTCCGTCGGTTATCCAGCTGTATTCATAATCGCCGTCTTTATGCTGCAATTTGAGTTCTGCCCCCGTGATCGGTTCTCCACTTTCTTTATCTTTTTTGATAATCTCAACAAGCGTATCCGGAAGGTTCTTAACCGTCCTTTCATAATCAAATGTCAGCATCTGACCTCCAATGCCTTCCACCGGGATCTCTATTTCCACATCCGAATTTTTATAACCTATTGGAGGATTGACTTCTTTAATGAGAAATTTTCTCTGGATGTTCTCTCCGTCCTTAATCTTTATCACATCATTCCAACGATAAGTTCCATCTTCACCATCTTTCAAAGAACCAAGCCGCTGCTCTCCATCAAAAATATCAAAAACAGCACCTTTCAAAGGTATATCCGTAATTCCATCCTTTTTATGAATGGTAAGAGAAATCGGTATTTCCACATCCTTTCGCATGGTTTTTAATTGTATATAAGAAAAAATCGGATAATTGGTTACAGGAACCGGAGTCCCCATCTTCTGACCTTCTCCATAATTCGTTTCCCATATAAGAGCTGCACTGCTCCCACCAAATCCCGCATCCCATACTGCCTCAGCTGTTACCGGTTCATCAAATTCACTTGTTGTATGTATATAAAGGCTATTCCCTGATTTTTCAAAAACGACACCCTCAGCAGAATAGTCATAGCGGTTTAATACCCCATTCTCATCGGATAAGGTCATTTCATACCATTGTTTATCCTTATTCCACTGAAGCTCAACCACTGGAACTTCATCAAAGTTCCCTGCTGAAAATGAGGGGATTTTATACTTATCAATAATTCTCTCCTGAATATCATTAAAATAACTGCGAGCATGACTGCTGTTCGGAACTATCGATAAAAAATGGTCTGCCGCTCTATCGCCAATATCTGTGCCAAAAAGGCCTTGTACAGCATTCCAGAGCAGTACCTGGGTTGCCGCATATTCAGCCCTCGCACTATCTCTGTTATAAAGTCCATCACTCCATCCGCCTTCATAGCCTTGAAATCCCAGTGCAAGTATATCTCCAATAAGATTTTGATTCGGCACTTCAACGCCTGTGGATATGGCGGTCATCCCCTGCCACAGGGGTGTATTATATTCTACACAATAGGCAACGTGGTCCAGGGAACCGTCATACACAATAACCTTTATATTCGCCGGACTACCAGGATCATGCTCCGGTCCTGCCGGATATTCTGAAAAAGCTCCGGCAGATGGTTGCACTTCGGTCATATATGAAACTTCACCACTGTCCTCAGCAAATACCTTCATTGAAAAATTGAACATCAGAATAAAACATAGTAAAATACATATTCTGTTTTTAATATACATAAAAATTAATAATTCCTCCTTTGAACTTTTTTAATATTTATAAAATGAAATTTCATATGGACGAATGTCCGGACATAGTTAGATATAAGACCACAGGAAAGTGGTCTTTAGATGTAGGTTCATTATATAAAAAAAGAGCCGGGGAATCAATTATCATTCCTCGACTCTTTTCTTCATTTTTTAAAGCCAGTCTACTGTTTCCAGAAATGCCTCATAGCATTTTTCGGCTTCATAGATATCCGCTTTACTTGTTATCTCCCATGGTGCATGCATGCTTAATACGGCAACACCACAGTCAATAACATCCATATCATAGGCTGCCGGAATCCAGGCAATTGTATTTCCACCGCCTGCATCTACTTTACCCATCTCAGCCATCTGATAAGCCACCTTATGGTCATCCATAATCCGGCGTATTCTTGCCACATATTCAGCTCCGGCATCATTGGACGCAGATTTTCCTCTGGCACCTGTATACTTATTAAATACAACACCTTTTCCAAAATATGCTGAATTTTTCTTTTCAAAAACAGATGCATAAGCCGGGTCAAAAGCAGCACTTACATCGGATGAAAGCATTTTTGAACGTGAAAGAATCCTTCTCAGAGACAAATCTGTATATCGTCCCATGGAATTTAAAACTTCAGCTACTGTATTTTCAAAGAATTTTGAACCCATACTCGAAGCACCTACACTGCCAATCTCTTCTTTATCAACAAATATAGCCGCACTTGTACGATTTACCTGTTCAACAGAAAGCATAGCCATCAGAGAAGTATACGCACATACTCTGTCATCCTGTCCATAGGACATAACCATACTTCGGTCCAATCCAAAATCTCTGGATTTTCCTGCCGGAACCACCTCTATCTCACCGGAAATGAAATCTTCCTCTTCAATATCATACTTTTCTTTCAGAAGTTGTAAAATATTCGCTTTTACTTTATCCTTTTCATCAGATTCTTTCAAAGGACGGCTTCCCACCAGAATGTCCAGATTCTCACCTTCAATAACAACAGAGCCCTTTTTCTCAAGCTGTTTCGAAGATAAATGAACGAGCAAATCAGTCACACCAAAAACCGGGTCATTTTCTTCCTCACCAATATTAATCTCTACATGGCTGCCATCTTTTTTCACAATCGTACCATGAAGTGCAAGAGGCAATGTCACCCATTGATATTTTTTGATACCGCCATAATAATGAGTATCCAGATAAGCCAGTTCAGTATCCTCATAGAGAGGGTTTTGTTTAATATCCAGTCTTGGAGAATCAATATGGGCTCCAAGAATATTCATGCCGTCTTCAATCGGAAGCAGACCGATATGCATAAACATAACAGCCTTGCCCTTTGTCTGGGCATAGACTTTACTTCCGGGTTTCAACATATACCCTGTGCGTATTACTTCTTCCAACGGAATATAGCCACAGCTTCTTGCTGTAGCAATCATCTGTTTAACGCATTCACGCTCAGTTTTACCATTGTCCAGAAAATATTTATATCCGGTAATAAGAGCATCCATCATTTCTGTATCTGTGTCTGTATATGTATTCCAGGCATTTTCTCTCATGTGTCTATTCCTCCTAGTTTAAAAATGAAAGTTCCTTTTCAATTCCCTGAATGTCAGACATAATCGAACGCTGACGCTCCCCGAGAAGAAGCCCCTGATTATACTGATAGTATTTTTCACAGCCATTTTCACCGATAAACCAGAGGGCATAATGACTGCTGTTTAATTCTGTAATAAAAACCACCATCTCCTGACTTTCGCCAAAAGCTGCTTCTATAAACCCAAAGCTGTTATCAAAACCTGATTTCCAATGGGTAATCATTTCCTGACGTTTGGCTGCTTCGCCATTGAAATCGGTTTTAACGGCTTCAAAATCCCCACCATTTCTTACCATCTTAATATATTCTTCCAGCTTATTCATCAGGTGCTGTGCTATTCGCGCATCCGCTTTATCCATTGCTTTTCCGTTCTGATTCTTTTCCCATTTTTCTTTCTCATTTGTCAAAACCATTGTCAAACCTTCTAATAAATCCGGTTCAGATTTCACAAACTTCAAAGCAGCAAAAAGCCGTTCCACAAAACTGTCCTTTTCAAAACATTCTCTGGCACCGTCGCTGAGACGGCTGACGAGAAGACCGATAACACTGAGTTTTTCGTCAAAAGGTGCCGACGCCATCCGCTCAACAGCACCTGGCAAAACCCTGCCCCGAAGAATATCATCAGGATTATAATCCGAAGCATATTTTTCGTATAAATCCAGATAAGCTGCAAATTCTTTTGCAATTCCGGGATGCTGAAGATACTGTCCAATAACGCCTTCCGTCACAGGAATATTCAGCTTCTGATAGACTTTAATCATCTGGGATAAATCTTCCCATCCTCTGGCTGTTACAAAACGTTTCCCTTCAACCGTTGTCTCCACTGTATAAAAGTTTTCTTTTTTTACATCCAGATAGGAAATAATACTGCCATGAATAGCCTCTTTATAAGCATATTCTTTCCAAACCGGAAGATTCTCTCGAACATCAATGCGTTTTACACGGTCGAGGGTTACAATATCAAACTCCTTAACCGATTTATTATATTCCGGTGGATTACCGGCGGCTACAATAATCCAGCCATCCGGTACTCTGTGATTACCGAAGGTCTTTCCCTGAAGAAATTGAAGCATGGTTGGTGCCAGTGTTTCGGAAACACAGTTAATTTCATCGATAAAAAGAATACCTTCTTTTAAGCCTGTCTTTTCCATCTGGTCATAGACAGAACCGATAATCTCACTCATGGTATATTCTGTCACCGGATACTCTTTGCCATTAAAATCTTTATGTTCAATAATCGGCAGACCAATGGCGCTCTGTCTGGTGTGATGGGTAATGGTATAAGCTACCAGGCCGATACCACACTCTCTTGCCACCTGTTCCATAATCGCTGTTTTTCCGATTCCTGGAGGTCCTATCAACAACACTGGCCGCTGGTGGGTTATTCCAATCTCATAATTTCCAAGTTCATCTTTTGCCGTATAGGCTTTCACTGTATGTATAATTTCTTCTTTTGCTTCTTTAATGTTCATTATAGTCACTCCATGTCATAATATCATCAGGCTCCAGAATCACTTTCATCGCCCAAGGCGGAACCTTAATATCTGTATAGTCTTCCTTAACAAAAATAAACGCGGTATCAAAAGGCGGCTTCTTTCCGGGAAATTCACCATAGCCATCTGTAAAATACAAAACGCCTTTCAGATTCTGAAATTCTCCTTCCAGAATCAGCTTCTCCACATAGGCCAGTCCGGCTTTAAAGTTGGTCCCGCCACGTCCCCGAACTGTCAGATGTTTCATACAATCTATAAGTTCTTCTTCGGATTCTATCTTTATATCCATCTGTACTTCCGCATCACATTGAATAATATGTAGATTCATATGTTTAAAGAAACTATCCATACTGTGAAGAATCTGAAAAGTTTCATGGAAAAAGCGGCGTAGTGTTCCATCACCACAAGATTCGGAAGTATCAACAATAATCGCCAGTTCACGAATCTTTTCTGTTTCAGTGTATTCTAAAGGTTCAACCAGTGGTACATTCCCATAGGCATTTAAACCATAGGTATAAAATATATAGTCAAAGCTGTCCATGTCCAGCTTGATTTCCTCATTAATAACTGTAAACTTTCGTAAAAAATCCCGATAATCATAGGTTTCATGCAGGCTGATTTCCATTTGAAGAACAAGGTCTCCTGCCAGCTGTCCCATACTTTTAGAAAAAGTATCCAGATTCGTCTTTATCTTCTGACTGATATCCTTCCACTTATCATCTCTTTGCTGCTGGCGTTGATTATCTTCCTGTTCCTCTTCCTCCTGACCCTGCCAGAAAGAATGGTCATCCAAAGTAAATATTCGCTCCGCCTTCATGAGTTCTCTCGGTGATGGTGGATGATTCATGAACCAGCGATATATGGACTGGGCATTCAAAACCTTCATCTCCTGACCCAGACGGTAGTACCAGGCTTCTCTTTCATCACTGACAATACGCTTCACACACACCGCATCAAACCGGTCAATCATCGATTCTACAGCGATGTCACAAGCCAGATTCCACAGCTGCTCATCCCGTTCCATCCGCCCCGACATATGCCTGAAAATATTATGCATAATCATATGAACATAGACCCGGTTGATATCCTGGGGCCACTCCCGATAGGCATTCACCAGCCAGGAAGGATTAAAGAGTATCTTAAACCCATCGGTTCCTATCGTCTTTGTGCCTAAATTCAATTCATAATCCAGGGCACTTAAAGCTATATCAAAGTAACGCATGGACATATATATTTCATTCCGGGATGCTGATAAAATCTGAATACCAACCCGGTTAATCTTCTCTCTTATCTCATTCATCCGAAGTCATCCTATAAGTCAAAGTTTTTCATTACCGACGGGTAATGAATGTTTTTATATTGCATAAGGGTACTGACAAATTCGGCCGCATCCTTTTTACGTCCATATTCAATCCCTTCTTCAATCGCTTCTTTTGCCAGAGCCTCGCCATCTTCCAATAAAGAAAAGGCTGACCATCTACGGGTTTCAATCATATAAAAGAGAAGCTGTCCCCCCATAGATTTTAAATGTCTGATATATTTTTTTCTGGCTTTTTCTGTTAATTCATAAGGATAAATCAACCGTTTTAAAGCCAAATCCATAACAGTTTCAGGTTCGTCCCTGTGAATCGTTAAATCAAAAATTTCATCATACTTCATATAGTCAATCCCTGTACTGCTTATACAGTTCCTATAGAGGCTGCCCGAGCCATAGGTTTTATGATTAAACTGTCTTGCCTCTTCATTGGCCGTTTCCTCATAAAAATAATCGGTAAACACAAGCTGGGATGTATTGCCATCTTCATAATGAAAGGTTACTGTTTGTTCAAAATTCATATCACTCAAAATCGTATTAATTTGGCTTTCGAGCCCCTGCACCGTATGAATATGAATATCCTTTAGATCCGTGTCATTTTTAAAAGCCCCATATCCCATATGGACCAATGTCTTTGGAATAACAATTCTTCTCAGACGTATACAGTTATAAAAACAGTAATCCCCAATAACCTCAGTTCCCTCCGGGAAATCAACCTGCTCTAAAAAACGACATTCAGCAAATGCATGACCTTCGATATTCTTTAAATACTTGGGAAGTTGAATCCGTTTCATCTCGTACCTTCCATAGAAAACCTCTTCACCTATAACTGTTACAGGATGGCCTTCCCATGTATCCGGTATAGAAATAACACCTTCCTCGCCTTCAATAGCCGTCAATCTTACATTATTATCTTTCAGTATTTCAAACTTGAATTCCATCTGTTTTCATCTCCATTAAATCCCTGACCACTGCAGATGCTATAAGTAATCCTGCTGTTCCCGGAACAAAGGCCATGCTTCCCGGTGTTCTTAGATTTACAACCGGTTCTTCCGTTGAATAAACAACCTTTAAGTGTTTAATGCCTCGCTGCTTTAATTCGCGACGCATGACTCTTGCCAGCGGGCAGACACTTGTTTTATAAATATCTGATATCTGAAGTTTCGATGGATCCAGTTTATTACCGGTTCCCATAGAACTGATAATTGGAACGGATTTTTCCTGACATTGCATAACCAGCTCTATCTTAGCCGTTACCGTATCCACTGCATCAATAACATAATCATACGCATCAAAAGAAAATGTATGACTGTTTTCCGGAAGAAAAAAAGTCTCACATGTATGCACAACAGCTTCTGGGTTAATCTCTCCAATACGATCTTTCATAATACGGGTTTTCATTCGTCCAACTGTAGATTCCAGAGCAATAATCTGGCGGTTCAGATTTGAAAGACTGACAACATCCTTATCAATCAGTGTGAATTCTCCAATGCCACAGCGTGCAAGTGCTTCCGTCACATAACCGCCTACACCGCCAATGCCAAAAACTGCCACATGACATCCTGCCAGCTGCTCTAGTTTATCCTCACCAATCAGAAGTTTTGTTCGTCCAAATCTTTCTTCCATACCTCTGTCCTCCCTTTGTTTCACATGTGTTTTATCATATCATATTTGGAATCTAAAATAAAGTATGAAAGCCATGAAAAAAGAGGCCTGAATCAGCTGTCATTGCCGCTGCACATTCAGAGCTCTTTTATATTTTATGAATTAATGATGGAAAAGACGAATACCTGTAAAAGCCATCGCCATACCGTATTTATTACATGTTTCAATAACATTATCATCACGGATAGAACCACCCGGCTGAGCCACATACTTTACACCGCTCTTATGGGCACGTTCGATATTATCACCAAATGGGAAGAATGCATCTGAACCAAGGGCTACATCCTGCATACCATCCAACCATGCACGTTTTTCTTCGCTTGTAAACACTTCAGGTTTAACTTTGAAAATCTTCTCCCATGCACCATCTGCCAATACATCCATATAATCCTCACCAATATATAAATCAATGGAATTATCACGGTCTGCACGTCCGATTTTATCTACAAACTGAAGATCTAAAACCTTTGGACACTGACGAAGGTACCAGTTATCTGCTTTGCTTCCCGCCAGACGTGTACAGTGAATTCTGGACTGCTGTCCAGCACCGATACCGATAGCCTGTCCGCCTTTAGCAAAACATACAGAATTAGACTGAGTATATTTTAATGTGATTAAAGAAATAATCAAATCAATCTTAGCTAAATCCGGAATCTCTTTATTCTCAGTAACAACCTTTGCAAGAAGTTCGTCATCTACTTTTAATTCATTACGTCCCTGTTCGAAAACAGCACCGAAAACTTCTTTATGTTCAAGTGGTGCCGGAACATAGGATGGGTCAATCTGAATGACATTATAGTTTCCGTTTTTCTTTCCTTTTAAAATCTCCAGTGCTTCCGGCTCATATCCCGGTGCAATAACGCCATCGGAAACTTCACGTTTAATAATCTTTGCAGTGGAAACGTCACATACGTCAGACAAAGAAATAAAATCACCGAAAGAAGACATACGGTCTGCGCCTCTGGCTCTAGCATAAGCACATGCCAGTGGGGATAATTCACCCAAATCATCCACCCAGTAAATCTTCTTCAAAACATCTGTCAAAGGCAGACCTACTGCAGCACCTGCAGGAGAAACATGTTTAAAAGATGTAGCAGCCGGAAGTCCGGTAGCTTTCTTTAATTCATTAACCAGCTGCCAGCCGTTAAAAGCATCGAGAAAATTAATATATCCGGGTTTTCCGTTCAATACTTCGATTGGAAGTTCCCCTTCGTTCATATATATACGGGATGGTTTCTGATTCGGATTACAACCATATTTTAATTCCAGTTCTTTCATGACGTTCCTCCTATTTATTCTTATTTACAATGCGTGTTTCACATGTACCATCAGCAATATTAATATAACGTACAAATAAAGAAACTTTGTTTTCTTCATTCAGGCTATTCCAAATCTGATTTGTAAATGTATCAATATCCCCTTCTAAGCCAACCCATTCAGGTTCGCCTTCGAAACTAGGCAGTGGATTACCGTCACCCATATATGTATGGATAAAGTGTCCCTCTCCTGCAAAAGGATTATTATATGCGAATGTATAACGGTTACATCCCTCAGGACGTCCATTATTACTCTTCAAGATAGATAAAGCATAATTAAAAGCACCCTGCTCCTGATGAATAACACCTGAAATACGAGGTGTGAAATTAGGGGCATCCGGTTCAAATTCTCTGGTTCTTAAAGACTGTTCGAAAGTCTGCTGTTTATCCATCAAATCATAAACCGTATCGGTCTGGTCCCCATTCGTCACAATCGTTTTGTTCCCAAGGACACGAACCGGAGCATAGATAATCAGGCTTGGATCTGTTAATTTGGAAGGGTCAAAAGCTTCTGTGCGGATGCCATCTCCACCTTCCACAAATACACGATTTCTGCTGTTCTCACTGCGGCCCATGATAAAATAGGCTGTTACGGCAGAAGCTCCATCAGCAGATTTGCCGATAATAATGCCTCTTCCAGGATAATCATTGGATTTCAGTACATTTTCAATAGATAACTTTTCCATCAGTATTCCTCCTCATTAATCACCTGAATTATATCATTGATACTTATATTTGGCAACTCATTTTGTTGACACTAAAAGGGTTATTTGCTAGAATGAACTTTGTAAATCTAACAGACGATACTTATATAGAAAGGAACTGAATATATGCCAAAATTAAATGAAAATTACCAAAACCTGAAAGAAAGTTACCTTTTTGTGGAGATTGCCCACCGTGTTGCTAAATATACGGAAGCAAATCCGGATAAAAAAATCATCAAACTTGGTATTGGTGATGTAACACGTCCTCTGGAACCAATCGCATTAAAAGCACTTCATGAAGGTGTTGACGCTATGGCTTCCTCTGAAACTTTCAAGGGCTACGGTCCTGAACAGGGCTATGACTTTGTACGTCAGGCAGTTGTTGACTATTACAAGGAGAATGGTATTGCTATCGGCGCTGATGATGTATTTATCTCTGACGGTGCTAAAAGTGATACAGGAAACATTGGTGACCTTTTTGCTAAGGACAATGTTGTTCTGATTCCTGATCCTGTTTACCCTGTTTATGTGGATTCTAATATCATGTCCGGAAGACAGATTGAATATATTGATGCCAATGCAGAAAATGGTTTCTTGCCTCTTCCTGATAAAAACGTTCATGCAGATATTATCTACATCTGCTCTCCAAACAACCCAACAGGTGCTGCTTATAATAAAGAACAGTTAAAAGCATGGGTTGATTATGCTATTGCCAATGAAGCTGTTATTCTTTACGATTCAGCTTATGAAGCTTTCATTACAGACCCTGAACTTCCACGCAGTATTTATGCAGTTGAAGGTGCTAAGAAATGTGCTATCGAATTCTGTTCATTATCTAAAACAGCAGGCTTTACCGGAACACGCTGTGCTTACACAATTGTTCCTAAAGAATTAACCTTTAAAGCATCTAACGGTGAAGACATGTCCTTGAATTCTATGTGGAACCGCCGTCAGACAACGAAGTTTAATGGTGCTTCTTTCATCGTTCAGAATGGTGCCGCTGCTGTCCTTTCTAAAGAAGGTATGGCTCAGTGCCGCGAGAATATTTCCTACTATCAGGAAAATGCAAAAATTATTTCCGATATGCTTACAAAGAAAGGAATTCGTTTCTTCGGTGGCAAAAACTCTCCATACATCTGGTTTGAATGCCCGAATGGTATGGAATCCTGGGAATTCTTCGATTACATGTTAAATAACATTCAGGTCGTAGGTACTCCTGGTGCCGGATTTGGTAAGAACGGTCAGAACTTCTTCCGTCTTACATCCTTCGGTCTACATGAGAATACTATTGAAGCTATGGAACGTTTTGATAAACTCTTCTAAATAAAAATAAAACCTGTTGTTTAGGGAAGCTTGTATTGCTTTCTAAAACAACAGGTTTTTTCTATTCTGCTACATTCATCATGGTTCCAATAAAAATCGGAATATTGTTTTCGCAGTCAATAATCATATACACAAAAGGTCTGTCCAGCGTCACTACTTTTGGTTTTTCCTGCATCATAGCCATCTCTTTAACCATCTCCACAGCCGTTGCAGCTCCTGCCTCTGTTCCCTTTTCATTTACCGATATATATGTTTTATGCAATACCCGGTTAATGTATAAATTAGCATCTACATAGGTACCCAGCCCCGTAAAATCAGCTTTTTCCTCATCAAATGCATATGGCATTCCCATATCTATAAGAACCTGGGCCATATCCGTATCATAGGATGTCTCAAACTTAGGCATCGTCACATTCACCGTTGTATCTTCTGCATTAGTAAGGGTTTCAAATAACCCTTCTCCTGACAGGGTACCCACATAATCTGCAGTCGAAAGACCTTCTTTTGGCAGCAGAGCTGCAAAAGCGTATTTGCCATCTTTGTAGTACTTCATAAAACCAGTGGCATTCTCATCTTCAAGATAGCTGCTCTCTTCAGAATACATCATATCAACCGTCTGAGTTTCCCCATCTTCCTTTGTAAATATGCCTTCAGCGACCTGTGTTTCGTCGTAAATATTCTGCCATTCTGCATCAAAAGCCAGAGCATTCACAAGATACATTACCGCTTCCTCCGGAATCTCATCAATAATATCTTTAATTCGTTCCTCTGTATGACCGGAAACCCAGTTATTTATATCCTTTAAAGTTGAATTGTCAAAAGGCGTCTTATAGGCCCCTGCATTATAATAGTCAGCATTCATCTGAAGGAAGTTCTGATTGACTGTCAACATATCATCATCCTTAAACCAGATGGCATTTGCCAGCTGAAGCTTATAACTTTCACTCTCAGGGAGCCGGGCCATATATCCATGCAGATAAGCATTCAGCGCATCCACCGGCATTCCAAGAACCGATTCCATCTGACTCCTGGTTTCAGCTTCCGCACCATTTGCCGTCATAGCCAGTGCATATAAAACCGATATTGGGGAAATCAGCGTATTCTCTTCATCTGTCAGACTTGACTGAAACAGCCTCACACCAAAGCCGGAAACACTGCTGTTCTCCTCATCTGTCAGTTCGTTCTTTGTCTCTATCGTATTTGAACTTATACCTTTCATCAGATCAGCCGCCTCTACCTTCTTTCCACATCCGGCAAGGGACATCATGACACAGGATGCCAGAGTAATCCCGGCAATTCCTTTAATTATCTTGTTTTTCATAGGCAAAACACCTCCATTGCATAATTACAATATTTCAAGAATGCCTCTCCAGCATTCCTGTAACTTTTCCAGACTATAGGCTGCATTTGCCGGACTTGTTGATGGCAGTTTTTTCGCCTGAATTCCGGTCTTTTGGAAAACATATTTCTCATAAAGTTTCCATGAAGCTGCTCCATTCGAAAAGATTCTCTCAATATGACTATGGCTCAGCATCCAAGTAAAATCATTCGGTATCACATCTTTAATACTGCTGTCACTGGAACCTGTAATTCTACAGGATGCAATAACGTCCCAGACCGCAATATGATGTTCCAGAAGCATCGACTTCTTCTCGTCAATGGTTTCCGGTACTTTAACCTGAAGCAGTCCGGCAAGGACCTTCCAAAAACGGTTCTGAGGATGTCCATAAAAAAATCCGCTTTCTCGGGACTTCACTGACGGAAAACTTCCTAAAATCAATATTCTTGAATCTTTATCATAAACCGGCTTGATTTCGTGTAAAACCATATTATTTTTCATTATCACCTAATGCCTGCTTTCTCTTTTGCTTTTTCTGTATGTAGATGTATTTTACCATAAATTTTTGTTCATAATTATTAAAAATTTATGAAAAATCATCTTTTTCTTGAACTTTTTGCCATAAACTGGTAAGCTTTTAAAAGAATAAATATAATTACAGGAGAAAAACATATGGAAGAATTTACACCTTTCCAGTTTGATGATATCAAGAGTTCTGAACGTCCCGAAATCGTTCTGGCGAACGCACCACAGTTTAAAGAACTCATTATGCAGTACGAATGTGCTATCATGGAAGTCAACACAAAACTTCATGTATTAAATAACGAATTTTCCCATTTATATCAGAGGAATCCTATTGAAGCCATAAAAACCAGAATTAAAACACCTGCCAGCATTCTTGAGAAGCTGGAGCGACGGAATCTTCCGCTCTGTGTTGAAACCCTCGAAAAGGATTTGACAGATATTGCCGGAGTCCGGGTTATATGTCCTTTTCCGGATGATATCTATAATGTTGCCGACCTTTTATGCAGCCAGGATGATGTCATTCTCGTTCAACGAAAAGACTACATAAAGAATCCAAAGAAAAATGGCTACCGGAGTTTACATCTCATTATAGATATACCGATTTTCCTTGCTTCAGGTAAAAAGAATATGAAAGTCGAGGTTCAGCTTCGAACTATAGCCATGGATTTCTGGGCAAGTCTGGACCACAAACTCCGCTATAAAAAGAATGTGAAAAACCCGGAAGAAATCGCCATGGAACTTAGAGAATGTGCGGATATCATCACCGGCATCGATTTAAAGATGCAGAACATTCGAAAGAAAATACAGTAAATATAAAAATGAGGCTGTCCATCAGGACAGTCTCATTTTAAAATCTTCATACCCAAAACTTCGGATAATCTGATAATCTCCATCTTCTTTTTCTAAAACAATAGCCGGCAATGCCATTCCATTAAAGGTATTGTTCTTAACCATCGAATAAATAGCCATATCTCCAAAAACCAGACGTTGTCCTATCTTTAAAGGTTCATCAAAGGAAAAGTCACCAATAATGTCTCCTGCCAGACATGTCGGCCCAGCCAAACGATAGGTCCATGCCTTTTCATCCGGCATACCGGAATCTTTAAGGGGCGGTCTGTAAGGCATCTCTAAAACATCCGGCATATGACAGGCAGCCGATGTATCCAAAATTGCAATGTGAATATGGTTATCAATAATTTCTTCCACTGTTGTTATTAAATCTCCCGCATTGAGTGCAATGGCCTCTCCCGGTTCCAGATAAACTTCCAGATGATAGGTATCTTTGACATAGTGAATTAACTTCTCTAATGCCCCTATATCATAATCCTTTCGGGTAATATGATGACCACCGCCGAAATTCAGCCATTTAAGCCCTTTAAACCATTGACCAAACTTTTCCTCGAAGGCTTTAAAAGTTTTGATTAAATCGTCTGAATTCTGCTCACAAAGGGTATGGAAATGAAACCCGTCCACCTCTTCCAGTAATTCCGGCTTAAAATTCTCCAGGGTAATTCCCAGTCGTGAACCTGGTGCACAGGGGTCGTATATGGCATGGTCTTCCTGAGTCGAACACTCCGGGTTTAATCGCAGCCCTATACTCACACCTTTTTCCAATGCCCTTTTTCCAAAACGCTCCAGCTGTGTAAACGAATTAAATACAATATGATCACAGATTCTGCAAATCTCATCAAATTCACTTTCTTTATAAGCAGGTGAAAAAATATGATTTTCTTTTTTCATTTCTTCCCATCCGAGACGTGCTTCATAGAGACCACTGGCTGTTGTACCATCCAGATATTCTCCAATCAAAGGATAAAGGCTAAACATTGAAAAAGCTTTCTGTGCCAAAAGAATATGGCATCCCGTTCTGTCCTTAACGCCTTTGAGAATCTCTAGATTTTTTCGAATCCGCTTTTCTGAAACCACATAATATGGTGTCGCTAATTCTTCGTACTGCATATTAATCTACCATCTCCGGTGCTTCGGAAACTTTCCAAGGAAGTCCCCATTTATTCAAAGCCTCCATAAATGGATCCGGGTCAAATTCTTCAATATTATAAACCCCTGGTTTTTTCCATATACCACTCATCACCATCATGGCTCCAATCATCGCCGGAACACCGGTTGTATAGGATACTGCCTGAGAGCCCACTTCTTTATAAGATTCTTCATGATCACAAACATTATAAATATAGATTTTGCGTTCTTTTCCATCTTTTTTACCGATGAAAATACACCCGATGTTTGTTTTCCCCTTGGTTCGAGGGCCCAAAGTAGATGGGTCCGGCAAAACTGCCTTTAAAAACTGAAGAGGCACAATCTCTTTACCCTCATACATAATCGGTTCAATCGAAGTCATGCCAACATTTTCAAGGCATTTCAGATGAGTCAGGTAGCTTTCTCCAAAGGTCATAAAGAAACGAATACGTTTAATTCCCGGGATATTTAAGGCTAGAGATTCAAGCTCTTCATGATGAAGCAGATACATATCCTTTTCACCAATCTCAGGGAAATTGTAAACACGTTTAATCTCCATAGGCTCTGTTTCTACCCAGTGTCCGTCTTCCCAGTAGGAACCCTTTGCAGAAACCTCACGGATATTAATTTCAGGATTAAAATTCGTAGCAAATGGATAGCCATGGTCTCCTGCATTACAGTCTAAAATATCAATATAATTAATCTCATCAAAGTAATGTTTCAATGCATAAGCTGAAAAAACCCCTGTAACCCCCGGGTCAAATCCACTGCCCAAAAGTGCTGTAATACCTGCATCTTCAAAACGTTTCCTGTAGTCCCACTGCCATTTATATTCAAACTTGGCTGTATCTTCGGGCTCATAGTTGGCTGTGTCAATATAATCTACCCCAGTAGCCAGACAGGCATCCATAATAGTTAAATCCTGATAAGGCAGTGCAAGGTTAAGAACCACATCCGGCTGTACTTTCTCAATAAGTGCAATTAATTCATCTACGTTATCCGCATTGACCTGAGCTGTTGTAATCTTGGTTTTTGTCTGATTTTCTAATTTTTCTTTCAAAGCATCACATTTACTCACTGTTCTGCTGGCAATACATATTTCATCAAATACTTCTGCATTCTGACAGCATTTGTGAATGGCTACACTGGCTACACCGCCACAGCCGATAATTAAAACTTTTCCCATGTTTTTATCTCCTTTGCTTACTCCACATCTCTAAGAAGTTCTTCAACATAAACCGGAAGGGCAAATGCTCCGGCATGAAGTCTTGGTGTATAATATCTGGTCTGTATACCCAGCATATTCCAACGGATACCATCTAAATCATGAATTGGATGATATTTTTTTGAAGCAAATCCAAAAATCCAATGACCGGAAGGATAAGATGGAATATGGGCCTGATATACTTTGCTTATTGGAAAACTGTTGACAATTCGAGCATGCATCCTCTGACACTGATAGGCCTCTTCTGTGTAGAAAGGACTTTCATGCTGATTAATCATAATGCCGTCATCTTTTAAAGCATGATAACAGTTTCCATAGAATTCTTTGGTAAAAAGGCCTTCACCTGCTCCAAATGGACTTGGAGAATCCACAATAATCAAATCATATTCGTTCTCTCTTGTACGAATAAAACGAAGGCCGTTCTCAATATAAATATTAACCCTTGGGTCATCCAGCTGACAGGCCGTCTGAGGATAATACTTCCTGCAGGCTTCAACAAGTAAGGGGTCCAATTCCACCATATCTATCTGTTCTATAAAATTATATTTACACAATTCACGCACAACGCCGCCATCACCACCACCGATGACAAGAGCTTTCTTTACCATCGGATGTACAGCCATAGGTACATGGCTAATCATCTCATGATAAATAAATTCGTCTTTTTCTGTAACCGTCAAATCCCCATCAACGACAAGAATCTTTCCAAATTCCTTTGATTCCATAATATCAATTCGCTGATAGTCACTTTGAGCACTAAACACCTGACGTTCAATACGAATCGAAAGTTTCACATTCGGTGTATGCTCATCTGAAAACCACATATCCATAAATCATCTCTCCTTTTCCAGCTCCGTTTCTATAGTGTCACACCTGACTTAACAACATTCAGGCGTTCAATGTCCGAATCTTCGGGTCCGGTCAGGGAGCAGCCCTTTTCTTTTGCATAATAGATATAATCTAAAATTTCTTCTGTAATCTGTTCTCCCGGAGCCAGAATCGGTATTCCCGGAGGATAACACATAACAAATTCGCTACATACTCTGCCTACAGATTCTTTTAAAGGCATGGACTCTTTTTCGGCATAGAAAGAATCCTGTGGTGTCATAACTACCTTTGGTTCAATATACTCCTGAGAAAGCATACCTGTTTTATCGCCCTGATACCGGCGCTTAATCTCTGCCATGGCACTTACAAGTCTCTCTACATTCTGTCGGTTATCACCAATAGAAATATATGCCAGCATATTACCGATATCTCCAAACTCAATCTGTATATCATATTCATCTCTCAGAATATCATAAACTTCAATTCCAGCCAGCCCAATATCCAGAGTATGAACCGAAAGCTTTGTTACATCAAAATCAAAAATGCTGTTACCATTAATCAATTCTTTACCAAAGGCATAATACCCCTTAATATCATTAATCTCACCTCTGGCATACTCAGCCAGTTCAACCACTTTGGCAAATTCTTCTTTGCCTCTCAGAGCCAGATTCCTTCGAGATATATCCAGACTGGATAAAAGCAGATAAGAACCACTTGTCGTCTGGGTTAAATTTATAATCTGTCGCACATAACCGGCACTGATATTCGGTCCGGTCAGCAGGAATGAACTCTGTGTCAGACTTCCTCCCGACTTATGCATGCTGATGGATGCCATATCCGCACCTGCAGCCATCGCGGATATCGGAAGATTCTCTCCAAAATAAAAATGAGTTCCATGAGCCTCGTCTGCCAACACCTTCAATCCATAAGAATGAGCAATCTCGACGATGGACTTTAAATCTGAACAAATTCCATAGTAGGTTGGATTATTAACAAGTACGGCCACTGCGTCCGGATTCTGACGAATCGCCTGCTCTACCTGGGATACCCTCATTCCAAGAGAAATACCTAAATGATGGTCCACATCCGGATTTACATAGATGGGCGTTGCACCGCAGAGTACCAGTGCATTAATCACACTTCGGTGAACATTTCGCGGCAGAATTATCTTATCTCCCCGCTTACAAACAGAAAGAACCATCGACTGAACGGATGAGGTTGTACCTCCAACCATTAAAAAAGCATGGCTGGCACCAAAAGCCTCTGCAGCCAATGCTTCAGCTTCTCCGATAACAGATACCGGATGGCATAAATTGTCCAAAGGTTTCATAGAATTGACATCAATGCTTACACACTTCTGTCCAAGGAGTTCTACCAGTTCTGGATTTCCCCGTCCATGTTTATGTCCCGGAACATCAAAAGGAACAACTCTCATCCTTCTAAACTTCTCCAGAGCTTCGTATATCGGTGCTTTATATTGTTGTAATTTAGACATCTAATTTCCTCCCCAGACTTCCTATATATAAGCGCAAAAAAGCACAAGTAATAAGCGTGTTCAGCCTATAGACTTGTGCTATTATATCTTCCGGACCTGTAAAAAGTTCTTTATACATATACTTCCATGGACAAAACAGATATTGGGTTTTTAGAGTCTATATAGCAAATATTTCACTTTTACTACTCTTATTGACCGTTTCACAAGTTTTTATGTGCTGTTGACACACTGGTTTTAAGTAACCAACTTATAAAATTTGAGCTTCTAACTCAATCAATAAGGCAACCAAAGCTGCCAAAAATATTTGCATGGAAGACCAAAAAACATCCGTTTTCCATACTCTATTAAATTATCACAAATAGCCCTTTTATTCAAGAGTTTTAACAAAAAAAGTCCTGTGAAATGATTTTATTTCACAGGACTTTGCATATTAGTTATTCAGATTTTCTTTTCTTGCTTACAAGGAAGAGAACAATGAGTACGATAAGTACTGCGATGCCGCAAATCCAAGGAAGTGTTTTTGCAAAAGAATTCGTATTCATATCTGCCTTAGGAGTTTCTTCATCTTCGATACCTGTCAAATTATTGGTATCTGCTAATGGTACTTCTTCATCCTGTACAGGTGTTAATGTACCATCCGCAACATTAAGAGGCTGTCCATCTGCAGTAAATGCTGCTGTAACATCACCTTCTGTAGTTGTTACAAGCGTTACAGGAACTGCCTCTGGTACTGCTGTTCCATCATCTAAAGTAACATACTCAGTTACTGTTTCATCGACTGCAACAACTTCTGGTGCAGGAATTGTTGGGTCAATATAGTATACAGCATAATCTGTCTGTACTTCATCGTAATTATGGCTGATAGGAGCATCCTGTCCATTGATACGAACCAGGTTGGTTCCATCTACTGTTAAAGATTCCGGTGCTGCATTGAAAGTAACGGTTTCGCCAACTGCTACCTGCTGAGCTACGGTCTGGATAACATTATTTGTTCCAATATCGATATAACGAAGAGTTATTTCGTAAGGCTGAGGTACTTCAACTGTTTCAAGTGTATAAACTACCTGATATTCAAGCTGTCTGGAAGCTGCATCTCCATTGTATGCACATACAATCTGTCCATTTGCATTACCCTGTCCGCTTATTAAACGATATTCACCATTTTCTGTAGTAATCACTGGTGTAGAATCCAACGCATAAACCCAAGGTTCACCGTCAGCTGTCAGAGTTGTTGTCATTCTTCCAAGACTTGTGCCATCATCACCAACAAAGTTAATAGCTACATCATAAGGCATTGTTTCAGATGCTACTGCATATGGAATATCATAGGTTGTTGCACGAGTGCTTGAAAACTCTCTTTCAACAAAGTTTGGTGTGCCATCCACTAACTGATACTGTTTTAATCCGGTATAATAAACGGATGGAAGTTCCATACGAGCGATACTGTTGACATCAACCGTCATTGTTGTGGAATAAAAGATAGCATTATCTGCTGTATCCACAAAGTTAATTGTAATTTCATATGGTGCTTCAGGTGCTGGAATATTCTCTGCATATTCAAATGTGTATACATCTGAAGCAGTGTCATAACTCATTGTTGCATATGCATTTGAAAGAAGTGTATATGTCTTTCCATTTGCATCATAGGTTGCTGGAGCTTCAAAGTTTAAAACATCACCATAATTCAAAGTTTCTGTTGTAGAACCAATCTGCTGATTCTGTCCATCCACATAATTAATCTGAATGTTTCTTGGCTGTTTAACATCTTTTGAATATGTAAAAGTATATCCTTCTTCTCCAAAGGTTAAAACATGAATATTGCTATTACAGTAGTAAACCGTATCTCCTGTGTCATATTCTGCCGGAGCTTCATAAGTACATTCGTAATCACTGTAGTAACCTAAACGAACTGTATCTTCAAATAATACTGTGCCATCCTCGCCAATGCCTTTAACTGGTGCGTAATAAGGGTTTAAGCTGTCAGCACTTCTTGAATCCCATTCACCATTTTCGTCCAGCGCCCAAATATCAATACCAATGGAATCTGCCGGGTCAGATGTTGCGAATGTCAATGTCTGTGTGCCTGCTCCCAGCGGTACTGCCTGCTGAGTTACTACACCATTGTAATACAAATCGTATTCACCTGCTACAGACATATAAACTTCAAAAGACTGTTCATACATACTGTTTGAAACCAGAGGGCGGACTGACATATCAACGCCAGCCGCCTCGGTTTTCAAATTCAAACCGGTAAATAAACTAAATACTAATACAAGCGACATGATAATGGATGTTAATCTTGCTTTCATTCTTCTCATGATTATCCTCTCCTCTTTCTTTCATCTATTCTGCAATATCTTTGTTATCTTGTGTCTATCATATCGTGAGAATGTCACACAAGTGTCACAAAAGGAAGTGTTTTTTTATGACGCATCCTCTTTTTTGCGTTTTCTGTACCAGAAAATCGCTATTGCAGCCAATAGAACACCGGAAAGACAGAGAAGTCCAGTCAATACCTTTGGATCGACCGAGTCACCTGTTCGTGTTGATGTACGTGTTCCAGAGGTTCTATTTGTAACTGTACGTGTTGTTCTTGTAACAACACGATTGGTTGGACGATCTGAAGAACGATAAATACCTGCATCCCATGTCATATCACTGTCACCCGAATTCAAATGGAAGGAGCGGCTGAAGTAATACTCGCCTCTCAAACGTGCAGCATCTGAATCCAATGCTGCGGCATCTGCACCCTCTCCACGATTTGAAAGAGTCACTGTCCAAGGGTCTCCTATCAGGAAGCCAACCCTATAATATCCGGCCGGAAGTCCTGCAAAGAGATATCTGCCATTTTCATCGGTAACTGTAGTTCCGACTGTCGTCCACTGATTCTCATCAACTGCATGGCCGTTATCTGCTGTCTGCAGAATAACTGTAATGCCTTTGACGCCGGTTTCATCGGTATCCTGAATACCATCCTGGTTCACATCATACCAGACATAATCACCAACTTCGCAAGGTTCATTATTAATAATAATACCTGCATCAATGGTCATATCATTCTGTCCATAACCTGGTTTTACAGGATCTGAAAGATATCCAAGACCGCTGATATATTCATAAAGTGCATTTGAATCGATAGCAGTATCCATACCCTGTTTTGGCTGTGTAATCGAAACCCTACGTCCGATTCCAAAAACAACCCTATAAGATACATCATAATGGTCACTGCTCTTGATACCTGTAAACTGATACAGTCCATTAGCATCGGTCGTCGCTGTGGTTACAGTTTCCCATTCACCATCACCCTTCTTCTGCTGTAATGTGACAAGAATATCTTCAACCGGTGCTTCGCCGGCATCCTGAAGTCCATTTTTATTCGCATCATGCCAGATATAATCGCCAACTGCACTGAAGAGATTTGCTCCTGCATCATGGGTTATATCTGCTGTATCAGCTGGAAGCGTAATGATTTCTGAAAATCCGCTGTTTAAAGTTTCATCATCAAAGAATCTTGTCTCTGAATCGTGAAGTTTATCTCCAATACCGGCTGTAACACCTGCATAACGGTCTGGATAATCAAAGTGCAACTGATAACGTCCTGCTTCCAGATGATCAAAGAGATATCTTCCATCTTCACCAACCGTCACTGAATTTAATGGCTTACTTGAACGCTGTCCATTTTCATCAATGGTATACAGTGAAACAACCGTTCCCGGAAGTGCAATATAGAGACTCTGCGTATTATCATAATCCTGATCATCAAAACAGAATCCGCCTAATGCACTGTATACCGTAACACCGGCATCCCATGTCATGTCATCCGCTGTCAGATGAATAACATCTGTCTGCTGGACTCTTCCATCGGCATCCATAATATGTTTAGCATCAGAATCGGCCCCGGAGCTTCCCTTATTGGATTCTGTAAAGGTATATTTCGATGTATATCCTACTTTATCCACATTGGAAATATCATATTCTACAACATAATAGCCCTTTGGCAAATCTGTGAAACAGTAATAACCATTCTGGTTCGTTGTTGGATTCATAACTGTCTGTTGTGTCCGATAAGGTGTTTTTCCTTCCGTGGTATCATTTTCAGAAGACAGTTTGTAAAGATTTACTGTGACACCATTTAAGCCCTTTTCGCTGGCATCCTGAATACCATTTTTATTATCATCAACCCAGACGTAATCACCAAGAGATACAAGTTTGACATAACCTGCATCAATAGTCATGTTGTTTTCACCAACCAGACGTCCATTATCACCTACAGTCAATTCCAAATCTATTGGCTCGGTCTGACCGGCATCATTGATATTGGAATCCAACGGTTCGTGATTTACATCACCGGTTCCCGCTGCATACTGAGTCGTTGCACCATAGTGCTCCGGAATTCCAAAGACAACCTGATATGCATAATAGGTATTACCTACATACCATGCAGGATTTTCAGGATTGGCATCATATCCTGAACCGTCAGCTTTCGAAGCCTCGGTCCGATAGTTACACGGCAGTTTATCAAAGAGATACTTACCTGTTGTGTGATCTGTCAATGTCTTCGCATATTCTGTCCATTCGCCTTCATTGACACTTCCATCACCATTCAGGGTATTCTTCTTCCAGTAAAGCGTTACCGGAACATTTCTTGCCGGACGGTCACCCTCATCTTGAACACCATTGTCATTATCATCATAGAAAGCATAGTCTCCAATACTTCCGGTTGTGATATAGAAGTTGGCTGAAACCATATTTGAACCTACACGTTCGCTGGTATCAATGATGTTATTTGACATATCATCGCCATCTCTAATAACTGCTATGGCGGTGGAGTTAATCATTACAGCATTTGCATAGGCTGCTTCCTGTTCTGCTGTATAACCCGGTGCTCTCATAGAGAGTGTAACCTCATAACTGTCACCTGTTCCCAGCAAAGCATCATCACTAAATGTAACTTCAACACCAATAGCTGTAACCTGGGACATATCTGCCGGACTTGTTGTCCATCCAGACCAGCCGCCATTCTTTAAAGCAAGCATTGGAAGGTCCTCTGCAGTAGATTTGGAAGCTCTTGTGCCGCTATCCCAGTTTTCGCCTACGTAATAATAAACAGTATAGCCCTCAACTGCCTTTCCGGATGCATTTCCTTCAACAGAAAGAAGCGTTGGTTTTTCATAGCCGTCTCCTGTCGGAAGAACAGAACCACGGTTATTGAGTATCGAACTGTCCATTGCACGGAATTCCTGAGAATCACCGTTAAATGGCAGAATATCTACAAATCTTGCCGTTTTAACATCTGCACCTGCGTTTACCATTGTAAGCCTATAATATACAGTGTCTGCAGGTTTTACGGTAGCCGTCTGGCCTGTGCCCAGATAGCTTCCGGCTTCTGTACCAATGGATTTGAGGACCTGGAGGCTGTCATTTGCTGTCAGCTCCAGCTGTACCGGCTGTTCCAGATAGGTAAGTCCCTCACCTTCAATTGATCCACCATTGGCTTCAACCTTTTGGTCAATATCTGTATCTTCTTTTTTAGTACTGCTGTCCACTGTCGATTGAAGGTAACTCATACCTGTCTTATTTTCCAGTGTCAGCGGAAGCTGATAACCACTTCCGATATAGGCCTGGGATTCAAGAGATATGACATTTTCCGGTACTTTCAAATCAATAATAGATGAATAATCTAAAATGATTTCTGTACCCTTCGGCCATTCTGTGTTTTCTCCAAAATCGAGGACATATTTATAGGATACACGTCCCTCTGTATCTGTCACTGTAATTGGATCAGATAAGGTAAAGTTTGTAAGAACATTACCGCCAACCCGGACACGAATGCCCCGCACACCATATTCACCGTATTTGGATTCATCCAGGGTTGTATATGCCGGCAAATTAATGGACATTACCGGATGCTTCAGACTTTCATCTGTCTCTTCTGTTACTTTAGCCGTTGTCTGGAAATTAATTGGCTTTCCACTATAGAAGAATCCGCTGGTTGGTAAGTTCGTAATCTGATTCGTCAATGCAAGATGCGGAAGGTTTTCATCATACTGATTAAACAGAATTTCTGCACTGTCCGTCGGATGACCTGTCTGATGATTCGCTGCCCCGCTGCTACTTAAACGGGTATCTTCCCATTCAAGGTTAGCAGTATTAATAATCTTACGAATATCCGGCAGTGTTTCATCGGAATCACGCTTTTTAAAGGTTGCTGTCATTCCAATATCACCGCAGGTAAATCCTGCAGCTGTGCCACTGTAGCTGAGGCGGAAACCTGCAGCATTCTCCGGCATAGTAATTTTAACGCCGTCAGTTCCTATCGTTGAAAGGTCTGTCAGCTGACTTCCTGTATCCACAGTCGTCCACTGATTATTGACTTTTGCTTCAAGTACTGCGGAAACCTTTTTAGCTGTGTCCGTATTAACCGCCTTTGAAACAGTTACACTGTCTACAGTATAGGACATTTTCGCCATCTGCTCATTGGTCAGGGCATAATAGCCGCCCCTATTCGCCAGGTCGTATCCCTGATAAACAAAAGTATCATCTGTAACAACAAATTTCTCTGCTGCAAGTTCATTTGTACCATCTGTTAATCCAGAAATCTTAAAGTCTGCTGTTACATCTTTAAACATCAGGCTGTCTTCAGACTGTGCTGTATCACCAAAGTCATTTGTTCCAATACGCACATCCTTTTGAATGGATGCTTTAAAACCTTTGATAGAAGTTTCTGTACGGTTCTGGAAAATCACCAGATTTGTATAGCCATCTATTGCAGTTTGGCTGACTCCGGTAAATACGGCTGTTGGATTCTGAATACCATTGACACTAACTGTCTTTTTAACCGGCAAAAGATTTGCATCCAACGTATAACCATTTGGTGCTTTGGTCTCAACAACTATATAGTTTCCTGTATCAAGAAGTTTTGAAGAACCATAGTTTCCAGTTTCAGCAATAGTCACTGTATCTACTGGATTTTCAAGATTCACATCATCTGCCTTATAAATCTTAAATTCTGCTCCTTTTAAAACAGTTCCGTCTACCGCCTGTTTCTGAATGAGAATCCGACCCTGAACAGAGACATCAACAATATTTTTTGCATATGTCAGTTCATTAATTGTTTCTGCTTCAGGCACATCAACCACTTCTGTGACTTTCTCGTAACCTGACGGAGCCTCTGTTTCTTCCAGAATATATTTACCCGGTGCGATATTATCCCAATAAGCCGTACCTTCACCATCCGTTGTAACTTCTGCACCGATGAGTTCGCCCTTGGTGGTTCCGTCTACGGTTGCGTACAACTTGAATTTTGCATTTTGAAGAACTGAACTACCATTCTGCTCATCACTCTTCTTTACAATCTTTAATGTCCGGTAAGGTGTATTCTCTTTTGTAAGAGCTATTTCACCGGCAGCTGTAATTGTAAATTCAATCGGCTCGCCGTCATTATAGAAATTAACATCATGATTAGCACTGTCTTTGATTGAATTCGGTGCTTTAATTTCAACAAGCTTATAATCACCTGTTGCCATAAGCCCTGAAGTGTAGGTACCATCGTTATTTGTAATTTCGATATAGTCCTTGCCACCGGATTCTAACGGTTGACCCCAATTTCCACCTGCATCTTTTCTGTACAACTGGAACCGTGCTCCAACAAGTGGTGTCGTACTATCTGTCGAAGATACCTTTTTCAGAGTAAAACGACCATACTGTGTCGCATTAGCAATTGGTGCATCAAAATAGGTTGTATTAGTCTTGCCATTTTCAATCGTTACTGTGAGCGGTGCAGCTGTCGTAAGTGACATACCGTCCTGAAGAACTTCTTCCAGAAGATAGGTTCCCGGATTCAGTGTCAAATTGCTGCTGTCTGCTTCGCCCTTGGCATCTGTTGTAATGCTTCCAATTTGACTGCCCTTTGTAGCATCTGAATATTCAAATACATTAAAGACAACGCCTTCTAAAGGAATCGGACTGCCATTTAAAGTAACTGTCTTTTTGATTTTGAAAGCACCACGAAGTGCATTGGTCACCTCATAGGTATGCTGATAGTTTGTATCATTTGACAATGTGATTTCATATACCTTAGGGTTTCCATTTTCATCTGTCTCAGCCAAATAGCCGCTCGGTGCTTCAAGCTCCCTCAGATAATAGGTGCCGTCTTTAAGACCGGTCCAGTTAATAACTGCACTCGCTGTCTGCCCCTGTCTAACCGGTGCATTTTCCCCTGTTCCAGGATTTGCAGCTGTTGCTGCTTTTGCTGCGGCCTCACTGGCATAAAGAGCGAATTTTGCAGTCACTGTAATATTGCCAGCTGCTTCGTCATCCAAAGCCAGCTGTCCTTTTTTAGTAATCTTAAGTTCATTATCGTGCTCGTTTTCCAGCACTGCTGCTACATCATTGAAGCCATTAGCAGTCACTGTAAATGGTCAAAATATTGTATCCTTATTTGTAGAATATCCATTTGGTGTTCCCGTTTCTTTCAGTTTGTAGCTTCCAACCGGAAGAAGTGGTGAAACATAACGTCCCTGTCCATCAGCCGTCATAAATTGTGCAGGACTCAGACTATCTCCGTTTTCTTTGAGAATTTCAAATGTTGCTCCATCTAATTTGGCCAGAGTATCCGCATCCACTTTGGTTACACGGAACTTACCATAATTAGCTTCATTCTCAACGGTCTTTTCAACTGCTGTACTTGAATTTAATACAACCGCAATTGGCGTATAAGAATCTTTTCCATATTTGTCATTATTCTGACTGCCTACAGAAACTTCTTTAATCCAATAGCTGCCCTGATCCAGATTGGTAAAACTTGCTTTTCCGTCAACAGTTGAAGCTGATTTAGGAAAACCTGCTGGCTGTTTTCCTGCTGCTGTATCTGCCGTAAAATCTTCTGTCAGCTTCACATAGAGTTCAAACTCAACGCCGGATAAAAGTTCTGATTCTTTATTGTTAACACCATTTCCGCTCCAAACACCGTATTTCGTAATGTTCAAACCTGATTTTGGAACGTTTTCCACAGTTATCGGTTCAAATGGTGTGTCAGCAATTACTTCCTCTAATGGCCGATAAACGCTGTATGAACCGCTGCCAATAGTTGCATACGCAGACCTTGAACCATCTGTTATTTTATTTGCTCCAATCTCCAGATATATAGGTGTAGTGACTACAGTATATCCCTCCGCCGACTGTTCCGTCAGCTCGTAATATCCAGGCTCTATAAAATCCGAAGTAAAGGTGCCTTTGCCATCCGTTGTAAAAGTACCGGCATCCTTCCATGAGCCTTCGCCATTACTAACGACCCATTTCCTCATCTTAAAGGTAGCTGCAACCCAGATGGTCTTACCTGTCGTAGACTCACTGCTTATTTTATTCAGAACAAATTTACCTTTAGTGGCATTATTCCAAATTGGATTATCGCTGTCCCAGGTTGTATCATCTGCATTTCTTCCCAATTCGACCTTATAGAAACGACGAACTGAAGAATTTGGCATTGTAACAGTAACAACACCTTCTCTCTCTCCGGTTTCTTCATCAAAGGTCGTATCTCCAATTGACGGGGTCACTGTTTCCTCAATGAAATATGTGCCTGCCGGAAGCATGATGGAACTGTACTGTCCATTCGTGGAAGCTGTGATTTTATCCACAAAGCCTGCATCCAAATCCGGTGCCGTGCCTGCGGCATTTGCCTTATAAATCTCAAAGGTTGCACCATCCAGTTTCAAAATCTGTCCGGACAGATTGCAGAGTTTCGTAAACAGTATATTCTGTTTTTCATAATTTTTAATAGAAAGATTATGGCTATTTGCCAGTCGGGCTGTTTCATCTGCATCATTACTTGTAATCGTTGTAAATGGAGCAGCGGCATTATATGGATTACTTACAACTACCGTATAATATACATAGTCACCATTTACCCCTGTTTTTGAAAGCTGATAATTTTCCGGCGGAACTAATTCCATCATATAATAGGTATGTCCATCGGTCAGATTTTCAAATTCAAACTCTCCATTCGCATCAGAAGTGGCTGTCTGAACAATCCTGTGTGTACTCATAAAAGCTGCATCATTAACAGCGGCTGCTGCCCATGGTGAAAGAGGATTATAATTCGACTTCATAAAGTTATTCATCGCCGTTACATCTTCAGATGATTCAAACACAGCAATGACTGCCCCTGCCAGCTTAGCAGTTCCATCTGGTCCCACTTTTACGCCCGGTGCCTGGTTATTCTTGTAGTTAATAACCGTCTGTTGAAGTTCCTGACCACCCATATCTGATGTAACGACTATAGGACCTGTCCATTCTTCTGTAAAATAATGGTCGTCCGGTGCCTTGATTTCTTTCAGGTAATAATTGCCCGCTTCTGTCAGCTTAATCGTAACTGCTTCTCCGGCAATCGCATTTCCTGTTGCATCATCTCTGGCTGTTCCTGATTCATATATTTCCTGTAAGTTATGTTTGTAAAGACTGACCTTCGTACCATCTGAGGTCGTTACTGTACCGCTTGCATCAGCTTTGTATAATTCAAACTGAGCACCATTCAGCTTAATCTCTGTTCCATTCTCAATCTTGATGATACGAATTCTTGGATATTTGGATTCATTATTAACATCAAGAGAAGTTGCCGCTGTAAAGGTCCAGTT
The DNA here is from genome assembly GCA_009929615.1 of Clostridia bacterium. Lineage (GTDB taxonomy): Bacteria > Bacillota > Clostridia > Lachnospirales > Lachnospiraceae > Frisingicoccus. The sequence continues at coordinate 37,775 of SAAB01000002.1, read as the reverse complement.
TCCACCGGCATAAACGCCTATCTGAACAGTTCCGTCAGCTAAAACCTTAATGCGGACAGGGTCTGCCAGTTCCCAGTCTTCACTTGGTGCTTCTGTTTCTTTTAACCAATATTCGCCTGGTGCTATTCCTGTAATGTTTATTGAGGAATCTGACATTTTAAACGGATTTGATGTCAAACCTGTAATCGTTGTAACACTTACCGGTGAAGATCCTGCAGCCGGGCCAGCTGTTTCTGTTGCCAGTGCCGGATAAATACCGAAGGTCGCTCCTGCAAGTTTTTCTCTGCTGATAATTGTATTCGAACCATCCGTATAAACACCAAATTTATTCAGAGTAAACCGGCCTGTCTTCTTATTGACAAAAGTAAGCGGGTTATTCGCTGTATCTACAGTTACTGTTTTTCCAGCAGTTACTGTGACGATTCTTGGTGTGGAATCGGCAATATAACCTGTAGGTGCTGAAGTTTCTGTGACTGTATAGGTCCCCGGTGCCAGCCATCCGGATGTCACCTTACCGTTTCCATCTGTTGTTAAAGTAACTTTATCATGAGTAACACTGTTCTCTACTTCAAAGGAAACATTGGCAAGCCCCGTCGTAGAAGCTGTGCCATTTGCTGCTGCCACATATTTCTCCAGTGCCAGTTTGCCCATGGTTGGTGTGTTTGTAATTTGATTTGTTTTTGAAGTATAGTTCGACTTATTTTCACCCGGTGCAAGGGTTACTGAAGTGACCTTTGTTGCTTCTGTACTTGTCTTATACCCATCCGGAAGTTCTTCCTCGAGCCAGTATTCTCCCGGTGCCAGATTTGAAAAGGTTGCCTTTCCGTTATTCCCTGTCGTTTTTGTCGACAGTGGTCTGGAATTTGCTGCAAGCTTATCTGCCGCAAAGCTGTCTGTAACCTTCGTATAAAGATTAAATTTCACATTTGCAAGGGTCGTTGTTGAACCAGCCGCCATATCCATCGTTGTCAGCTTTTCAATCTGTAAATCTGCTTTACGAAGATTTACAAGTTCTAATGTAGTCATGAGACTTGCTGCATCCGTATAGGCATTTGTTTTCACCGGAATATATTTTACACCAGCGTTTGTAACCGTATACGGTGTTTCATCTAACACATAATTACTTGGTACGCTCGTTTCACGCACATAATACTGGGTATCCGGTTTTAAGGCTTTGCTGGCAAAGGTAATCTCGCCCTTGGCATCCGTTGAAAGATTTTCACATCCGCTGACTACTGCAAAATTCGAATCATAAAGTGTAAACCTTGCGCCGCTGATTGCTGTGCTTCGTACCGAATCCTTTTTAACAATCTTAATAGACGGCAGCGGTACATTATAAATAACTTTTTCAACAGACAGTAAACCATTGGTAAAGGATACCTCCTGATAGGTTTCATCCAGAACATAGCCGTCTGGAACACTGAGTTCCTTTATGTAATACGTTCTCGACGTATCCAAAAGTGCCGATGTATATCCAATACCACTCTGGAGAGACGTTCCGACTCTCTGGTCTGTCGTTGTCACCCGGTCTACTTCCACATAGTCTGTTCCGGCTCTATAATAGATTCCAAAAGTAACTCCATTAATTCCTGTCTCAGTCCCTGAGAGACGTTTAACAATTCGGATTCTTCCTGTCTGTGTAGCATTTTTTACAGTCTGGGTCTGAATCGTGTATGCTGAATCTGAATCCACCTCATCTCTGGCTTTTACAGTAAAGCTGTGAAGCTGATCAGATACATTGCCTGTATCAAATGGTTTCGGTGCCGCAATCTCCTTATAGTAATAAGTACCAGGAGCTAAATAAACACCGTCAGATACAGAAATGCCCGTCGGGTCCAATTCCGTTGTGATAATGACATTCTCACCGCCGGAAGCTGTCAGACGATAATCGCCATTTCCATCCTTTGTACCTTTTAAAGGCTGGGAATTGGCATCATAAATCTGAAATGTTGCTCCCGCCAGTTCCTGAAGATATGCCAGGGCCTGCAGATTATCAATCCCCTGCTTACGGAAAGTCACTTTTACCTGTTCGTTATTAAGGATTTCCACAGGTGCCGTTGTCTCTCCTGCCTTAACTTCGACAACTGTAACATCTTCCTCTAATACATAGTTGGCAGGTGCTGTCACTTCTTTAATAATATAGAAGCCTTTCGTCAGTATAGCTGAAACTGCTTCTCCATTATCTCCACTTGTTATTCTTCCGGCCGGAGTGCCTGCCGGCGTATTCCCTGCAGCTTCTGCTGCGGACTGGCTTTCATATGGTCCGTACAATTCAAAAGCAGCACCCGGAAGCAATGTGTCTTTATTCTGATTACTTTTTTTAACAATCTTTAACCGGCCTTTGTCCGAAATGTTCATAAAAACATTATTTCCATCTAAATCCGGTTTGTTTACTGTGTTTGCTGCAATAGTTATATCTTTATCTGCAGCTGGTTTATAACCTTTATCTTGAAGTGTCTGAGGGATAGACGTTTCGCTTAATGTATAATCGCCTGCCGGAATTCCGTTAAAACGGGTTTTTCCGTCAGATCTTGATGTTGCAGTATAAGTTTTACCGGAATCTGACTTCAATGTCAGTGTAAACTCAATGCCGGAAAGATTTTCTATATTTCCATCGGCATCTGTACCTTTTTTTGTAAATTCCAATGAACCAATGGATGCTGAAGGGTTTACTACTTTAATAGACACAGTACGGGCATTGACAGCAGGGTCTTCATTAAGACTTCCCTGGCTTTCAACCACAACATGTTCATCTCCTGTAACCGTTACAGAAGCATCCGTGTCAGATATGACAACCTTAACCGGATTTAATGCAGAACATCCTTCAATTCCTGTTACCTCTTTAAGATAGTATGTCCCTGTACGCAGATTATTAAAGACCAGTGTACCATTGCTGCCAACAGCCACATCGCTCATCTGATCATTGTAGAGATTATAAGCCACATCGGTACAACTTTCATCATTATATAATGTAAACTGTGCATTCCCGAAGGCTGCCTGTGCACTGCTGTTTAAAAGAATTTCTTCCTCTCCAACCTGAATATATTTTTTCAAGGAAAGATTTGCATTGAGAGGCATGGTACCATAACCGCCGATTTTAAAAGACGCTGTGTCTGTCTTACTTGTCTGGGCAGTAGGTCCGAGCAGCTGATAAGCGAGCTTCGCTGTATTCGTCAAAGTATATTCTTTGACATGTTCCTCATTCATATCCGTCATATATGGCGAATATGGATAACGAACAGTGTACTGATAGGTTGTATTCGTTGGCTGGCCAACAGTTACAAACTGTCCAGAAGCTTCCGAATCACCGGACTGAATCCGGTAAAGGCTGTTAAAGTTGATGCCCGTTACATCAGAACCTGATACATTCACCGAATAACCATAAGCATCCGTTCCACCTTCTGATAAAGAAATATCTCCGCCATCACGAATCATCTTTACGTCATAGACCAGTACGGCTTTTCCACCATCCGGAAGTGGTCCGCTAACGCTTTCTGCCTCTCCGGAATTTCTGATATCAGCAGTTGATGGAAATGCATCTGTTAATGAAAAATCATAAAAATCCAAACGGCCTAAATGATTAGTGCCACTCGGATCAGTTACAGATATCTGGTATGTAACATCGTAATAATCTTCACTCGCTACCTTTCCTTCAGATACGATACTTTTATCGACATTCCATTCAGAGGTTGCATTAACGTCTACCCTTTGTTCAGGAACTGTGAGTTCAAAATTCTCACTGTCTCCAACCGCATTAATGAAAACTCCCTGAAGCTTTACTGAATTAAAGTTCAGTGTCTTATCAGGTGTTTTAAGGTTTTCTGTACGAAGTCCAATCGTCACATAACCCGTGGTATTTAATGGCAGCGGATTTGTCAGGTCTACTATCAGACGGCGAGTTCTGCTGCCTTCACTTCCATCATAGGTCACATTCGTTACTTCTGCACCTGTAACCTTGTAACTGCCGTCCTCATTCGTGTCCATAACGACATAATCTGGCAGGGTAAAGACAATCTTCGCATTCTGATAAGCACTGCCTGAGCCTGTACCAAGGGATGGCACCGTATAATTCAGACGATACTGGAAAGATTCACCTGAAAGGACATAACCCTTGTCACCATCAGTAACAATCTGTCCGGAAACATCGATATTAACACCGGTAACTTCTCTGGCAGCATCAAGAGCCATGCCTTCATCTGTCTCCGTTTCCTTGCTCTCTGTTTCCTTGCTTTCTGTCTCTGTGCTTTCTGTTTCTTTGCTTTCTGTTTCCTTACTCTCTGTTTCTTTACTCTCTGTTTCGAAACTTTCTGTCTCTGGACTCTCTGTTTCAGTGTCTTCTGTTACCACACTTTCCGTCGAAGCCGTTGTATCCACAAAAGTCTCCTGGCTGTCTTCCGGCGTTTCTGACATCGGTTCTACGGTTGTTTCTTCACCGGTTTCCGATGTGCCTAACGCATGAGCCTGAAGCGCGTCATGGACATGTTTGACGATACCACCATGGTAATAATCAAAAGCCATGCTAGTATTCGTTTCAGACGAGTCGTCTTCTTTTCCCTCATTCTCTCATCCTCCTTGTAACCCACTTGATATCTATATAAGCAAGTATACTTTATTATACTATAATATTCTACCAAACAAAACGCTATATTCTGTTTTTTAAAAAAACTTTAATGAATAATACGTTCTTCCATATAAAGCTTCACCTCCGGATGGTGATGCTTCTCCTCAAAACGTTTTTTAACACGCTCAATAGCTATATTCTTCCCTTTTTCATTAACAACTGTTAAAATCAGTGAAAACTGGGTTGGGCTGGACTGGGTGTAAACATCACTGCTTCGCAGATAGGACCCCAGGACTTCATGCATCGCTTCCATATCATCTTTTAGATAGTTTGTACTTACGCCCGGATGTCTACTATCTTCCAATGTCATAAGAATCAAATATCTCATTCTCTGTGAGCGGCGGCTGGAGCGAAGATTGATTTGATATACATTTCGAAACACATCAAAATTACAGTAAAAAGTTCCGCGATGATTATCATCCTTTAAATTCTTTTCCAAGCTGTTAATATCCAAAGGCTGATTCGATAAACATTTTTCTATTTTTACATACATTTCCTGCATGGCATCGCTCATTTCCACACCATACTTCTGTGAAAACAGTTCACTTATCGAATAATAATATTCTAATGCCTGCTGGGCAGAATCCTTGGAAAGATACGCCTTTATCTTCTCCATATGAATCTGTTCATCCAGTACATCAACCATAGTTGACCGGTTACACAGGTTTATGACATTTTCATAGTCCTGTCTGGATTGATAATATCGGCACATTGAAAGTACACACCGGGTATATAGATTGCGATAGTACACACTCCGGAAAATGACCCACTCTTCTTGAGCTTCCTGCGGAAGAAATTCGCCTTTATATAGGGCATGGGCTTTTTCAAAATAATTAAACTGGGCATCCAGATCGGATTCTTTATCTGCCAGACTCATCAAGTGTTCAAATTCAAAAGCATCAATGTGGCAGCTAATTACGGGATTCCAGGAATAATTGCCGTTTCTGTAAAGAATGCATTCTTTTTTTTCTTCTGATTCCGGAAAAAATCGTTCCAGTTCATTACGACATCGGTATACAAGATTTCTGAGAGCTCCACCCGGATTATCCAATCCCTCACCCGGCCAGAGGATATCTATCATCTTCTCTTTGGAGATATCAATATCTTTATTGGCTACAATATATGCGACCATTCGAATCATCTGCTGACTTCTGCCTGTTGGTCTGAATTTGTGATAATCATTGCTAATGGAAAACTCTCCCAGCAAGTTAATATATAATGTTTCATCTTTCTTCACCAATGCCACCTCCTGAAATCGGTTTCTATATCCTTTAATCGAGGAAGGCATCAACAATAACGCCCTCAGCCTCTTCCTCTGTCATACCCAGGGTTCTGAGTTTTATCAGCTGGTCACCATTAATCCTGCCAATAGCTGCCTCATGAATAATGGCTGCATCTAAGTGACGGGCATTTATTTCAGGTATCGAACATACTTGAGCCTTATCCATAATAATGGAATCACACTGTACATGTGCATGACAGGCAGCATTTCCAACAGCAATTGGATGAAAAGTCTGTGAAGATTCTCCCTTTGCTACAGATCTTGATGCAATCTTAGCGGCAGAGCCATCGCCATTCATCTGCACTTCCATATTTGAAACAACGGTCTGTTTTCCATGAGTCATCAGACGTTCTGTCACAAAAAGCTTTGATCTTTCGCCCATATAGACATCTGTCTCGCGCACGCTGGAATCAACACCTTTAATCTGTGCTGTTTCAAGGGTGAAAACCGAATCCTCTTCCAGATAAATCTTTGTCACCGGATTCAGTATACGGCTTCCTGTACCTTCGCCTTCACCATAATGCTTTTCTTCATATCGCACATTCGCACCCTTTGCTACATGAAAACTATGAATCCCATCATGGCGTGTATCATCGCATCCTGCATTATGAATACCACAGCCTGCAACAATAACCACTTCCGCCCCCTCTGCAACATAAAAATCATTGTAAACCACATCGGTCATACCCGAAGCTGTAACTACAACGGGAATATGTACCTGTTCGCCCTTAGTACTGCCATCGATATAAACATCAATACCATTCTTATCTTCTTTACGTTTAATCTTAATATGCTCCGTATCTCCATGACAGAGAGCCTGTCCATTATACCGAAGGTTATAAGCACCTTCCTGCTTAAATGTACCATTATCTATAACCTGAAGCACATCCTGTGTTATCTTATCAATTTCCATCTTTAAACACGCTCCTATCAATCCTTCATATATTTACATCCTGCATCTCCATCAAGGAGTTCAGGCATCACTTCATCCTTCGAACCTAACTGCTGAATACGCCCATCATTAATAACCATAATACGGTCTGCCATCTGGATAATACGTTCCTGATGGGATATAAGCAGTATGCTCTCTTTCTTTGTCTTATGCATCTCTTCAAACTGCTGTACAAGCATCGAAAAGCTCCATAAATCAATGCCGGCTTCCGGCTCATCAAAAATACTCAGTTTATGAGGTTTTGCAAAAGCAGTCGCGATCTCTATACGCTTCATCTCTCCACCGGATAAGGTTGCATCAACCTGTCTGTCGATATATTCCATCGCACAAAGGCCTACATTACTCAAAAGTTTACAGCACTCATCTTCAGAAAGGGCTCCTCCTGCAGATAACTGAAGCAGATTCTTTACAGTCATCCCCTTAAAACGCGGCGGCTGTTGAAATGCGAATCCAATACCCGCATTCGCTCTATGGTCTATATCGTATTCTGTAATATCTTCTCCATCCAGAATAATCTGTCCGGCGGTCTGTGGTTTGATTCCCATGAGCAGGGAAGCCATTGTAGACTTTCCACCGCCATTAGGTCCTGTAATAACCATCATCTCACCATCTGCTAAATCAAAACTGATATCATCTATAATCTTTAATTTCTGTCCATTCTCTACAACTTCATAGGACAAATTTTTTACTTGCAGCATATCAATCCTATCCTTTCTCTTCTTCCTGCATTTCCCAGCAGAATTTGTCATTACAATACTTTATTATAACATTTATCAAATATTAAACAATAGGTTTTTGGCTTTTTCCATTGCCAGCAGCACTAAAATGACTTATAATATTTTGGCATGGCTTCGGCCAAAATCCATAAAAAGGCGGCAATACATATGAATAAAAAAGAAATCAGCGAAATAAAGAAACAGTTTACCCCATCTCATTGTGCAATCACCCGGATTTGCGGCTGTTATGTCGATGGAGAAAAGGACAAAAAAGCCCAGATGCAGGATATGTTTCTCACTCTTCCCGAAGATGAAATGTTTAAATATTTTGATATTTTCAGAAAGACTTTATCCGGTACATTGGGAAAGAACCTTGTTAATATGGAATTTCCTATGGAAACAGAGGACTATGGTGGTACACAGGCTTTTCTTATGTCGTTACGTGAAAGTCAGTTGAATGACCCTAATCTTCTCAATGAATTTTATGATAAGGTTATCGAGTCCTATGATTATGGTGAAAACTATCTCATACTTCTTATCCACTCTGTCTATGACGTTCCCGGAAAGGCCTCCGATGGCATGGAGATGGAGGATGCTTCGGATGAAGTTTTTGACCATATTCTGTGTGCTATCTGCCCGGTAAAATTATCAAAGCCAGGTCTTTCTTATCACTCTGAATTAAACGAATTTCATGACCGAATCCGTGATTGGATTGTGGATGTGCCGGAAGTTGGTTTTTTATTTCCTACATTTAATGACCGCAGCACAGATATTCACAATGTTCTTTATTATACGAAGAATTCCGAGGATTTACGGGAAGGCCTTGTAGACCATATTCTTGGAAGTGTTCTTCCTCTGACGGCCAAAACTCAAAAAGAAGCTTTTCAGGCAATCATTGAGGACACTCTGGGTACTACCTGTGATTATGAAGTTGTTCGCAGTATTCACGAAACCCTCAATGAGATGATTGAAGAGAAAAAAGAAGAACCCGAACCTCTTCTCCTCGATAAAACAGACATTAAAAATCTTTTAGAAAACAGTGGCGTACAGCCGGATAAATTAGAAAGTTTTGAAAAGCACTATGAAGAAGCCGCACCGGCACCTGTACCTTTTATGGCATCTAATATTGCCAATACCCGAAAATTCGAGGTCAAAACTCCGGATGTGGTTGTGCAGGTCAATCCATCCCGTTCAGATTTGGTTGAAACCCGGATGATTGATGGTCGTCGCTGCCTTTTAATTGAAATCAATGATTCTGTTGAAGTAAACGGTATCCCGGTTCGTTTCTCTCTTCCTGAAGAATCCGAAGAAACTCCACAGGATATCGAATAAACCAAAAGCCATGTTGTTCCCGGATGCATTTAATCCACCGGCAAACAACATGGCTTTTATTTAGTAGGTATTATCTATCTCTTTTCTCAAATGATGTTTTATCTCTTCTAAAGTAAAGGCTCCATCAACTGAATTTCGGAGCAAAGTTTTCATCTGTCCCTCATCAAGATGAAAGGTGTCTGCCATCAACTGCAGCTCTTTCTGAATCGTCGTTCCTGAAACAGTCATATTATCCGTATTAATTGTCACCTTAACTCCTGCTTCCATCAACGCAGGTAAAGGGTATTTTTTTATATTGTCAAATATCTTTGTATTCATGTTACTGGTAGGACATAATTCTAAAACAATTCCTGATTTTACCAAATGGTCTACCAGTGCCCTATCTTCTATACACCGGACACCATGACCTATACGGGATGCACCAAATTCTAATGCTTTCCAGATGCTTTCCGGTCCTGCAGCCTCTCCTGCATGGATTGTAAAAGGAATTCCTTTTTCTTTTGCTTTTTTAAAAAGAATCTCAAAATCCGATGTTGGAAAAAGTGCCTCAGCACCAGCCAGGTCTAACGCTGCAACGCCATGACCTATCAATGGGCCGGCAATTTCTATCGTCTCGAAATTACTGTCTGCGTTCTCTGCTCCGCGCATACAGCAAAGAATTAAATTCGACTCTAAAACCGATGACTCAAATGTTTCCTGAAAACGCTTTATTCCACGAAGAGCCGCATCCACCACCTGTTTCTGATTCAGACCATATCTGGTATGCAGCTGAGGGGCAAAACGAATCTCTGAATAAATCAGTCCCTGAAGACTTTGAACCTGCATAAGTCTGTAAACGCTTTTCTCCAATGCCTCTTCCGTCTGAAGCAAAGACAAGGGATAGTCAAAACAGGACAGATACTCATTCAAATCCCTGCAGTCTGATGAAACCGTCATAAGCTGACGAAGCTGACTGTCCGGCATTACATCCATACCCTGAGCCGCTGCCAGTTCACGAACCAGTTCAAAGGGTAAGGAGCCATCCAGATGTATATGCAAATCAATCAAAGCTTTATTCGGAATCTTCACTCAATCCCCCCTATATCGTGTTAACAGTAAAATCATGGTTTTGTTTCTGTAAATGTACCACCATTGATAATCGGATATTTCTGTGTTCCTGAAGTTGAGGTCGTTACCTGGACATAACCTGTAACTACCTTTTTATTCAGAACATCATACTTCTCACAGGCTATCCATTCTTTTGAATCCACATCGCTCAGTGTTATCTTTCGCTCAGTCATAAACATATTATACTGTTTACCATCGTTATATAAACGCCAGCTCTTATCCTCTAACGGTACTCCATGAGCTATAAGTTTTTTATTAATAGCATCTGCAAGGGACTCATAAGGTGCATAGGCCTGACCTGTGCCAATAGCCTCTGAATCTACATTCTTACGACCTGCAGCAAAATAATCTGCAAGTGTTTTATATGGAGATTTTGGCATATCATCAAATGCAACCCCCTGTAACTTAGTATATAGTGCTTCAGCATCTAAAACATTTCTACCGTGTTTTGAACATTCAATCGTTAAATAGGAAAAATCTTCGGATATTATACAGCTGTAGGTACCTCCGCTCTTACAAAATCCCGTAAAAGCGCCTATGACTCCGGCGGCATTACTTCCACCATGCTCTGCTGCAATGTTTGACAAAAGGGTCTGAGCATCCTGTATATTCTTTGGCGGATTTTCCAGAGCATCTGTCTGATATTGACCAATAATACTGTCCATATTGGATGCGCAAACCGCTGCTCTGGACTTCTCAATGTACCGAATAAACTGAGGTGCCAGAATTCCTGTCAATATGGATAGTATGGCAACAACAATAATTAATTCGACCATGGAAAAGCCTTTATTATCTCTATATTCTTTTATCATAAGTAATGCCCCCTCTTTGGCTATATTCTAATCAAAAATCCATTCTTTTTCACGAAATCCCACAAGAATACGTTCTTTCTCAATAATCAGCGGTCGCTTTACCAGCATGCCATCTGTAGCTAAAAGTTGAATCTGCTCTTTCTCACTCATATCAGCTAATTTATCCTTCAATCCCAATTCCTTATACTTCATACCGCTGGTGTTAAAAAACTTCTTTATCGGATACCCGCTGCGACGAATCCATTCTGTCAATTCCTCTTCCGTAGGATTATCTTCAACAATATGCCGGTCTGTAAAAACAACATTTCTCTCTTCAAGATACTTCTTCGCTCTCTGACAGGTCAAGCACTTTGGATATTCAATAAAAAGACGTTTCATATATTCCACCTCATTTTTCTTCTTATTTTATATTATACCGCGAATTAATCCTCTTGCAAAGGCTAAGTTTATCAGATATAATGATTCAGAAATTGCATATACAAAGGAGCAGCTTATGATTCTTAATGTCAAAAATTTAAGTCACGGTTTTGGTGACCGTGCTATTTTCAATAATGTTTCTTTCCGCCTCTTAAAAGGCGAACATATAGGCCTTGTTGGCGCTAATGGTGAAGGAAAATCAACCTTTATGAATATTATTACAGGTACACTGATGCCCGATGAAGGTACTGTGGAATGGGCCAAAAATGTCCGTGTTGGCTATCTGGACCAGCATGCTGTGTTGGAAAAAGGCATGACTATCCGCGACGTTCTTCAATCCGCTTTCAAATTTCTTTTTGAGATGGAAGAAGAAATGAACCACATGTTTGAACAGATGGGGGAAGCCTCACCTGAAGAAATGGAAAAACTTCTCGAAGAAACCGGCACTATGCAGGATTTGCTGGAACAGCATGATTTCTATCAGATTGATGTGAAAGTTGAAGAAATCGGCCGTGCCCTTGGTCTCACAGAGATCGGTCTGGATAAAGATGTTACTGAATTATCCGGTGGGCAGCGTACCAAGGTTCTTCTTGGAAAGCTTCTTTTAGAAAAACCGGATATTCTTCTGCTCGATGAGCCGACCAACTATTTAGATGAACAGCACATTGAATGGCTGAAACGCTACTTAAATGATTATGAGAATGCATTTATTTTGATTTCTCATGATATTCCATTTTTGAATAGCGTTATTAACCTGATTTACCATATGGAAAATCAGAATCTTGACCGTTACCCGGGGGATTATGATAAATTCCAGGAAGTATACGCTATGAGAAAATCCCAGCTGGAGGCCGCTTATAACCGCCAGCAGCAGGAAATCGGCGCTTTGAAGGATTTTGTAGCACGAAATAAAGCCCGTGTGTCTACAAGAAATATGGCTATGTCCCGCCAGAAGAAACTGGATAATATGGATGTGATTGAATTGGCCCGTGAAAAACCAAAGCCGGAATTCAACTTTAAAACAGCCCGCACATCCGGTAAAGTCATTTTCGAAACGAATGATTTAGTTATTGGTTATGACGAACCCCTCTCCCGTTCCTTAAATCTCCGTATGGAACGCGGTGAAAAGATTGCTTTGACCGGAGCCAACGGTATCGGAAAAACAACGCTTCTAAAAAGTATTCTTGGATTGATTCCTGCTTACTCCGGCACAGTCACCCGTGGTGATTACCAGTACATAGGTTATTTTGAACAGGAAGGTGAAAAGGATAACCGTACAACCTGTATTGAAGAAATCTGGAAGGAATTTCCGTCCTATACTCAATACGAAGTGCGTTCTGCCCTTGCTAAATGTGGTCTGACAACAAAACATATCGAAAGTCAAGTCCGGGTTTTAAGCGGTGGTGAACAAGCCAAGGTCCGTCTTTGTAAAATCATCAATTCAGAAACCAATATTCTCCTTTTGGACGAGCCGACGAATCATTTGGACGTTGATGCTAAGGACGAACTAAAACGTGCCCTAAAAGAATATAAAGGCAGCATTCTTCTCATCTGTCATGAACCTGAATTTTATCAGGATGTGGTTACACAGGTATGGGATTGTCAGGAATGGTCTACAAAAATCGTATAACGTTTAAAAAAAGTCAGTACCCCAAAAGGATACTGACTTTTTACTATAATTTAAGGCTGCGGTATCTGTTTAAAACGGCAAATATTTCCTGCTTTCTGGGCATTGCCTTTCCAGCGGTTCCCAGCCCTTTTTGACTGAAAACATCAACGAGTTTATCAACAATCTGTATAAGACTTTCTTTTCCATCCATTAAATGAAGCTGAGCATAATCAACTATCATTCCAAGAGCCGTCAGCTGTTCTCTGTCCACAAGCTGTTCCACATAACGCACATCTATGGTTTCTCTGTTTATCTGTATGCCGTCTCGGTCATAAGCCTTTATCTTTGTACGCCTCTCACCGGAATTTCCCCGGCCCAAAGGCCTTCTCTCAAAATCCGGGCATTCCCATTCGGACACATTTTCACTTGTCATCGGGTAGGCGGCAGCTTTCTCTTTGGCAAAATCTGTAATATCTATCGGTGCATATTGTTTCATTTGAATAATATGGTCTGCTTTATGAAAATAGGAACCCGAACTTCCTGCCACAATAATTGATGAAATACCATACATTTCATATAGCTGTCGAATCCTGTCAATATAAGGTACAATCGGCTCAAATTCTCTGCTGACAACCTGCTGCATCAATGCATCCCGAATCATGAAGTTTGTTGCACTGGTATCTTCATCAATGAGAAGTACTTTACTTTCGGCTTCGATTGCCTCAATAACATTGGCCGCCTGGGATGTACTCCCGCTGGCATTCTCTGTATAAAACTTCTTTGTATCTTTTCCGTTGGGAAGGCCTTGAATAAACATTGAAATATCAACAGCTTTAATACTTCTTCCATCCTCTGCCCGAATCTTCATTGCAGAAGAATCTGTGAGAACATACTCTCGTCCATCACCTTTAATATGGTTATACACGCCCCGTTCTAAAGCTTCTAAGAGTGTGGACTTTCCATGATAACCGCCACCGACAATCAGCGTAATTCCCTTTGGAATTCCCATGCCTTTTATCCTGCCCCTGTAAGGAAGATTCATCTCAATCTCAAAAGATGCCGGCGATGTGAAAGGAATCCCGTCTTTCATTGGTTTTTGTGAAATTCCGGATTCTCTTGGTAAAACTGCCCCATTGGCTACAAAGGCGCACAAGCCCATTTCCGGCAGCATTTTTCGAATATAGGCCTGGTCATCTGCCAGTGCTGCCCCATCCTCTAGTAACCTGCTCTCAAAAGCTCCGGCATACAGGCTGTATCTTACACATTCCGGAATGAAATCAAAAAATATTTTTAGTGCCTCACGGCTGTTAATGCTTCGTCCATTGGCTGGCAGTCCTACTTCTACCTGCAAGAGAATATTGCCTGTCTCTGGCTGAATCCTACAGCTGCTTCGCTCTAATATCTCCTGTCCACAGGTGCTTACAGCTATTAAGCCGCTTTTTCCTGAGCCTTTTGCCTTAAAAGCTGTTTTATCTGCTTCTTTCCCAAATTTTCTTAAAATTGTATCCTGAAGTGCTATTCTTCGTTCTTTATTTTTATATAGCTTTTTCGAAAAGCCGGATATCCCGCCTTCCACATGAATACTTACCTTTGAGGGCGATGCATAGGGGTCTCCCTGCACATAATCAATAGACAATACAAAGTCCTTAAACTGATAAATACCTTTAATATCTTTATAGGCAGGATAACCTTTACGTTCAATTCGCTCTAATAATGTTTTTAAATCCTGAGAAGATTTCATTTTCTGCCTCCTTTTTCCGCTCTATTATAGCATAAAGATTTTTTTTGTGATACCATGAAACATAATCATATAAAAGGAGGAATACCGTGGAAAGAATCCTATCATACAGAATTAAGGCTGAAGAAAACACCATGAAAATCGAACATTATCTGCGTCACCTCGGTTATTCCCGACAGAATCTGGTTCTAATCAAAAAAATGCCGGAAAGTATCCGGGTCAATGGTATTTTTCAATATATGAATCAACGGCTTTATACCGGAGATTTGCTAACGGTCCATATACAAGAAAACACTGTTTCAGAAAATATTCAGCCTGTCTATCTTCCTTTGGATATCATTTACGAAGATGAAGACATTATTGTTGTTAATAAACCAGCGGGGATGCCAACCCATCCCTCTATGAATAACCGGGATAATTCTTTGGCAAACGCTCTCGCCTGGTATTTCAAAGAACAGCATAAAGATTTTATTTTCCGTTGTACGAACCGCCTGGACCGTGACACCTCCGGTTTGACTATTATTTCAAAACATCTGGTAAGCGCTTCTATTATGTTTGATATGGCATCCAGCCACTTAATCGAACGGGAATACCTTGCCATTGTTCATGGGCAGGTTTCACCTGATAAAGGAACTATTGATGCGCCTTTATCCAGAAAACCCGGCTCTATCATTGAACGATTTATAGATTTTACAGAAGGAGAAAAAGCCATTACCCATTATCGTCTTCTGGCATATAAAAATGGGCACAGCCTCATTTCCCTTCATTTGGAAACGGGCCGTACCCATCAAATACGTATTCATATGAAATATCTTGGATATCCACTTATCGGTGATTACCTTTATAATCCCGATATGCATCTTATAAAACGTCAGGCTCTTCATTCTTACCGAATGTCTTTAAATCATCCAATGACTGGAGAAAAAATGACGTTTACGGCACCTTTACCTGAAGATATGTCTTCGATTATTTCATTGAACGAATCAGAGAATCTGCCAGAGCTTCAAATTCCGGAACATTTGATGCATCCGCCGCAGAATTAACGCTCACCTGGCTGTTTAATACCATACATTCTTTTAATTCTTCTTCAATGAATTCTTTCATCAAAGTACCGGATTTAATAGCCCATGTGCCATTTTCAATAATACCAAAGGTCCTCTTCTGAAAATTCAAAACCTTTAGATGATGAAGGAAATCATACATCACAGGATAAATATTTAAGTTATAGGTTACTGAGGCAAGGACAATATGGCTGTACTTAAACGCTTCGGACACTAAGTAGGACACATGGGTCTTTGATACATCATAGACCGCAACATTTGTCATTCCCTTATCACATAACCGGGATGCCAGTGTCTGTGCGGCCGCCTCTGTATTTCCATACATGGAAGCATAGACAATCAGCACACCTTTCTCTTCCGGTTCATACTTACTCCACTTATCATGTTTATCAATATAGTATCCTAAATCACTACGCCATACCGGACCATGAAGGGGACAGAACATCTTTATAGGAACCGTTGATGCTTTTTTAAGAAGCGTCTGCACAAAAGGACCATATTTCCCCACAATATTACAGAAATATCTTCGGGCATCATCAATCCAGTCTCTGTCAAAATTAACTTCATCATCGAAAAGTCTTCCGTTCAATGCTCCAAAGGAGCCAAAGGCGTCTGCTGTAAAAAGGACACCATTGGTTGTATCAAAAGTAATCATTGCCTCCGGCCAGTGAACCATCGGAGCCTTTATAAAGGTCACTGTATGCTTTCCAAAGGATTTAACGTCTCCTTCTTTGACTTCTTCTTTACGCCCTTCAACATTAAAACCAAACTGGTGCATGAACATAAATGCCTTTTCATTGCTGATAACCTTGCACTTTGGATAACGCATAAGCACTTCTTCCATTGATGCCGCATGATCCGGTTCCATATGATTGACAACCAGATAATCCAAATCTTCTCCATCCAGCACTTCTTCAACATTTTTAAGAAATTCTCTACATCCCGACCAGTCAACTGTATCAAATAATACTTTCTTTTCATCCATCAAAAGATAGGAATTATAGGAAACACCTCTTGGGATTGGGTGAATATTTTCAAAAAGATTCAGTCTGTTATCATTAACGCCTACCCAGTATAAATCTTCTGTTACATTTCTTACGCAGCTCATATATACCGCCCTCCTAAACTATTATTCTCTATGCCTCGCTTGATGCAAGGATGAAATTTGCCTTTTCTTCACCACACAATGGACATGTCCAATCATCTGGTAAATCTTTGAATTTTGTTCCAGGTGCAATTCCCGCCTCTTCATCACCATTTTCAGGAATATATTCATATCCACATCCCGGGCACACATATCTGCCAACCGGTGCCGGTGTCGGTTCATCAATTACAGCTTTTTTCATTTTAACCATAGGAGACGCCGGTAACTTAGGACTTCCTGTATCCAATTCTTTTGTCAGTAATGGGAGGATTTCTTTAATATCTCCCACGATACCATAATCCGCATTTTTGAAAATCGGTGCATTTGCATTTGTATTTATAGCGACAATCGTTGCTGCATCTTTAATTCCTTTGAGATGCTGAATAGCACCGGAAATGCCACAGGCAATATAAAGGTTTCCGGTAAATTTCTGCCCACTCATACCTACATATCGGTCCATAGGAACATATTGAAGTTCTTCTGCTACCGGTCTCGAAGAGCCAAGTGCTGCTCCGGCCGCTGCCGCAAGTTCGCGGACAAGCTTCATATTTTCTTTGCTTCCGATTCCTTTTCCTGCACTGACAACACGTTCAGCCTGGGTAATCGGTGTATCAATATCAATTCCAACCGCAAAATCGTGTCCATCACCTTTGAGAGCATCGGCTAAAGCCTTTACTTTTTCTTCAGAACTGCCTTCTGCAAAAATCATTTTCTTTCTGGTGCCTGTAACTGCACTCTTTTTACTCTTCACGGGAGTATTTGTAACTTTAGCTGCTTTTCCAAGAATATGAGCCGCAATAACAACATTCTGAATTTCATTTGTTCCTTCATAAATCGTACAAATTTTAGCATCCCGATATGCCCGTTCTACTTCCATTCCTTTTAAATAGCCATTGCCGCCAAATACCTGAAGAGCATCATTAACAATTTCAAGGCAGACATCCGAAGCATATTTTTTAGCCATGGCCGATTCCATGCCATAAGGCTCATGATGTTCTTTAAGTTCTGCAGCACTATATATCAGAAAACGTGCTGCACGAAGCTTTGTCGCCATTTCAGCAATTTTAAACTGAATTGCCTGAAGCTGTGCAATCGGTGCATTAAACTGTTCTCTCTCTTTGGCATATTCAACAGCTGCTTCATAGGCTCCCTGAGCAATACCAAGGGCCTGTGCCGCAATACCAATACGTCCACCATCCAGAGTTGACATGGCAATCTTAAAGCCATCCCCTTCTTTACCCAAAAGATTTTCTTTTGGCACTTTGACATTATTAAATAATAACTGAGCTGTTGCTGAAGAACGAATGCCCATCTTGTCATAATGATCACCAAAAGTGAATCCTTTCCAATCCTTTTCAACGATAAAAGCACTAATACCTCTGGTTCCTATATCCGGTGTTGTTACAGCAAAAATGATATATATTTCAGCTTCCCCACCATTGGTAATAAAGATTTTTTCACCATTTAAAATGTAATGGTCCCCTGCAAGTTCTGCAGTTGTTTCTGTACCACCGGCATCTGAACCTGCATTGGGTTCTGTCAGACCAAAAGCACCAAGCTTTTCACCCTTTGCCAGAGGCACCAGATACTTCTGCTTCTGTTCTTCGGTACCATAAGCATAAATCGGATATGCTCCCAGAGAAACATGGGCTGATAAAATAACACCTGTTCCCCCATCAACTCTTGATAATTCCTCAACACCAAGGGCATAACTCAAAATATCTTTTCCCATTCCACCGTATTCTTTTGGATAAGGTAATCCAAGAAATCCCCTTTTCCCAAAATCTTTTATCTGTTCTGAAGGAAATTTATTTCCCTGATCAAGCATAAATGCGATTGGCTTAATCTCCCGTTCTGCCCATTCACGAATCTGAGCTCTTAAATCCTCATGTTCCTGCGTTGTTTTAAAATACATTATTTTGCCTCCTTCCATCATTTGTCACATATTGAACAAAATGATAATAGATTCGATTACTATTTATATGTTAATTATACAATAAAAAAATCTCAAGTATGTAACCGAAGTTACGCACTTGAGATTAATTACAGAAATTTTCTATTTTTTCTCGATTCAAAATATGTATTTTGTCCTTATCAACTTTAATCATTCCCTCATCCTGCATCTTCATGAGTGCTCTGGACAGCGATGGTCTGGCAACCCCCAGATAATCTGCAAGTTCTTCCCTGTTCATTCTTAAAGCTACTATATTTCTTTCATCCGCTTCATCCATAAGCCATGTGGATATTCGCTCTTTCAACGAAGAAGAACTGACGATGTTCAGCTTTTTTATAGTAAGCCATTCTTTCATCGAAAGAATTTCAAGCATATTCTGTACCAGCTGCCGGTGATGGTCACAGGCTTCATTGCAAAAGCAATAGAAGAATTCCCATGGAATCTCCATAATCTCAATATCTGTAACCGCCTGGGCTCCATACTTATATATCTGATTCTCTCCAAAGAAATAATGTTCCCCAAACACCTGACCTTCTTCTACTTCGTAGAGAATATTCTTTCTTCCTGAAATCAAATGCTTGATGATGGCAACTCTGCCCTTTAAAAGAACAAATAGCTTACGTGCCTCCTCTTCCTGAAAGAAAATGGCATCCCCCCGCTTATATTTCTTTAATCCGGCTCTTGAACATACAATCATCCGCTCCAGACTTTCATCATCAATATTTTTAAAAAGTCGATTTTGCTTTACAATATTTCGAACCATTAATTATCCTCAACTTCCTTCCGACTTGGAATAGATGTCTGTGCACCCACCCGCGTCACGACAATACTGCTTGCTTTTGTTCCAAAGGCAACAGCCTCTCCAATATTCCTGCCCTCTAAAAGAGCTACGGCTACCGCACCAATAAATGTGTCCCCTGCAGCAGTTGAATCAACCGCTTTCACTTTTCTGGCCGGCTCATATATGATTTCACCGCCCATATTATAAACAGAACCTTTATCACCAAGAGTCACAATAATATTTTTTACTTTTTTCTCCTTAAGCTTTTTTAAGCCCGTTTTTGCTGCTTCAATATCATTAACTGCTATATCTGTATAAAATTCACATTCTGTTTCATTAACAATCAGATAATCCAGTTTTTCAAATAATTCTTCTGAAAATCTTGCTGCGGGAGCTGCATTCAGCATAACCGGGATACCTTCTTCTGCCCCATAGCAAATTAAATATTCCACTGTTTCCATAGGAATCTCTAGCTGCAATATAAGTAAATCTGCTTTTTTTATAATATCCTGATTTGCCATAATGTACTCTTTCGTCACTTTTGCGTTGGCACCCGGAATGGCAATAATGGAATTATCTCCCCGGTATATAATAATCGAAGCCGTTCCGGACTCGGTATTTTCACATACTTTAATGCAATGCCCATCGATACCATTTTCTTCGAGGCCCTGAATAAGATCCATTCCAAACATATCGTCTCCGACACACCCAAGTATGGTAACCCGGCCGCCCAATCTTGCCGCTGCACACGCCTGATTTCCACCTTTACCCCCATGTGCACGACCAAAAGAACGTCCTTCCACCGACTCACCCATCTTTGGCAGTCTGTCTGTCTGGGTAATCAAATCCATATTTATACTTCCAACAACAACTATATTTTTCATCTCTATTCAGCCCCCTTCTCTTTTCTTTTATGGGCATACATTCTTGCATCTGCTTTTTTCAGCATTTCTTGAACCGGGGTCTTATCAGCATCGATATACTGTGCATACCCCACACTTATTTCAACATTATATAAATCATTTTCTTCTTTGAGCTGTTTATCAAATTCATCTCTACACCTTTTAATCTCGCCATCTAATGCCTCTGTTGAAACAGCTTCTGCAATAATCATAAATTCATCCCCACCATAACGGGAAATAAAAGCATCGGTTGAGCCAAATACAGCCTTCAGAGAATTAGCCAGAATTTGAAGCACCCGGTCGCCCGCCATGTGACCGAATTTGTCATTAATTGTTTTAAAATAATCAACGTCTATCATAATCATATACCAGCCATTATCCCGATTTGTTATTTTCTGTTGGAGGTAACGTTCTAAATTGCCACGGTTATTTAATGATGTTAAAGGGTCCACTGAAATCTGATGCTTTTGTAAATCCGTATACATCAAAAAAATGGCTCCCGCTGTAAATGGCCACAAAAAAACGAAATAATAATTCAACATCTGCAATATGCCGCCAATAAAAGGCAAAAAAACAACAAAACAAAGGAATCTGTATTCCTTTTTCTGCTCCATTAACTGAACTTCAAGGCTTCGCTTATATGCCAGAACAGAAGCCGCAAGCATATAGCCAAACCCACAGAAAAACTGAATAAGATGAAGCACGCCTCTGTGATAGGTATGATCTAGCGGATTAATATAAAATATCATATGATTCCAAGGCGAGCCGAGAATAATCAAACAGACGACGAGCATCGGAATAACGCTTAATTTTAATAATTTTTTCTGTCTGGCCGAAAGATTATTTTCATTAATCTGATTATAAACATAGGAGAACCAAAAGAAGGCAATAATTTCTGTAAGCAGAAAATAAAAAATGTTAAAAAACCAGGCAAAAAATACAGGAAGTGCAAATGGCTTTAGCACCGTATACCAGTTTCCAATATCCACCGCCAGTATACACATGACGAGAATAATCAGCACTCGAAATCTTTGGTTGTTCTGAAAAGACTGAAATCCGGTTAATGAAAGATATAAAACAACGGCAAGTGCAAGAATCGGCAGTATCTCTATCTGTATATAATCCCATATACTCATAGATTCCTCCTCCTTTTCTTCTCCATATACATCATCATATCCGCACGATGGATAATTTCTTCCTGTGAAACCTTTGTCTCACTGCCAAAACGGGTAAAGCCAATGCTGCAGGAAAGGTTATATTCCTGACTTCTCCCTCTTCCTGATTCAGAAAAAGTCTGTTGAAGCTGTTCTGTCAATCTTTTGGCCTCTTTATCATTCTGGCAATATGTAATAACACAAAATTCATCACCACCATACCGGGCAAGGAAAGCATCTGTTCTATGAAAAAACTCACATATAATTGAAGCTGCCTTCATAAGTGCTTCATCACCTACCACATGGCCAAAGGTGTCATTAATTTCTTTAAAATGGTCTAAATCCATCATAAACAAATATAAGTTCTGATTTTCTCCCCTTTGCTCCAGCTTCTTTTCCAAATAGGCATTAAAGCACCCCCTATTATTTACTCCGGTTAAAGCATCGGTCGTTATATGATTCCTCTGCATTTGAACGTAGAGCAACAGTTCTGCAAAAGCTGTCATCGGAAGAGACAGCCATAAATTCGGGTAAACCATCTGAATAATATTTGCTGCAATAGGTATTCCTGTAACCACACACAGCGAAAGATACTGTTTTTTACGAAAAGAGGAAACTTCGGATAATACAAAGGACATGACCATTAAAAATGCAATGACTAAATAAATATTTACAAGAATATAAGGAAGATAAAAATGAAAACCTCTTATATAATGATTCTGACGATCAATCGTGAAAAACCACTGAGTAAAAATAGTCGTCATAAGAACCCCATAATAAATGCCCAAAGGAATCAGCATACATACCATATTAAAAGATTTCACATAGGACAGTGTCTTTTTAAATAAGTAAAAATAAACATAATTCACCCATAAAAGGGACATGATTGGCAGCAACAAAAAATATGTAAGGTTTGTTGCCCACATAATTAATCCTGCAAAGGGAAGCTCCGAGCCATCCATAATCCATGTAGAAAGTTCTACAAGCAGCATCAAAAATGTAGACTGCAGCAATGCTCTATAGAGTCGATTGTCCATTGTCTGTGCCTGGTTTTTCTTCATTGAAATAAAAATAATAGCAAGCAGAATCATTGGAAAAAGATAAACATTTAAATGTAATGTAAGGTTTATAATCATGTCCTCCTTTCAGATTGTTTTGTTTTTAGTTTAACACTTTATGTATTATAAGACAAGAAAAGGCCCTCTGTTTGAGAACCTTTCTTATCTTAATTCCTATTTTCCATTGGTTAACCGTGCCAATGCATCAAATAAATGCTCATAACTGATTGGTTTTGCAATATGGTCATTCATTCCTGCAGCTAATGCGGCTGTAACATCTGATGTAAAAGCATTTGCTGTCATAGCTATAATAGGTATGGTATCCGCCTGTGGATGTTGACTATTTCGAATAGCCTTTGTTGCCTCATATCCATCCATTACAGGCATCTGTATATCCATTAAAATAGCTTTATAAGTCCCCGGTTCTGAAGCAATAAAGGCATCAAGGGCCTCTTTCCCATCCCTTGCTTTTATTATGTTCATCCCCGCTTTACTCAGAATATCTACAGCAATTTCCATATTCATTTCATTGTCTTCCGCAAGAATAACATGCATACCCTTAAAATCTACTTTCTCACGCTTTTCTTCTTCTTTTTTAGCCGGTTCATATTTTCCAAAAGTATTCACCAACATATCAAAAAGCGAGGACTGGAATAGTGGTTTTGAAATAATCTTATTAACTCCGGCATCTTTTGCTTCATCTACAATAGATGAATAATCATAGGCTGTTGCAATAATAATTGGAATATCCTTACCACAGATTTCACGAATGCGCTTCGCTGTTTCCAACCCATCCATTCCCTCCATGTTCCAGTCAATAATACAGAAATCATATGGATATTCAGAATCCATCCGATTCTTCACTCGGCGTATCGCCTTTTTACCACTCGTAACGACATCACTCTTAATACCGCATCGTTCCAGAAGCTTATGAGTGTACTCACAGGCTGAATCTTCATCATCTACTATAAGTGCACGAAGATTTGAGAAACTTCCAGTAGCCAGTGTCAGACCATTCTTCTGAGTACATTGATCAAAGGCCAGCATTACTGTAAATATTGTCCCTTTCCCCTGCTCACTTTCCACATGGATATTTCCTCCCATTAATTTCACAAGGTTACGACTGATAGACAGTCCCAGCCCTGTTCCACCATAGTTTCTGGCTGTAGAGGCGTTCTCCTGCTCAAAAGGTGTAAACATACGATTTAAATATTCTTTGCTCATACCAATTCCCGTATCACTTACACGGAAACTCATATGAACTTTGTCTTCGTGAATACCAACCTGTTTGATATCCAGTTGAACAAGGCCATTTTCCGGTGTGAATTTCACAGCATTCGACAAAAGATTTAATAATATCTGATTTACACGCATACTATCACCGTATAACCATTCTTCTGTCAGATCCTGAATATTTACTTCAAAACGCACATTCTTTTTCTTGGCCTGGGCATAGAATATAGTCGTCAGCGAATTCACCATCTGAGTTAAATCAAATTCCGCATGTTCAATCTTCATGCGTCCACTCTCAATAGATGAAATATCTAATATGTCATTAATAATTGATAACAAATGTCTGGCAGCAACTTTCGACTGGTCCAAACAATGATCTACTTTTTCAATATCCTTCTGTTCATCTCTTGCAATATCTAAATAGCCGATGATGGCATTGAGAGGGGTTCGTATCTCATGACTCATTCTGGACATAAAGTCCCCTTTGGCACGACTGGCACTTTCTGCCTGTTTTAAGGCTTCTTTTAAAATATCTGCATCCTCAGACACATCCCGGCACAAAATTCCGACAGTCTCCCTGCCATCAATAATAGACGGCAGACGGCTTACTTCAATGGTCCTTGGCTGTGCTGTCCCATCTTCCTGAGGCCAATTCATTGCAAAACGTCTACTCTCCATCTGATAAAGTTTTGAAGATGCTCCTTTAAGGGCATTTGGAGAAACAAAGTTTTGAAACTCGGGCCGTTCTCCTTCTTCAACGACTTTTTGCATAAAAGTTTCAAATAATTCCTGGTAATCATTTTTGCTTGCATATTTATATGCCGCTTCTTCTCCATAAAATGTCATATTATCCATATTCACATAAAGACGATATAAAAAGGCTGCATGGGTGATGGCCGTCAGCCGTTCATCTCTGCCCTGGAATTCAACCAGACTGGCCTTGTTATAACGATAAAGATAAACTTCAAAAAAGAGCATAAATACTAAAATTATAGTAATTGCAAGCAAATCCTGTTTAACAACTTCCATAAACGGGATTTCCATACAAATCGAATTTCCACCTTCGAACTGTTCCAGATATAAAAAGGTAGGTGTGCCATTAACCGTCGCTAAAATCAATTTATCCGGCTCATTATTCGCCCGATATAAAGCATTACAAAGACTTTCGCTGACCACATCATCCGGTTCTTTCAGATTATGGCCAAATTTATTGCTGTCACTGCAGCTTAATATGTAACCATCCCCATCAAATAAAACAAGTTCTACATTGTTATGTGGAGATTTACGGTTATTCAGCATCTCTTCGATTTCAATAAGTTTAATATCATAATCAACATAGATTTCATCATTATGTTTCTTAACAACACTCATGACCAGCCATGAATGGTCATCCTGTCTCTGAGCATCCATAAAGGTGACATAGGGTGCCAGTGTAGCCGTTTCACCAGCCGCCGCTTCTGCAACCTGATACCATCGCCGGCTTGACGGGTCATAATTAGAATAATCTCCATAACTCCAGCTACGGGCAAAGTCCCCTTTATAAGTCATCGAAATACCGTCATAGATATCCGTTCCACCCATGGCCGCTGCCCACTTTGCATCCTGAGATTTCAACCATTCATCCATCTCGTCAAAAGATGGATCTTCTGCAAGTTTATTCGTAATCTCTACATAAGCTGTATCAAACTGTCGGACATAGGAAGTAATTAAATTGTTATACTCGGTTTTTACTTCAGCACCATACTGTGCCGCCTCATCGGCTAAACTGTTAAGACTTAGCCAGATAACAATCAGTCCAACACACAAAGTAGCCAAAATTTCAACAATTAACGCATTCCGTCCACGCCGAAGCCGCTTCCCATATTCTGCTGCTATATTATCATCATTTTTCAAAACAAAACGCCCCCAGATTTTTATTTTTCGAACAAATACATAATTTAATTATAATACGATACGCATAATCCGTAAATCACTTTATAACCTGAAGAATTGCTTCATAAAACCGTTCCGGGACTATTGGTTTTGCCAGATGTGTATTCATACCGGCCTTCTTTGATTCTTTTATATCCGTTTCATAGGCATTTGCCGTCATAGCAATAATAGGAACAGTTTCTGCATCCGGACGTTTTGTCCGGCGAATCTTCATTGCTGCCTGCAGACCATCCATTACCGGCATTCGAATATCCATAAGAATCAAGTCATAATATTCTGTTGGTGAATCTGTAAACATCTTAACCCCAAGTTCTCCATTTTCAGCATGCTCTACGATGGCTCCCCATTTTTCCAACAGCCTGATTGTAATCTTGGCATTCAGCGGATGGTCTTCACATAAAAGAATATGACATCCCCTCAAGGCCTCTTTATTATGTTTTAAATGTTCCTCTTCAGCAATCTTATCCGCTTTGGACGGTTCGATTATCTCAAGCACCGTATGAATAATTACTTCTGTTCCTTTTCCAAGTTCACTTTTCACAATAACCTCGCCACCCATCATATGGGCAAGATTATTCGCAATACTCAATCCTAATCCCGTACCCTGAACCGTTGAAAAATTCTGATTTTCCCGGGAATAAGGGTCAAATAAATGCTTCTGAAACTCCTCTGACATACCTATTCCATTATCAACGATATGACATTTGCAATCTATATGATTGGCATCGATCAGCTCTACCTCTGTATAATGGTCTATTGTCCCGCCTTCTGGAGTGTATTTAACTGCATTTGAAAAGACATTAAAAAAAATCTGTTGAAATCTAAGAATATCTACACGTATCGAAGCTGCATTATCCATAGGGTTCATATTTAATGTAATATTCTTCTTTTTGCACAATGGCTCAATCATCTTTGTCATATTGCTGATAAATTCAGAATAGGCATACTCTTCAGGGAATAGTTCCATAACGCCACTCTCAATTTTTGACATATCCAGCACATCATTAATCAAATTAAGTAAGAAATCTCCCGAAAACTGAATATCATGAAGATACTCTGCCATTTGCGGTGTATGCTCCTCACAATCAATGGCCAGACTTACCGAACCTAGAATTCCATTTAAAGGTGTCCGCATATCATGACTCATTCTGGCAAAAAAATCCGTCTTCGCTTTTGTTGCTCCTTCGGCCAGCCGCAAAGCTTCAGATAGTTCGGCTCGCTTCTTTTCTTCTTCAAGAATAAGGGATGTTATATCCACTCGTGTAATAAGCAGCTGGGTGTGTCCTTCGTCTAAATAAGAAAATTTCACCTGTTTATAACTTACACTCCCGTCAGGTTCTATAAGTCTAGCCTGAGCTTCATAGACGTCCTGATTCTTTAGTTTTTCCCGAAGGTATTCTGTGGTCATTTCATCAATGGCTATTTTCCGGTCTTCAGGGACAACATATTTGTAGGCATATTTTTCAATCTCTTTAAAATAATCTCCCGATGTCGGTGTATCTGACATGGAATCATCTTCAGATGCTGAGTAAAGTCTGTACTGATTTGTCGGAATATCCACCATCATAATGTAATCATAATCACATTCTACAACTCTATGAAGCAGTTGTTCTTCAACATGGTTTTTTGTAATATCTGTTACTGTTAAAAAACCTTCTAAATCGCCAGTATCCGGTGTCCGAATGGCATTTACATGAATCTTTGTCCATATTCTTTTTTCACCATCTAAACTAATTTCACAGGTGAGCGTAGATTCATGTATTCCCTTTTCAAAATTTTGTTCCATACTATCATTAGTAAAAAGCTTCTCAAATTCTTTTTTCTTTTCATTACTCAAAATACATTCCTTAAGCTGTTCAAAAAAGTCTGAACGGTTTTTCGTCTGGAATTTCAAAAGAGTAAGTCCTGTCAGATCCGTCATCTCTATGATTTTATTTTTTGTCACACTACAATGACCTGAAAGAAGCAAATTTTCTTTTTGCGTACGCTTTCTATATTCCAAAGCAGCTTCATACTGGCGTTCTGCTTCAATTTCTTCTGTCATATCAATGGAACTGCCTATAGCATAGGTGGGTTTTCCACGACCATCTACAATCACCGTATAAATGCATTTTTTCCAACGGAATGTCTGGCTCTGGCTGTCCATAAAACGAAGGGTTTCTTCAACATTACGTTCTCCCTCATCCATTCGACGGTATAGACGGCGCAAAATTTCCACATCCTCCGGATGGCATAGTCCTTCTTCAATCTGACTCTCTGGTATGTTGGGAATTTCACCCTTATTATCCTTATAATAATTATAATAGGTTTCCTGATTCAGAATAATCGTATGTCGTGTCAAATCATATCTCCAGCTGGCTATTTTATGCTGATGAAGAGTCGTGGAAAAACGATTTTCAAGTTCTTTATATTCTGCAATCCGTTCGGCTGTACATATTGCCCGTTCAGGCTGATTATTCGAGCCTTTAATGCCGGTCATTCGTATACGCATCCATACATAACCCTGCTGCAAGGTACGAATACGAGCATCAAATTCCACATAAGTCTCACCGGCTTGTATTCTATGACAGGCCTCTCTGTAATCTTCAATATTCTCCTTAGCCACAAAATCATATTTCAAATATTCATCCGGATAATTCTCAATTAATTGTGGTGTGCCAAACCATTCCTGTACCATTTTGCTTCCATGGGCTGTAGAAGCCTGAATATCATACACCCAGTACAGCATTTGCGCATGGTTCATGGCAATTTCAATGTCATTTGATGAAATCATTCTTCTCCCTCCTATTGCTGAAGCGGGTTAATAAACTTATCTAAAGTTGCATATAAAATCGGTGGGTCAATCGGTTTGCCCAAATGAGCATCCATTCCACTTTCCCTACTTTTACGAATGTCCTCTTCAAAAGCATTTGCTGTCATGGCAATAATCGGAATGGTACTGCTGCCTTCTTTTTTCATCTGTCTGATATTAGAAGCGGCAGTCAAACCATCCATAACCGGCATCCTTACATCCATCAGAATGGCATCAAAAGTTCCCGGCATTGCCTGAGCAAATATTTCAATTGCTGAAAGACTGTTATTCGCAGTTGTTACCTTAATTCCCTGTTTTTCCAATAATCGTTTTGCAACTTCCGTATTTAATGGATGGTCTTCTACCAGTAATATGTGTTTACCCTCAAAATGGTAATCTGTACCAACCGATACTGTACTTTTTGCCTCTCCACCATAGATTTTATAAAAAGCACTCATAAGAGTCGAATGGAACAGGGGCTTCTGCATAAACATATTGACCCCGGCAGCTCTGGCTGCTTTTTCAATCTGACTCCAGTCATAGGCTGTCATAATGATAATGGTAACTTCCGGACCGACAATTTTACGTATTTCCCTTGCCGTTTCAATACCATCCATTCCCGGCATTTTCCAGTCTAATAAAATCAAATCGAAGTTTTTCTGCGCTTTAAATCCCTGTTTAACCATTTCAATAGCCGCAATGCCGCTGTCAGCCCACTCACTTCGCATTCCCATTCTTTCCAGAATCTGCTGAGTGCTTTGACATACAGTAATATCATCATCCACAACAAGTGTATATAAAGCCGGCAGCGGTGCCTGATTTTTTAGAATTGCCTGTTTTGCTGCCTCCTCACTAATACCAAGCTTGAGCTCTACAACAAATTCCGAACCAATGCCTTTGATACTATGTACCTCAATATGACCATCCATCATCTCAACCATGCTCTTGCATATAGCAAGGCCCAAACCCGAACCACCATAAGAAGATGTTACACCTGTATCTTCCTGTTCGAAAGCATTGAACAAATATGGCAGAAACTCTTCATCAATGCCAATCCCTGTATCATTGATTGTAAAACGCATCACTGCATTTCCTGCCTCGCGATGCAATTGTTCTATCTTCAGAGTTATCTTTCCACCCTTTGGTGTGAACTTGACCGCATTTCCCAAAATATTTACTAAAATCTGCTGCAGTTTGACTTGATCTCCAATATAAGCACTTTCCACAAAACCACTGACAATTGCATCATAAGCAATTCCTTTTTCCTCGCACTGGCTGTAAATAATATTATTGACACTGCTGATAAACTCTTCAAAAGGAATGGAACCGCTGCTAAGAACCATTCGGCCGCTTTCAATCCGGCTCATATCCAGAATGTCATTAATAAGGCTTAACAGATATCTTGCACTCATGCCTATCTTGGTCAGGTCCTCCCGAATCATCTTTGCGTCAGATATATCACCTGCTGCCAATGATGTAATACCAATAATGGCATTCATCGGCGTTCTGATTTCATGACTCATACGGGATAAAAATTCTGATTTTGCACGACTGGCCAGTTCTGCTGCATGAAGGGCACTGGCCAAGGTCTGACGATTTTTCTCTGTTTCCTGTACAACCTTCGTAATATTTGCCCGTGTCACTAATATCTCTGTTTTTTGTTCACTTATATACGAGTAGCTCACATAATAGGCAACATACTCACCATTCCTGGCTTTCAAGGAAACATTTAAACCATATTTCTCCTGATTTTCCAGCATAGAACATACATGTTCCAAGCGGATATCATCATGAGCAATCCGATAATCTTCTTCGGTAAGAAATTCCTCCCGAACTCGGTCCGCAACTTTTTGAAACTCTTCCTCATAATTTGGTGAAAATTGACCTGGCATATACTTATTATCTATTTTATTAAAACGAATAAAGCTTCCACTCAATACATCTATAAGACCTACATAATCATAGTCTTTTTTTATAACAGCCTCCAGTGCAGTCTGTGTATGATATTCCATTGTCACATCATACTGTACAAAAAAAGCTTCAATATGTTCATTCACAGGGTTATTTAATAAAGCGACTGAAACATCAATACATTTACCAATGGCTGAACATCGATACCGGCAACGAATCTGGGTATCCCCGTTTAAGTAGGATTTTTTTAATTTTTCAGGTATATAGCAATTTTCGTATTCACCTTCTATTTTTTCAGTTGCTCCACTGCATATATAAGCAAGAATATCCGAAGCCTTTGTTGTATTATTCAACACTGCCTGTAAATATTCGTCAGCATTTGAATACTCTACAATACTATCTGCCGTCAAATCAAGACGCATGCTGAACATGGAATTACTGGAAAGGCTCTGCCGATAGGCCAGTTGGACATTATACTTTCGCTCCAGATTTTTCTGTTCAGTAATATCATAGCTGAAGCCGATAGCTCGAATCGGCTGTCCATTTTCATCTTTTTCCAGCTTGTAATTCATCCTATGCCAATGGGCCGTCCCATCTGCCGCAACCAGATAGACATCCTCTGAAACATTGTCCTCTCCTGCTTTCAACTGGCGGGTAAGGCGACGGTAGACTTCCTTGGTCCGTTCATCCATAATATTTGAAGAAAATAAGGATTCAGGATAATTTTCAACAACGCGTGGCACATCGAAAAGCTCCATGGCTTTAGCTGAGTTAATGCATCGGTTATGAATTAAATCGTACTCCCAAATAAAAAGGTTACTATGTTCAAGAGCCAGATTAAAGCGTTTTTGTATTTCATACACCTCTGTTGACAATTCATGTTCTCGAGTCACATCTGTATACACAGCATAATAAGAACGTTCATTATTACTCGTTTTACGCAATCGAAAAGCAACAGAAACCCAAATATAATCTCCATTTCCATCCACCAGTCGATAGTGTGGCAGGGTGAAATTATCCTCATTTTCATGGCCTTCCAAAGCCTCGCGAACCTACCGCCGGTCATCCGGATGAACACCATCGTAGGCACTTTCCATATAAAAAAGGTCCATTCGCTCTTCTGTAATATGGCACATCCGCAGAAAGCTTTCACTCCAGTAAATCGGATGAAGTGGGGAATCTTCTGTTTTTTTCATAATAACCACGCCCGCCGGAAGATTTTCGATAAGTTCATCCGACTGTTTGCGCTGTTGCTCATGGTGAATACTTTCTGTAATATCTTCCCGGGTCATCACAATAATCTGATTCTCCCTATCCAGATAATATAATGTTATTTTTTTATAATTAAGTCCACCCGATGGACACTTTTCCCGACAAATAAATTCAAACTTTTCCTGATTCGCAAGATATTCCCGGATATGTACCAGTTTCGTATTATAAATTGTCAACGGAATATCTTCTTCCACCAGATTCTCCTTAGCAAGAATCTCTCCCATAGAGTCGAAATCGTCCCCGCTGAGCGGTGGCTTTCCAATAATACATTCATCTGTATAAAATACTGAATAATGGTTTGTCCGCCCATTAATGTAGACAATGTAATCATAATTTGTAGAAACAACCGATTGAAATACCGCATCCTGGGCAAGCTTCCGCTCATCAGAAACAGACCTCACAATAGCCGTCACAACCGTACCAGAAGTGCTTTCCACACTGGTTCCATAGGTGCTGATAGCTATGTAACTACCATTTTTGCAGCAGAGAGAACATTCAAAAGAATAACTACTTTTCTGTGCCAGCTGCTCCTGTATCTGCTCTGTCACCCACTGACGCTGTTCCGGTATAACCGCATTTAGCATATGTCCTTCTAAACTCTCCAAGTATTCTGCTTTATCTCTATAACCCAGTAATCTGACAAGGTAATCATTGACACCTTCCAGTGGATAGCCCGGCTCATTCCTGAGAATAATAATGCCATAGCTTCCCGGCTCTTCTGTACTTTGTGGTAATTCCGGCCTTTTCATAAATACAAACCTCTTTTCATTTGCCTTTAATATTTAGATATATTGCCCTTTCACTTTTTGACCTATAATGGGTCAATCATTTTTCAAAAAGAAGTACTGCTGTTCACAGTACTATCTTTGCAAGTAGGCTGCCGTACGTTCTATCCAGTCATTGCTGACCTTCACAGCCTCTTCAATGGTTATTTCATCGATATCAATATCATTTGATAATCGTTCCACCAATCCCGCACACAAAATGGCTATCAAATGGCTTTCCTTTTCAATGTCTAAATCTGCATTTATGCTTCCATCCTTAAAGCCAATGTTAAGTATATACCCTATTCCCTTTTCAAGTGCCGATGTCTGGCAAAACAAATGCCTGTATTTATCTGATTTTTCTTCACCAAATCGACAGAACAAATCGGCATTCTGAATAAAAATCATATCTTTATATCTATTCAAAACATAATTATTATGACTTTGAAGAAAGAGCTGCAGTCTTTCAGTGCAACAATACTTTTCAGGCTGACACGCTCTATAATTGCTCATAATCTCTTCATAATTTCGTTCTAACATCTTCTTGGATATTTTATAAATCATGTCCACCTTACCATCAAAATACCGCTGTATGGATTTTGGTGAAAGGCCGGAGGCCTTTGAAAGATTGGTCTTATTCACAGCTGTTATGCCGATTTCCTTGCATAATTTAAAAGCAGCATCCATAACACAGTCTATGTTCTCCTGCTTGTAATCTGAAGTAAGCATGTCATACTCCGTTCTTTAAATAATATATTTAATTATACGACCATAAAACAAAAAAAACAACACGGCATTTCTGCCGTGCTGTTTTAACTTAATTATACTTACGCTTTATAGCAAATCCAACAAGTACAACCCACTGGTTTTTGTACTTTCCAGTTCATCTTTTTGACCCAATATGGGCCAAAAAAAGATATTTACGAGTATACAATGAAAACCACTTTTGACGTTTACTTTTCCCCTTATTTTTGATAAAATATGACTTAACTCGAGGAGGTTTTATAGTGAAACCACAATATGTGAAAATTCCAAAAATATATAACAAATTAAAGGATGCTGAAATTGAGCATCGTACCATATATATATCGGCTCCCGTCGCTGTCGGAAAAAGCGTTGCTGCTAAATACTATTTAAGAAATAAAGACTATTTATATCTCAGTGGAAATGAAAGCTTTCTGGCAGAAATGCTTCCATATGATGACATCTGGCAATCAGCAATTCTGATTGACGATATATCGTGGATTACCGATTCTGTTTCTTAGTCTTACATACTAAATCTTATTGCAGAATGTGAGAAACACGAAAAAGATGGAAAACTATTAATTCTGATTGGAAGAAGCCATCTTCCGGCCTGGCTAAAAGGGGCTTGTATTGAGTATGGCTTTATTCTTGCTGATGAAAATGATCTTATTTTTGGCGAAGAACAGATCCAAAAGCTTTTCGCTCTCCATAATATTACTTTGAGTGACGCGGATACCCGTGCCATATATCACGATACCGAAGGATATCCGCTTCATTTGATATGCATTACTTACCATATGGAACATTCGTCTACCTATACAGCAGAAATCGCTACTGCATCCCAGTTAGATATGTTCCACTATTTTTATCATGGTTTTTATCAGCAATGGGCGCCTGAGTTAAAGTTCTTTCTTATCTCGCTAATGCCTTTTCCTTCTTTTTCGATTGAATTGGCCGAATTCGTATCCGGCTCAGAGAATGCCTTACGGATTCTTAATGAGGCATCCTCTATAGGTTCTTTTGTAATAAAAGAAGAAAGCAGCTATAAGCTCAGACCTTTACTTCGTAAGTTTTTAAAATGGAAAGTTGAAAACAACTATTCTATCGAAGAACAAAATAAATTGTATCATCGTGGCGGCCTGTACTATGAGACACAGGACAATCTTGAAAAAGCTCTTTTTTACTATAAAAAAGCAAATGCCTTTGAAGACATTTCACGACTTTTAATTGAAAATGCAAAAAAGCATGTCGGTACAGCCCATTATTACGAAACCCGAGAATATTACTTTTCTCTCTCCAACGAACTTATTCAACAGTCTCCAGTGCTTATGAGCGGTATGAGTCTTCTTCACTCCCTGCTTCTCCAAGTTGAACAGAGTGAGCATTGGTATGCGGAATTATCAGACTATGCGAAAAAGCAGCCTTATAACAGTGAAAGTAAAACAGAGGCCGAAATTCGATGTGCATATCTTGATATTGCTTTACCACACAGAAACCACGATAACATCATTCCCCTTATCAAGAGTGCTTCAAGCTTCTTAATAAAACGTGGCAAACACTTTCCCGAATTTTCTGCAACAAGCAATCTTCCATCGATTATGAATGGTGGTCTGGACTTTTGTGAATGGTCCAAAAGGGACCGGGAACTTGCTATCATTATGAAAACACCACTTAAGATGGTTCTTGGAAATTACTTTCCCGGACTCGTTGACATTGCCTTGGCCGAAAGCTTATACGAAAAAAGCTATAGTCGCCAGGATGCTTCCCTTGCCTATGAAATCACTGAACTTCTGAACAACGGGTATGCCCTCGCTGCTACAAACGGGAAAATTGAAATGTGCTTTGTTGCAACTTTCGTTATGGTCAAAATTCATATCAGTCACAATTGTCCACAGACTGCACTTGAACTAATAATAGCATTTCGAAAAAAAGTTATAGAGGAACATGCCCTTCAACTACTTCCTAACCTGGATGCAGCAATGGTATGGCTCCAACTTGTTACCGGTGAGAAACCGGATTCCCGGCTTCCATCCGCTGAAAGCTGGCTGGTCCATGATGCCCCTGATGAGAATGATACATTTTGTGTCTTGGACCGTTTCCGCTATATGGTGAAGGTTCGCGTATATATGGTTATGGGCAAATATGCCCAGGCAATTGCTCTCATAGAACGACTGAATGTATACTTTGAAAGATATCACCGAACCTATTTCTGGATGGAAAATCAGCTATTAAAAGCGATTACTCAATACCGGCTCCTTATCCCAACCTGGCCGGAAACACTGGAAAAAGCTCTGCTGAAAACACAAGAATATCATTTCACAAAAATCATATCAATGAAAGGAATTGCTATCCTTCCTTTATTGGAGCAGGCAAGAAATTTTGGACTAAACAAGGACTATTACGACATAATCCTACAGGATACTAAAAATTTGTCTGTCGCTTTCCCTGACTATTTAAAGGAACATATACATTTACGTGAACCTCTGACGCCAACTGAACAGACCATCTTACAGCTTATGTGTCGTAACACAAAGTCAGCAGATATTTGTGAATTATGTGGTTTTACATATAATACATTGAAATACCACAACAAAAACATCTATCGAAAATTAGGAGTATCATCACGCATTGAAGCTGTAAAAGCGGCAATCGCTTCCAACCTGTGTCAGATATAATTTTTCATATATTTTCACTCCTTCCTACCCTTAAGGGTAGTTTACATTTAGCATGCCAAATGATAGGATAAAACCAACAAAAATACAAAAAGAAACATCGGCAAATTTTAAGTTCCGTGTTTCAAAACAGGAGGAAAGATATTATGAAGAAGAAGGTATTATCAATTTTTATGGCATGCGCATTAGCATTTTCAATCACCGCTTGTGGTGGTGGCGGTTCCAGCACAGCTACAACAGAAAAAGCTACAGAAAAAGCTACTGAAAAAGCTACTGAGAAAGCTACCGAAGCTGCTGCAGAAGAAACAGATGAAGAAACAACAGCTGCTGCAGATGCAACTGCAACTGAAGGTTCTTGGTATGACTATGCTGACGTTTTGACAGTATGCTACTATGGCACAAGTGATGCTGGCGAAGTAGCTGTATTCGTAGCAAATGACGATATGTCCTTTGCAGTACTTGGTGTTGCAAATCCAGAAACTTCTGAATCTGTAAGTTTTGTTGGAGCATTAACAACTGAGGATAATGGCTATCTGACAATCACAGACGAAACAAGCGAACTTGCTCTTACATTTGAAGTTATTGACAATGGTGATGGTACTTTAACATTAGACATGGGCGATACAGGTTCCTTGACTATCACTGCTTGTACACAGGATGAAGCATTTGAAATGCTTGATACCTTAGACCAGTACACAACACCTGTTGCTTAAAGATAAATAGTTCTCTCCATTGTGACAGACCATAAATAAAAAAAGAAAGCAAACATTTTCGAATGTTTGCTTTCCTTTTTTTATTATTTATTCTTTAAAGTGTTGTCAGCAATTACAGCAATTGTTACTACTAAGTCTTTATATGCCGCATTTCGAACCTCAATGGAGTAGACATCTCCCCATGTCAGCCGCTCTGTATCTACTGTTCCAATTGTCTCTTCCGCAAGTTTGATTGCGAAATGATATCCTGTTATATCTCCTGTTATCTCTACCGGCTTTTTATCAATCTCACCTGCTATTACCGGTCGTGTCAGTTTGATTTTTTTCTTAATATGTCCGTATTTTTCTCCATTCTTAATCAAGGTATACTCTGGTGTAATGGCAACCATTTTTTTATTGATTTCCATTATTTCATTATCATGATTATCCTGGATTTTAAATTTCAGACCAATAATATTTCCAACAACCCAATATTGTGGGTTTTCATCAAGATCACAGATACTGTATTTGTCACCTATAGAAAGTATTTTCTGACGCATATACAATTTGATTCCGTCATTAGATGCGGCCTTATTCTCTATTGGCTGACCCTTTTTAACGCCCATAATCACATCATATAACTCTTCCACTGCACGATCTGCTACCGCAGTATCTTTTGACTGTGCATCTGAAAACATGGCTGCTCCAAGATTCTTTAATACAAATTTTCCGGTTCCCTGCTCTACCACACGGCCGATTTCAATACTTTTGTCTTTTACAGTAACATACACTGTAAAACTTCCAACATTATGGAACACTATTGATTCTTTTTTTGCAACAGTTCCCATTTCTGGTGTACCAAAAGAATACTCTGTTTGTTTTAACAGTTCCAAAAGACTCTGATTGGTATACCCTTCTTCGTTTTTCAATTTTTTGTATCCACTCATTGCATCATTAAACCCCATGGCTTTTCCTTCTTTCATGTGTTGTGATTTGTGATTGCAGGGCTCTAAGCATCTTCGCTGATTGGTGCTAGTATGTAAGTAGTACAAATTAAACATGACCATTTTCAATAAATATTATATGATAGTCTTACAGGAGGAATGGTTATGGCTAAAGGTACT
>SAAB01000072.1 GCA_009929615.1 Clostridia bacterium | reverse complement strand
GAAGAGCAGGGCGATTAGCAAATCAGGATGCCCTTATTGCAGCCATAATGAAGTTCTAACGAGGTTTAACGACCTTGCCACCCTTTTACCCCATATTGCAGAAGAATGGTCTGAAAAGAACTCTCCACTCTTGCCAACAATGGTTGGTGCATTTGCCAATCGGAAAGTATGGTGGAAATGCAAGGAATGCGGCAATGAATGGAACACTTTAATCGCCACCCGTTCTGGTGGAAGTAAATGTCCTTATTGTAGCGGTTTGATTTTGCTCAAAGGATTTAATGATTTTTCGACTACTCATTCACAGCTTGCAGAAGAGTGGTCAGAACGCAATTACCCGCTGAAGCCAGATATGATAAATGCAAAATCACGAAAGAATGTCTGGTGGAAATGCAAGAAATGTGGATATGAATGGAAAGCAGTTGTATATTCCAGAGTAAAAGGAAGTGAATGTCCTGTGTGCGCCGATAGAGCAGTTTTATCTGGGCATAATGATTTGGCAACCACTGACCCTCATTTACTTGCAGAGTGGGATTATGAAAAGAATAAAGCAGTACTGCCGACCGAAATTTCAAGAGGTTCAATGAAAAAAGTTTGGTGGAAATGTTCGCTAGGCCATTCGTGGAGAGGGAGAATCTCTGACCGAACGATTGAGCAAAAGGGATGTAAGATTTGCGAAGAAGAATATTTGAGTGTATTACCGAGATTGCTTGTAATGTTTTATACTAGGATGAAAAATTTGAGTGTTATCACAGACGATGATAAAGTAATCGGTATTCCTCTTGAGATGTATATAAAAGAGGAAAAGATAGCCATTGAGACTAATGAAGAACCTGAAAAAATGGTGGCTCTAAAAGAACATCTCTGTTCCAAACGTGAAATCAAACTGATGAGAGTTCCATATAAAATCGGGATGGATGAAGTATCATATGCGGGAAAAATCAAGAAAGCATTCCGTAGCAGTTATGTTTTTATTACCTCAGATGAGGAAGAAGATGTACTGTTTATTCGACAGCGATTCTTTGAATGGAGAAGGTCACAGTAAAAGGAGGAAATTTGAATGAGGAAGCAAAAATATCATATTTATCTGGATGAAGGCGAATATAGGCAAGTCATAGAATCGGTTATCAATCTAAGGAATCATCTGATTGAGCAAGGAAAATACACTGATTTAGCAGATGAAGTGCTTGATAAATTGCTCAATGCTAGGATAAAGAAAATAAAATATGTATAAGGCGAAGAACCTCCGGCAGATTTTGCTGGAGGTTCTTCGTTATGGTCCGAGCGACAAACTGAAAGTTGTATCATTTTGTTATCTTTGATGTATCCTCTAAATATAATTCAAGATAGCCACATTCCGGACATATTGCTGAATGTACTTTGCCAAGATTATCCTTGAAAATACCCTGCTTTGTTACTTTCAACCCATATGCTCCACCTTCAACTTTAATATCAAGGTTTTCTATCATTTCATTGTTGCACCGAATACATTTTCTCATTACTTTTCCTCCACAAATTCATATTTGTCTTTCCCTTGTATCCAATTATACTACGAGAACCTAAAAAATTCTATCAATCATTTATTACGTTTTGTCCAGAACAAGCGATTTTCTACTGTGATTTCCGACCTCGATAAAAACTTTTTAATTTTTTCAAGATTTTTTTCAAAAATAGGTTGTCATATAGACTTTCAATTCCAAACAAGTGAAGGGGTTCATCTTCAAAGACATTTTGAAAGACTTCTTCACTTGTTCTTTGACAACTGAATACACATTCACTAAGACGTTAATTCTGATGATTTTAGCTAATTTATGTGGTACGCCAAGACTTTCCCACTGGGAAACAAGCGAGAATTCCACCTATCAGTATCGGGTTGCCCCTGATATGGCGATGACAGTCAGAATGATAATGATACTTCTCTACGGAGCTGGCGAAGAACTCGGCAGAGGTTTGATTCCTATGAGGCAGATTCGCAATCTGCTACTTAGTGATTTCCCTATCAGGGGGTGTTGAGAACAAATACTGATAATAGAAATATCACAGCCGATTCATTTCGGCTGTCTACATAGTCACAATCTATGTGGCTATTAAATTCAAAGAAAGGAGGACGCACGAAGTGTCAAATTGTAAAACAATTTCCATCTGTAACCAGAAAGGTGGAGTGACCAAGACTACTACAACAGTGAATCTAGGCATTGGTCTTGCAATGCAGGGAAAGAAAGTATTACTTGTGGACGCAGACCCTCAAGGGGATTTGACTACTTGTCTTGGTTGGCAGAATACGGACAACTTGGGTATCACGCTTGCAACAAAATTATCAGATGTAATGAATGAGACGATGAATGACCCAATGGAAGGTATTCTGCACCACGAGGAAGGTGTTGACCTAATGCCAGCAAATCTCGAATTATCAGCAATGGAGTTCAATCTTATGAATGCGATGAGTAGAGAGACGACGCTAAGGAATTATCTAAGTCAGGTGAAGGAGAATTACGAATATATTCTTATTGACTGTATGCCATCACTTGGAATGATAACGCTGAATGCACTATCTGCTTCGGATGAAGTAATTATTCCCGTTCAGGCGCAGTATTTGCCAGCTAAAGGAATGACCCAGTTGGTAAGTACCATTTCCAAAGTAAAGAAGTATATCAATCCAAACTTAAAGATTGATGGAATACTGCTGACACTGGTGGATAATCGCACCAATCTTGCACGCAGCACAGTGGAAGCTCTCAGAAATAATTTTGGGAATCAGATAAGAATGTATCGAACCCAGATACCAATTGCTGTGAAAGCAGCCGAAACTTCGTCAAAAGGCAAAAGTATCTATGCTTATGAACCAAAGAGTACGGTGGCGAGAGCCTACGCAGATTTCACAAAGGAGGTGTTAGCAGATGGCAGGAAGAAAGAGCGACTTCACACTCACGACTCTCGATGATTTATTCACGACGCAGGAGATGAGGGATGAAGGAAAGGTAGCCAAAATCAGAGATATTCCAATCAGCGAAATTGATGAGTTCCCAGACCACCCCTTTAAGGTGAGAGATGATGAAAATATGCTGAACCTTGTGGAAAGCATTAAGGTAAGGGGAGTAATTACTCCGGCTACTGTCAGGGAAAAAGAAGATGGCAGATTTGAACTTGTGTCTGGACATCGTAGAAAGAGAGCTTGTGAAATTGCAGGGATTGAAACACTCAGGTGTGAGGTTGTCGATTTAAGTCGGGACGAAGCAACCATTTTGATGGTAGAAAGTAATTATCAAAGGTCACAGATACTTCCGTCAGAAAAAGCATTTGCCTATAAAATGCGCAATGATGCAGTAAAAAGACAATCAGGTAGACCAAGTAAAGAAAATGAATCCCCAGTGGGGATTGATTTAAGAGGTAAGCAATCACTGGATGTAATGAGTGAAGAAACTGGCGATAGCAGAAATCAAATTCACAGATATATTCGCCTTACCAACCTTGTCCCAGAGCTTCTTGAGTTTGTTGATGATGGCAAGATTAAAATGCGACCAGCGGTTGAATTGTCATATCTTGACGAAGATTGTCAGCGAGATATTGTGGACGAAATTGATTTAAGTGAATCTACACCTTCCCACGCACAGGCTATCCGTATGAGAGAGTTCGCAAATGACGGAAAACTCACAACAGAGGTTATCCAAGCCATTATGGGTGAGGAGAAGCCGAATCAAAAAGAGAAAATTGTTCTAAGGGGCGACAGAGTAAGAAATCTTATCCCGAAGAACGTGCCAGTAAGTCAGACGGAGGACTTTGTGTGTAAGGCACTTGAGCATTACAATAAGTTTTTGCGTAATCGTGCTGATAGGGATTCCAGATAATTCTGGTTCCCCTTTCTCACACTCTAACCCCTAGATACTAACAGTAAGATATTTACTATCCGTAATATATAGTATCTCTCTTATATGTATCTATCTCATTATATATAACAGTCTAACAAAGGCAGAGTTGGTGTAAATGAATTTCTCTGATACGATAAAAGTTTTATCGAAAATCATAGGTTGCTTCTCCTACGAAAAAAGAAGAAAAGCCAATAGGCTATGAAAACAATGAAACATTGATGAATGAAACGCACTGGAGAAGAATGGTGCGTTTTTTTGATTTAAGGAGGTCAACAAGAATGACAAAAGGAAAGTTAAAAAGATTTATGTCACTTGCTATGGCAACGCTCATCGGTTTATCGACCTTTGCAGGTGCAAGTACCACGGCATTTGCTGCTACGGGAGAGCGAGCAAGTATCTATATGATTGACTACCCACGTTCGGGAGATGCGAACAATAATGGACAGTGGGGACACAGCAATCTAACCTTTATGAACGGGTCGCACAGTGGAGCATCCGGTTATACAGACTTAAAAGCGATTGGTTCCTATTCGGGGAATATTGCTTATTGTATAGAACCCGGAGTTTCTCTTAATCCGGGCGATACGATGACAGAAAAGAATGAAAACTATTTTAATAACCTAAGTGGTAACAAATCACTTTCAGCTGGTGAGATGAAACAGTTTATTGGTCGTGTTCTGACATATGGTTATCGTGGAGGAATCAGTCTGAATTGGAGGTCACAGAACTCAGGCGATGCGAATGCTATTGCACACGCTTATGCTACTCAGATTCTTATTTGGGAAACCATTGTGGGAGAGAGAAATGCCTCATTTGGACACGTTACCCCTAGCGGATATAATGCGGTCTTAGATGTTGTAAAATCAGGCCATCCACTGAGAGGTCAGATTATCAATTACTATAACAGTATGGTTTCCAGTGTTCAAAACCACACCAAAGTACCGAGCTTTTGTGCAAAATCTTCTGGCTCAGCAAAGGTCAATGAATTGGAATGGAACGGAAGCAAATATGTGGTAACACTTACAGACAGTAATGGCGTGCTTGGTAATTATAGCTTTGCAGCGAATGTGAGTGGAGTTACCTTTTCCACAAGTGGGAATAAACTAAATATCTCAATGATAAAAGCTCCAAGTAAAGAATTTACTATTACTGCCACGAAGAACAATGCAAAACGAAGAGGCGTGGTTGTCTGGTCTGATGGAAATGTGGGTGGAGGACTCCAAGATGTAGTCAGCTATTCGCAGGAAGTCAGCGACCCTGTCAGTGGTTATGTGAAAGCAAAAGTAAGCTATGGCTCTTGTGCCATTGAAAAAACCAGTGAAGATGGAATCGTTGATGGAATTCAGTTTGCGATTGTCGGAGAAGGTGTCAATAAAACAGTGACAACTGCTAATGGCGGTAAGTTCCAGCTTGATAATCTGCTTCCCGGTATTTACACAGTCACAGAACAAAGTATTGATAAATATGAGCCACAGAATACGCAGAGAGTTACAGTTGTGGCAGGTCAGGTATCAAAGGTAAACTTTAATAACAAGCTAAAGCGTGGAACTCTTAAAGTTGTAAAATCATCGGAGGACAATCTTGTAGAAGGTATGAAATTCAAGCTTTCTGGAAAATCCTTATCTGGTGCAGATGTAAGTATGCTTGCTGTTACAGACAAAAATGGTGTAGCGACCTTTGAGAATGTGCTGATTAGTGGAACAACTCCATATACAGTAGAGGAAGTGGATACTGCCATTCGCTATGTAGTTCCAAAGAATCAGACAGCTCCTATCAAGTGGAAAGAGATTACAACTCGTGATTTTTCTAATATCCTTAAAAAGTTCGCAGTTACAGTAACAAAGAGCGATAAGGAGAAGGGTCTGCCACAGGGAAATGCAACGCTTGCAGGCGCAGTGTATGGAATCTACAAAGGAGAAACACTGGTAGACACTTATACAACCGACAAAGAGGGACAATTTACGACAAAAGAATATGTATGTGATTCTGACTGGACAATACGAGAAATCGCTCCGTCAGAGGGGTACTTACTGGACAAGACCATTCACAAAGTTGGTGCAGAGCCGAAACTATTTGAAATTGAGCATAACCTTGTATCTAACGATGTAGTAGAGCAGGTCATTAAGGGAAATGTCGCTATTATCAAACATACAGATAATGGAGAAACCCAGATTGAAACTCCAGAAAAGGGAGCAAAATTTGAAATCCATCTCAAATCAGCAGGCAGCTACGACAATGCAAATGCTGACGAGAGAGACACAATGGAATGTGATGAAAACGGATTTGCACAGACAAAAGATATGCCTTATGGTGTCTACACAGTGCATCAGACTTCTGGTTGGGAAGGAAGAGAGCCTATGAAAGACTTTGATGTGTTTATCGCACAGAATGGTCAGACATATCGCTATATCATAAACAATCGAAACTTTGAGAGTTTTATTAAAGTGGTAAAAGTAGATGCTGAGAGTGGGAAAAACATTCCATATGCAGGAGCAGGATTTGAGATTTATGACCCAGATGGAAATAAGGTATCAATGACATTCACCTATCCAACACCTACAACCATTGACACATTCTATACCGATGC
This sequence comes from Clostridia bacterium, assembly GCA_009929615.1. Classification (GTDB taxonomy): domain Bacteria; phylum Bacillota; class Clostridia; order Lachnospirales; family Lachnospiraceae; genus Frisingicoccus. The sequence continues at coordinate 3,610 of SAAB01000072.1, read as the reverse complement.
AGAGGGAACGCTTGTAACACCACAGAAATTGGAATATGGCAAAGGGTATTCTTTGGTAGAAGTGCAAGCACCATATGGATATGTGTTAGACAAAACCCCAGTATTATTTGATGTGACAGAAGATAATTCATCAGAGGAAGGTGGCATTAAATTGGTGAAGGTTGAGAAGCCAAATATGGCACAGAAAGGTACGATTACAGTGGAAAAGAGTGGAGAAGTTTTCTTCGGCGTCACAGTATCAGGAGATGAGAACAGTGAAGTTATTTATCAGCCTGTTTACAAGGTCGAAGGACTGGAAGGTGCGGTATATGAGATAAAAGCACTGGAAGATGTAATTACTCCAGATGGAACACTCAGATATGAAAAGGGACAGCTCGTTGATACCATTACAACTACGAAAGAGGGAAATGTTAAGAGCAAAGAATTGTATCTTGGCAAATATGAAGTGACAGAAGTGAAAGCTCCGTATGGAATGACGATTAACGCTGAAACGCATAATGTGGAACTTACCTATGCAGGTCAGGAAGTAGCTGTAACAGAAACTGCAACAAGTTTTTATAATGAGCGACAGAAAGTAGAAATCAGTATTGCTAAAGTATTAGAGCAGAATGAAGAATACAAAATTGGTATGAATGATGAAATCAGAAATATCAGCTTTGGATTGTATGCTGAGAAAGAGTTAGTATCGTCAAGTGGAACTGTGATTCCAGCAGATGGTTTGATTGAAGTGATTTCCCTGTCAGAAGATGGAACAGCAAAAGTTCATACAGACCTTCCATTCGGAAATTACTATGTAAAAGAAATCGCAGCAGATGAACATTATATGCTCAGTGACGAAAAGTTCCCGGTAGAATTTGAATATGTGGGGCAGGACACAGCTCTTGTGAAACTAGCTGTCAATGATGGAAAGCCAATAGAAAATAAATTGCTCTATGGAAGTGTATCTGGTATCAAAATAGATGAAAATGGCAAAGAATTGGAAGGCGCAGTCATTGGAATCTTTGAGGCTGGAGAAACGGAATTTATAGAAGAAAATGCAATCAAGACGACTACCTCTGGAAAAGATGGTGGTTTTTCTTTTGAAAAGATACCATTTGGAAACTGGATTGTAAGAGAAATCGAGCAGCCAGAAGGCTTTGTCCTAGATGATACTTGCTATGATGTGAACATCACTGAAAATGAGCAAATCATTGAAGTTAAAATTGTCAACGAATATGTATTCGGAAACATCAAGCTTACGAAGGTAGACACTGATTATCCAGATAATAAGTTGGCGGGTGCAATCTTTGAACTTTACAAAGATGTAAATGGAGATGGAAAAATTGATAAGGGCGATGAGCTTATTGGTACTCTTGATGAGACAAGCGTTGGAATCTACGAGAAGAAAGAACTTCCGTATGGGAAATATCTTGTGAAAGAGACAAAAGCACCAGAAGGCTTTGTCCTTGATACTGCCGAGTACAGTGTCTTTATTGAGAAAGATGAGGCAACTTATGATATTGAAAATAAGGCAGGCATTGGCTTTATCAATGAAGCGATGAAAGGAACGCTGAAAATCGTTAAGACATCGACAGATGGCAAGGTAGAAGGCTTTACTTTCAGAGTAACTGGAGCTGATGGTTATGACAGAACCTTTACAACAGATAAGAATGGAAACATCACAGTAGAAGGTCTTAGAATCGGAGAATACAAAATTTCAGAAGTTCAGGACAATGTATCTGTTGGATATATTCTGCCAGATGATAAGACTGTCACAATCGAGTATGAGAAAACAACGGAGGTCAAAATGCACAATACCATTCGTGAAACACCAAAAACAGGTGATGACAGCAGAACTTCATTGTGGTTTGCCTTAGCAGGAATTTCTGCTTTGAGTCTTGGAATTACGACTGGAATCTATCGTAGAAAGAAAAAGAACGGAGGGAAGGCGTAATGAATGTAAAACCAATCATTGCACTTGTTTTGGTCGCTTTTTAGATTGGCGGCTTTATCTTTTTAAAGATAAAAGACAAGCGTAAATAGAAATATCAACAGAAACATTTGTAGGGCGGAGCTAATCACTTCGCCCTTATTTTATAGAAGGAGGTCCATATGAATAATCCAAGAACCATTGAAGAAGTAGTTCTTTTCATTTTAGAAAAAAGCACAGATGCCCGTAATGATGATATGAAGCTCTATCTTTTAGTATGTGATGAAGTGAATCCTTTTGTCGGAAGTAAGAATATCGGCAATATTCCGTTCGCTGTCATTATGAATAACTATAAGGAATTAAATCTGCCACATTTCGAGAGCGTTCGCAGGTCAAGAGCAAAGATACAGTCAAAGCATCCAGAACTAGCAGGAGACCCAGAGTGCAGAAAAAGCATGAAGCAACTGGAAGGAATGTATAGAAATTATGCGAAAAGTTAGGAGGAGACATTTATGGCAAATGATATTACAATGCAGCAGAAAATAAAAGTAATCAATAAGTTAGTGGACGCTGGCTGTGACACAGAGAAAAAACTTGCAAAACTGGATATGCCAAGCATTCTTAACATTAAAGGAATCAGCATTCTGGATATGAATATAATTATGAAATTACAGGAGACCACAAAGGGTGGAAAATTATTTTCCTATCTGACAAATGGAAACGATGAAATTACGAGAGAGTAAAGGAGGTAAGGTCTAAATGGCAAGAAAATATGATTTGATTTCAGAGCTATATGAGAGAACTTGCTTTGCGGTAACGGATAATCCAGTAAACTGGCAGAACTTCCTTAAAACAGCAGGTAGGAACTTTAGACTTCGCTTTGATGAACAGCTCTTACTATATGCCCAACGACCAGATGCAACAGCAGTTCTTGAAATTGAGAAGTGGAATCGAACATTTGGAAGATGGGTGAATAGAGGCGCAACCGGCATTGCTGTATTTGAAGAATTTGAAGGAAAGCGTCAGCGGTTGACTCATTATTTTGATATATCGGATACCCATTCAAGCAGGTATTCAAGACCTGTTCCTATATGGAAGATGGAAAAGCAGCAAGAACAAGATGTGATTGAAACACTGAAGAATACCTTTGGAATTTCGGAGAATGGCTCGGATTTGCCGAAGGTTATTATGGATAGTGTAAGTAATGCAGTCGATGATAATATAGCAGATTATCTCTCGGATTTTAATGGGATTATTGCAGGAAGCAATATGGAACATCTACCCGAAAATGAAAGAGAAGCAATGTATATCGGCTTGGTAAAAAATAGTGTGGCTTATATGATGATGGCGAGGCTTGGCATTGAAACGGATAATTATTATTCGATAAATGACTTTAGTTTCATCAAGAACTGCAATTCTCAGGACACCCTTAATGCAGTTGGTTTTGCGACCAGCGATATAGCAGAAATGGGTCTTATGCCCGTTAGCAGAACCATCAATGCATACACGAAAGAAAATCGCATAATTGAAAGTAATCATCAATCTGATTACAATAAAGACAATCAAAACGAAGAAAGGGGTGCTGATAATGAAACAGATAGAATCCCTGTGTGGTAGGATTGTTGTCACAGTAACCTAAATAATATATGATAGGTTTAACTATCATCGGAAAGGTGGATTACTATGGCAAGTTATAGTCAA
>SAAB01000137.1 GCA_009929615.1 Clostridia bacterium | reverse complement strand
ACCGTCTGAATTTGCAGCGGGCTGGAGAAAGGGTCATTCTGAGAATGAAGATTCCGACGTTACTAACTGAGTGTTGTATCTAATCGTGGGGGCAGGTCAAGGCAATGAGATAAGTAAGATTGAACATAAAGAAATGATTGTGCATAAATAAAAAACGTTTGGCGTCCCCCCCCCCTGAAAGCTATTTGTAGCAACTTTCAATCCAATCTATCGAACCATCGAAGAATTTACCAACATAACCAGTTCCACTCACCATAATTATGCATGGGCCTGCGATCATTTTATTGCCTTTAAAAAACATTGCTTTTAATATGTGTATTATATCTTCCGTGCAATCAAAAAAGATTAATTACTTAATAAATCATATGGTTAAGAGGGTAGCATATGGACTGGTACGACGTTAAATGGTTTTTCGGAGACGTCTGTGACTCTGTTTCAGAGGTGGCAGGCAATATTTACGATACTGCAGCTGATGGGGTAGCGGCTGTAACTGATTTCATTGAAGAAAATCCAAAAACATCCATTGCGATAGGAGCCCTTGTAGGTATTGCGACAGCAGGCATAGCAGCTCCGGCAATAGCGGCAACAATTGGAGCAACCGGAGCGCTAGGAACTACAGCTGGAGGTACCGTAATAGCAAACTTAAGTGGAGCAGCATTATCTAGCTCGTCTTTAGCAGCGTTGGGTGGAGGTTCCATCGCAGCTGGAGGAGCCGGTATGGCTGGCGGAACATGTGTAGTAGCCGCGGGAGGAGGAGTGGTCGCTGGAAGCGTTTCTGCTGGAGGAGTGGCAGCAACAAAAGCGATAAAAAGCTAACAAGCTTCCATTTACCATAACGTCGACATCTTAAAGTTTCTACCATATAAAAAGCCCACTATAAAAGCGGGCTTTTGCATTTAACATCTATTTAACAACAAGATATCTGTAAAGCATTTTCTCAAGATCTTGCTTAGTGCTAACAAAAAGCAGGATCTCAATGACACCATTTTGTTCATCAAAATCATATAAACAACGATACTGGTTATCGGGGTCCAAACGCTCACGAATCGATATTCCTTTATCAGCCAACATAGCATTGTAGCGATAACGATCAGGATCTTGAGAAATGGCCTTTATCGATGAAGCCAAAAGATCATCAGCCCATAACGCAGCTTGAACACTATCCGTGTAGTTTGATTTAAAGGATTCTGCATCCTGCAGAGACCATAGTGCCGCTTCCGCGATCGTTACATTGAATGAATTTGCCAAGTTGGCTCCTTATATTAAGTTCGCGCTTCACGTAACCTCCGCATAGCATCTTCGGGGGACATTCCACGACCATTTTTTATCTCTCTCTTTGCAGCCATGACTAGCTTCAAAAGAGCATTTGATTGCCGTTCTCTTTCTCTCTCACGCAGCTCGGCCTCTCTCTCTTCTGCGGTCTGCACGAACAGCTCTGCTAAACCATTTTTCGTAACATAAACGCCTCCTTGGAACAGTTCAGGGTTGCCAAGACCTTCACGGGCTGACTTCTGAGACATAGTTATAGACATACTTATACCTTTAATTAAAACAGCCACTTACACGCAAGATTAAGCATAAGCGACTAGATCCTGAATGAAAAAGAGGTCAAAAAGACCTCACATCTTGCTGCCACTTAGGGTGAATGGCAGTTATATTGTATCAAAACTCACAGGGGAGTACAAATTTATCATAAATATATACACCACCATTCAAATATAAGATTCTGGAGCTTCGACCAACCTCCTATTAAACGAAAATTACACGCATCAGTAAGGCATCCCCAGCTCAGGAACAATCCCCATTCTTCTACTATCGAGATTTTTTCGTCTGTTATTTAACATAAAGCCATGATTGTACGCACCGCTAAAACGGCCTCAGGGCGTTTCTGACGGGAAACCGGTAAAACAGGCAACAAACCACCCGAAAACCCGCCAGAAACGCGCAG
>SAAB01000136.1 GCA_009929615.1 Clostridia bacterium | reverse complement strand
GCCTGTCTTTGTCGGTGAGATCGCTAAACAGGAAGCTAAGACGGCTGCCGGAGCTGCGGGAGCGACTATCGGCGGTATGATCATCTTTGGACCTATTGGCGCCATCGGCGGAGCTTTTGTTACGGGTAAATCTGTAGTTATTCCTGTTGGCTCGACGACGTTTGTTCAAGTATCGACCGATACGCCTGTTGAAGGCTTGGTTCAGATAACTGACAAGAATGTAAATTTGTTCCCTGAAACTACTACGGGATCAACTGCAAAATAACCAAAAATAATGCGGTGGGCATGCTCTTCAAAGCATGCCCACTTTTGTTATGTCATGTTGGTCATAAAGGCACTTTTATGATAAAATAAGGGGTAAAGTATTTTGAGTTATTCCCACCCTCAGTCACTGCGTGACAGCTTCCCCGGCTGGAGGAGCCCAAGCCTTCCTCAGACGACACATGAACCACCTTAAGAAGAAGCCTTCCTCAGACGAGGAAGGTGGCAGCAAAGCTGACGGATAGAGGGAAAAAAATAGTAGCAAACTATTATTCCATGACTATTACAATAAAGGGGAACTTATATGAAAAAGCAGATTATTTTGGCGGGTCTTTTGACGATGAGCATCACCACTACTGCTTTCGCCGCTGATTACTATAACGGAGGCAAGATCAGCGACAGAGAGGGCCCCGATTTCGAAGTGGAAGAAAGCATCACCGCCGAGTATGAGGCAGGAACCCCTACGAAAAAAGCAGATAAAAAGGCCAAAGACGGACAGAAACAAGTTCTGCCTATTACGTTGTATGGAGATAGGGTTCTTTACCATCAGGATACCGGTGACTTTTTTGCAGAAGGAAATGTGCGCATCCTGCAAGGTCAGCAAACTTTAAATACAGTTAAGCTGGAAGGAAATACGCAAACTGGAGACGTTTTTCTAAACGCTGGCGGCAAACTGACTGATAAGGATGCCCAAATGACGGGGGAATGGCTGCATTACAATTTTAATAATAAGACCGGTGAAATCAAGAAGATTTCAGGTGTCAGCGGCAAAGACTTGTTTAAAGCAGAACATGCTACTATTACACCCGATGAAATAATACTTGATCAAGGCGGTTCTTCTACTCGCTGTCCGGCAGTAGAACATGACCCTTGTGTTTTAATAACAGCAAAGAAGGTTGAAATCTACCCTAAAGAAAAAATTGTTGCCTACGATGTGAAGATATTCATCAAGGGTAAGCATATATATTCAAGGGATATTTGGGTCAACAAGATGGATGGCAAACAGGAGCAAAGCATTGCTCCAAAGCTAGGTTACAGTGATAATGACGGGTTAAAAATGAAATTTCATTATGAATATGCTTTAAGCGAACAGCTAGCTGCTGTCGCTGATTTTAACTACACTGATAAAAATGGCTATAAGCCGACTTATGGCATTAATTATGAGACCAAGGACTATTATGCTAAGCTGCAAGACAGCTGGAGCGAGGATAGCGACGATAATTGGATTAAAAAAGAATCCGATATTACTGTCGGCTTAAAGAATCAACGCATTAGTGACGGTTTACCGCTTTCCTACAGTGCGTACTACAACCATGGCCTATGGAAAGAGGATTCTATTAGGAGCTGGCATACAGAGTATGGTGTAAGGATAAACCATGATCGTATTTATTTTGATCAAGACAAGAACTTATTTTTGGACTTTGGCATAGGAGCCAAGCAAAAGAAAGAAAGCTATGATGATTCAAAGACGAATACTATGACCTACAACGTTTCACTTGGTAAGAAATTTGATGAACGCTGGAATACCTGGGCCAGCTACTACTGGGAAAAATCGGAAAATGATTTATTTGCCTATAATAGACCAGATATGTCTGAAGAATTACAGAATGGCCTGACATATAATTTTGATAAGAATAATAGTTTAACTTTTGTGAACAGGTACGATTTGGGTAATGGCGGCGTCTATGAACAGGATTGGCGC
>SAAB01000071.1 GCA_009929615.1 Clostridia bacterium | reverse complement strand
GAGTACCTTTAGCCATAACCATTCCTCCTGTAAGACTATCATATAATATTTATTGAAAATGGTCATGTTTAATTTGTACTACTTACATACTAGCACCAAAGCCTTAAAATCATTTGTCATTGTGATTACCTCTCTTTATTTTTTCTTTTCGGCTGAGTGTGAACCGTCTGTCTGTTCGGTTCGGGGGTTTTCGGTTTTTCCTGAGAACGAGTAGGTTCGGTTCGCTCTGTTTCTTTTTGCTTTCGTGCCTGTGACTGGAAGCGTTCAAGTTTTTCTTTCACCGAAGACTTCTTTGTCGGCTCTTTTGCAACACCCTCATCAGTGCGAGTTGCCGAAGCGGTTGAGTTTCGCTCGGACAGAGGGTTTTTTTCTGTCCTTGCGGCTGTGGGGTTTTCGTGTGACTGACCTTCTTTCTGCGTGGGCTTATCCATTGCCTCCTCAAAAGCTTTTTCGCCACGGGTTTTGGTTGGCTGTTCAATCTCTACTTCCTGTCTGTCGGATTTCTCTTTCTCAACATTGGTTACGATAGAAGCCTTATCAACCTTACCGAGTTCAAAGCGTTCAGAGATACGCTGAATTTTAGAAGCGTCCTCAGTTCTTGAGATAATATCTACTGTGGCATTGGGGTCACTGTTGGACTTGTCCCTCAGCACACAGTAAAGAACACCGTATCGCTTGGCTTGCTCTGCAAACTTCTGAACATCCTTGTTTTGAATTGCAAAGACTGTAAGAGGTTTGCCCGACTTAATCATATTTGAAAGACGAGCCTTGCCTTTGGTCTTGTGGGTTTGGTTGATTTCCTGTTTCAAAGTTGAAGCAAGAAGAATGGCAATATTCTTTGCCGCCGAACCCGTGAGTTTTGCAGCTACCTCAAATCCTTCAAGGCTGAGCCTGACGACCTGTTCTGCTGCGTCACCGCCATTGTTCATAGTTGTTTTTCCCTTCTTTGATATTTTGATTTCTGCTTTGCTTCATCTGTAAGAGCCACTTCAAGATTTTGTTTTACAACACCTGACCTCTCGGCAATCTCATCACAGAGCTTGACTTCGTTCCTCAAGATTTTAAGCCTGTCGGAAATTGTCGAAATCTTTGTCTTAATGCCGGACAGCTCATCATCTGTCTTATTCACTTTTCGTTCTTCGTTTCGGAGGTGTGTTCTGTCGGCAGTGAGGACTTTGATTTCTTCTTCGATTTTGCTTTTATACGAAAAAAGCTGCTGGTCTGTACCAATGTGGTTTTGACCGAGCAGCGTGACCTGTGCTGTGAGTTTATCTATCTTCATCAGGTCATCCTTGAAGATATAATGGATGCGGGCAAGGTTTGGTGGTTTCATCTTCGGCAGATAGCCGAGCCTGTAACAGTAATGAAGATACAAGCCATACAGACCACCGACCTTTTTGATTTTGTTCTCTCTTGTCGGCAGGTTATACTGCCTTGGCTTATATGAAGTCTTTTGAAAGCTTCCGAGCCGTAGGGTATCACGATTGGCAAGCAAACGTTCTTTGATTTTATCTGTCGAATATTCCTCGCCGAGTCTGTAAGTGCGTATCGGTTTGTCATCCGTCACCGGAGTAATTGTCCAATACTTTCTGTCGGGAGAGAAGTTTGATTTGTACCCCAAGTCTTTCAAAGCAAGTCGAAGTTCCTCAGAGTTTCTGCATTGTGAGATTGCTTCTTCAAGCGCAGCTCTCGCTCTGTTATACCTCGTCGGCATTCCGGCTTGGTCTTTCTTTGTGAGATACCGTGGAGAGGTTCCAAGCTCAGGTTCAGGATTGTAATAAAGCTTGTACTTTTCACAAAGTGCATCCGCATCGTGTCTGAACTTAAACCAGTTCTTTTCATTCTCCTGAAGCTTTTTGCCATCGACAAAAGAAACAGAATTGATTACGAAGTGGCAATGGAGATGCTGTGTGTTCAAGTGCGTAGTGACAACAATTTGAAAACGCTTTCCCCAAACACGCTGAGCAAACTCCATTCCGATTTTCTGTGCAAGCTCCGGTGTGATGTCCTGTTCCTTAAAACTGAGATAACCGTGATAAGCCTGAACACCGTTTTCTTTCCCAAAGGAAGATTTGACAGTTACAAACTGCTCACGGGCTGTTGAAGAGTTGCAGTTGATGCCCTCGCAGAAAAACTCTTTCTCGGTTTTTTCTTCGTCCTTTGCATAGGCAAGAACATCTTTGAGAGCTTGATAATCTGCATCGGAATATTTTGATTTGGACTTGGTTACTTTCTCCGGGTTCATCGCATAATCAATAACATCTTTTAGTCTGCCGTGGATAGCCCACAGCTTTGTTACTGCCATTTGAGTTCGCTCTTACCCGGACGGAGAAACTCTCGTTCAATATCAGCCTGAAACTTGTGCCAGCGTTCCGCTTCCTTTGCAATCATCGGAGCGTCAATGAAGTTTAAACTGTTTGCTTTGGCAGAGAGCTGATGAATGTTGTTACCGATAGCGGAAAGCTCACGCATTGCATCGTAAAATCTTTCGTCCGGCTTTTCTTTCGGTTCATAACCACGAAGCAGAAAACGAATAAGGGCTGCTTCTGAAAGACAAGCTCTTTTAGATTTCTTCTGCAAATCTTGAGTTTCATCTCGGCTAAACAAAAAGTGCTTTTCAATGGTTCGTTTCATCTTTATCATCCTTTCCTTGAAAATTATTGTCGTACATACGACCTATCTGCAATAGGCTCATCAGCACAACACCGCCGATGCAGCCGAGCATACAACCTATAATGAAAAATACAAGTTCGTGCATAGCGAACTCCTTTCTTTGTCAGCAGGTATCAGGGCGCAGCCTTGACGAGATTAACTGTTTTGGACAAACCTGTCCATAAACAGTATGCTCGTTAAGATAACGCAGACCTTTCAGGCTGCCCCTGATTCCGCAGAATGGTTAGCGTTCTTTGTCCTTAGTTGGACTTACCGGAATGGCTTTTATACCATCGTCAGTTCTGAAAAAGCGTTCTGGGTTCTTAAACATTTTGGCGTATTTATCCGCCATTTCTTTGGGAAGACTGAGAAACTTTTCGCTCTCAATCGGTGCATATGCGATAAAGAAATCTCCGGCTACGATGTCGAGCATCTCGTGGGTCTGACCGTCATAAATAGCACGGTTAAGTGGTAGTCCGGTCATCTTGCCTTCCTCGTTGCAGATGATTGCTGCATCATCCTCAAAGGGCATATATTCCTCAATGTCACCACCGACTACTGCCTGCATTTCTTCAAGAGATGAACCGATTTCAACAAGCTTTGGGCGTTTGTCTGGCTGAATAAGCAGCACGGAAATCTTATCTGTAATTGGTTTTCTTTCGGTTTCCGGACAAAGTGTTTTGTCAAACGCAACCTCTTTGAAACCAAAGTCATCGCAGAAGTAGAAGCCGGGTTCAACGCTGTCGCCATTCTTAACTTCTACCACATCGGACACAGAAAGTGACCTACCGACATAATCCGCAGGGTGGTCAAGGTTAAATTTTCGGTAGATGCTTTCGAGGTTATTACAGTCGATGTCGCCCTCAAAAACCTTGTCGTAAATCTTGCAGTCTACATTAGGACTGTGCTGAAAACGCTCAAGATTTTCAAAGGACATAAAGGCAATACGGTTCGTATCACGCTCCATATTTATCTGATAAATTGCAATATTCATTAGCGTTCATAGCTCCTTTCACGGGTTGGTGTTCTTTCAATCCCCATTTTAAAACAAAGAAAGTCATTGAAATCCTTACCTCTCGTGGCAGGTTCATCAATGACTTCATAACGAGAAGAAAGGACGGCCTGCAATGCTTTCGTTGCAAGTCGTCCTGCTTTATCGTTGTCCAAATGGAGAATGATTTTTGTGATTTGTGGTTTTTCTTTTAGGAATTCTTCGAGGGAAACAGGGACTTTGCTTTCCTCAATTCTATCTCTTGGGGCATACACTCCTGCAAGAGATAAGAGGTTTTCACTCTCATAGTTTTTGCAATCGAGCTTCATCAGCGTGGCATAGGAAAGCAGGTCAATGGCACTTTCAAACAGATGCACACTATCTGCATTTCCTTTAGCCATCCGAAAAGAGTAATGTTTGTCGCTGCCTGTGCAGTCACCCATAATTCTCGAATTGTTGGTTGCACGGTAAGCGGCGTACTTGGGTTCGCCGTTATTATCATTGCCGATAAACACGATGTTGTGATACGGCAGACTCTCAAAAATGATGCCCTCACGCACACACTTATCAATGATGGCGTAATCAACGCCTCTCCCGTAAAGATACTCATAAATTCTATCCGTGGAAGCACTTTTATCCGGGAGCAGGAGCTTCTTTGGTTCATTCTGTTGTTGAGATATGACCGTAGTTGGCAGGACAGACGAGCGTCCCATAATGGTTTCTACTGCTTCTAAAAAGCTGTAATCCTTGACCTTAATGAGATAATCGAGGGCGGATTTCCCGCCAATGCCTCTTGACCACCACATCCATTTGCCATTAGAAATTTTCAAACTGTCGTGGGTTTTCGTTGTGTAGGTGTTGCCTGAAAACCTTACAAGCTCCTGTGGCTCAAAGCATTGAAGATAGGTCAACAGGTCTACTTGTTTTGCCTGACTGATAACATCAGGCGGGATATATGACATTGTGTTTCTCCTCCCAAATTGTGTTCTTCGCAACGCCAATCAAGGTGTATGCCCCTTTATATTCAGCGTATTCTTGTTCTATCCAGCAACTTTCAAGAACATCATCTTTGCAAAGCAATGCAACAATTTCTTCTCTTTTCAGAACAATGTTACAAGCTTTCTTGTAAACCATTCGCATAAAACGAAGCTTTGAAGATTCAAACGGTTTAAGTTCTTTGGGTAAATCCTTATAGCTCAATTCGTACTCTGTCAATTCTGTATAGAGTTTGCGAATCAGCTGTAACATCAAACTATCATTATCTGTCATCATATTTTTTCATCTCTCTTTCTGTCTTTTCTTGAAATCCTCACGGATAATTCTGTTTGCCATACTCTCAGCCGTGTCACGAATATTTTCCATATGGTCGTTCTCACGATTGCGGAACACTTCAAAAATATCTGCAAGCGGACACGGGGATTTGAGCAATGCTCGTGCCTGCTTCTGTGAAATATCCATTTCATCCACTGCAATGATTATGTCTTCTCTCATCGTGTATTCGTAAGTGTGGTTGAGGATTTCGGAGGGTGACTGGCTCAAAAGCCAGTCACGGTATTTGTCCTGCTCCGACATCATTTTTTCGTAAAGTTCTTCTTTGTAATCCATATCGTTTTACCTTTCTCGCTCTTTGGATTTGCGTTCGGGCTGAGCATCGCCCTCGTCAAGGTCGCTGTCAACAAGCTCATTTTCCTTTTTATCAAGGCTCAACAAGATATTGAGTTCGTCAAGCCTTGTAGTTTTGCTTTTCAGTTCTTCTTCTTTGGCAAAGGGTTTCTGAACTTCAAGCTTTGCGGTTTCAAACTGCTTTTCAGTGTTGGCAAGCTCCGCTTTTGCGTTTTCAAGAAGCTCAGGGATACGCTCTATTCGGTTGTCAATTCGGGTAATATTACCGAACACATCATCGCCAAGAGCAACGGTGTGAACAGTGTCACCCTTGATTTTCACCTCGTAGCTGCGGTCTGCCGTGTTGAATGATAGCTCCAAAGTGAAGTCACGATACTCGCCAAGGGGAATAGGGTCAGGTGATGTCATTGACTTACAAGCGTTGATGACGGCTTGTCCTGCTTGCTGTTTTTCAGAATAAGAAACACCCATTACCACCATACCGACAAAGCGGTCATCAGTAGGTTTTGGGTGTTGTTCAAGGCGTATTACATCAAGCTTTAGGTTCTCAATTCGTTCAGAGAGCCTTGCAATTTCTTTCGGATAATACTTGATGATTTTATCCTCCAAACCGTATCTCTCAGTTAAGAAGTTGGACTTGAGGAGCTTGAGTTTCTGCACCTGAATATCCAAATCCATCTTTTCTTTGATATACGGATTGCCTGTTGCAAGCATTTTAATTTCGGCATACGAGAGAGCGGTTTCGTCAATATCCTCCGCAGACCTTACCGGAGATTTGCTGGTCATAATCTGCGAAGCGAACTTCTGCTTACCCTCAACAAGCTGATAGAGATATGAGTCAAAGGTTTCTTCCGTGACATAGCGGTACACGTCAACCTCTGGGTTTTCGTTGCCTTGTCTGACCGTTCTGCCGAGTCTTTGTTCCAAATCTGACGGTCGCCACGGACAATCAATATCGTGGGTGGCGATAATCTTATTCTGAACATTGGTGCCTGCACCCATCTTTGCAGTAGAACCAAGCAGCACACGAACATCGCCCTTGCGGACTTTCTTGAACAGTTCTTGCTTTTTAGTTTCGTTATCTGCATCGTGGATAAAAGCAATCTCGGCTTCGGGAATACCACGAGCTATTAGCTTCTTTCGGATGTCTGTGTAGATGGAAAATGAACCATCATTGTGCGGCGTTGAGAGGTCGCAGAACACAAGCTGCGTTGACCTTTTCGGAGTGGTTTCATCCCACTTCTCAAAGATGTTATCGACACAAGCGTTGATTTTACTGCCGTCCTCATCAGGTAGCATATCGTTCATCATTCGCTGGTCGAGTGCAAGTTTTCTGCCGTCGTTTGTGATTTTCAGCATATTGTCTACGCTTGAATCAACACCGCCACCACGGATTTTCTCGGCTCGTTCCGCAAGAGAAGCAACCATTTCTTTTTGCATTGCGGTAGGCTTCACGGCTATATTGTGGAAGTTTGCTTTCGGCACTGGTAGGTCAAGCATATCCGCCGTTTTGATGTCGGCAACCTCTTTGAACATAGCCATAAGCTCCGGCAAATTGTAAAACCTTGCGAACCTTGTCTTGGCTCGGTAGCCTGTGCCTTCCGGAGTAAGCTCGACTGCTGTTACTGTTTCACCAAAGGTCGAAGCCCACGCATCGAAGTGCTGTAAGTTGTTTCTCTGGAGGGTGTTGTACTGTAAATATCTCTGAATGGTATAGAGTTCCACCATCGAGTTTGAGATAGGAGTGCCTGTCGCAAAGATTGTGCCACGCCCTCCGGTCAGCTCGTCGAGGTATCTGCACTTCATAAAGAGGTCTGAACTTTTCTGTGCCTCCGTCTGTGCGATACCGCCGACATTCCTCATTTTTGTGTAGAGGAAAAGGTTCTTGTAGTAGTGGCTCTCATCAATAAAGAGCCTGTCACAGCCGAGTTCTTCAAAGGTAACGACATCGTCCTTGCGGCTTTGGTCGTTGAGCTTATCGAGCTTCAGCTTGATGTTTTTCTTGCTCTTTTCAAGCTGTTTTACGGAAAAGTTTTTTCCACGGTTTGCTTTTAGGTCAATGATGCCGTTTGTGATTTCTTCAAGCTGCTGTTCAAGAATGGCTCTCTGTCTTTCAATAGACATTGGGATTTTCTCAAACTGCGAGTGTCCGATGATGACAGCATCATAATCGCCCGTAGCAATTCTGCCGCAGAAGCGTTTGCGGTTTTTGGTTTCAAAGTCCTTTTTTGTGGCAACCAAAATATTAGCTGCCGGGTAGAGTTGCAAGAACTCCGAAGCATGAGGTAAGCCGGTCGTGCCGACTCCCTCCCGAACCGTGCGGGCACCTCTCGGCGCACACGGCTCGCCCTTTATCTTTCGTCTTACGATTTAGTCGTTTTATGAATCTCATCATGGCATGACGGACAGACCGCAAGAGTTTTCCTGCGGCGTTGCAGCATCACGCGTTCCCATTCGCACGTTCCCTTTAGGTCTTTTATCCGCTTCACCTGATGCATCTCAAGCTCAGAGCATTCGATGCCGCATAGTTCGCAGCGTTTAGACCTTAATCGGGCGGCGAGGCTGTTGGAACGACTGTACTTCTTGAAAACTTCCTGAATATCGACCTGTCCAAACATTGGAACAGTCTTTTTACGAAAGCCTTCGTGATAAAAAGTTGCCTCCTTAGCCCCTGCCTTTGTCTCATATTGAACTGTAAATTCCCCTTCCTTCACATACCGCTCCTTGACTTTGCTGACAAGGCAGTGGTACTTTGAACCAAAAGTTTTCAGCATACTGTATTTCATTACACTGGAGAATTTGTTCAGCGTTGAGACGTTGCACGCAATGGAATAAAAGTTGTAAAGCCCTCGGATTTCCGAATTGACCTTACGCAGAATTTCAATATCTGGTCTGTTGATGAGCTTACCCCGTGGCATGGCTCTCCATCGTTCCTTCCCGATCGAATCCTTCTTAATCTGCATAGCCTTGTACTCAAGTAGCTTTGCTTCCCATTTCTCGTGTGGCATATAGAGCTTTACAACGCCGTAGTACACGCGCTTTTTCGCTCCATCGCTGCACTTTTTAATATCCTGACTACGTGATACGGTGATGTCGTACCCAAGAAATCTGGCACGTTCCTCGGTATTAGTGACCTTTGTCTTTTCCTCAGATAGTGTCAGGTGCAGCTTTTCACTCAGAAATACGGATAGATTTTGCTTGATATTTTCCGCATCTTCCTTGCTTCCACAGACACCGATAATAAAATCATCGGCGTATCGGACATATTGCAGTCCTTTGAATGTAACTTCTCTCATGGGGCGCATGGGTGTATTCCGCTGTTGCTCCTGTAAGCCCCGAAGCTCTGCCGCTCTTGCTTTCTTTTTCTCCTGACTGAGCGTGTCCCAGACGATGCTGTTTTTCCGCTTTGTCTCAGAGATTTTCCAGCGCAGCTTGCTGTATTCCGGGGTTGTGGTTCGTTTGGCTTTATCAAAACTGGTCTTGTACTCCGCAATGTGCCGGTCTAACTCATTCAGGTAAATATTAGCGAGGATTGGGCTCATTCCTGACCCTTGGGGTGTACCGGAATAGGTTGTGTGGTATTGCCACTGCTCCATATATCCGGCTTTCAGGAATTTCCACATCAGAGATATGAATGCCTCATCTTCTATCCGCCTGCGCAGAATATCAATCAGCACATGATGGTCAAAGCTGTCAAAACAGGCTTTGATGTCGCCTTCGATGAACCATTTTGTTCCAGTGAACGTGTTTTGTATTTTGAGAAGGGCTGTATGACAGCTCCTTTTCGGTCTGAAGCCATGAGAGGTTTCCGAGAAATTGGGTTCGTAAATGCTTTCCAGAATCATTCGGATGACCTCCTGCACAAGCTTGTCGTCCCCGGATGGGATGCCAAGCGGCCGCTTTTTTGCCGGGTTATTTTTCTTGGCAATGTATGTGCGGCGGGCAGGATTTGGTTGGTAGGTATGGTTTTTCAGCGCATTGATGATTTTATCAATGCGCTTCTCACTCATACCGTCGATGGTGGTTCCATCCACTCCCGGTGTCATACTGCCATCGTTTGCATAAATGTTTTTGAAGGCAAGCATGTAAAACTCCGGGTTGTACAAATTCCGATAAATTCGCTGAAATTTGTACATGGGGTCTTTCGACTTCTCGCTAAGACTATTCAATACATCAATTGGATTTCTCATAGTGCCTCACGCACCGTCCTTTCTTATAGTATTGAAGGGGTAAACTGCTTTCCTTCGCCATGTGAGCGGTATTATCCGCATCCGTTTTTACGGCTTTCCCTGTCAATTCAGGGTTCTCAGACTACTATGAAAGCTCTGTGACCATGCCCGCTGGCTGCGGGTTTAGGCCATCCCCGGTGGCATATATCAAAATAGCATTCTGCGTTGTCGGATGTGACGTTCGCCATTTTCCTCCATCCGGAGGCGTTTCGTTTTCGATATCGCAGGAGTGTCCCAATGGGCAAGACTCTCCCGAAAACATTGTGCGTTTCAGCTTATTTCACACAAAGGCACACGATGGGCCCCAACTCTGGCTATCATTCAGGCAATTCAGCTTTCATCCTCATACGCAAATTTTCACCCCCACATAGAACAGCATTTGTAAGCTTTAGGCTGCTCTATGCCCACAGATTTTGTGACGACATGCTATACTCCCCAGTGGATTTCCCCATCTGGATAAGTCGTGGGGTGACAGGTGTTGTGATTCACCATCCTTTCTTGATATCTTTTCCTGCCGCTTGCTAAAGGCGGATTTTGATATATGCCCTTACGGGCGCAACCATTGTTCGGTCAAGTGGTTTGGTACAACAAAAAGGCTCTTGTTACAAAGTCCAAGTCGTTTGGCTTCCATAGCAGCAGCGGTCATCTCGTAGGTTTTGCCAGCCCCAACTGCGTGTGCAAGGAGCGTATTTCCACCGTAAAGGATGTGTGCGACAGCGTTCTTTTGATGCTCTCTGAGGTCAATTTCAGGGTTCATACCGTTAAAGGTAATGTGGCTTCCATCGTACTCACGAGGACGAGTGCTGTTGTACTTTTCGTTGTAGAGTTTTGTGAGCTTTTCTCTGCGTTCAGGGTCAGACCATATCCAATCCTGAAAACCTTGTTTGATAAGTTCCTGCTTGGACTGTGCG
>SAAB01000025.1 GCA_009929615.1 Clostridia bacterium | reverse complement strand
GCAGAGCTGCTAAAAACTCTTGCAAAAAGCTTGTAAGCGAAAAAGCCTATCTCATTGATTAAAGTCATTGAGATAGGCTTTTTTAAGTTCACGGTTATTTTCGTAGTCAAAACATAGGACTTATTGATTTTTATCGGAAAAGGCAATAAAATACAAGGCGCACGACACTTTTCCCGTAAAATATGATATAATAGCTAATAAAACGAGGTGGCACTTGCTTTACATTTCGAGTTCTGAAGCACATTTGCCTGCTAAGAGCCAGCTAATATGAACCCCATAAAACCACCCAAAAGTGTAAAGGTAGTACCGTAATACATTAACACTTGCCACCAATGCCGCAATTAAAAATTCCCAGTATTAAAGGGCATTATACAGCATTTTGAGCCACATTTGAGGTGGTGCAAAAGGCAATCTCCTAAGGGGAAGGCCGGGGGTTCGAATCCCTTCTGGGACAGTAGTAAGCATTGAATATTCGGAAATTTGGATGTTCGATGCTTTTTTATTACAAGTAGGATGACAAAGTGTGTGTTTATAGCTATGATTTCAGGGCAGGAACTTTTGACCGTTAAGGCAAATATAGAGGCAGTAATTTTAATTTTATGATATACTAAAATTATTGAATAGGGATTAAATATTGTCTTATATACATCAGAAGAAGCAGCGAGAATAGTATCATATAAGAAATGGATTTGGGGCGTGGTGGAATATGATGAAAAATAGGGGAAAACAAATAAGAACACAGCTTCTTTTGGCGATTATATGTAGCTTTTTATTTTTGTTATTACCAAAATACGTGTTCGCGGAAGATGAACAGAGCGACACGGAAGAAACAATTATAGTGGCTGTCCCACAGGCATTTAACGAGAATGAAGAGAATCAGAATGGATATACCAGCGAATATCTGGCGAAGCTATCTCAGTTCATGAGATGTCGTTTTGAATTTGTACTGTGTGAAGCTGCGACAGCGGATGAGTCTATCTTGATGGCGATGGATAAGGTTGCCAGCGGTGAAGCGGATATGATGGGGATGATGCTGAAGAGCGATGCACTTGCAGAAACCTATGAGTATCCGGAAAACGGCTATGGAACTGTGTACACCATTTTATCTGCATTGGAGAATAACGGGGAACTTAATGAAACTTCTTTTTATGAAATGGATAGTCTGCGAATTGCAGTCCTTGAAAATGCAACTTTAAGGAATGCGGAGCTGGAAGAGTTTTGTCAAAAGGAAGGTATAAATTATACGACGGTGCCATGTCAAAGCATGGATGAGCAGTATCAGGTCCTATTGAATGGGGATGCAGACTTGATGATGAGA
This sequence comes from Clostridia bacterium, assembly GCA_009929615.1. Taxonomy (GTDB): domain Bacteria; phylum Bacillota; class Clostridia; order Lachnospirales; family Lachnospiraceae; genus Frisingicoccus. The sequence continues at coordinate 43,918 of SAAB01000025.1, read as the reverse complement.
GTTTCTTTGGGATACTGTAACGGAACAAAAGAGGTGGCACAATTTGCACCCCGTCCGTTTTATTTTGCAGTGACTAAAGGAAATGAAGAACTGGCAACTCAGTTGAACGAAGCCATTAAATCCCTTAATGAGATATTCCCGTTTTATCAGTCAGACTTGTATGATAGTTTCTTTTCAGACCGTTCATCAGGATTTCTTCCGACGCAGGAACAGCAGAGATATTTGCTGGAGCAAAAAGAACTAAAAGTGTTATGTATACCAGATGGTGCGCCGTATGCATTTGTTAATGATGAAGGTGCACTATGCGGAATCTCGGTGTCTGTCATGAATGGGTTTGCCAGAGCAACCGGCATTAAGATAAATTATGTAATCTATGATAAATCACAGGATTTCGGTGAATTCTACAAAGATGGGGACTATGATTGCGTGATAGGAATACCTGTAAATGATTCCTATAATTCGAGACTTGGAATTATAACTTCTGAACCCTATACCCATGTGGAACTGGTAACTTTCTCAAAGAATGCGGCGCTCAGAAAAGAAATGAAGGACTGTACAGTAGCGCTTTTGAGAGGCTCTGAGCTGGATAAGGAACTAGACTGTAAGGAGATTTTATATTTTAACAGCACCAGTGAATGTGTTGCTGCTGTGGCAGACGGTAAAGCGGATGTGGGTTATGGATTACGCAGCTGTGTTGAATATGCGACCTACGATCTTTTCGCAAATCTGACGATTTTGCCGACATTAGGGAAGACCTATGAGATAGGCTTTTCTCTTTCACAGGATACAGATAAGAAACTTATTATTTTAATGAATCAATACATAAATGCATTGGATACAGAAACCTTATATTCTTATTTTGCAGAAGCAGATGGAGAAAATGAGAAAAATGAAATCGAATTATTTGCACGGGAGCATCCGGCATCTGCAGTACTGATTCTGACCGGTATATTAGGACTTTTAATTGTTGGAACTATATCGCTGATAACATCCAGGGTGAATACGCGGCGAAATATTGAGTTGCAGAAGGCACTTGCAGTAAAGAGTGATTTTCTTTCCAGAATGAGTCATGACCTAAGGACGCCGCTTAATGCAATTATTGGTATGTCTAATCTGGGCAGAACGAGTAAGTCGTTGGAGGAGTCCAATGAATACCATGACACGGTGTATAGTTCGGGCAAGTATCTTCTTGGCTTAATTAATGACACACTGGATATGAGTAAGATGGATAATCAGAAAATGCTTTTAAATCCACAGCCGTATCAGATGCGGAGTCTGGTGAAATCTATTGAAAAAGTATTGGCCCAAAGAATTGAAAGCAAGCATATTCATTTTATATGCGAAGTACAGGGAGAGGAAGACAGCGTTGTTTTAGTGGATTCCCTGCGATTGGAACAGGTTTTTGTTAATTTATTAAGTAATGCCATTAAGTTTACGCCGGAAGAAGGAACCATTTATTTTTCCGTTAAAGGCGAAAAACAAAATACAGATACCATACATTTTACCTTTGTTGTACGGGATAACGGAATCGGAATGACGCAGGAGTTTCAGGAGCGCATGTATGAAGCTTTTGAGCAGGAAAATGTGCTGAATGTCATTGCGGAGCCGGGAACGGGACTTGGGCTGGCCATTGTAAAGCGAATGGTGGATTTAATGGAAGGACAGATTGTCTGCCACAGCGAGGTTGGTATTGGAACAGAGTTTATTGTTGATATTCAGGTTAAAACTGGCGGTGATGCAGCTGTTGAAGATCCAATTGAAGACATGGGAAACTTCGTAGAGTTGTTGGAAGGAAAGCGGATTCTGGTAGCGGAAGACCATTTGTTAAATCAGAAACTGGTTATCAAACTGTTGGAGAATAAGAAGATGCTGGTGGATTGTACCCAGAATGGTAAGGAATGTCTTGAGCAGTACCAGCAGCAGCCGGAAGGGTATTATGATGCTGTTCTTATGGATATCCGAATGCCGGTTATGAATGGCTTGGAGAGTGCGAAAGCTATTCGAAGTCAGAAAAAGGGTGACGCTGCTTCGATACCGATTATCGCAATGACGGCAAATGCTTTTGCGGAAGACAGAGAAGCCTCTTTACGGGCAGGAATGAATGCCCACCTGGCGAAACCGGTAGAGCCGGAATTATTGTATCAGACACTGGTGAAATACTGTGTAAAAAGCAGAGATGAGTCATAAAATAGAAAGATGCGAGGCAGATATATGTTAAGGACAGTAATTGTAATACTGATAGTGAGCTGGGTATTGGAATGGTTTAAAAAGATAAGTGAAAGCAAAGCGGAAGCGGAAGGAACGGGCTGTTTTATAGTTCGTCTGCCCGTATATTTTGCAATTGTCGGTCTGGCAGAACTGCTGATGATTATGGGGATTCTCACCTATGGGCAATTACCGGCCAGTATAGGGATAACGCTTGTCCTTGGATTAGCCACATTGCCTGGTATTTTTCTTGCACTGCTTCCAATGGCGGGTGCCTGGGATGTTATTGTTGAACTGGATGATATTACGGTGACCAGGGCATTTGTATTTAAGACCCATTGGAAAATGTCCCAGATAACTCAATGCAAAGAGACCCGGGGCGGTATTCATGTATATGTAAAGGGGCGGGAAGAAAGAGCTTTCTTTATGAGTAAACGGTGTGTGGGGATTGAAAAATTCAGAAAAAGAATGGAAGAAAAAAGAATTCCAATAGAAGAAATATAAAAAAATAAAACAAGTGTGTAACCTTTTTGTAATTCGGAGGGTATTCTTTATAAATACAAGGAGGTTTTAGCAGTGAAGCGAAGAAGAATATGGGGCCTGTGTATTAGCTTTGCACTGGTATTTTCCCTGCTTGGAGGATGCAGTCCAAAAGATAAGGCTTCAGAGACTGAAACCGCACAGGAAGAAACGGCGGTCAGTGCTGAAAAGATGGCGAGCAGTATTCGTGAGAAATATGCAGATTCTGAAACGGTAGAGTATCAGGAAGCTATCAGTGGAATTAAGAGAGACCAGTCTTTGGAAATCCAGATGGGATTTGATATTAAAAATGGAAATTTTGATAATTATACACAGCTGGTAGAGGTGTTTCAGGATGCCGAACTGACCCAGAGCGTTGGAACCCATTTTGACTGGAATGAAGAAACAAAAGTTTTATCAGTAACTCCACCGAGATGGAGCATAGGAACTATTGCAAATGCCGAACTGGCTGAGGATGCCCCGGGGAATAATCTGATATCAAGTCATCTGTTTGATAAGGGAGAGCTTGCAGACTGGGGAAACCTTCCGCAGTATTATCTGGTTCAATATGTGGATGCCCAGACAGGGGAGGAGTTAGAAAAACCTTTGGTTACGGTGTTTACGGTGGAACATGAAGTTAAGGAGTCTCCACGGGTAACCATGGTGATTAATGAAGAAGGGCTTCCAACCTTTTCATGGGATGCGGTGGATGGAGCCACACTTTATTATGTCCTGTCAATGGACTATGATGCGGAGAAGGGTTACATTGGAAATGGCTGGGTACAGGGTGAAACGGCGGACGTTTCATGGACACCAGAGGATGCGACCCATCTTAGAATTTATGACGTATCGGAAGCTGAGAGGGACGATGATTATATCGTTGAAAAATATGGTGAGGGCCAGGGGGCTATTTTACAGGAGCGGCTCTATGATACATATTATTGCGTGATTGCCGTATCGGAAGATGGAACTTCTTCTATAAGCAATACCTTCAGTCTGGAAGATATCGCAAGAAAAGTACCTTATACGGAAGAAGTCAAGATGAGTCTGGATGAAGAAGGTTCTAATATTGCCGGGGCCTTTGAACAAATGCCGGCCTATAAATGGGTAACCATGTGTGATGGAACACTGGTCCAAAAGATTATTATTTATGATTTTGAGAAAGCAGAGCTTAAGAAGGAAACCTGGGGAGAATATGAAAATCCTGACATGTCAGACCTTACAGTTAAAGAGGTCGAAGTGGCAGCGGTTCCTTATAGAATTGATGGTACCGGATATACAGGTGTTGTGAAGGTTGAAAATTTTAATGCAGAAACCTGGAAAGAAGATTTGGAAAAAGTTAAACAGCGACAGGAAGAACTTCGAAGCAGAGCGGGTGCCAGAACGCTCAATGTAGTTAAAGAGGAAAAAGCGGGAGGAACAGAGAGTGAAGCAGTGGTTGAAATCCGGGCAGATAATGGGATTACAGCCAATAGTGCACTTAGTGAATATCTTGCTGCAAGTATGCTTTCGGGCCAGAAAAGAATTGATTTAACAGCATTTCCTGAGAGCGGTGACCAGGAATATCTTTTAGATGCATGGATGGAAGCCGTGTATCAGAATCCTTTGATTTTAGGTGTCAACGGTGCAGCGATTATTGAAAAGGGCAGAGCCTTAAGGGTTTCTTATGATACAGATATGACAGTCATGCTTAGGAAGCAGAAAGAAATTAAAGAAACAGTCGCATCCATTTCAAAGGAAATAATTACAGATGAAATGACAGATTTGGAAAAGGAATTTGCGATTAATCAGTATTTATGTGATACAGCAGAATATGATATGGCAGCTTTGGAGAATGCAGAAGAAAACGATTTTGCTACAGTAGATGAAAGTTTTGCAGACTCATTTACACCCTATGGTGTATTGGTAAATAAGCTGGGTGTTTGTGCCAGCTATGCAGGAGCCTTTAAACTCCTTGCAGATGCAGCAGGGCTGGAGAGCATTGTTGTTACGGGGTATTTGGACGGAACAACGCCTCATGCCTGGAACAAGGTCAAAATTGACGGTGAATGGCAGATTGTGGACAGCACAAATAATGACAATGAATTTGTGGCTAATGCACTGTTAAACCTGCCGGATTTTGCGGCGGACAAAGTTCTGGTTGAAGATGATTTATATGCTTTAAATCAGACGCTGGGGACTTATAGTGCAATTGAGGAAGATAAGGAATATTATCGACTGAATCAGAGGTATTTTTCTGAAAGTGAAATTGCAAATCCACTGGCAGACCAGCTTACGAGTGAAGGAACAGCCGTTTATAGAACGGATTATGATTTGAGTGATGAAATGTTTAATCAGATTGGACAGAGTGTCATTGACAAAACAGGGAATGATTCCCTGTACGGATTTTATTGGATGGGCGTTATTTATTTAACTGAGAATGCTATGGAGTAAGATAAAATGACAGATGAGGAAGTTGTTCGCCGATATGCGGATATGGTATATAGAATTGCTATTATGCGTATGAAATCACCATCAGAGACAGACGATGTGTTTCAGGAAGTATTTTTGCGCTATATTCGATTTGGCAGACATTTGCACGGCGAAGAACACATTAAAGCCTGGTTAATTCGGGTGACAATTAACTGTTGCAATACAGCGAATACAAATGTTTGGAAAAAAAGAATGGTTCCATTAGAAGACCGGGACAGTGAGCCGTCAACAGAGATGTCTGAACAGGGAGGGGAGCTGCTGGAGACGATTTGGCAGCTGCCGGAAGGGGACAGAGAAGTGCTGTATCTCTTTTATTACGAGGGATATTCGGTGCGTGAGATAAGTAAAATGTTGAGAAAGACGGAAGGTGCTGTAAAAACAAAGCTTTCCAGAGCACGGGACAAGCTGCGGGATGTTCTGGGAAGAGAGTTACAGCCCTGAACCGGGCACCTAAAGGAGGGAGTAGAATGCACGAGGAAGATTATCGTGATGCAATGAACCAGATTAAAGCTCCGGATGCCCTGGTTAATGGGACTCTTCATAAGATGAAAAATGAGCGTAAACGGCAGCGGCAGATGTTTTTTCGAACAGGAATGGCAGCCTGCCTGGCAGCGGTCGTGTTTTTTGGAAGTTATTTTATATACCAGGGTGGAGACCGATTTGAAGTCGCAGAAGTAACGGAACTGGAAGTTCCGGGGTATTCTGTAGGACTGCACACCGGAAAACCGGGAGCGCAGACGGAACAGACAGATATTTTTAAGGCTGAAGTTTATCAGGATAGTGCTTTTATTCCAGAGAGTATGTGGGATTTAAAGGCCAGCCGGATAGGGGGCCAGAAGATATATATCTGTTATGATCAAACGGCAGAAATTTATTATGCAGCAGCGGTTGTTAACGGTGATTATATTTTGATTACCGGTGAAGATACAACGGAGGAAAACTTTAAAGAGTACCTTAAAAACTATTTTTAAACGAGGAGAAAAAACTATGAAAAAACAGATTAAAAAACTCGGAATGCTGGCAGGTGTCACACTGATGCTGGCAGGCGTACTTTCAGGATGTGGAAGTAAAGTGACTGCAGACAGCCTGATTAAAGAGGCTGAAGTCAACATAGAGAAAGTAGCTTCATTTGCAGGTGACCTCAATATGGAGATGGGAATGGGCATGAAGCAGGACGGTGTTTCCATGGACATGAATATCACAATGGATATGGATGTGGAAGCAACGGTGAAACCAGATGAGTATCATATGGATGGAAGTATGTCCCTGTCAACCTTGGGCATGAGCATGGATATGGAAGTCTATGGTAAAGAAAATGAAGATGGTACGAAACTGATGACCTATACATATAGTGAAGGTGAATGGACAAAATCCGAAGAGGATATTACAGATGAGCCTTTTGCAGCAACCATGCTGAATTTAAATGTGGACGACAGTGCAATGACTCTGGAAAAGGAAACTGAAAAAGTTAACGACAAAGATGCCTATGTTTTAAAAACCACTGTTAGCGGCGAAGAGTTTGCTGAAAGCGAAGAAGCCTTTGGAGCGATTGTTTCCGATAGTCTGGAAGGAATGGACTTGTCAAAATTAAAAGCAGAAGTAACGATTAAGATTTATAAAGACAGCCGCTTACCAGCATCTTTTGTGATGGAAATGACAGAGGGTCTTGGAGAAAATGCAACAGTGGAAAGCGATGGTACAGAAATGTCCCTGACAGCTTTGAAATACAGCATCAACTTTAATGAGTATGACAGCGTTGCATCCATTGAAGTTCCGGCGGAAGCAATTGCAGCAGCAGAAGCAACAAGTTCTGATGATGCGCTTTTAGAGGGTTTGGATGATGAAACAGATACAACATCTGAAGTTCAGACAGATGCTAATGGCAATCTCATTATTTCAGACTATGAAGATACAAAGAAGGTAACGGTTGCAGTTCCAGCCGGTATGGAAGTAAGTGAGTATTCAGATGCAACTACAGCCATGTTCTCTACTACAGCAACAGATTCCTTTGCCTATGCTTCGGCATACTATATAGTAGAAAAGATGGATGATTATTACACAGAGCAGGACATTATTGATATGTTTAAGAGCGATGTGGATTATTATAATAGCGCAGAGGAGTACACAGATGTCGTTTATGGAGACGTTAAAACCGTTCAAGTAGGCGACAAAGAAGGAAAATATGTTTCCTGTTCTTACAAATATTCGGATACGCTCTTTGAAAAAGAGTATCAGGCATGGATTATAACAGATGATGGATATGCAATTTCCTGCTATATCAGTGACAGCGGTGATGGCGACTATGGCACTTTAATTGATGAAGCAAAAATTGTTGAATTATTAGCGGGTGTTACCGAATAATAGTAAATTAAAAAGGTCGTGAACCAGTTGGTTCACGACTCTTTTTTTGTTTTCGATGCATTCGTAATGTCCCGGTAAAGGCCAACTGCTTCAACAGGAAATCCATTTTCATCTTTTATGACAGCACAGGAAATCTCAAGCCACATAAGAGAATCTCCGGACTCTGTATAAAAAGGAAGTTCCTGATAAAGGGGCGGCTCGGCAAAATTACTCTGTATAAGATTAATGTTATTGGACAGCGTGTTTTTTGTTTCTTCCGGCAGGACTGTCAGCTTTAAAACATCTCCCGGAAAATGGTTAAAGGTTAAAATACGCTCTTCATTTTCAGGAAAACGTTTATGGAGGGTGAGAGTATGGGTTGAAAGATTCCATTCCCATGTATTGACACCAGCCTGGGTCAGAAGACTTTCACTTCTCCGAATACTGAGATGGAGTGCACGGTCCTTTTCACGGATTTTCCGGGCAGCAGTGGCATTGATGGAGCCATAGTAATAAATATGTCCGTCTTGTTCCTTTAAAAAGAAAATACGCAGATGAATCCATATGACAGAACCATCAGCCTTAAGCCTTCGGATACTGCCTTCGGCACCGAGGAGACTGTTGTGCTGAGCACGGTGGAAGATATCCCATACGATGTCACGGTCTTTTGGGTATACACTTTCCATAATAGATTTACGCTGTTCTTCTAAATCAAAAGGACTGATTTCTGTAATCATACAGTATTGTTCATTGGCTCGAAGCAATTCCACGTTATCATTGAAAACATCATAAAATGCAATACCGCCCAGAATATTATTCAGAACAGATTCACTGAACAGGTTTTGATTCATCAAGTCTTTAATACTGAAGTGTTCTATATGAAGCACCTTAGTTCCTCTGAAGTCGAAGCGGGTTTCGTCCTGACGCAGGGTTTCAAATTCCTCATAGGGCATAGGGCGGTAAAAATAGTAGCCCTGTCCATAACGGCAGCCCATACTCTGAAGTAAATCTAATTGCTCCTTGGTTTCAATACCCTCTGCGATGATGGTTAAATCCATAAGTCTTGCCATACTGACAATACTTTCTAGAATACCGGTTTCTTTTTTTGTGCCGGCATTCATTGGAAGAAATTTCATATCGATTTTAAGTTCATCAAAGTGCATATCCTTCAGCATATTCAAAGATGAATAGCCACTGCCAAAATCATCCATAGAGATAGGAAATCCGTAGGAGCGCAGCTGGTCGCCGACTTTTGTAATCAGTTCATAATCTTCCGCATAGGCGCTCTCAGTGATTTCAATAACCAGTAAATTTGGAGGCAGTTTATATTTCTCGATGAGGCCTTTAAAATGTTCGGGTACATCAATTGAATAAATATCAATTCTTGAAACATTTACTGAAACCGGAAGGACAGGACGACCGGTTTCAAGCCAGGCCCTCAGCCGCTGGCAGACTAAATCCCAGATATAAATATCCAAAACAGTAATAAAACCATTCTTTTCGAGGAAAGGAATAAAACTGCCCGGATTTATAACACCTTGTGTTGGATGATTCCAGCGGACGAGGGATTCCAGTGCAACGATTTTTCCGGAGGCTAGATTACATTTTGGTTGAAGATAGAAAGTAAATTCCTGATTTTTCAAAGCACCTTGGATGGCAACAAGAAGTTTGTGGTCTTTTTCCATCTGCGCCATCATACTGGCATCATATATTCTGAACCGCTTTAAGTAATTGCCTTTAACAGAGTTTAGAGCTAAAATGGCATGGTCATACATGGTCTGAATGGTAACCGAGGTGTCTGTAATCATATAGACACCCATAGCCGGAAGAAAACCGGCATTCCCACGGTACTGACGGACATAGCTGATTAAATCTGTTTCAAGCTGGCGTAGTAGAGAGGAATTGGCAGGTAGGAGGATGGCAAAATCGTCATCGCCCATATATCCGGCAATTCCCTTATGTTCGTTTTTGATTTTTTTAAGATACTGCCCAATATTTAGAAGAAACTGGTCACCGGCTTCTTCCCCATACCATTCATTAAAAAGCTTGAAGTGTTCGATATCAATGGCAACAAGACAATAACGCTTTTGGAGAGCCTTTTCTTTAAAGAATTGTTCAACAGCATCGAAGAAGGCTGATTTTTTATAAAGGCCGGTGCCTGTATCAAGCGTTTCCGGGTTTGGTCTGGAAGTAGTTTCCGGTATATATCCTGGAAGCTGGTGAAAAAATAGAATGGAGCACAGCCCGCAGCCCGGCCAGTTAATCTGGCTGGCAGTGGATTCTATCCAGCATTGAAGTGCATCATTAAACAGGATGGTCTTTTCGCCCGCTGCTTTTGTCAAAATACAGTTTTCACAGGGCTGTGTTCTGTCATACAGTGCCGCGTAACATTTGTCACCTGCCTGAAGGTTTGGCATAAGCTTTTTAATGGAGTCCGTATAGGACAAAATATGGTAGTCCCCGTCGATAATATAGGCAGAATCAGGACTGGATGAATGCTCTTTGTTCATAAAACACCGCCCTTTATTTATATTTATGTATAGATAGAAATATTATAGCCACTTTAGTGAAAATAATCAAATACTAAGATAAAATCTTACAAAAACCCAAATTTTGGCAATTTATTGTTCTGACTGACGAAAAAAGTTGGAAAAATGTAAGAAAATTTTATAATTTAGTCCATAGACAAATAATAGGAAAGTGATATACTAAGATACGTATGTAAATTAGAGAAAGTATATTAAAAGGTGATAGGGATGGGTAGTACATTAGATACCATTATTGAGTGTATCCTTCGCGTATTTGTTCTGTTGTATTTATATCAGACAGTATATATATTAGTTGGATTGTTTTGCAAGCCAAAAAGATTTATCGCGAAGAATCAGCATCGTTACGCAGTGCTTATATCTGCCAGAAACGAGAGCGCAGTTATTACAAATCTGATTGAAAGTGTTAAAAATCAAAATTATCCGTCAGACTTGATCGAGGTATTCGTTGTGGCCGACAACTGTACGGATGATACGGCAGCAGTTGCCAAAGAAGCCGGAGCACTGGTTTATGAGCGATTTAACCAGGAGCAGAGAGGAAAGGGCTATGCCTTAAACTATCTGCTGGGTAGAATCAAACAGGACTTTGGACCGGATTATTTTGAAGGATTTTTTGTTTTTGATGCAGATAATATCCTTGAAAAAGATTATATTACACAGATGAATACGGTATTTGACAACGGATATTCATTGGTGACCAGTTATCGTAATTCCAAGAACTACAGTGACAACTGGATTACTTCCGGTTATGGACTTTGGTTTTTGCGGGAAGCCAGATATTTGAACAATTCCCGTATGATTCTTGGTGCCAGCTGTGTTGTTTCAGGAACAGGATTTCTTGTGCATAAAGACATTTTGAAACGCAGCAATGGATGGAATTGTTTCCTTCTGACAGAGGATATTCAGTTTTCAACAGAGAATATCATCCGGGGGGACAAGATTGGATATTGCGCAGATGCCATGTTTTATGATGAGCAGCCGGTTCGTTTCATGGATTCATGGAATCAGAGACTGCGTTGGTCTAAAGGATTTTATCAGGTATTCTTTAGATATGGTAAAGATTTATTAAAGAAGATATTTTTGGAATTTAAATTCTCTTGTTATGATATGTTTATGACATTAATGCCGGGACTTTTGGTAACAGCTATGATTATTCTGGCCGGCGGAACGATGCTGTTCGCAGGTGAGAGTACATCGAAAGCATTGATAGAAGCCCTTAGTTCATTGGCGGTATATTCAGTAGTTGCATCTTACATTTCGTTTTTTGTTATGGGATTACTCACAACCATTTCCGAATGGAAGAACATCTACTGTACTTCAGGGAAAAAGATATTTTATCTGTTTACGTTCCCGCTGTTTATGTTCACATATTTACCAATTTCTGTAATTGCCGTATTTAAGAAGATTAACTGGAAGCCAATTCCGCATTCCGTTGTTGTTACGGCAAATCAGATTAAAGGCCGGTAATAAAAATTTGAATACTTAAGTCATACAGGAAACAGTTATTAACTGTTTCCTGTTTTTTATGTTATATGTTATACTATATTGTAAATAATGTATTGAGAGAGAGACAGATAGGTTATGAATTATATTGTGGTGGATTTTGAATGGAATCAATCGCCCTATGGTAAGAACACCTCGAATAAAAGACTGCCTTTTGAGATTATTGAGATAGGTGCAGTTAAGCTGGATGAGGAAGGCCGGGAGATTGATCGGTTCGATGAAGTAATAAAACCAAAAGTTTATAAGCGGATGCACCATGTGACAAGGAACCTGACAGGTATTACAGAGCGGGACCTGAATCAGGGGATTCGTTTTTCAAAAGCCCTTGTAGACTTTATGGCATGGTGTGGCGAAGACTATATGTTCTGCACCTGGGGGAATCTGGACCTGTTAGAACTTCAGAGAAATATGAAGTTTTATCATTTAGACCATTTACTTCCAGGGCCAATTAAATACTATAACGTACAAAAATTATTTCGCATATTATATGATGATGAGAATAGTGCAATGTCCCTGGAACACGCGGTGGATTATCTGCATATTGATAAGAAAGAGGAGTTTCACCGGGCAATTCATGATGCGGAGTATACAGCAATTATCTTTGCCGGTATGGATAAGGCGGAAGTCAAACGCTGGTATACAGTGGATTATTATCGGAATCCAAAGACCCGTAAGGAAGAGATAAAACTGGTATATGATACCTATTCAAAATATGTCTCTAAAGAATTTGATGATAAAGAGGCAGCTATAGCTGACAGAGAGGTTCGAACAACCAGATGTTATAAATGCGGTAAAGTTGCTTTGAAACGAATCCGCTGGTTTTCGGGAAAGAACAGAGCTTATTACTGTCTTGCAGAATGTGCAGAGCATGGGTATATCCGGGGAAAGATACGTTTAAAGAAGACAGAAAAAGATAAAGTCTATGTTGTTAAAACGCTGCGTCTTATTGATGAAGAGGGTGCAAAATGCATTGGAGACATGAAGGAAGAATTGCGTCAGAAGCGTTTGGAGAAGCGGCATAGGGAGGGTGGCCATGAAGGCTAAATTTATTATTAATCCTGCGTCTGGAAAACAAAATTTTTTAAAAAATATTGAAAGTGTTGTTGGATGCCTGGTTCTGAATCAGGTTGTTAATCAGGTGGATGTTGTCTATACACAGAATGAAGGCGATGCCCGTAAAGAGGCGGCAGCGATTAAGAGAGCGGAGTATGACTTTCTTGTGGCTGTTGGTGGCGATGGTACGCTGAATGATGTGGTTAATGGCTTGATGGAAGGCGGAAGCGAAACACCGCTGGCTGTTATTTCTGTAGGGACAGCGAATGATTTTGCTCAGTATGCAAAACCGCCGGAAACACCAGAGGCTTTCTGCAAGATGATTATGGAATTTAAGCTGCGATGTATTGATGTCGGGAAGATTAACGACAGATATTTCCTTAACCGGGTAAGCGGCGGTATTGGTGCCAACGTAGGTGATAGGGTTTCCCAGGAAAGAAAGGCTGTATTAGGTAAACTGGCTTATTATATGGAGGGGGCACTGGATGTCTCCCGAAAGGGTGTTAAAACCCTGAAAGTGCGTTTTGATTCGCCCCAGTTTAAGGGGGAGCGGGAGGTTATGTCCTTTACCGTTATCAATGCCTGCGGAAGTTTTGGCATGTATCGGGGGCTTCCGGAGATGGACCCTTATGATGGTTTATTTGATGTGCTTATTGTAAAAAAGATGGATTTGGGACAGATGCCGGTATTGGGCCTGCAGGCTTTGGCAAAACGTATGACGAAGCATCCGAAGGTAAGGCATTTCCGAACAGAGCAGATACATATTGAGGCGGCAGATGACACAGAGATTGTGGTGGATTTTGATGGTCAGGAGTACGGCAAGCTTCCGGTGGACTTATCTATTGTTCCAAAAGCTTTGAAGTTGATTATTCCTTAGAAAAGTAAATGATAAAAGCCCTTGTGATAGACACATCACAGGGGCTCTTTTACGTGCTACAGAGGGATTAGTGCTGGGTGTTACCTATATTAAGAATAAAACTGCAAACCTCTTTCCATGACTTATGGCATTGGATAAAACAGCTATCCAACCGCCGGTGGTCATAACAGAGGACAGAGAATTTTTTGTGAAGATGGTTTTGCTTTTTCAAAACAGTCTCCTTAAGGTCTTATTAAATAGTATATGCATCGATGCCAAAAAGTTTATCGGGATGCGATGAGTCTGTGAATGGGATTACCCAAAGAGGAAAATTTGGCCTCATATTCCGTCATGACATTTCCTTCCGCCTGTGGACTGTTATGAAGGTCAAAAGAAACATCTTCAAGGGTCCAGTGGGCAGCAGCGGCTTCCTCCAGGGAGAAATCAAAAAGAGGCCGGTTATCTGTTTTAAAAATGACCTGTCCCTCCGGGTTGAGAATCTGATTATATCGTTCCCAGAAGCCACGATATGTGAGACGGCGTTTGATGTGTCGTTCCTTTGGCCATGGGTCTGAAAAGTTCAGATAAATACCGGAAACTTCATGAGTATCGAATACATCTGTAATGGATTCAGCATTCATGCAGATGAAACGAAGATTATCTCCGGTAAAGTCCTCACATTTTTCAATGGCACGAACGAGAACACTGGAATATTTTTCAATACCTATAAAATTCTTATCAGGATTGCGACGGGCCATTTCCAAAATAAATTGGCCCTTTCCCATACCGATTTCTATATAAATTGGTTTATTATTTCCAAAAATATCCTTCCACTGGCCTTTTTTGTCATTGATATCCTGAATGACAAGGGGATTTGCTTCAAGCATTTCCTTAGCACCTTTTACGTTTCTTAAACGCATATGATATCACTCCTTCCTCGTAAGAATATATCATAAAATTGACTTTTTTGCTACTTTCGTTTACCATATATATTGCAAAATCCAATGAGCTAAAGGAGAATTCAATGAAAAAGTTATTAGCATTGATATTAATTGGTGTATTGAGTTTTTGTTCGACACTTTCGGTTTATGGTGAAGATGTTGTTCCCGGGGAAACAGCATCTCCAGAGGAAACTGCAGCAGAAACGGAGACGGAAACAGAAACGGAAGCTCCACCGGAGATTAAGCCGGACGATGAGGTTTCAACAGAAGATATCGTCTTGTATTCAGAGGGCATAGCCGTCATGGATATGGATACGGGAGCTGTTTTATATAGTAAAAATATGGATAGGAAGCTCTATCCAGCCAGTATAACAAAGGTCCTTACAGGATACCTGGCATGTAAATATCTGGATCCGAATGGAGAAATTACATTTACCAGAGAAGCACTGGATGGTATTGACATCTGGATGGATATGAATATTGGCATGGAAGAGGGAGAGATTTTAACGGTTGACCAGGCACTGCATGCACTGATGATGGTTTCGGCCAATGAGGTTGCCTGTGGTCTGGCAGTGGGAGTATCAGATTCCCTGCCTGCCTTTGCGGATTTAATGAATCGTACAGCGGCGGAGATTGGCTGTGAAAACACGCACTTTGTTAATCCCAATGGTCTGCATGATGATAATCATTATACGACAGCCCATGATATGGCACGGATTGCAACCCTGGCCTATAGTAATGAAAAGTTTCGCTCTTTAATTCAGGAGCCTGTCTACTATATTGAAAAGACAAATAAAAAAGAAGAGCCTATCGAACTCATCCAACAGCATAAGATGTATATAGATTCAGACTATACATATGAAGGCTGCCTGGGCGGAAAAACCGGCTTTACTTCCGAAGCCCAGAGTACACTTGTTACTTATGCAGAAAGGGACGGACTACGTCTTGTCTGTGTCACCATGAAGGCGGAGAACTGGCATCATTATACGGATACGATACAGGCTTTGGACTATTGTTTTAACACCTATCAAAAAACCAGTATTACCGGACAGACAGATCTGGCTCTGCGGTTAAATGCAGAGTATACGGATAATGCAAGTATATTGAATTTCAATAGACATTTGGCAGAAAGACACTTTTTCGTAGATGAAAATGCAATGGTTGATGTTCGAAAGGATGGTTCGCTGGAAGAGTGGACAGAAGTCTTTGTACCGGCAAATGAACTGGTATTAGGAGTTGCCCCTTATAATACATATACCAGCAGGTGTGGTACTGTAGAATATTATGATGGTGAAATTTGTATGGGACAGGTACCCGTGTATGAAGTACTCCCATTGTTAAGTAAAAACAAGGCACTGTCTATGAAAGCGGTTATCTCCAATGAGCAGTTAATTGAACTGCTGGAGGAAAAGGACAGTCAGATGCCTGTATCGGCTAAGGATTCTGTCGAGGATGCTGCAGATGGTTTTTATGAGCGGCTGAGCCAGATGGAATTATCTCCAAAACGGATAGCTATTATCGCAGGAGGCGTTATCCTATTGATGCTTATCCTGATTATAATATGGCGGGGATTTCGACGCAGACGCAGAAGAAAGAATTATGAACGCCTGAGACAGAAACGGCTGGATGAAAAACTCAGGGAATATGAGAGTAAGAAAAAAGAATCCTAATATAAAAAAGGCGGTGCCCTCCGGAAATCTTACCGGAGGGCACTGCCTTTGATTTTGTTCTATTTTTTTGGAAGTGCATCATCTTCCAGCGTAATATTTTCATATTCCTTCTTAAAGGCTTCGTCAACCACAACACCGGATGTCTGATAGTCCTTGGTATTGCTTAAATCCGGCTCAATATGCTTCTTGGCAAGCCGGTAATCGATAAACTGGTTAACAAGGTAGGTGAGCACAGCCACGACAGGAACACCGAGAAACATACCCAGAACTCCGGCTACGGCACCACCGACGGTAATGGCAAAGATAATGGAAATAGGCTGAAGGCCGGTAGACTTTCCAAGAATCTTTGGACCGATAACAGAGCCGTCCAACTGTTGAATCGCCAGGATTAGAACAGCGAATACAAGAGCTGATTTTGGGTTGAGAATTAACAAAATCAGAATTCCGGGAACGGCACCGATAAATGGGCCAAAGTAAGGAATCATATTGGTAATGCCGACAATCAAACTGATAATCAGTGCATAAGGCAGTCGGAGTATGGTCATGGAAAGGAGACATAAAACGCCGATAATAAGGGAATCAATGGTTTTGCCAATAATATACTGGCTGAAAATCTGATTACAGTTTTTCAATGTATTAAACAGTTTTAATGCAATAGATTCCGGGAAAATGGCATAGGCTACCCGTTTCATGGATTTAATCAGTGAGCTTTTGCTGAATAATAAGTAACAGGAAATAACAAAGGCTAATAATACGTTGATAAACCAGCTGATAATGGAAAGTCCTGCATTATATAGGAAAGGTAAAACGGTTTCAGACATAAAGCTTCGGAAGAAATCAAAAACATCAGGAAATACATTCTCGGCAGCCTCGGAAATAAAGGATAAATCCAGGCTTGGAAAGCGTTTGTCCAGAGTGTTGACTGTGTCCAGAGCATTCTGATAAAGTGTTGGCGATATTCGTACCAGCTGGCTGATACTGTCAATAATCTGTGGAACAATGAAAATAAATACAAGAATAATACCGCCCACAACAATGATATAGGAGAGTATCATGGAAAGAAGCAGGTGTCCTTTTCGAAAACGATCCTTTAAGGTGTTTTGGAAAAGCAGCTTATCGATGCGGCGCACCATAGGATTTATAAAATAAGCAATTAAAAAGGCAATCAGGAAAGGGGAAAATACAGATAATATGCGCCCAATCTGACGTTTCGTACTGTCCCAGTTATTCGTTACACGAAAAATCGCCAGGCAGATGGCAAAGGTAGCAATGACGTAGACGCAGATGGAAAAATACTTCTTACTGGCCTGAAAATGCTTTTTATATCCGGATGAGTTTTTAGGGTTATCCATTATTTATCGTCTCCTATCATGTGAATATTCATATGCGGGTAATCCATGGCAATATGATGCCGGTCAAAAGATTTTTTTATTTCTTCCATCAATGTATAATAGGCATCCCAGTAAAGTTCGGTCGGGACCCAGGCAAAAATAACGTATTGGATGGAACTATCCTGATAATCACGTACGTGTACAGCGGGTGCAGGGTCCTGTACCAGGTCAGGAAATGTGAGGATGGCTTCGAACAGAGCAGCT
Source organism: Clostridia bacterium (assembly GCA_009929615.1). Lineage (GTDB taxonomy): Bacteria > Bacillota > Clostridia > Lachnospirales > Lachnospiraceae > Frisingicoccus. Next base: position 26,218 of record SAAB01000025.1, on the reverse strand, counting down.
TTTACATCTTCTGCAGAGGCAGAATAGGAAGCACCTACAAATATCTCAATACGGCGCTGTGTCTGCTGTGTATAGTTGATAATCCGGCCATTCGCAACCTGACTGTTCGGCAGAAAAACGGTTTTGTTTTCCGGTGTCAGCAGCTGGGTGTAAATAAGTCCGGTCTGTGTGACTTTGCCTGAAAGGGTATCCAGTTCAATATAATCACCCACGGTAAAAGGACGGGTGAAAAGGACGGTAAGACCTCCGGCCACATTCGTCAGAAGACCCTGAATGGACAGGGATACAGCTAAACTGACAACACTCAAAAGGGCGACAAGGGACGTAGTAGGTATACCCAGGTATTCAGTTATAATGATTATGGAAATAAAAACCAAAAGAATCTTTAAGCCGGTCATCAGAAAAATCTGAATGGAACGTTCTAAAGTGAAACGTTGAATGATGCCTCTTAATATCTTTAAGATGATTTTACTGACAATAAAGCACACAAGTATTAGAAGCAAAACGTAGAATAGTTTTTCTACGGAAAAAGAACCAATAGAAAACTGAAAAATATTAGCTAGAGTATCTGTATTCATAAAAGAGGCGGTAATGTTGAATACCGCAAAGTCCTTTCTACAAAATAAAAACTACTTTCATTATATTACAAAATGAGAAATGGTGATACAGGAAAATCTTAAATATTTGTGAAAAAATACTTGCAATATTTAGGAAATCATTATATAATTCTATTTGCACTGAAAAACATGCGCGATTAGCTCAGTTGGTAGAGCACCTGACTCTTAATCAGGGTGTCCAGGGTTCGAACCCCTGATCGCGCACTAAAGCACTGTTTTCGATGACGAAAGAGCACCGGGGACGGTGCTTTTTTTTTCGTATAAAACTAAATCAGAAGTTTTTCGTCAAAATAGAATCTATATGTGAAATATTTGTTTGAGTAGCAATTATTCGGTTTGCCATATGTAAATATCGGCGAGTTGTTTCTATATCTTCATGACCCATAAGAACCATTAACCGATAAACATCCATATGACCGTATTTATTATATTGGTCCAGACAATAATTTGTAGCGAAATTATGCCTAAGTTTATGCGAAGAGAATTCAAAAGGTAATTGCTCGGCAAGTTTGTGAACTAAATGTTTAATAGCATCACAAGTTAAAGGCAATCCCTTTTTCCCAACAAAAGCATAGATTGAATCAAAAGGACATAATTTAAAATATTCTTTTAAATAAATAGCAGTAATAGTTCCCAGTGGCACAACTCGTTCTTTATTGCCTTTACCACATATTTTTATAATTGAATCCTTATAATGAATATCCTTATGTAAAAGAGAACAGACTTCGCCTTGCCTTAGTCCAGAATCTAACATCAAAGCAATTATAGCCTTGTTTCTTGCGGTCATCCAACTAGAAGAAGTGCGGATAGATTGAAAAATGTAAAGAATTTCGTCGTTTGAGTATACATGAATCATCTTTTTAAAGGTTCGAGGGATACGTATAGAAGAAACATCAATGTCCAGCTTATAGGTATTTTCTAGCCAACGAAGACATGTCTTTAAATGTCGAATATAAGTAGCTTTTGATGTTTTTGACAAAGGACGGGCATAAAGTGTCATAATATAATTATTTATCATGTCTTTATTTAGATTTTCAATTTCCAAAGAAGAACCAGTATAAATAACAAAAGGAGATACAAAGTCACGGTAACACCGAATCGTCTTTGGGGATAAATCCGCAAGAATTCGAGAATATATAAAAGCTTCAAAAGCATCATTCAATGTCAATAAAATCATCCTCATTTCCGAAAGTATTATATTCATAATATCTGATTTCACGTTCTTGAAAGCCGATATTTATAGTATGAGATTTAAAATAATGCGATTTCTTTCGTAAAATATCTTCATAAGGGATTCGTATATCAGGAGATAGCAATAAAGTTTCTTCAGTAGGTAAATCACAATTTCGACTGCTCCAGTATCTTTTGCGGCCTTTTGTAGCAAGAACAAGGTCCTTAGTAGTATATTTGGTGATATATCTAGTAACAGCAGTATTGTTACTAACAGGAGTGGCTGTAGTAAAGCCAAAACGATATGTACCAATATTATAGATAGTTCTGCCTTTAGAATCATAATGACCTGAGGGGGTCATTTTGAGTTCCTCACAATTTGCAAAAAGACCATGAAAATGATAAGCGCCATTTGCATGATGTTCTGGTACAACAATGTATTTAAAGGATGAATTACAACGTTCTTTACAATGATTAAGCCATTTACTAAGTTTTTTCACACAAGAATCATAGTCAAATCTATTCACCTTATTAGGATTAAAGGTAAAAGTAACAAAGTAGTCCCAATCATTAGAACGTGCAATATCATAAATTTTCTGTTTAGTTCTATTGCGGGAAGATATAAGAGAATGTTCTTTTTTTAATTCTTGTTGACGCTCTAACTCATCAAAATCCATACATAATTCCACAGATTCCCCTGAAAAGGGTTCGATTTCTTCCAAAAAGGAATCAGAGGAATCATTATTTGGACGTCCTTCAATAACTCCATGGCTATATACACGTATTTGAAATTCATTTGTCCTAAATTTTTTGATTTTTACATTATACATATAATGCTTCCTATCTGTAATATTTAAAAAAGGGTGTTAAGTGTTGCTATAGTCAAGTAACCATTCTTAGATAACTAGTGATACATCAAGACACTATTTTTAAAATAGGTTATTCCCGGCAAAGGGCCCCCCTGCGTTGCCCCCTTAATGCTCGATGCACAGTTATGATTAAAATTCAGATAGCCGGAGGGGCTACGAACAAGGAAAAGAGGAGAAGTCTAAATATTTAGTTAAAAAACATAACACATTACGTATAGTAACAATATAGTTACATTACCATGAAATAACAGCCTAGTCAATAATATTTGAAAAACAAAACATATTATGTTATCATTCGGAATATAGGGAGGGAAAAGAATGAATTATACAATACTGCTTAATCAGATAATTAAAGAATCTAAAATGACAAATGTTGAAATAATAAAACGCTGTGGAGAATTAGGAGAAAATATTACCCCTAATTATTTGAGTATTTTAAGAAATACAGAAGGTAGGATTCCATCAGAAAATGTATCAAAAGCAATTGCAAAAGTATGTAAAGCAGAGTATGAAGATATATTGGTCATACAAGCATATATAGATAAGGCACCAAAAGGAATATTGGCATTTGCAAATAAAATATATGAGGGTTCTATTAAACTTGCATGGGAACTTACGTTAAGTAAAGAAAATGAACTAGAAGAAAATGAGTTTATAGCAATGAAGCAAAGTGCAAAAGAACAGATAGAAAAATTATATTTAGCTAAATTTATATGCGAATACATGAATGATGAGAATGAGGGAATAGATATACCAGAAATAAAGGTAACGCAAGAAAAAGAATGGGTGGCTGTTCCATTAAAAAATGCTAAGTTTATAACAGAAGAGCAATTCAGTAAATTATCAGAATGAGCTATTAAAACGCTTGCCTTTTAATTAATTTCCGCCTATTATGCGTACATGTTCATTGCTGTGCATCCCTCGGCGCACTGCGGCGAACGCTGCGCATCAATCGACCGTACGCATAATAGGCGGATTTTTAAACAGAAAGAGGTTAGGAGAAAGAACAATGAAAAAAGCAAAAGAATATCAAGAAATAATGGAAGAGAAAGAATTGATTAGGAAATATAGGGAACTATCAGATATAGACAAAGGGCGAATTCTGGAAAAATTAGAAATTATGCACAGCAAAATGCAGAGCAAACCTCAAAATGGAGAAATTATAAAATTCAATAACCCGAATAAGTGAATACACTTAAAGCGCAAACAAATTACACAATGAGTGGAAGAGAGCAGATAACTCTTAATCAGGGTGTCCAGGGTTCGAACCCCTGATCGCGCACTAAAGCACTGTTTTCGATGACGAAAGAGCACCGGGGACGGTGCTTTTTTTTTATGAGGCAGGAAGTTTCTTCGAATTTCCTATTTCATAAAAATGCTCTGCAAGGATGACGAAAGAAGGCTGTTCATATTGAATTGCCTTCTTTTTTTTGAACATAAAAAAGTCGAAGTGGCTAAGCTTCGACTTTCAAGAGGGGAAAATGTTTCTTCTTTGTTTTTGTTCGGTATGGTTATATCATACAGCGAGAATGTGACGGAATTGTGTTTCTTTTATAAAGATACTCTTAACTTGCTTAGGAAAGCATAAACAATTAGGGAAAATAAAGAATATATTAATTTTATTTAAGATTGTGCACAGATAGAATACAGATTCATCTGTTAAAGTGTACAGATGCAGCAGAAATAAAAGAACTAATTGGAGGAATGCGATGAAAAAGGCAATCGAAGTGAAAGGATTATATAAATATTACAAAGTAGGGAATGAGATTATTAAGGCACTGGATGGGATAGATTTTGAAATTATGGAGGGAGAATTTTGTGCCATTGTCGGAACCTCAGGTTCAGGAAAATCCACGCTGCTCAACATGCTGGCGGGATTAGAACCGCCGACAAAGGGCGAGATTATTATTAATAGTATACATATTGAAGGCTTTAGTGAAGGCCAGTTGGTTGATTTCAGGAGGAAATATGTAGGCTTTATTTTTCAGTCATACCAATTAATAGGAACATTAACAGCCTTAGAAAATGTAGCACTGCCCTTGAGTTTTCGTGGTGAAGGACGAAAAAAGCGGTTGGAAAAGGCGAATCAAATGATTCAAAAGGTATCTTTGGAAAATCATAAAGATCATATGCCGAATCAGATGTCCGGTGGTCAGCAGCAGCGGGTAGGTGTAGCAAGGGCTCTGGTTATGGAGCCAAAGATTATATTTGCTGATGAGCCTACCGGAAATTTAGATACAAGAACTTCCAGAGAAATTATGAAGTTAATGCAGGAAACGGTTCGAGGCAGTGAGAAGTCAATGATTATGGTAACCCATGATGATGAGCTTGCTTCTTATGCAGACCGGGTGATTAAAATAATTGACGGACATGTCGTATCAATAACTGTCAAGGAGAAAATTGAAGGAAATTAAAGGAGAGATAAGATGAAGAGGCATATAAAGGGAACGATAGCAAGAGGATTGTTACTAACAATGATTTTAGGTGCGGCCATGGGTCAGCACGGGATGGCGGTCCGGGCAGAAGCCACGGAAACGGTAGTGGAAACGACTTCTGAAAAGGAGACAGAAACGGAAACAGAAACTTTGGCAGCAGAGGCAACCATTGAATTGGGGACAGGTGCAGATCTGCCGGTATATCAGGCAGAGGAAGAGAAGAAGATGGTATTCCGGCTGACAAATACAGGAAAAGGAGTGGCCTCAAATGTAAAGATAACTCCTGTTATTGGAACAGATACCGCAGGATGGCCCTTTGAAGTTTCAAGTACAGATTATGAGCAGGCAGTGGGGGAAATTGCAGCGGGACAGACTGTGGATGTGGCATATTCCTTTAAAGCACGAGGTGATGTAAAAAGCAGTGATTTTGGGCTGAAATTTCGTATTACTTATGACACTGCTGGGCGGAACCGTCAGGAAGATAAGACGATTTTTGTACGGATGGTTGAAAAAGTAAAGCCAAAAGAAACGGTGGAAGCGACAACAACGGTTACAAGAAATGAAGATGCTCCTGCGGCCTATTTTTCAGAGCCAACACCGTCGGATGGTGGCGGAAGTTTTTCAAATGGAAACGTTTCCCAAAGCAGTGGCGGAACCTCAACATCTGTTCCAAGGGTCATTGTTACGGGATTTCGTACAGAGCCAGGGGAAGTTAAAGCCGGAACAGATTTCAAGTTAATCGTAAAGTTGAAAAATACTTCGAAAAAAACAGAGGTAAAAAATATGCTGTATACCTTTAGTGCACCAACCGGTGGAAAAGATGAGACAGCATCCGCGGCGTTCCTTCCTTCATCCGGAGCAAATTCTATTTATATGGATGGTATGAAAGCCGGTGAGGAAAAGGAAGTGGCAATTGATTTAAATGCCAAAGCGGATTTGGTACAAAAGCCATACAGTATAGAGATGGGAATTAAGTATGAGGATAAGGATGGTGCCCAATTTGATGCAGCATCGTCTGTGTCCATTCCCATTAAGCAGGAATCAAGATTTGAGTTTAGTGAAATTCAGGTAAATCCGGGAAGTATTGCGATAGGAGAGGAAGCTAATATCAGTACCAATCTCTATAATCTTGGACGTACAAAACTTTACAATGTCAAAGCCAAAATTGAGGGAGATGGTGCTTCTTCGCAGGAATCCTTTGTGGGTAATGTTGAATCCGGAGCAACAGCGGCCATTGATATTATGGTAACCGGTAAAAAAGAAACAAAGGAAGGCAAGATGAAATTAATTGTGACCTATGAGGACAGCGATGGAAAGGCGGCAAATTTTGAAAAGGAAATGTCGCTGACGGTTACAAAGGAGGAAGCAGAAATGGTTATGGAAATGCCGGAGGAAAGTCCAAAAGGTTTTCCCCTTCCATTACTAATTGGAGCCCTTGTTATTGGAATTGCAGCAGTAGTCAGTGCGGTCCTGTATAAGCGAAGAAAGAAAAGTGAGGAAAATATAGATGATGAACTTTCTGGATATATTGAGGATGAGCGCGAATAATTTATGGCGGCGAAAACTCAGAACGGGACTTACCGTTCTGGGGGTGGTCATAGGTACGGCATCCATCATTGTTATGATTTCTCTGGGACTGGGACTTCAGCAATCCATGTATAAGGAGGCGGAACAGTCTGGGGGATTGAAGAGCATTACGGTTACAGCAAAACGGGATGAAAGCGTGGGGCAGAACAGTAAGAAAAAGAAGGAAAAACATATTACAGATAAAGTAATTACCCAGTTGAGTGAAATCGAACACGTACAAAGTGCCAGCCCGGTACTGACCGTTATGGGGACTATTCAGACCGGTAAGTATTCAGCCCAAGTTGAGGTGACAGGGATGGGGGAAGATGCATTGGCGGAACAAAATCTTCCAATTGTATCGGGTAAACTGCCGGGTAAGGGAAATGAACTGGAGGTCCTTTTCGGGAACATGGTTCTATCAAGTTTTATGGAAAAGAATGCAAATATGTTTGAAGCTATGTTTGATGAATCAGCGATGATGCCAGAGATTGACTTGGATAAAGCAAATTTATTTTTCACTGTGGAAAATTCCAATAGTGGGGCGACAGTGGCAGCAGCAGATACTGGGGCAGCCGCACCTGCCCAGGCAGAGGTTGGGAAAAAGTATCTTATAAAACTGTCCGGGGTACTTAAAGGCGGACCAACGGACTGGACAAGTTATGGAAGGAATGTATACTGCAATCTGGACAGCCTTGTATATATGTTGAAAAAGGAGCAAAAGGGAGGCGTTATTCCGGGTCAGCCACAAAGAACAGGTGGCAAGCCATTTCCCTATTTAATCTATTCCAGTGCCAAAATCAAAGTCGATGATACAGAAAATATTGAGGCAGTGATGCAGCAAATTAAGGAAATGGGTTATGAGGCAAACAGTAATATGGAGTTTATTAACAGCAGCAAGAAACAATCTGCAATGATTCAGGGTGTTTTGGGAGCTATTGGTGCTGTTTCGCTTTTAGTTGCGGCGATTGGTATAACCAATACGATGATGATGTCTATTTATGAAAGAACAAAAGAGATAGGTGTTATCAAAGTTCTTGGATGTGGATTGCAGAATATTCGGCAGATGTTTCTTATTGAGGCGGCGATTATCGGTTTTCTTGGAGGTCTTGTAGGAAATATATTAAGCTATACAATTTCATTTATCGTTAACCGGCTGATGGGAAATGCTGGAGCCAGCCTGGGTATCAGTGGAAATCTTTCCTATATTCCGGTATGGCTGGCACTTTCAGCAATGATTTTTGCCGTATTTATTGGAATGATTGCAGGATATTTTCCGGCTAAAAAAGCGATGAGTTTAAGTCCATTGGAAGCAATGAGCAATTAATAGGGAGGTATGGTATGGAATATCATATTTTAGTGGCAGAAGATGATTCGGATATCGTAGAACTGCTTCGTTTATATTTGGAAGGCAGTGGTTATAAAGTCCATGCGGCGCAGGATGGTGAGCAGGCTTTGGAAATCATGGAAAAAGAACATATTGATATGGCTGTGCTGGATATTATGATGCCTAAAATGGATGGATATGAAGTGACCAGGCAAATTCGAAAAAAAAGCAGGATTCCTATCTTAATACTATCTGCAAAGAATCAGGAAGAAAACAAAATTCTGGGATTAAATATGGGGGCGGATGATTATCTGACAAAGCCCTTTAGCCCATTGGAGATTATTGCACGTATCAATGCGAATTTGCGGCGATGTTATGGTATGGAGCAGGGTTCTGAAAATAAGAATAGGCTTCGGGTTGGGGACCTTGTTTTGGATATGGAAAAGGTCATTTTATATAATGGAAACAGAAAGATTACCCTGACAGCGACGGAATTTAAAATGATTGCATTGTTTATGGCGCATCCCGGAAGAATTTACACAAAGAGGCAGCTTATGGAAGCCGTTAACGGTGAATATTATGAAGCGGATAATAACACTGTTATGGTACATATATCTAAATTAAGAGAGAAAATAGAAGAAGATAGCCGGAAACCGCAATATATAAAAACGATTCGGGGGATAGGATATAAAATTGAAAAAAGATAAAATGAAGCGGGGAAGTCTGATATCGCTGCTGATTGGAAATTATATTTTGTTTACTACAATTTTGGTTTTTGTCGTTTTTCTTCTCATGATTATCTTTGGCCAGTGGGAAAGCCGTCTGACACAGAGGAATTATGTGGATGAGGTGGGAAAATATGAGGCATTACTGAAAAAAGGAGAATATGACAGGATTCCGGTAAGTACACTGGTTGGTAAACGGGGCTATATTGAAATCATAAATCAGAGTGGTGAAAATATATATAGCAGTACATGGACAAAAGGCAGTTATACATCGAAGGAACTGAATTGTATAGTTGATATTGAAAATATAGGCAATATTTATACACAGCAGTTCTATACGGAGAATCAGGAAAAACAGATACTGATTACTTTAGAAACTTATGAAGGTGGAGAAAATCGGTACATATTGCTGGATGAGAATCATCAAATTATTTCAGATAACTGGGGACTTGGGCAAAGAACGCTCAGCGAAAGAGAATTTGCTTTTCTTTCCGGCGGTGGTGGGAATAAACAGATAGGAAAATTTGCATATGCAGCAGAGAATGGAGAACAGCACATTTTAATTATGCATACGGACTATATGAGCAGTGAAGAGTCTTTTCGTATCTATCAGAAGCTGCAGCGGTATGAATATATCCTGCTTATTGGTCTTTATCTTGCCATTATATGTCTGTTTACTATCTGGCTGAATCGAAAAATCAGAAAACCGCTGCGTCTTTTAAACAGTGCGATTATAACGCTGATGCAGGAAGAAGACGGCGGGGATATAGCCTATAAGGGTCCTGTTGAATTTGTGCAGATTTGCGAAGACTTCAACAGTATGCGGAATCAATTAAATGAAAGTGAGAAGCAAAGAAAGCACCTGGAGGCAGAAAAGCAAAAGATGGTGGCGGATATTTCCCATGATTTAAAGACGCCGATTACCGTCATCCAGGGATATTCTAAAGCGATTTATGACGGGGTTGTTCCGGAAAATAAAATAAACTCATATTTGCGGACCATTTATAAAAAGTCGTGTATATTGAATGGTTTGATTGAAACCTTCTTCGAATACAGTAAACGGCAGCATCCTCAATATAAACTGGAATTGGAAAGAATAGATATCAGTGAATTTTCCAGAGAGTATTTTGCGGGCAAATATGATGAATTCGAGATTCATGGATATAAATTAAGTATGGAAATACCGGAGGAATCCATTTATTGTATGATAGATACCAAAGAAATGACGAGGGTTTATGATAATTTGATAAGCAATTATTTCAAATACAATGAGCCGGGTACAACCCTTTATTATGGGCTGATAAGTGATGAAAAAATTTGTATTCGTATTGCAGATGATGGTGTTGGCATTCCGAAGGAAAGCAGAGGTAGTATTTTTCAGCCCTTTATTATGGGAAGCACCACAAGGTCAGGTGGGCAGGGCTCGGGTCTAGGTCTGGCGATTGTAGAACGTATTATTCAGGCACATGGAGGGATAATCCGGCTGATGGAAGAAGTAAAAGAGCCTTATCATACAGAATTTGTGATTGAACTTGATAAAGTGAAGTAAAAAAACACCGATAAACGTTATGTTTATCGGTGTTTTTGAATTATTCGTTAAATTAAAAATGCAGTTGATGGGAGTTGAACCCACACGAGTGTTACCTCACTAGAACCTGAATCTAGCGCGTCTGCCATTCCGCCACAACTGCATTCGCTAACCATAGTGGTTTGTTTGCGACTTTTTTATATTAACAAATAATTGTAAAATAATCAAGCTTTTTTTCAAAAATCTTTTAGCACTTCTCAGGCTCCGGATAGGTCTCACCAAAGAGTTCTACGGTCATAGATTTAATCTTCTGAGGTGTTTTTGGTGCGTCCATGCGGTTTGTAGGAACGGTAGCAATCTTATCTACGACATTCATACCTTCGATGATTTTACCAAAAGCAGCATAAGCTGTATCCAGATGAGGAGAATTCTGGTGCATAATGAAAAACTGGGAACCGGCAGAGTTTGGCATCATGGTACGAGCCATAGACAATACACCAGCTTCGTGTTTTAAATCATTCTTGAAACCATTCTGAGAAAATTCGCCTTTGATGGAATAGCCAGGGCCACCCATACCGGTGCCATCCGGGCATCCGCCCTGAATCATAAAGCCTTCAATAACGCGATGGAAAATAAGTCCGTCATAGTAGCCCTTCTGAACTAAAGAAATAAAGTTGTTTACTGTATTCGGAGCGATTTCCGGATAAAGTTCCGCCTTCATCACATCGCCGTTTTCCATAGTGATTGTTACAATTGGATTTGCCATAATAAATCCACCTTTCTATCCATTTTTGTTCACCCCATATTGTAGCTGAAAATCCATGGGAAGTAAAGGCTTTTCGTTGAATAAAGCTGTAAAATGTTCTATAATATTACCATATGGATTTTGTAAAAAAGGGACTTAAAAATGGGAAGGTGACTGGGATGGCCATTCTGGCAGTAAAGATTGATACATTAGCCACATTGGGAATGAATGAATTCTTTGATTATGCGGGTTATTGCTGGGCGGTAAGCCGCAATCGGGCAAGTGATGAAGCAACAGGGGTTGAATTAGAGGATTTTTATGAGGGGACTGTGCAGAGTGGGTATATGCAGGAAGTTCCGGTGGTTTTTTTGTATGAGAATCAAATCATTGGCTGGTATGAAAAGGCGGATGTATATCGTTATATCCGGCATCCGGCATTGTTTTTAGAAGGAAATATACGTACTGAAACGAGAAATGCCAGACGGTTAAAGCGTCCGGCAAAGATTCCCGGGGATGAGATCGTATTTCCGGAGGATAAGAATTATCTTGTTATCGAACGGGGAGATATCCGGTATGAGACATTGACCGCTTTCATTTCAGATAATAAAGGCCCTTTTGAAGTAATCGAATATGCCAGAGTGATAGTGGATTCCCGGTTGAAGGGCGGACAGTTATCCCGAAAGGCGGGAAAGCGGCTTACGAATCAGGGGCAGGCGTTGCTTCTTCTGATGCAGTGTGAGGCATTGGCGGCTGAGATTATGGAAGACAGATGTCCTGGGATTGGAACGGTCAAAGGTTTTTATGAACTTGCTCTGGATGCTACGAGGTATGACAGCAGCAACGTTAATGGATGGTACTATCTGGCGATGGCGAATTATCAGCTCGGGTTTGTAAAAAAGGGGTTAAAAGCCATTGAACGGGCACTGAAACTGGAACCGGAAGGGGATGACCTTCTGGTGATGAAGGGGAATCTGCTGGTGAGCAACCGTAGTTTTGAGGAAGCCCTTCGATGTTATGAAGCAGCTTATGAATTGAATCCGGATGACAGCTATTACATTATGGCAGGACGGGCCTGCGTATGTATGGGGAACAGCGTGGCGGCGAACCAGTATTATCGCCGGGTAAAGGATGCGTCCGTATTAAAAGAATTTGAGATTACGCTGAGTCGGAAACGATTCAGATAAAAGGGAAGGATTCAGAGGTGATAACATGGAAAAATATATGATGGCATTAGACCAGGGAACAACCAGTTCCCGGTGTATTTTATTTAACAGAGAGGGAGAGATTGTCAGTGTGGCCCAGCAGGAATTTCAGCAGATTTATCCAAAGGCAGGCTGGGTTGAGCATGATCCTATGAATATATGGGCGACACAGATAGGTGTTGCTATAGAGGCTATGGGAAAAGCTGGATTTACGGCGGAGAACATTGCCGGAATCGGTATCACGAATCAGCGGGAGACAACGGTTGTATGGGATAAGAATACAGGCATTCCTGTATATAATGCCATTGTATGGCAGTGTCGGAGAACTTCAGAGTATATCGATATTCTGAAGGCAAAAGGTTATGATCAGGATATTCTGAAGAAGACCGGATTAATTGCAGATGCATATTTTTCCGGAAGTAAGGTGAAGTGGATTCTGGATAATGTCAAAGGTGCCAGAGAGGCGGCAGAACGTGGGGACCTGCTTTTCGGAACCATTGATACATGGCTGATATGGAAATTAACCAACGGAGAAGTCTTTGTTACAGATTATACCAATGCTTCCCGGACGATGATGTATAACATACATGATCTTTGCTGGGATGATGAGATACTTTCGGTACTGGGCATTCCGAAATCCATGCTGCCGGAGGTAAAACCGTCAAGCTGCATTTATGGATATACACATGAAGGTATTTTAGGGGGAAATATCCCTATCAGTGGTATTGCCGGAGACCAACAGGCGGCACTTTTTGGCCAATGCTGTTTTGAACCGGGCGAAGCCAAAAATACATACGGAACAGGTTGTTTTTTGCTGATGAACACAGGAAAAGAAGCGGTTATTTCAAAACGGGGATTGCTGACGACCATTGCAGCAAGTGCAGATGGTGAAGTGAATTATGCACTGGAAGGCAGTATTTTTATGGCAGGAGCGGCTATACAGTGGCTGCGGGATGAAATGCGGATGATAAAGTCAGCACAGGCATCGGAGGAATATGCGACAGCAGTGGAAGACTCAAACGGCGTTTATGTTGTTCCCGCATTTACAGGTCTTGGGGCACCTTATTGGGATCAGTACGCCAGAGGAACCGTTGTCGGACTGACCCGGGGGGTAAAAAAAGAACACTTTATCCGGGCGACTCTGGAATCACTGGCCTACCAGACCTATGACGTTTTGAAGGCAATGGAAGCAGATTCGGGAATTACCTTATCGGCACTAAAAGTCGATGGCGGTGCCTGCGCCAATAATTTTCTTATGCAGTTTCAGGCATCCGTACTGGATACACCGGTACAGAGACCGGAGTGTGTGGAAACAACAGCCCTTGGAGCCGCTTATCTGGCCGGGATTGCTGTTGGCTATTGGAAGGACAGACAGGATGTCAAGGAAAACTGGAAGTTAGCCCGGACCTTTGAACCGGATATGTCAGAGGAACAGAGGAAGAAATATATTTCTGGATGGCATGAGGCTGTCAAACGTTCATGTGGATGGATTAAATAGAAAGGACGATAAATATGACACTTAAAGAAATGATTCAGCAGTCAGATAATATTGTGTTTTTTGGTGGAGCAGGTGTATCTACAGAGAGCGGCATTCCGGATTTTCGAAGTGAGACCGGGATTTATAATACGATTAAACGCTATAACCGTTCCCCGGAAGAAATTTTATCTCATTCCTTTTTTATAGCTCATCCGGATATATTTTATGATTTTTATAAAAGTACGATGCTGTATCTGGACGCAAAACCGAATGCGGCCCATGTGGCACTGGCAAAATTGGAGGCCATGGGTAAATTAAAAGCCGTAGTTACTCAGAATATTGATGGACTTCATCAGCTGGCCGGAAGTAAAAGGGTTTATGAACTTCATGGAACGGTTCACAGGAACTACTGTATGCACTGTCATGAAGCTTACGATACAGAATATATTTTAAAAGCAGATGGCGTACCAAGATGTGAAAAATGCGGTGGTATTGTAAAGCCGGATGTCGTTCTTTATGAAGAAGGACTGGACGAGATGACCATGTCCGCAAGTCTGAACGCCATTCGTAAAGCCGATGTGCTGATTATCGGTGGGACATCCTTAAACGTATATCCGGCAGCCGGATTTATTCAGTATTATCAGGGGAACAAATTAGTTTTGATTAATAAGAGTGAGACACCATATGACAGGAAAGCGGATTTGCTGATTCATGATAGTATTGGCAAGGTGTTGGGAGATGCGTTGGATGATTAAAAAACAAAGTTTTTACTTTGATTCGTCAGATGGTAAGTCCAGGGTCCATGGTATTTGCTGGATTCCACAGGGAACTACCGTTAAGGCGGTTCTGCAGATAGCCCATGGTATGGTGGAATATATTGACCGCTATGATGAATTTGCCCGCTATTTATGCGGTAAAGGGTTTGCTGTAGTGGGGAATGACCATCTGGGCCATGGTGATTCGGCAGAATCGGAAGAAGACTGGGGTTACATGGGCGAGAATGGTTTTGAATATATGGTGAAGGACCTTCATAAAATTCAGAAACATTTTAAAAAGAGATTTACCAAAATACCTTATTATATACTGGGACACAGCATGGGGTCTTTTTTGACCCGGTATTTTCTTATTAAGTATGGAAAAGATGTAGATGGTGGAATTCTCATGGGGACAGCCTTTTATTCGCCGGTATTAACCGGCTTCGGCTGTGGACTGGTAAAGGTCATTGCTGCTGTCAGGGGATGGCGGTATCGAAGCTATTTTGTTAATAAAATGGCCTTTGGCTCTTATAATCGCGGTTTTTCACCGGCAAGAACAGATTATGACTGGATAAGCCGGGATGAAAAAATGGTAGATGCCTATGTGGCAGAGCCTCGTTGTCAGTTCACATTTACACTTAATGGTTATTATGAGATGTTTAAGGGGATAAGGTTTATTACGAAGAAGGCAAATGTGGAAAAGATGCCGAAGAAGCTTCCCGTACTGTTGATATCTGGAGATGCAGACCCTGTTGGAAATAACGGACAGGGCGTTCAGAAGGTTTATGATATGTTTGTTTTAGCGGGGATGGAGAATATGGAACTTATGTTTTACGAAGAAGCACGCCATGAAATTCTAAATGAGATAAACCGTCAGGAAGTTTATGAGGACCTGTATAATTGGCTGAATAAGGAAATTTCTTTAAAACATTGAAAATAACAGGCAAGTAGTGTAAAATAAGATGGATATTGTATTTTGATAAAAAAGGCAGTGAATATACAGGAGGATAGACCATGGGATTATTTGGTAAGAAAAAGGACTTCTGGGATGAAGTAGATAATTCATCGATGCGGGAGCCCGGACAGAGGGCTTTATCAGAAGAGGAAGAAGCAGATATTCAGAGGGAACTGGATGGTATGGAGGACGAACATTGGAGTCCTGCAAAGAGTACCCCGCTGAAGGTTACAGCAAGAATCTTTTTATTTATAGCAGCGGCAGTTATGCTTATTTCCGGATTTTCAGTATATACATATTTTAGTAATGGTGGAAGCTGGTCCTCAGAACCAGATTATTACCACAGCAACTATTTCGGCGAAGAATATAATAGAAATGTTGTTCAGCTGCTCCATTTAGTGGAGGCTATTGAGACTCGCGGCGAAGTTTCCGCAAAGGAACTGGATGCAGCAAATGCAGATTTAATTAAAAACTATATGAGCGTAGATGGAAACTTCTCTTTTGCAGTTTATGATGCAGATGATAATGAAGTGATTGTCAGCGATGAAGACGCAGTAAAGCGTATTGAAGCCAGTCACTACTACATTAAGATGGATTCTTCCGAAGGACAGTTCAGTCTGAGCACAGGTACAGATAATGCTGCCTTTGATGAGACACTGTGGAAGGATGAATTAATGTCCTGTCAGGAAGGCTATACGATTTATGCCGGTGTAGATAATGAATTGACTTCAACAACGGATGGATTTTATGAAAGCTATACATCTTTTAAAAATTTAAGTTCGACCTTTGGGATTGCCAGAGTGGCACTGATTGTATCCGCAGTAATATTCTTTATATTATTGATTTTCTGTATTATTGCAACAGGAAATGTTATGGGCTACCCGGGAATTCAGTTGAGCTTCTTTGATAAGATTTTCACTGAAATCGGAGCTTTGATTACGATTGCCTTAGGTGGTGGTTCCATTTATGGAGCCTACTATATGCTTCATACAGAGTATTCTTTCCGTATGATTGCAGTTGGAGCATTTCTTGTACTTGCATATATTTTCCTTGCTCGTGGTTATTTTAGTCTGGTTCGCCGGATTAAAGCAGGAACTTTCATTAAGAATATGATATTCTATCGTATATTTGAAGTTCTTGGAAGACTTCCGGTGGTAGCCAGGGTTATATCCATTATTCTTGTGCTTGTTTTAGTGAATGCGGCACTGGTTCTGGCCTTGTTTAAATTAGACAGTTATGAAGTTTTTGGAATTCCGTTAGTTTATATGCTGGTTCCTATCATTTTTGTATTAGAGAACGTATGCTTTATCAGCTGGGTTATCCAGAAGGGGAATGCGGAATACGAAGAAGAATACGATGAGGAAGAAGCAGCAGAAGATGTACAGGAAGCGGTTGAAACTGCAGAAGCACCTGTTCAGAGTGGTGTCAGTGGGGATACCCGTCCGGCAATGGATTTAGAAGCTGATTTAGCGAAAGCAGCAGAGGCAGCAGCAGTTCCGGCAGCTGGTGTGGCATCAGCAACAGATTGGGAACATATGGACCTGGGGGCTTCTGTAGATGAAGCTATTCAGGATGGTGCCGGTGGAATCGAAGATTCAGCAGATGAATCTGTGGACAGCAATAAAGAGCAGACGGTACTCCTTCCAAAAGACGAGCTTGAAAGTCTTCTTGGCGGAGCTGCTGTAGTCAGAGATTCAGCAACATCTTTTGATTTTATTCAGTTAAATAAAGATATTCGTAAACTGCACCGTTCTATTTTAAAAGAGAATGGCGTGGCTGTGACATTGAGAGCACCAGATAAGCCGATTGTTCTTGAGATGAATAAAGAAGATATGTGGAAAGCAATCTCAATGATTTATGATAATCTTGAACAGTATACAGAACCAGATTCCAGAGTCTATGCAGAGATGTATACTCAGGATGGTAAATTGATTTATATTGTAAAGAATGCTGTAAAAGCAGAGGCAGCAGAAGCGGCTAAAGCAATAGCAGCACCGGGAGCAGAGCTCAGCGGTGGATTAAAAATTGCAAAAGAGATTATTGAGAAGAATCAGGGTAAATTTGTCGTTGCCATGGACGGTAATATTTTCAAAACCGGTATTCTTCTGAATGTGTCACGTGGATAGTAATTAGGTAACGCCGGTCTGGATGTTTCTTTGTGAAAGGATTCAGACCGGTGTTTTTTCATTATAATGGGGAGGGGAGAAAATGATTTTACATTATTCGTGTCCGGGCTGCGGTGCAGAGATGACCTATGATATAAAAAAGGGAAAACTGCATTGTAATCATTGTGACAGAGAAATGGAATTGAGTGAAGTGGAGCCATGGAGTGGAAGCGGCATGACCGACTCGGAGATTCTGGAAGGGACCGAATATCACTGTCCAAATTGCGGCGGTGTGATGGTGAGTAAAGACAAGGGGACATCGACCTTGTGTGCCTACTGCAGTGCGCCGATGATATTGGCAGACCGACTATCGGGAAATCGGCGGCCGGCAAAGATTCTGCCATTTCATATGGACAGACAGGATGCAGAAGAGGCTTTTCGAAAATGGTGTAAAAATGGTCGATTCGCTCCTAAAGGATTTGTATCGGCAAATAATATTCAGCGGTTGAAAGGTATGTATGTACCCTATTGGCTCTTTCATTTTGATGCAAAGGTAGATGTTCAGGCAAGAGCCACGAATATTCTTGTTTTTATGCAGGGCGATTATGAGGTGACGGAAACAGAGATTTATAATGTTCACCGGGCCTATAATCTTCAATATCAGAATATCCCATATGACGGTTCCAGTCAGTTAGAGGATGAGGAGATGGCGAAACTTGAGCCCTTTAATTTTGATGAATTAAGGGATTTCGATATGCCTTATCTGGCGGGATTTGAATCTTCCAGTTATGATTTCACAGATAGTGAACTGATGCCGGCTGTTAAAGAAAAGGTAGATAAATATGTGAAGGATTATGCCCAGGGGGCTGTTTCCGGATATACAACAGTAAATATCGAGAACAGGAATATTGATTTTACACGTGAAGAAGATGAATTTATCTTTGTACCTATTTGGTTTGTGGATTACAACTATCATGGAAATGTTTACAAGTTTATGATGAATGGACAGAATGGACGAATTGCAGGAAAGCCACCAGTGAGTCAGATGAAAGTGAATCTGTGGTGGGGTGGAATATCCGCAGTCTTATTTATTCTGTGTTTTATAGGTTCGTTTTTCTGGTAAACAATGGAAAGGGTGGAGGTGATTCCTATGAGAAGATGGTTTACACGGGCTATGGCATTTCTTATGCTGGTCATGGGCCTGTTTGGCGCAGTCAGCATTCCGGTTTTGGCCGATGATACATATACGGGAGTTTATGATAATACAGGTCTTTTGACTGAAGAAGAAAAAGAAAAAATATCGACAGAGATAGAGACTCTGGAACGGCAGAAGGGGTATCATATTCTTGTAGTCATAACGGAGGATTTGCAGGGTAAGGACGCGACTGCCTATGCGGATGATTTTTTTGAAGAATATAATGGTGATGGTACATCAGGTGCAGGAATTATATTACTGATAGACATAGAAAATGGTGATATTATTATATCCACCAGTGGAGAGTCGGTTATAGAAGCCTTTACTGATGCACGTATCAATGAATTATTGGATGGTGTTTATGATGAAGCTGTTAATGGAGATTTTTATGGAGGCTGTCAGAGCTTTTTGGATGGTATTTCCGGGACAGAGGCACCGACACAGGAGGCAACAGTCGGAAGAGTCTTTGATTCTGCGGGGCTTATGACATCGGATGAAATATCGAAGTTGGAAAAATCCATTGAAAAGCTGGAGAATAACACGGGGCTTCGGATTTTGATAACAACGACAGAGGATGCCCAAGAAATGACGAGCCAGGAGTATGCAGCACACTTTTTTAAAAGTCATAATGACGGCGGGCGGCAGAGTGAAGGTGTCGTGTATCTGATTAATATGGAAGAACGGGAAATATACGTCTATACAGCAGGGGATGAGACGACAGGTGCCTTTACGGATAAACGAGTGGATAAGATGCTGGACCGCATTTACAACAAAGTAGCCGATGATAATTACTATAAAAGCTGTGATGTATTTTTGGATAATGTTTCTAAATATGCACCTTCAGGGAAAAAAGGTCCGGGTGTTATTGAAATTCTTATAGAACTTGTGATATGTGTTCTTATTGGACGGATTATTGTATTCTTTATGACAAGAAACCAGGGTGGCAAGGTGGTTGCCGGTGTCAATAATTATTTTGTGGCATCTGCAACACAGGAGCTGGTTCATCAGGATCAGTTTGTAAACCGGATGGTCACAAGACGGAGAATTGTGCGTGATGATGACGACGGACCGGGAGGGGACGGCGGCAGTTCGGTACATCAGAGTGCCAGCGGAACCTTTCATGGCGGTGGCAGCCGCAGCTTTGGTGGTGGCAGCAGTGGCGGCGGTGGCCGTAAGTTTTAGAATTAGAAAAAGGGCAGTTTCAGAAAATATCTGAAGCTGCCCTTTTTAATGGTTAAGCTTATAAATCAGTCTTTAAAATTATGAACACTGTCAAGGAGTTGATTCTTCAAATCCCAAAGAGGTTTTGAAAGGTCCACATAAACGTCCTGAGGATTAACAAGACGGCGGGATTCATCCCAGAGAGTATCCAGTTCTTTGGCACAATTATCACGTATATCCATAACTGCAGGAGAAGTATAGACGCATTTGCCATCTTTGAATACTGGAACGAGCAATTCGCGAACAGTATAAGTATCTGGAGCGAGGTATGTCTTCTTCCAGGTAGAAATAGGGTCAAAAATCATCAGTGAATTTGTTGAATCATAGGTTTCGTCTGCCAAAGCAATTAAATCTCCGCGAATCTTTCCGGTCTCCTTGTCATAGAGACGGAATACGGTTTTATTTCCAGGGTTTGTGACTTTTTCAATATTTTCGGATACTTTGATCTTAGGAATAAAGTTTCCGTTTTCATCGGACACAGCTGCCAGTTTGTAAACACCGCCAAAGGCCGGACAATTTTTGGAAGTAATCAGATTGGTTCCAACGCCCCAGGAAGTAATCTTTGCCCCCTGAGTGTGAAGACTGTCAATCAGATACTCGTCCAAATCACTGGAAGCGGAGATAACGGCATCTGTATGACCGGCATCATCCAGCATCTTTCGTGCTTTTTTGGATAAGTAAGCCAGATCACCGCTGTCCAGACGAATACCATAAAGTTTTAATGGAATACCGTTGGCCTTCATCTCGTCAAAGACCTGGATGGCGTGGGGTACACCGGATTTTAATGTATCATAGGTGTCTACAAGAAGCAGACAGTTATCTGAGTAAAGATTTGCATAATTACGGAATGCTTCAAGTTCTGTTTTAAAGCTCATAATCCAGCTGTGTGCATGGGTTCCCTTAACCGGAATATCAAACATCTGACCGGCTAAGACATTGGATGTGCCGATGCATCCGCCGATAACTGCGGCACGGGCTCCATAAGTGCCGGCATCCGGGCCCTGGGCACGACGCAGACCAAATTCCATAACACCGCCGCCGGCAGCATAAACGACCCGGGCAGCTTTGGTGCAGATAAGACTCTGGTGGTTAATAATATTTAAAATAGCAGTTTCAACAATCTGTGCTTCCATAATCGGTGCAATAACTTTTACTAACGGTTCCTTCGGAAAAACAATAGTACCTTCAGGAATCGCATAGATATCTCCGGAAAAATGGAAGTTTTTTAAATAGTCCAGGAAGTCTTCCTGGAAAATAGATAATGAACGCAGATATTCGATATCTGAGGCAGTAAAATGCAGGCCCTTGATGTATTCAATAACCTGGTCCAGACCAGCAGTAATGGAGTAGGCAGCACCTTCGGGATTTGAACGGAAAAAAACGTCAAAAATAACCTTTTCATTCGTGTTATTTTTAAAATAACCCTGCATCATCGTCAGTTCATACAAATCAGTTAAAAGTGTTAAATGGGATGTATTCATAATAAAATAATTGCCTTTCGTATAAGGTTAATAGTTTTAACAAATTATAACGCGGTAAAAGAAAAAATGCAAATTTTTTGAAGGGGTATTGACAAGAAGTTACAAGTCTGTTATATTACATGTATAACAAACATAACAATAAAAGGTATGTCTGAAAAAAGGAGGCATGTTTTATGGATTTTAATAAATATACTCAAAAATCTCTGGAGGCTGTACAGTCCTGTCAGAGTCTGGCCATTGAATATGGTAATCAGGAGATTGGCCAGGTACATCTGTTATATGCATTACTGAATAAGGAAGATAGTCTTATTACTAAATTGCTGGATAAGATGGATATGAATACGGCAGGTTTTGTCTTTCAGACAGAGAAACTGCTGGAAGACTGTGTCAAAGTACAGGGTGGACAGCAGTATATGAGTCAGGACCTGAGCCGGACATTTACACAGGCAGAAAAAGAAGCAAAGCAGATGGGAGATGAATACATTTCTGTAGAGCACTTATTTCTTGCACTGATGGAAACCGGGAATAAGGATTTAAAGAAATTATTCCGTAATTTCCAGATTACCCGGGATAAATTTTTGGCAGCCCTGATGGAAGTACGCGGAAATCAGAGGGTAACCAGTGATAATCCGGAAGATACTTATGACAGTCTCAGCAAATACGGTGAGAATCTGGTGGAAAAAGCCAGAAACCAGAAGCTTGATCCGGTTATCGGACGTGACAGTGAAATCAGGAATATTATTCGTATTTTATCCAGAAAGACAAAGAATAATCCGGTTCTGATTGGCGAACCGGGCGTAGGCAAAACAGCTGTTATCGAAGGCCTTGCCCAGAGAATTGTTCGAGGTGATGTACCGGAAGGTCTGAAGGATAAACAGATTTTTTCGCTGGACATGGGAGCCCTGGTTGCAGGTGCTAAGTATCGGGGCGAATTTGAAGAGCGTCTTAAAGCTGTTTTGGAAGAAGTTAAGAAGAGCGAAGGAAGAATCATACTGTTTGTTGATGAACTGCATCTGATTGTCGGTGCAGGTAAAACGGATGGGGCCATGGATGCAGGTAATATGCTGAAGCCGATGCTGGCCAGAGGAGAGCTTCATTGTATCGGAGCAACAACGCTGGATGAGTACCGCCAGTATATTGAGAAGG
The DNA here is from genome assembly GCA_009929615.1 of Clostridia bacterium. Taxonomy (GTDB): domain Bacteria; phylum Bacillota; class Clostridia; order Lachnospirales; family Lachnospiraceae; genus Frisingicoccus. The sequence continues at coordinate 3,702 of SAAB01000025.1, read as the reverse complement.
ATAAAGCACTGGAACGTCGTTTCCAGCCGGTTATGGTAAATGAACCGACAGTAGAGGATACAATTTCTATATTAAGAGGTTTGAAGGAACGCTATGAAGTTTTTCATGGTGTAAAAATTACAGATGGTGCTCTCGTAGCGGCAGCTATTTTATCAAACCGCTATATCTCTGACAGATTTCTGCCAGATAAGGCGATTGACCTGGTGGATGAAGCCTGCGCATTGATTAAGACAGAGCTGGATTCCATGCCGGCAGAGTTGGACGAAGTATCAAGAAAGATTATGCAGCTTGAAATTGAAGAGGCGGCCCTTAAAAAAGAGAATGACCATTTGAGTCAGGAACGACTGGCAGCGATTCAGAAAGAGATTGCCCAGCTTCGGGAAGATTTCCAGATTCAGAAAGCTCAGTGGGAAGCTGATAAAAAGGATGTGGACCAGGTCCGTGTTCTGAGAGAACAGATTGAAGATGTGAATAAAGAAATCGAAAGAGCACAGAGAGAATATGATTTGAACCGGGCTGCAGAGCTTCAGTATGGAAAACTTCCTGAATTGAAACGGCAGCTGGAGGAGCAGGAATTGAAGATTCATGGCGAGGAAGATTCACTGGTAAGAGAACAGGTGACCGATGATGAAATCGGACGTATTGTTTCACGGTGGACAGGTATTCCGGTATCTAAATTAACGGAAGGTGAACGACAGAAGACACTGCATTTAGATGAGCAGCTTCATCAGCGAGTTATTGGGCAGGATGAAGGTATTCGAAAAGTGACAGATGCCATCATTCGTTCCCGGGCAGGTATTAAGGATGAAACAAAACCGATTGGTTCCTTTATGTTTCTTGGACCAACAGGTGTTGGTAAAACAGAACTGGCCAAGGCACTGGCAGAAAGTCTTTTTGATGATGAGTCCAACATTGTCCGTATCGATATGAGTGAATATATGGAGAAGTTTTCCGTATCCCGTCTTATCGGAGCACCTCCAGGATATGTGGGCTATGAAGAGGGTGGACAGCTGACAGAAGCCGTTCGCCGGAAACCATATTCGGTTGTTCTCTTTGATGAAATCGAAAAGGCCCATCCAGATGTGTTTAATGTGCTGCTTCAGGTTTTAGATGATGGACGTATCACGGATTCACAGGGACGTACGGTAGATTTCAAAAATACAATTCTGATTATGACTTCGAATATTGGTTCTGAATACTTACTGCAGGGTATTAATGCCGAAGGCGACATTGAAGAGGCAGCAGAAAATCAGGTAATGGATGAACTTCGTGCACATTTCCGCCCGGAATTTCTGAATCGTCTGGATGAGATTATTATGTTTAAGCCATTGAGTAAAGAAGATATTCACAGTATCATTGATATTTTGATGAAAAATCTTAATAAACGGCTGGAAGACAGAGAAATCTCCATTGAATTGACACCGGAGGCGAGGGACTATATCATTGACCAGGGATATGATCCGGTTTACGGGGCAAGGCCATTGAAACGTTTTTTGCAGAAGCATGTGGAAACACTGGCAGGACGCCTGATTCTTTCGGATACTGTTTTACCGGGAGATGTTATTCAAATCAATTACGAACAGGAGAAATTAACAGCTTCTGTTAAAGGAAGATAAATAAATGTATGAAATGGGTAGTCTGGAAGCAATTCCAGGCTGCCTTTTCTTTTTTACGAAATTATGCTATACTAAAAATGCAATGTTAAAATATAAACATACATAAAGGGATTGATGTAGAATGGCGACTATTTTATTAGCAGAGCAGACAGTTCCTTTAACGCAAGGACTGAAAGACCAGCTGGCAGAGTTGGGGTATCAGGTCGTTCCGGCAATTGACAGGAAAGTTGCTGAAGCAGTAAAACGGCATTCTTTTGATGCGGTGATGCTGCCAGTGTTATTTCCAGACGAGGATGCGGATGAGATGATTCGGCAGCTTCGATTATTTTCGGATGTACCTATGCTTGGCGTCTGTACGGAGGAGACTTCAGAGATTGCAGAGCAGTATATGCAGAAGTATTTGGATGGTGTTATTAAACTGCCCGTCAGCAGTGAAGTGCTGGCAGAGTCTGTGGAAGATTATCTGAGAGAGGCCTACAAGAAGTCACATAATATGCGGCTTTATCAGTATAAGAATCTTAAAATCAGCAACGGTGGTGTTAAAAGGGCCGAGGTTAATCAACAGGGATTGGATTTAACAGTCAAAGAATTTATGATATTAAGTCTTTTGATGTGCCATAGAGACCGGATTTATACAAAGGCAAGCTTGTATGAAGAGGTTTGGCATCAGGCCTACAGTGGAGATGATAATGCAGTTAAGATACATATCAGCAATCTGCGAAGTAAATTAAAGAAAGCCGACCCGGATGAAAAGTACATTGAAACAGTCTGGGGGCTGGGCTATCGTCTGTGTAAGGAATAAAAAAGAGAGTTGTTTCACAGCTGTTTTCAAGCTGGGAAACTGCTCTCTTTTTTTGTTTCAAAATCAGAAAAGGATGTCTTTTTTGTTACTGAGCGTCTATAAATGGCTTTACAACATTAATGAATTCGTCTTTTCGTGGCCACCACCAGTCATCTGCGGTAGAATCTTTTAAGAAGGTGCCATCTGTTGCGTAAATAGGCAGCTTCCCTTCGTGATTTGAAAGCCAGTCACAAAAGGCATTAAATTCAACTTTAAAAAGCATTTCTGCATCCTGAATTTCAAATTCAGGGACAGGCAGTTCAATCTTTTTAACATAGACCTGACAGAAAGCATTATCATGATAGTCACCCTGATCAATAACCTGGCGGATATTACCCACATGTTTCAAAAATTCAGGGAAAAGCTTTAAGCCAAGGCGTTTTTCCGTAAGGGTAACAACGGCATGGGAAAAAGTCTCTTCCGGGTCTATATGGCCGCTGACCGGCAGGTCATAAAGTCCTGGAAAATCTTCACGGGTTTTGGAACGCTGTACGAAAAAAAGCCATTTTTTCTGGTCTTCTTTACTGTAAATCCAGAGATGAACAACCTGATGAAGCAGGCCTTTTTCATGAACAACAGACCATTTCTCTGTTCCTATCAGATTAAACATATCATCATATATTTTAACAATATCGTCCTTTGTATGCATTTTATACTCCTTTAACACCCTATAATATTATTTAAAAAACGTAGAAACAAGGGAATTCACTAATTTACCATCAGATTTACCCTTAACAAGAGGCATCAGTTCTTTCATAATCTTTCCCTTGTCCTTTGCAGTCGGTTCGGTAAGGGACAACTTAGTGAGAACTGTCTGAATCGTTTCTTTGATTTCGTCTTCAGTCATGAATTTTGGTGCGAACTCTTCATAAACCTGGATACGGAATTTGCACTGTTCAATAATATCGGCACGGTCTGCCGGAGCGGATTCAAGTGTTTCCTTTAATTGTTTAATTTCTTTTAAAACGATTTCATTTTCCTCAACATCGGTCAAATCCGCACGCTTATCAATGGCTTTATTCTTTAAAGAACCCAGCAGCATAGAAAGTGCATCTTTACGTTCTTTGTCTTTAGCTTTCATAGCGGCAACCATTTCGCTGCGAATCTGTTCAATTTTATTCATTAAAAATCCTCCCATCCAATTTCGGTAGTGTCAAATAACTACCTTGTTTTATTGTTCTAAACCTTGATTTTATGGGAGTTTGCAATAAAAAGAGCAATGACCTCCCTTTTTTGGTATAATGT